>CAJLLT010000015.1 GCA_905207625.1 uncultured Eubacteriales bacterium | reverse complement strand
GCAAGAATCGAACACAGCGTATAATGATTTACTACCGCTTTGTGGGATATATCGAGATCTCCGGCGGTGACAGAAAGCGAACCCACACAGCCAATACACGAAAGGGCGTAGCCGTACAATATTTAACGGCATAACCACTATAAAACACAACAAAACAAAAAGGAGCAGCTAACCTGCTCCGATACATAAACCAAGGAACGAAAATAACTACTTAACATAAAGAAATCGAGTGTCCATAACTCAAATCCGTTATGAACACTCGATATGGTGCGGGTAACAGGACTTGAACCTGCATGAGCGTGAACTCACTAGAACCTGAATCTAGCGCGTCTGCCAATTCCGCCATACCCGCATATGAGGTAACAAGGAGAAGAGAATCGCGAAAAAACCGGAAAATTCACTTCACCGTTACGTTTTGTCCCATTATTTTTACACGGAGGTGGGACTCCGGGATGAGCCGTCCCGTTATCCGAAGGATCTCAGGAAAATGAAGCAAACTCACCGTAACGCTTAAACATTATAGCACAGAAGAGTCTGTTTGTCAATAGGTGCCATGCGAACTTTTTTTTACAAAGTCCGGGTGCACCGTTTTTTCAGTCTTTCCGGGTCAGATGTTTCGTGGAAGGATACAAAGCACACCGGAGACCCGGGTATGGGTTCCGGTGTATCGGCAGGGATTTGAAAAATGTCCGAAGCTTTCAGAGTTATTACTTTTTACCGAGGGCAAAGTACGCTCTGATAAGGGGCGCTGCGGTTTCGGCGTAAATCTTTCCTATAAATTCGGCACCTGCGGCTGAGGGGTGGACTCCGTCTGCGGAAAACTCCGTGGGGTCAGCTCCGATGCATTCCGCCGCAAAAAGCCCGTCCAGAGGTATGTATGCGTCGGCGTATCTGCGGGCAAGTTTCCGGATGATACTGCGTTTACGGGGCAGGTCTATCAGAAATTTCTGTTCGTCCTCATCAACGGGTACGAAAAAGGGCTCAAGGATTATGAGTATGGAGCCATTGTTTTTTATTGCACGGATTATTTCCGTATAGCGGGCCTCAAACACATCATCGGGTATCCAGTCCCTGTCGCCGAAGTGATGCCATACATCGTTAATCCCCACAAGCAGAGATGTCAGGTCCGGCTCGACATCAATTATATCCGTTTTTGCCCTTGCAACAATATCCTTTGTCTGATTTCCGCTGATACCGTAGTTAAGGAATTCAAATCTGCGTTCCGGAAACATCTGCTGTATCCTTTCCGCCGCATACCGGGGGTAAGCTTTGCCCAGAACATGAGCCTCTGCCGGATTGGATTTGTCTCCGCCGCCATCGGTAATGCTGTCGCCCTGAAACAGAATTCTCATATCTTTTCTCCTTTCGCCGGGGCAATTTCCGGCGACCGTTTTAGTCTGTATAGTGTTATTTTATGTCGGTAACAGTGTATCCCGCATCCGCGATCGCTTTGCGGACGGTGCTGTCGGAAACGTCGTGTCCCGAAACAACGGCACATTTCTTTTCCAGGTCCACTTCGGCATTCAGTCCGATGTTTTCAAGTGCCTTTCTGACGTGCGCTACGCAGTGCTGGCACATCATTCCTTCTATATAGACGGTTTTCGTCATGGTTTTTTCTCCTTTTTTGTTAAATCCCCGCAGGCGGAGCGCATTTGTGACTACACAAAGGGAACTCAGACTCATTGCCGCTGCCGCAAACATGGGGCTGAGAAGCCATTTGGTCAGGGGATACCATACCCCCGCAGCCAGCGGTATGCAGAGAGTATTGTAGATGAGCGCCCAGAACAGATTCTGCTTTATGTTTTTTACTGTGGCACGGCTGAGGCGTATCGCGTACACAACCTGGCGCAGATCGCTCTTCATCAGGACAATATCCGCGGAATCCATTGCAATGTCAGTCCCCGCGCCGATTGCCAGTCCCACATCTGCTCCGGCGAGAGCGGGCGCGTCGTTTATTCCGTCTCCCACCATTGCCACGGTGTAACCTTCGTCGTGCAGAGACCGGATTTTTTCTTCCTTCTGGTGAGGCAGAACCCCCGCCATCACGTTGTCTATCCCGACGGAATCCGCCACGGCACGTGCTGTAGCTTCGTTGTCTCCTGTAAGAAGCCAGACTTTGCACCCCAGGGCTTTGAGTTCCCTTATAGCTTCCACAGAGGTCTTTTTTACGGTGTCCGCAACTGCGACGGCACCGGTCAATGCGCCGTTACGGCAGAAAAAGAGGGGTGTTTTTCCTTCTTTTGCCCATTTTTCCGTCTCCGGAGGAAGGTCTGTGATCCCGAGGGAAAGCATCAGCTTTCCGTTTCCGGCGGCACAGGGAATCCCGTCAATAATTGCCTTTACACCCATTCCCGCGAGGGTTTCGTGTCCGTCGGAGGAAAGCTTTTTCGCATCGGCAAATTTCTCTGTGACTGCTTTTGCCACCGGGTGTTCACTTTTTTCTTCCAATGCAAGAGCTGTCGGCGCCAACTGTCCGTCGGAGAGGTCAAGAACGTCGGTGACCTTCATTTTTCCTTCTGTAACGGTTCCTGTTTTATCCAGGACCACCGCATTTATACCGTGGGCTTTTTCCAGGGTTTCAGCGTCTTTTATCAGCACTCCGCTCTTTGCGCCCACTCCTGCGGCCACCGTTATGGCTGTAGGCGTGGCAAGTCCCAGAGCACAGGGGCAGGATATTACAAGAACAGAAATTGCGGCCTCAAGGGCGAAGGATACATCCTGTCCCACAGACAGCCATACCACAGCCGTTACCATGGCTATGGCTGTGACCACGGGGACAAACCATGCGCTTATTCTGTCAGCGAGTCTTGAAATCGGTGCTTTTGATGAGGAAGCTGTCTGCACCAGCTGGGCTATTTTTGCCAGAGCCGTATCTTCCCCCGTTTTTTCGGCCCTGAGCACAATATACCCCAGGTTAAGAACAGTTCCCCCTGTTACCGGGTCTCCCGCGGTTTTATCCACAGGCAGGCTTTCCCCGGTAAGCATACTTTCGTCAGCAGTACCCTGACCACTGATTATGACACCGTCAACGGGAAGAGTCTGACCGGCTTTTACTATCACGGAATCTCCGACGAGGACTTCCGCCGCGGGGATCTCCATTTCTTTTCCGTCACGGAGGACCGTTGCTGTGGGGGGAACAAGGTTCATCAGCTCCTCAACTGCTGATACGGTTTTTTTCTTTGCCCTTGCCTCAAGGTATTTTCCTACGGAGACAAGGGTTAGTATCATTGCCGCCGACTCAAAGTACAACCCGTGCATAAGCTTCATCCCGGTTTCCGCATCAGAGGAAAGTATCCGGACAAAGGTGTACACTCCGTAGATCATTGCGGCACCTGAACCAAGGGTTATAAGCGTATCCATTGTGGGGGCAAGGTGAAATGCCGCCACTGTTCCGCGGGTGAAATATTTATAATTGATAATACACACCGCCGCTGCCAGCACCATTTGTACCGCAGTGAAAACGGCGGGTCTGAGAACCAACGACGGGAGGGGGAGACCTATCATATGGCCCATGCTGACGTACATCAGTACGACCGTCAGGACTATTGACGCTATCAGCCTTACAAAAGCCCCGTCTGTCTTTTTTGTTTCGCCGCCGGGAACGGATGCTCCGTATCCGGCTTTTTTTACCGCCGATATTATCTGTTTCGGGTCAACACTGTCCGGTGTGACAGTTAGTATTCCCCTCATCAGATCCACAGTGGCGCTTGTTACTCCGGGGACACTTCCGGCAGCCTTTTCCACATGGGCAGAGCAAGCTGTACAGCTCATACCCTTTACTATAAACTTCATAAGTTCTCTCCTCCTTCTTCTTTTGTCAAAGTGTATATGTAACAATTGTTTCCGCAAATTCGTGTTTTATTTACGGTGTACGCTTTTTTGACCCGGGTTTCAGGCTTCGGTCTGTGCCTGGACCAGGCTTTCTCCGCAGTAAATGCTGCGAAGTTTCGGCTTTTCGATTTTTCCGGTGGGATTCCTCGGAACGGTTGCAAATATGTATTTCCTTGGTCTTTTGTAACGGGGAAGAGCTTTACAGAACTGCTCCATCTCCGCTTCAGTGCAACTGCATCCGGGTTTGAGTTCGATTATAGCCGCAGCGATCTCACCGAGCCTCGCATCGGGAAGTCCGATCACCGCAACGTCCTTTACAAGCTCATTTGAACGGATAAAATCCTCTATCTGCACCGGGTAAAGGTTTTCTCCGCCGGTTATTATAACGTCCTTTTTACGGTCCACAAGATAGATGAACCCTTCCTCATCCTGCTTTGCCATGTCTCCGGTGTAAAGCCAACCGTCATGCAGGACCGCCGCCGTAGCCACGGGGTCATGGTAGTAGCACTTCATCACGCCGTCGCCCTTGACCGCAAGTTCTCCGACCTGCCCCTGTCTGACCTCATTACCCTGCTCGTCGATTATCTTTGTCTGCCATCCTTCGCCGGGAATGCCTATCGCGCCGACTTTGCGGATGTTTTCCATTCCCAGATGCACGCATCCCGGTCCGGTGGATTCGCTCAGACCGTAGTTGGTATCGTATTCGTGGTTCGGAAAGTGCTTTTTCCAACGCTTTATAAGGCTCGGAGGAACGGGCTGTGCGCCGATGTGCATAAGTCTCCATGCCGAAAGATCGTAATCGGCAAGATTTATGTCACCCCGGTCTATGGCATCAAGAATATCCTGCGCCCAGGGCACAAGAAGCCAAACTATGCTGCACTTTTCCGTTGCCGCAGCTTTGAGTATCCATTCGGGTTTCGTTCCTTTGAGCAGTACACCTTTGCCTCCCACAAGAAAAGAGCCGAACCAGTGCATTTTTGCCCCGGTATGGTAAAGGGGAGGGATACAGAGGAAAGTATCGTCTCTGGTTTGTTTATGATTGCTGTTTTCTGTCCTGCAGGCGCACATGAGACTGCGGTGCGGGTGGAGTATTGCCTTCGGGAAACCGGTGGTACCCGAAGAGAAATATATCGCCGCATCGTCCTCGTCCGTCAGGTGAACATTCGGAGCTGAGGAGGAGCATTCGTTGCTCAGGTGGGTGTAACTGTCGGCAAATGAGGGGCAGTCGTGTCCCACAAAGAACAGGGAATGAACCATCGGCAGCATTCCCGAAAGATCTTCGATGCGCCCGATAAATTCGGGTCCGAACACAAGCACGCTCACTTCCGCCAGGCGGCAGCAGTATTTTATCTCATCGGCGGTATAGCGATAGTTCATCGGCACTGCGATTGCTCCGGCTTTGAGTATGCCGAAGTATACCGGGAGCCATTCGATGCAGTTCATAAGCAGAATTGCAACTTTATCGCCCTTTTTTACGCCTCTTTTTATCAGAAGATTTGCAAACCTGTTTGCCTTCCTGTCAAACCTGCCCCAGGTCATTTCCGTACGGTATTTTTCGCCGTTCCGGGCTTCCACCAACTCGTATTCACGCCAGGTCTTTTCGTTGTTTTCGTCCGCTTCGGGGTTTATTTCCACCAGAGCTACGTCTTCGGCAAACAATTTTGCGTTTTTTTCCAGTATTTCCGTTATGGGCATGGGTATTTCCTGCTTTCTTACGTTTATTACGGGTATCTGCACTACAGTACCGATTATAATATATTTCCGGCGGAAAGTAAAGAGTTTTCAAAAAAGTGTCGGAAATCTGAGGGAAAAACTGCCGGAATTACAGAAAAATGTGATTCGGGCTAACTTTCTGCCTGCGGCTGATGACCGCTTTTTTCTCTTGACATGCCGGGGATTATGATGTATAATGAATACACTTGAAACGGATCCGCCGCATACGGCGGAAATATTGTGAATTTCCCGAAAAGGAGATCTTAATGAAAAAGATTACAGCTGCGGTAATATCTCTGATACTTGCGTTGATTTTTGTTGCTGGTTGCGGAAAAGACCCCGACACCACGCCGGAGACACTCGATCTCCGGGATGAAAACGGAACCGGTCTTTACACCGTAGTGCTTCCCTCATCCGCTACGGAATACGAAAAGAAGGCTGCCCGGGCCATAGCCTCTGCCGTTTCCGCAAAAACCGTTTCTGACGGGGAAGAGCCCTCCGGAAGGTGCATATTTGTCGGGAAAACCTCGTCGGAGGCTTCCGGCACCCTGTATAACACCCTTTCGGACGGACAGTATTCAATCCGCAATGACGGAGAAAATATTCTCATTGCCGGAACGGATGATGTAAATATACTGTATGCTGCGGAAAAATTCGTAAGTCTGCTGTTGCCCGTAGGTGATTCCGGTCTGACGTTTGCCGTGAAAAACTGTGTCGGCGGCGTTTATACCGTTGATGACGGTCCCGTGGAGGGCAAATTCCTTTTCTCCAAGGCTATGGGAAGATACAAGACACAGGGACGCACCACTGCGGATGATAAAGGTGTAGTCCTTTACGGTGCGGCGGACGGGATAGAATTCAACGCGGATTGCTCCGGTTCGGTTACCGTAACCGTTTCCGTGTCCGACGAACTTAATTGCGGAGAGTATTCCGGTCTTTATCTTACGGCATATATCGACGGTGAACGGGTGGAAGAACGGTTCCATGTCAATACTCACGGAAGCGCGGAAATAGTTATTGCCGAGGGGCTGGAGCAGGGTAAGCACTCCTTCGGTATATACCGTCAGACGGAACAGGGAAATGACGGACTCAGGGTTGTCGGTGTCAGCTTCGACGGCACCTTTGCCGAAACTCCCGCTCCCGGTGATTATATGATCGAGTTTGTAGGCGACAGCCTTACCTCCGGATTCGGTATAATGGATTCTCTGGAGTATGACGGCGCATGGCAGGGTGACGCCATCTACTGTGACGCTACCCTTGCCTACGGATTTCTTACGGCAAAGAACCTCAATGCGGATTACAGCATAGTCGCGGTTCAGGGAATGGGTGTGTATTGCGGTCCCCAGAGCCGGACCATGAACGAAATATATAACTGTTATCCTTTCAACGACAAGGCTGATTATGTGTACCCCAATACCCGTCCTGCTGACGTTGTGGTGGTTCAGATGCTAGCCAACGACATGGAAACAAAGGAGCAGTTCGGTGCGACGGATGAGCAGATATTTGAGGCCTTCAAAAATCTGCTTCTTAAGATAAGGGAACGTAATCCCAACGCCAAGATAATCGTAGTTTCATACAAACTCTGCACAGATCAGCAGCGGTCAGTGGTCAACGAACTCGGAGGAAAAGACGCCGGATTCTACTATCATGACATCCCCTCAGACGGTAACGGACACGGGGGGCATCCCTCTGTTGACGCGCATAAGGCTACAACAAAGAACCTTACGATGTATATCCAGAAACTTCTCGGTATCTACGAGCGTAAAAAGGCGGACTGAAGATGAACCGGATCCGTAAGGTCATATCCGTTTTAATTCTGCTTCTTTCGGTGATGATTCTGTTCTCCGGCTGTGTCGTGGGCGAACTCGAACCTGCCGGACCCGAAACGGTTCCCACGGAACCTTCCGGTCCGAGAACCCTGTCCGTAGCGGAGCTGGAAGGAAAATTCCGCAGCAGGGGAAGGACTGTTTTTGACAGTGAAGGACTTCACCTTTACGGTACTGCCGATTCCTTTGAATTCAATGCGGAGTGCCGGGGTACGGTTTCTGTAACCGCTGAGGTTACCGGTACCGTAGGGCAGGATTGGTTCAACGGTGTTTTCTTTACCGTTTATGTTGACGGGAGCCGGCTGGATATCCGTCCCCATCTCAACTCCGTCGGAAAAACCAAACTTGTTCTTGCCGAAGGGCTTGAAAATGGATTTCATCGTTTTGAACTTTACCGCCAGACGGAGTGGGGCACGGATGGAACCGTGATTACCCACCTGACTCTTGACGGAACAGTCTCCGAGCCTCCCGCGGCAGGAGAATTTCTTATCGAGTTCATAGGAGACTCTTTTACCACAGGTTACGGGAATATGGATTGGCTTGAATATGACGGGCTGTGGGCGGGGGAATCCATATATGAGGACGGAACCGGTACGGTTGGGTTCATGGTATGCCATGAGCTTGATTACGACTACTCAGTTATAGCTCTTTCCGGTATCGGCGTCCTGTGCGGACCGAACCCTCAGCCCATGCTTGAGATATACGACCGGTATCCCCTGCGCTACGATGAGACTTATACCTATCCCTCGGACAGAACTGCGGATGTGGTATTCATCCGTATTTCAGGCAACGACTATTCCGTAAAGGATCAGTACGGATATACTGATGAGGATATTCAGCGGGGAATGGAGGAACTTGTGGGCAAAGTCCGCCGCCGTAATCCGGAGGCAAAGATAGTTTTGCTCGGCAACGGCAAGAGGCCCTCCTCCTCAAGTCCCCTTCAGCAGAAACTCGGCGGAGAGGAAGCGGGGATATATTTTCACAATCTTCCCCTTGACGGCAACGGGCACGGCTCCCATCCTTCGGTGAAGGGCAACGAGAACGTGAAAAAGGGGCTGTCACTTTATCTCAGGAAACTCCTCGGAGTATACCAAAGGCCGAAAACCGGCTGATTTCCGATTTCGGCTTCCTTAAGAGGTGCAGTGTATTCAGAAAAATGATTGTGAAATAATTCCGAATAACCCGGAAAGCTCTTGACAAGAGAAGCAGAAGAGTGTATAATAAAACAAACGAATCTTTAAGCCGATACCGTGATATCGGGAAGATCTGACATAATAACGTGAATGAGGTCGCTTTATGCGGTCACGGTGAGTCCTGTCGGTCTTCGGCGGGACTCTTTTTTTGTTAGGGGGCGGTCTGTATGAAGAAAACTCTTATAATGGATGATGCGGCGCTCGGCCGTGCCATGGCTCGGATAACCCACGAGATCGTGGAACGCAACAAAGGTACACAGGGACTTTGCCTTCTCGGAGTAAAACGCCGCGGGGTTCCTCTGGCGCAGATGCTTGCGGATAATATCGAAAGGTTTGAGGGGGTCCGGGTTCCCGTGGGACAGCTTGATATAACCCTTCACCGGGATGATCTGACCGAACAGCAGCGTCAGCTGGGCGGAGAGTGCAGTATTCCCTGCGATATCCGGGACAGTACTGTGGTGATAGTGGACGACGTCCTTTATACCGGAAGGACCGCAAGGGCCGCAATGGAAGCTGTGTTTGCCTATGGCAGGCCGAAAGCCGTACGTCTTGCCGTGCTGATAGACAGGGGACACCGGGAACTTCCCATGCGTCCGGATTATGTGGGTAAAAATGTTCCCACATCCCAGACTGAAAAAATAGCCGTAATGCTCCGTCCCGTGGATGAAGAAAACGGAGTTTATATTCTGGACGAAGAATGACGGTTCCCTGTACACCGCGGATCCTTCAACAGAGAGGTACCGATGGGGCTGAAGAAGTCCTGAACGGCGGAGATGCGAGCATCCGGGGAAGCTCCCGGTGCGGAGAGAGGAGAGACTGAAATGAAGAACTATCTGAAGGACAAACAGGCTGTCTCGGCGTCATCCTTTTTTCTTGACAGCGGAGTTTTTTCTTCCTTTTCCGGAAAAACCGAATATGCTTTGTTTCCCGGCTTCTGTGATGTGCATGTGCACTTCCGAGAGCCGGGTTTTTCTTATAAGGAAACTATCGCAACGGGGACTGCCGCGGCGGCAAGGGGCGGCTTTACCGCTGTCTGTGCCATGCCGAATCTTGTTCCGGTTCCGGACCGTCCGGAGAACCTTGCGGCGGAACTTGATCTGATCCGCCGTGATGCCCGGATAGCCGTATATCCTTACGGGGCGATAACCGTGGGACAGCAGGGGAAGGAACTCTCGGAAATGGAGTCCCTGGCATCTCAGGTGGTCGCGTTTTCAGACGATGGCAAAGGTGTTCAGTCGGAACGGCTCATGCTTTCGGCAATGATGAAGGCAAAGGCGCTCGGAAAAATTATCGCGGCGCACTGCGAGGATAAATCCTTGCTTAACGGCGGATATATCCACGACGGCGGATATGCCGCGGCGCACGGACATAAGGGGATCTGCTCCGGGAGTGAATACGGGCAGGTTGAAAGAGACCTTTTCCTCGCGGAAAAAACAGGGGTAAAATACCATGTGTGCCATATTTCCACCGCGGAAAGTGCGGCACTGATACGGAAAGCGAAGGCTCGGGGGGTAGACGTGACCTGCGAGACCGCTCCACATTATCTTGTCCTCTCTGATATGGATCTTCTGGAAAACGGGCGGTTCAAAATGAATCCGCCGCTCCGTTCCGAAAGGGACAGGAACGCTCTGCTTGAGGCTGTCGCCGACGGAACTGTAGACATGATTGCCACGGACCACGCACCCCATTCCCAGGAGGAAAAAAACCGTGGACTCAAGGACAGTGCCTTCGGGGTCGTGGGGCTTGAAACATCATTTCCGGTGATGTACACTGAGTTGGTGAAGACAAAAGTCATAACCATAGAAAAACTGCTGGATCTGATGGCCTTCAATCCAAGGAAAAGGTTCGGTATTCCTCCCGGAGAAAATGATTTTACGGTTTTTGATCTCGGCTGCCGGTATGCGGTGGATCCGGAGGATTTTGTTTCAAAGGGTAAGAGCACGCCGTTTCAGGGACGGCCGGTATACGGAAAATGCATGGCAACAGTTTACGGAGGTAGAGTTGTATGGCAAGAGAATATAACAGAAAACTGATCCTCGAGGACGGAAGCGAGTTTTACGGTTTCGGCTTCGGATCGGATAAGGAAAGAGTCTGTGAGGTGGTTTTCAACACCTCAATGGCGGGTTATCAGGAGATAATTTCCGACCCGTCCTATACCTATCAGGCGGTGGTCATGACCTATCCTCTGATGGGAAATTACGGAATAAATTCTGAAGACAATGAGACCCGGATACCTTCGGTAGGGGGACTTATTGTCGGTGAATGCAATCCTTTTGCGTCGAATTTCCGCAGTGAAAAGAACCTTTCACAGTGGCTTTCCGAGTGCGGAATTCCAGGGATAGAGGGTGTGGATACGCGCCGGCTGACAAGGAATATCAGGGATTTCGGCAGCCGAAGGGGGATCCTGACCGGCGTGAATACCACTGCGGAGCAGGGAATGAAGAAAATATCGGAAACACCTGTTGAACACGATGCGGTAAAACTTGTCAGTACAAAAAAAGAGTGGTTTTCACCCGCGGAAAAGCCTTTGTTCAGGGTAGCGGCGATAGATTGCGGAATGAAACTCAACATTGTCCGCCGGCTGAATGCCGCGGGCTGTGACGTTACTGTCCTGCCCTTCGATACTCCGGCGGAAAGAATAGCGGAACTTGCGCCGGACGGACTGTTCCTCTCCAACGGCCCCGGAGATCCGGAGGATGTCACCCAGGTTATCCGGCTGGTGCGGCAGATGCGGGGAAAATTACCGATCTTCGGTATATGCCTCGGGCATCAGATGATAGCCCTTGCTTACGGCGCCCGGACATATAAGCTCAAATTCGGGCACAGAGGCGGAAATCACCCCGTGAAAAATCTTTTGACCGGAAAGGTGGAGATCACCTCGCAGAACCACAGTTACTCCGTTGATGCGGAGTCCTTAAATGGAACGGGGCTTGAGATCACACACCTGAATCTTCTGGACGGAACCGTAGAGGGACTTGCCTGCCGGGAGGATGGTGTGTTTTCGGTACAGTATCACCCGGAAAGTGCCCCCGGACCGGAGGACAGCGGTTATCTGTTCGATGCTTTTATACAGCAAATGAAGCTTTTCGGAGGAAAAAACAATGCCTAAGAGGACAGATATAAAGAAGATAATGGTTATCGGCAGCGGTCCCATAGTTATCGGACAGGCGGCTGAATTCGACTATGCCGGAACCCAGGCGTGCCTGGCGCTGAAGGAAGAGGGGTACGAAGTCGTTCTGTGCAACTCCAACCCCGCAACCATAATGACCGATACCACTGTGGCTGACAAGGTATATATGGAACCTCTCACCCTGGAATACATAGCCAAAATAATCCGTCACGAACGTCCGGACGCCATAATCCCCGGGCTTGGCGGACAGACAGGTCTCAACCTTGCCATGCAGCTGGAGAAAAAAGGAGTCCTCCGGGAGTGCCGTACCGAATTGTTGGGAACAAGCAGTGAGAGTATAGAAAAAGCCGAGGACAGGGAACTTTTCAAGCTTCTGTGCCAGCAGATAGGAGAGCCTGTCTGCCCCTCGATGATTGCAAAGAGTCTTGAGGAGGGGCTTGAGGCGGCAAAACAGATAGGTTTTCCCGTGGTTCTCCGGCCTGCTTTTACCCTCGGCGGAACCGGAGGCGGTTTTGCCGACGACGAGCAGTCTTTCCGGTTGCTGATGTCAAATGCGCTTCAGCTTTCCCCTGTCCATGAGGTTCTGGTGGAAAAAAGCGTGAAGGGCTACAAGGAGATAGAATACGAGGTTATGCGGGACGCAAATGACACTGCAATAACCGTCTGCAATATGGAAAACCTTGATCCTGTGGGCATTCATACCGGAGATTCCATAGTGGTCTGCCCCAGTCAGACTCTGACAAACAGAGAGTACCAGATGCTTCGCAACAGTGCCCTGAAGATAATCCGAAGCCTCTCCATAGAGGGTGGATGCAATGTTCAGTTTGCGCTGAATCCGGATTCCTTTGAGTATTATGTCATAGAGGTGAATCCCCGGGTCTCCCGGTCCTCTGCGCTGGCAAGCAAGGCGAGCGGTTTCCCCATTGCCAGGGTCTCCGCAAAAATAGCCGTAGGTATGACCCTTGACGAGATAATGCTTCCCAATACTCCCGCAAGTTTTGAACCATCCCTTGATTACATCGTAACCAAAATGCCCCGGTTCCCGTTTGATAAATTCGCCAACGCAAGCAACAGGCTTTCCACCCAGATGAAAGCTACCGGAGAGGTTATGAGTGTGGGAAGAACTTTCGAGGAAAGTCTGCTGAAAGCTGTCAGATCCCTTGAGGCGGGGGCATATCACATATTCTCTTCCAAAGCGGAAAGGATGACTGACGGAGAACTTGAGGAATATATAACCCAGGCAACCGATGACAGGATATTTATGGTCGCCGAACTACTGCGCCGGGGCGAGAGCGTTGACAGAATATTTGGTCTGACGAGGATCGACCGGTTTTTCCTGGAAAAAATAAGACATATTACGGAACTTGAAAAAACGCTGTCGGAAAAGCCCTTTGACCTGAATGAACTTGCGTGGGTGAAAAAGTACGGGTTCTGTGATAAAGCCGTGGCAAAACTCTGGAAATGCACCGAAAAGCAGGTCCGGGATCTCCGTCTTGAGGCGGGAATCAGACCCGTTTACAAGGCTATAGATTCCTGCGCCTCAGAGTTTGACGCGTATATCCCATATTATTACTCCACATACGGAGAGGAAAACGAATCGCGGCCTGATTACGGAAAGAAAAAAATAATAGTCCTCGGTGCCGGTCCCATAAGAATAGGTCAGGGAGTCGAGTTTGACTATTCCACAGTTCACGCTATATCCACCATAAAGAGATCCGGGTACGAGGCGATAATCATAAACAATAATCCCGAAACAGTTTCCACGGACTATACGACTTCCGATAAACTGTATTTTGAACCCCTTACCCCGGAGGACGTGATGAATATAGTGGATCTGGAAAAGCCGGAAGGCGTGATTGCCTCCCTGGGTGGACAGACCGCAATAAATCTTGCTCAGCCTCTGAAGGACCGTGGGGTGAAAATAATCGGCACGGACTGCGACGCAATAGAGAGGGCTGAAAACAGGGACAGTTTTGAAAAGATACTGAAAGACCTCGGAATTCCCCAGCCGGACGGAAAAGCGGTTACAAATATAGAGGACGGTGTCGCCGCTGCCGAAAAAATAGGCTACCCGGTGCTTGTCCGTCCCAGTTTCGTTCTCGGCGGAAGAGCCATGCAGATAGTTTCCGATGAGGAACAGCTGCGGCATTACCTTAAAACAGCTGTGGAAATGGACGAGGATAAGCCGGTGCTTGTGGATAAATACATAAGCGGCAAAGAGGTTGAGGTGGATGCGGTCTGCGACGGGCGGGATGTGTTTGTTCCCGGAATAATGGAACTTGTGGAGAGAACCGGCATACACTCCGGAGACTCCATAAGCGTGTATCCTCCTTTCAGCATCTCCGACCGGGTCAAGGGGGTAATACTTCAGTACGCCAAGAAACTCGGTCTCGGTATAGGAATAGTGGGGCTTTTCAATATCCAGTTTATCGTGGACGGCAATGAAAATGTTTATATAATAGAGGTCAATCCCCGTTCCTCCCGTACTGTTCCGTTCCTGTCTAAAGCAACCGGCTACAGCCTTGCCGATATCGCTACGGAGGTGATTCTCGGTAAAAGTCTCAAGGAACAGGGAATATTCCAGCTCTATCCCGAAGAGAAAAAACGCAAATATGTTAAGGTCCCGGTATTTTCTTTCAGCAAGATAAGCGGTCTGGATGCATACCTTTCGCCGGAAATGAAGTCCACCGGAGAGGCTATAGGATACGATGACAAGCTTAACCGGGCTCTGTACAAAGCCTTGCAGGCGTCCGGCATGAAGCTGCAGAATTACGGCACCGTTTTTGTAACCGTCGCAGACAGGGATAAGCAGGAAGCCTTGCCGCTGATCCGGCGTTTCTACGACCTTGGTTTCAATATTGAGGCGACAAGAGGTACCGCCGTATTCCTTAAACAGAACGGGATAAGGACGCATATCCTTTCCAAGATAGGCGAGGACAGGGATGAGATCCACGATGCTCTCAGACAGGGGCATATTGCCTATGTCATAAACACGGGAAGTCTGGCATCCCCGGACCGCACCAGTGACGGTAAGCAGATAAGAGCCTGGGCGACGGAAAATAATGTTACGGTCTTTACCTCCCTTGATACCGTCAGGGTGCTTCTTGATGTGCTGGAAGAGACGACCATAACAGTGTCCACGATTGACGCATGAGGTGAAAAATGAAACAGGGACTGTTTGAAATTGAAGAAAATATTCCCCTTACCCGGAATGTATACCGTATGAAACTCCGGGGGGATACTTCAGCGATCACCGCACCGGGGCAGTTCGTGAATATAAAGCTTGACGGATTGTTTCTCCGGCGCCCCATATCTGTATGCGACGCGGACGGAGATCTTCTGACCCTCATATATAAAGTCGTGGGTAAAGGGACGGAGCTTATGAGCAGGATGCAAGGCGGAAGCCTTGACATCCTTTCAGGGTTAGGCAACGGATATGATCTTTCACCGAGCGGACAAAAACCATTGCTTATAGGGGGAGGCGTGGGCATTCCTCCCATGTATATGACTGCCAGAAGGCTGATTGATGAAGGTAAAAAAACGGCTGTAATACTGGGTTTTAATACTGCGGACGAGGTTTTTTACGAAGAAGAGTTCCGGCGGCTCGGTGCAGGAGTCGTTGTAACCACGGCGGACGGAAGTTACGGTAAAAAAGGTTTTGTGACAGATGCTGTAAAGGATGTGAGCTATACATATTTTTATGCCTGCGGTCCCGAACCGATGCTCAGAGCGGTATGTGAAAAGACGGAAACCTCCGGTCAGATGAGTTTTGAGGAGCGCATGGGATGTGGTTTCGGAGCATGTATGGGTTGCAGTTGCAGAACGCTGACCGGATCCAAGCGCATCTGTAAGGACGGTCCGGTTATGAGAAAGGAGGAGATACTGTGGCGGAACTGAAGGTGGATCTTTGCGGTATCACTCTTGATAATCCCGTTATCCCCGCAAGCGGGACTTTCGGATACGGTTACGAATTTGCGGAACTGTACGATATAAATATTCTGGGAACTTTTTCTTTCAAAGGTACGACTCTTAAGCCGCGTTTCGGAAATCCCACACCCCGCATTGCGGAATGTACCGCGGGGATGATAAACTCCGTGGGACTTCAGAATCCCGGGGTGGACAAGGTCATTGAGGAGGAACTTCCCCGACTGAAAAAAGTCTTTCATAAGCCGGTTATGGCGAATGTCAGCGGATTTTCCCTTGAGGATTATGTCTGTACCTGCCGCAGACTGGACGAATGTGAGCAGGTGGGTTGGCTTGAACTCAATATAAGCTGTCCGAACGTTCACGGCGGCGGAATGGCTTTCGGTACGGACCCCAGGTCTGCGGCAGAGGTTACCGCCGAGGTGAAAAAGGTCGTGAAAAAACCTGTGATTGTCAAGCTTTCTCCAAATGTCACCGATATAACAGCCGTTGCTAAAGCATGCTGTGATGCCGGAGCGGACGGAATCAGCCTGATAAATACACTTCTCGGAATGAGAATAGACCTGAAAAACCGCAGACCCGTGGTCGCGAATAATGTCGGCGGATTTTCCGGACCGGCGGTGTTTCCTGTGGCTCTGCGGATGGTGTGGCAGGTGGCGAATGCCGTTTCTGTCCCCGTTATAGGTATGGGCGGAGTCAGCAGTGCCGAAGATGTTGTTGAGATGATGCTTGCGGGCGCCACGGCGGTGCAGATAGGAGCGGCA
The DNA here is from genome assembly GCA_905207625.1 of uncultured Eubacteriales bacterium. GTDB lineage: Bacteria > Bacillota > Clostridia > Oscillospirales > UBA644 > HGM12619. The sequence continues at coordinate 37,917 of CAJLLT010000015.1, read as the reverse complement.
AATCTTGTCGATCCGTTTATCTGCCGCCGGATAGTGGAAGATTTGCCCCGCGTCATGGATAAATACGGGATCGATTCTTTGAAAGGTATTACGGGAGGTTACAAAAAATGGGAAAAGACGTTATAATAGCCTGCGATTTTGACAGCGCGGAAAAAACTCTTGCTTTTCTTGATCTTTTCGGGGAAGAAAAGCCTTTTGTGAAAATAGGAATGGAACTTTTCTATTCCGCCGGCCCCGGATTCGTAAGGCAGGTAAAGCAGCGCGGACACAAAGTTTTTCTTGACCTTAAACTTCATGATATCCCCAATACGGTGAGAAAAACCATGTCCGTGCTTTCCGGTCTGGGGGTGGATATGACAAACGTTCACGCCGCGGGAACAGGGGCAATGATGAGAGCTGCCGCGGAGGGACTTACCCGCCCAGACGGAAGCCGTCCGATACTGATAGCCGTTACACAGCTTACCTCCACCGATGAAGAGACCCTGCACAGTGAGTTGCTTATTGACAGACCGATGCCGGAAACAGTAATGAGCTACGCCATGAATGCCCGTCGGTCCGGACTTGACGGGGTCGTGTGTTCCCCTCTGGAAGCGGAGGGCGTGCATGGCGCCTGCGGAAATGATTTTATTACCGTTACCCCAGGAATACGTTTCGCCGATTCTGAGGTCGCGGATCAGAAACGGGTAATGACCCCTGATGCGGCGAAGAAAGCCGGGTCCGACTATATCGTGGTGGGGCGGCCCATAACCTCCGCTGTCGACCCCGTTTCCGCATACAGACGTTGCGTGGCGGAATTTGTTGACTGAAAAGGAGAGATAAAAATGAAAACACTCATTGCAAAGCATCTGCTGTCCATAAAGGCGGTTTTTTTTCGTCCCGATGAACCTTTTACATGGGCCAGCGGTATAAAAAGCCCTGTATACTGTGACAACCGCCTGACCCTTACCGCACCCGCTGTGCGAAACGACGTGGAAAACGGGCTTGCGGAACTGATAAGGACATATTACCCCAGAGCCGAGGTTCTTATGGGAACGTCAACGGCGGGAATTGCCCATGCCGCCATTACCGCGCACATTCTCGGTATGCCCATGGGATATGTCCGTTCCGGAGCAAAGGATCACGGAAGACAGAACCGGATAGAAGGAAGACTTGAGCCGGGGCAAAAGGTCGTGGTGGTGGAGGACCTGATCTCTACCGGAGGAAGTGTCCTTGAAGTGGTTCAGACCCTTCGAGAATCCGGGGCTGAAGTCCTTGGCGTGGTGAGCATCTTCACCTATGGTATGGAAAAGGGAATACAGCGTCTGAGGGATGCAAAGGTCGAAAATCACTCTTTGACGGACTTTGATACCGTTGCCGCAGTTGCCGCGGAAGAAGGGTACATAAAGCCCGAAGATGTGAAAAGGCTTATTGCCTTCCGCAACGATCCTTCCGACGAAAACTGGATAAAGTGAGGTAGAATATGAGAAGTGTCATAGACATCCTGGACCTTTCGGCAGAGGAGATAGATCAGCTTATCTCCGTGGCGGAGGATATAATTTCAGATCCTGAAAAATACCGTGAAAAATGCAGATACAAAAAGCTTGCGACGCTGTTTTTTGAGCCTTCCACACGTACACGTCTCAGCTTCGAGGCGGCTATGCTCGAACTGGGAGGGAGCGTTATCGGTTTTTCAGATGCGGCGGATACTTCAGCTTCAAAAGGAGAAAGCATAGCCGATACCAGCCGCGTAATAGGTTGTTACGCTGACATTATTGCCATGCGCCATCCTCAGGAGGGTGCGCCCCTGGTGGCAAGTATGAACGCCGGCGTACCGGTAATAAATGCCGGAGACGGGGGACATCTTCATCCTACCCAGACCCTCGCTGACCTGCTTACCATAAAGAGGGAAAAGGGTCGGCTTCATGACCTTACCATAGGTTTCTGCGGTGACCTGAAATACGGGCGTACGGTGCATACTCTCATAGGGGCACTGAGCCGGTACAGCGGAATAAAAGTTGTGCTTATCAGTCCGGAGGAACTGAAACTTCCTTACTATGTAACCCGTATCATGGATCAGAGCGGTATTGAATACCGTTGTACCGATGATCTGGAAAAGGCAATTCCGGATCTGGACGTACTGTATATGACCCGTGTTCAGAGGGAAAGATTTTCGGATAAAGCGCAGTATGAAAGGCTCAAGGACTGTTACATCCTTACGGAGAAGAAAATGACCGAAGCAAAGCCCGATATGGCGGTGCTTCATCCCCTTCCCAGAGTCAATGAAATAAGCGTAAGGATCGATACTGACCCCAGGGCGTGTTATTTCAAGCAGGTCCTTAACGGAAAATATATCCGTATGGCGCTGATACTGAAACTTCTGCAGTCCGTATCAGAGCCCGCGCCGGAAAAACCGGAGCAGGTACGGGTGGTAAATAAGATGTTCTGCCGGAACAGCCGGTGTATTACCCGGACCGAGCAGGAACTTGATCATATCTTCAAGCTTACCGATCCCGAATCCGGAGTCTACCGGTGTATATACTGCGAAAAGAAATACAGTCCCGAGAAAATGTGAAAGCTGTGACTGCCCGTTGAAACCGGGACTGTTGGCGGTAAAAGACGTAAAAATGCGGAGATTTGAAAATCTCCGCATTTTGCACTGTCCGGTTTCCGTAACCATTTTATTGTTTTCCTTTATCCTCAGAAGATGGGTTCTCCCTTTTCTCCGGACAGTTTTCCTTGCCCTGTCCGCAGAGGCTGCACCCGGAACATCCGCAGCAGGAGCCTCCGCTCTTTTTTCTGTGGATAATTGAAATTATCGCCGCCGCAACAATACATCCTATGCCGGCGAGAATGAGCCAGTCCACCGCTTTCATGAGTTTTCCTTTCTTTACTGAACACCGGGAATTCCCGGAAATGAGATATCGGCAGTTTCGTTTTCAATGAAAAAACAGGGAAGGATCCGATGTTGTTTACTTCGGTCCTGTCTATACCAGAAGGCTGCCTGCTGAGTATACCGCGAATGCCGCAAGCCAGGCGATCACACACTGGAAAACCACAACCCCTGCGGTCTTGAGGGGACTTTCAAGTTCCTTGCGTATAGTTGCGACAGCCGCGATACATGGGGTGTAAAGAAGCGTGAATGTGAGGAACGATGCGGCTGATAGAGGGGTAAAGAGTTGGGGAAGAACGGTTCCCAGTTGGGATATGCTCGTTCCGGACAGCACCGCAAGGGTGGAGACCACTGTCTCCTTCGCGGAAAATCCGGTGATGAGAGCGGTTGCAGCCTTCCAGTCTCCGAATCCCAGAGGGGCAAAGATGGGAGCGATGAATCGTCCTATTGCCGCCAGGAGGCTCTCTCCGCTGTTTGAGGTGAAATTGAGCTTTGCGTCAAAAGCACCGAGGAACCATATGACTATTGCCGCAACAAAAATGACGGTGAACGCTTTTTTGAGAAAATCTTTAGCCTTTTCCCACATCAGCAGCAGTACGCTTTTGGGGGATGGAAGCCTGTAATTCGGCAATTCCATTACAAAGGGGGAGGCTTTCCCCCGGAAAACGGTCTTGTTCATTATCAGGGCTACGATAACTCCCATTATCATTCCTGCCACATAAAGACTTATCATTGCCAGCGCGGCGTGATCCGGGAAAAATGTGGCGCTGAATACCGCATAGATCGGAATTTTTGCGGAGCAGGACATGTATGGGGTGAGAAGAATCGTCATTCTTCTGTCTCTTTCACTGGAAAGGGTCCTTGTCGCCATTATTGCCGGAACGGAGCAACCGAAACCGATTATCATCGGTACAAAGCTCCTTCCGGAAAGGCCGATGCGCCGCAACAGTTTATCCATTACGAATGCGACCCTTGCCATGTATCCCGTGTCTTCAAGGACGGAGAGAAAGAAAAACAGGACGACTATCAGAGGCAGGAAAGATACGACACTGCCCACACCGGAAAATATTCCGTCCACCACAAGACTGTGGACTGCGGGATTTATCCCGTATTCCGTGAGCGCCGAATCCACTGCCCCCGCAAGGGAATCTATTCCCCGGGCAAGCAGATCCGAGAGTCCCTGACCGATAACGCTGAAGGTGAGCCAGAAGACCAGAAGCATTATCACAACAAATATGGGCAGTGCCAGGTATCTGTTTGTCAGAACTTTGTCTATATCCACACTGCGCCTGTGTTCCTTTGACTCCGCGCATCTTACAACTGTTTTTGAACATACTTTTTCGATAAAATCGTAACGCATGTCAGCCAGCGCGGCGTTTCTGTCCAGACCTCTTTCGGCTTCCATTTCCACTATGGAGTGTTCAATCAGCTCCAGTTCATTTTCTGTCAGCCCGAGGCGGTCGATGAAGGGCTTGTCGTCCCCTTCAATAAGCTTTGTCGTGGCATAGCGGCGGTTTATTCCGATCCTCTGGGCGTGATCTTCGATAACGTGGCTGACCGCATGGATACATCTGTGTACCGGACCGGGGGCGCAGAAATCCGTCACCTTCGGCGCAACCCTGTTCCGGGCTGTGGCGACCGCGACATTTATCAGTTCCGTGATTCCTTCATTTTTCGCCGCGGATACGGAGACCACGGGAATTCCGAGAAGCCTTGAAAGTTCCGCTTCATCGATCGAGCCGCTGTTATTGCGGACCTCATCTATCATGTTCAGGGCGAGGACCGTTGGGACCCCCAGTTCCAGCAACTGCAGGGTGAGATAGAGGTTTCTCTCGATATTGGTTGCGTCAACGATGTTTATTATACCGTCCGGTTTACGGTCTATTATGAAATCCCTGGTGACTTTTTCCTCCGTGGAATACGGACGTATGGAATATATTCCGGGCAGATCCACTACACTGCAATCCTTCACCGAGCGTATCTGTCCGATCTTCTGATCTACCGTGACTCCGGGAAAATTTCCCACATGCTGGTTTGATCCTGTCAGAACGTTGAAAAGCGTCGTCTTTCCGCAGTTCTGGTTACCCACAAGTGCAAATACCATATCTTATTTCTCCGTCACGGTGATGTGTCCGGCGTCATCCTTTCTTATAGTCAGTTCATATCCTCTGATCCGTATCTGAACAGGGTCACCCAGAGGGGCGATCTTTTCAACGGAAACGGCTGTTCCGGGGATGAGTCCCATGTCAAGTAGTCTCAGCCTGAGGGCACCCTCGCCCCCTACGGTCTCTATAATGCCGCTTTTGCCCGCAGGCAATTTGTCAAGGGTCATTTCTTTTCTCCCGTATTATGTAAAATTAAAGAGTTTCACTGTATATGTTAGCTGAAACTAACACCTTTGTCAAGCAGATTGCGAAACTTGTCGTAAAAAAGACTGAAAATGGCTTCCGTGACATGATCCGGGGGAGAGGAAATTTTTGCTCCTCCGGATTTCTTCGGGGAAAAATGCAGACAGCCCGGAAGATCCTGCGTTGAGCTTCCCGGTTTGGATAAAGCCGTGCCTGGTAGCGGCAAAAGGCGGAAAAAATTCCTATTTGTTACATATTTCCTTTACAGCGGAAGGGTAAAATAAAAATATATAACGAAGAATTACCCGGTCACTGCGAACGGAGAGTTTTCGGTTGCCGGAATGTACAGCGGAAATGAGGCAAATATGCTCAGTTTAAAAAACATTACCAAAAAATACACGGTGGCAGACACGACAGTGGAAGCTCTCCGTGGAGTCAGTGTGGATTTCCGCCGGAGCGAATTTGTTGCTGTTCTCGGTCCTTCCGGTTGCGGCAAGACCACCTTGCTCAATATAATCGGAGGACTGGATGAGTATACCTCCGGGGATCTGGTGATAAACGGGAAGAGTACAAAAAGCTTCAATGACCGGGATTGGGACAGTTACAGGAATCATTCCGTGGGATTTGTTTTTCAGAGTTATAATCTGATCCCCCATCAGACTGTGCTTGCGAATGTTGAACTTGCCCTTACCCTTACCGGGGTCCCGAAGGGCGAACGCCGCCGCAGAGCCGTGGAAGCGCTCAGAAGTGTGGGGCTGGGAGATCAGCTGCGGAAGAAACCGAATCAGATGTCCGGCGGTCAGATGCAGCGTGTCGCAATCGCGAGGGCACTTGTAAACGATCCGGATATAGTCCTTGCGGATGAACCTACGGGGGCCCTTGACAGTGAAACGAGTGTCCAGATAATGGAACTGCTCAAAAACGTGGCAAAGGACAGACTCGTTATCATGGTGACCCATAACCCGGAGCTCGCCGCCAGGTATGCCACCCGGACGGTGAAACTTCTTGACGGGAACATAATAAGTGACTCCGCCCCTTATTCTCCTCAGCCGGAGCGGGAAGGGAACGGAAAGAGGGCAAAAAAGCCTTCAATGTCTTTCTTTACGGCATTGTCACTCAGCCTTAACAATCTTATGACCAAGAAGGGGCGTACACTTCTGACAAGTTTTGCCGGTTCCATAGGAATTATCGGGATAGCGCTGATACTTGCTCTGTCCAGTGGGGCTCAGGCATATATAAACCGTGTTCAGGAGCAGACCATGTCCTCCTATCCTCTGTCCATAGAGCGGAAAAGCGTTGATATGTCCGGGCTGCTTTCTTCAATGTCCGGCAGGGACAGCGGCAAGGAGCATGATCTTGACCGGATATATTCCATGGATGTTATGACGGATTTTATTTCTGCCATGAGCAGTCAGGTCAGGACAAACGATATAACCGCCTTCAGAAAGTATCTTCAGGATCCCGCAAACGGAATTTCAGATCTGGTGACAGATGTGCAGTATACCTATACCACCCCCTTGAATATATATACCGTCCGTGACGGTGAAATACTCCGGATAAATCCCTCCTCTGTTTTTGAGTCTGTGGGAATGGGAGGTATGGATGGGCAGACAACATCCGGTTCCGGGATGTCCTCAATGGGATACGGGGAAGTATGGCAGCAGATGATAGACAACGATGCGCTTCTCCGGGAACAGTATCAGGTTGTCGCCGGACGTTTTCCGGAAAAGTACAATGAAATAGTCATAATTGCCAATGAAAATAACGAGATAACCGATTATGCCCTGTATTCCCTGGGACTGCTTGATACCGAAGATCTCAGGCAGATCATTTCGGATATGATGAACGGAGAGCAGACACCACGGTCCGAAGCATCTGAACAGGTGAGTTTCAGTTATGACAGCCTTTTGTCCCTGACGTATAAACTCCTTCCGAATACCGAGCTTTACGAAAAAACGGAGACCGGATGGGCTGACCGCAGCGATGATCCTGTATGGGTCTGTTCAAGGCTTGAATCTGCGCCTGAGATCCGGGTCGTCGGTATTCTCAGACCGGCCGAGAACGCTGTAACGTCGTCCGTTTCCGGGACGGTGGGATACCGTGCGGATCTGATGGAATATCTCATAGGCCTTGTAAATTCATCGGAGATCGTCAGGCAGCAGAAACTGTACCCGGAAACAGATGTTTTCACCGGAACGGATTTTGCTTCGGATGAAGAGTATGTTCCCACCTGGGAGGATCTTGATGCGTATATTGCCGCCCTTGATCCTTCCGAACAGGCGTCTGTTGTGGGGTATATTGAAAAAATGCAGTCCGACGGTATGACACGGGAACAGATTCTTGATCAGTTTGCGCCGAGACTGAAGCCTGAGACCTCCTCTTCCAGTTACGGGCAGAACATGACCCTTCTCGGTGTTTCGGATATTGATGAGCCGGAAAGTGTGCTGATTTATCCGAAGGATTTCGAATCCAAAGAAAAAATAAAACAGTATATCTCAGATTACAACGGCACAGTAGGGGAAGATTATCAGATAAGCTACACCGATTATGTCGGCATACTGATGTCCTCCGTGACTACGGTCATCGACGCCATAAGTTACATTCTTATCGCGTTTGTTGCCATATCCCTGGTTGTTTCCGCCATAATGATAGGAATAATAACTTACATTTCCGTTCTTGAGAGAACAAAAGAAATAGGAATACTCCGGGCTGTAGGCGCTTCAAAACGTGATATTTCCCGGGTTTTCAATGCGGAGACGCTCATCATAGGCTTCACCTCCGGGGCTCTCGGAATAGGGATAACGTTACTTCTCCTTATTCCCGCAAATATCATAATCGCATCCCTTACCGGTATACAGGGGCTTGCAGCATTGCCCTGGCAGGGTGGGCTCATCCTTGTGGCGATAAGCATGTTCATGACCTTTATTGCCGGTCTCATTCCCGCCGGTATCGCCGCTGGAAAAGACCCCGTTGAAGCTCTGAGGTCTGAGTAATACCGTATTCCGTACCTGTATATTGCACAGGTTTTTCAGAGACAAAGCCCGCCCCTCCGCCATATCCATGGCTAAGGGGCGGATTTATTGTGCGGAGAGTCCGCAAAGTGTTTGAGTATAGAAGCAGACATAGACTGCCCGGAACTCCGGGCAGTCTATGTCTGCATGTAAGTTTCTGATCTGAAATTTTACGGGAGGTTCTACTCTTCAGCCAATTGGGCGGCTATGGGAATTTTTATCTCAAATACTGCGCCGCTCTGTCCGTCGGTACGGTTGTATGCGGTTATGGTTCCGTGATGCTGCTCCACCACAGCTTTTGCGATCGCGAGCCCCAGACCGTGCTTGCCGTTTCTGCCTTTATAAAACCTTTCGAAAAGGTGGGGGATATCCTCCTGCGAGATCCCCGGACCGTCGTCACGTATAACAAAACAGACCTGCCCGTCACTGATAAAGGTGGAAAGCATTACTTCTGTTTTTGCGAATCTGAGACAGTTTGAGAGAATGTTGGAAAGCGCAGTCGCCATGCGGTCTGTGTCCGCATATACCGAAATATTTTCCATGTTTCCCCGGACCAGGGCAATATTTGCGGAGGCCGCAATACCGGATACCCTGCCAATCGCTTCGTCCACAATGTCTCCGGCGGTGACAGCCCTTTCGTCGAGAACTTCCTTCGTCGTTTCTATTTTGGACAGATAAAGCACGTCTTCGATTATTTTTTCCAGTCTTTTTGTCTGCGCCAGAATGGTGTCATAAGTCTGATCCCGGTTCTCAAATACGCCGTCCTTGAGTCCCTCTACATATCCCTGGATTGACATAAGAGGCGTTTTGAGCTCATGTGATGCATTCTGCAGGAAAAGCTTCTGACTGTTGTCGTATTCCTGGATGCTCTTTGCCATAAGGTCTATGGACCGGGCAAGTTCTCCAACCTCATCGTTTGCCTCTACGGTCACCACACTGTCAAACTGCCTGTGGGCAAGCATGTCCGCTTTTTGCTGCAATTTCTTAAGATTTGTCGTCAGCGTCCTTGAGAATATAGCCGCCGATGCTACGGCAATTATTGCGGAGAAGAAAATGGAGGTAATAAAAAAGGCGAAGAGAGCTCTGTCCAGCCCGTATGTGTCGGTCTGCATCACCAGGACGATTGTGCAGAGTTTTTTGTCAGTGTCCTCGCTGCTGCGTATTGACCGCGTATATATGGAATAGATCGAACTTCCGTCTTTTATAAGACCCGGTCCCTGAACCGAAAGCTTCGGTTTTACGGCAGAGACGAAGTTTTCTCCTGAGATGCTCAGACGGTCCATCCTGAATCCTGTCTGATACTCGTCGTTATCGTTGAAAAGTGCCAGGGAGTAATCTTTTTCCGCTATCTGAGAGAGAACCAGCCGGAGGCTCTCGACGGAGGGCTTTTTCTGCTGTCCCACGACGGAAATGACTATTCTGTCGGCGTAATCTTTCAGTTGTCTTGTCGCCTGCTGCTGAAGATATGTGTCGGCAAAGATCGAAATGAAGCTTACGGAAATTACCGCCATGATAAGTATCACGGCGGTGAAAGACAGAAGAAGTTTTGTTTTTATACTTATTTTCATATGTTTTCCGGACTGTCGGTAACTTTATATCCGTAGCCCCAGACTGTTTCGATGCAAAAATCGGTTTTTGCCGCATCAAGCTTTTTCCGTATTCTTTTTACCAGGTCATCAACGGCACGGGTGTCTCCGAGATACTGATACTCCCAGATATTCGTCAGCAGCTGCGCCCTGGTGAAGACTCTGTTCTTGTTTGTGACCATGAAGTTTATAAAGTCGTATTCCATAGCCGTGAGCTGTATCTCTTCTTCCTTGTCGCCAACGACCTTTACAACCCGTCTCTCGGAAGGATAAATGCGCAGATCGCGGCACTGCGGCACGGAGTTGTCTTTTTTCTCCTCACCGCCATCGATGCGGCGGAACAGCGCCTTGACCCTTGCGACCATTTCACGGGGAGAGAAGGGTTTGGGCATATAATCGTCCGCTCCCATTTCTATACCGAGAATACGGTCAAGTTCCTCGTCACGGGCGGAAATGATTATTATCGGAGTATTTGCCTTCTTCCTGATCTCGTTGCACAGTTCGTAACCGGACATTCCCGGCATCATGATATCGATTATGAGCATGTCAGGAATCCTTTTGGTATATGCCGCCATGGCATCTTCACCGTTGGCAAATTCCTCCACAGTGTAGCCCTCTTTTTCCAGGTAGGAACGGACTATCTGCCGTATGCTTTCCTCGTCATCAACCACATATATAAGTTTTGCCATATCACAGCCCCCTTAAGGTTCGGTTTTTTATGTCCGGGAGACCCCGGTATAGGCGCGGAATACAGAAAGGTACGGTTGTACCTTTACCTGTAAGTTTAACAGTGTTTTTAGTCTCAGACTGTACAAAAATTTTACAAAATTCAAAGACAGCGGGGACAAAAGGTTTTTTCTTTCTGTTATTTTACCACAAAACGGAAGAAAAATCAATAGGGAAAAGAGAAAAAGAAACTAATAATACAAAAAAATGTAAAAAAGTTTTAACTTTTTTGACTTATTTAAGGCTTATAATGTATGAGCGTTGGCGGATGCCGACGTATCAACAAGGTAATCGTTTTTGATTTTTGTTTGATTACTACCTCCCCCTCTCTCTTTTTTTGTTTAGGTCGCAGTTCTTATTGACTGCGGCCACTTTTTTTGTCCGCAATGGAAAAATGTCCGGAAAATGCGGGAAAACGGCAGGTGGCTCCGAAAGCTGCTGCCGTTTTGCATTATTGATTTCGGCTTTTGACCGCTCCGTCGCGTGACAGATTTCCACCGGATCCGAACATGGAGATAATTCCGTTTCTCTCCGGATCGGTCCGACCGATAGTTTTAAAAACACACCAAAAGCCCCGAAAAGTCCTTTTTCGGGGTCATTTTTTTTATTTCAAGGCCCGGAGCCGAGGCTGCGGTAACGTACATTTCGGACCGATCTTGCGGGAATCGTTCCGGTACGTTCCGCGTCCTTTCGACATCCGTAAAGAAGACCTCCCCGTCTTCCTTTTTTACCCGTCAGGCGGATTATCACCCGGAGGCTTCTGGGGCTGAGTCTGCCGTCGGGAAGACCGTTTAAGCGGTTCTCTGTATATAATTACCGTTTGTCAGTCCCTTTGGGAACTGATAACGTTGTGCAGGCTTTCTTTCGCTGCAATAATGTGTTCTCTCGCGTATTTTTCCGCGTTGTCCGCATCATGGGCGGCTATGGCGTCAAATATTTTCCGGTGTTCCGCCACTGCTGCTTTTGCTCTTCCCGCCGAGCGGATGGACATTTCGCGCTGCTTCTGGATGTAGTTGTGAAACTGCGTGAGTATCCTTGCCAAAGGTCTGCTGCGGCATATTGAATAAAGCGTATCATGAAAGGATGAATCAAGCTGTTTTACGTGCCCGGAGTCGTCCTTGCTTGCGTAAAATTCCTGGAGCTCAACGATTTCTCCGAGTTCCTTGATCTCATCGTCGGTGATGTTCTGAGCCGCCAGTCGCGCCGCCAACCCTTCGATCATCATCCGGATCATATATATGTCGTCAATGTCTTTGTCCGACAGTCCGACAACAACGACCCCCTTATTCGGAGTGCTTTTTACCAGTCCGTCATGTTCAAGCTGCCTGAGAGCTTCCCTCACCGGTGTTCTGCTGACCCCGAGGGCTTCCGATAGGGACAGTTCCGTGAGCGGTGCTCCGTCAGCTATCTCACCGACGAGAATGGCGTGTTCTATTTCTTTGAATACCCGCGTGTACAGGGAGCCCTGTTCCGCATTGTCAATTTTTTTCATTGTTCCTCTGCTTCTTCAGATACCGGGGGGCAAACTTTGCCACAAGGGCAATCATTTCCTCGTCACTTATGACCGTCTGCCGTCCGTCGGAATACTGTGCGTCGATCCATTCCTTCATCTTTACTATTGCGGGATCCTTCTTGTCTACGGTATTTTCTCCGGTAAGGTGGAACCTGTTATTGATCCAGAATGCGATGGATGCCAGCCCCGAAACATTGTTTATGGAAACTCCGGCAGGGCGGTTCAGTATTTTTGCGGTATCGAAAATATTGTATATCTCTTCGTCCTTGAGCAGTCCGTCGGCATGTATTCCCGCCCGGGTGACATTGAAGTTTCTTCCGACGAAAGGAGTCATCGGAGGAATCTCGTATCCGATCTCCTTTTCAAAGTAATCCGCAAGCTCGGTAATTACCGTAGTGTCCATTCCGTCATGGGTACCTCTGAAGCCGATATATTCCATGACCATTGCTTCCAGAGGAATATTTCCGGTGCGTTCGCCTATTCCGAACAGTGAGCAGTTTACCGCAGAGGCTCCGAACAGCCATGCCGTTGCGGCATTGTCCACCGCCTTGTAAAAATCGTTGTGACCGTGCCACTCAAGCCATTCCGAGGGGACCTCAGAGTGATGCTGAAGACCGTATATTATGCCCGCAACGCTCCGCGGAGGGGCAACTCCCACATAAGGAACTCCGTATCCCATGGTGTCGCATGCCCTGATCTTTACCGGTATTCCCGCGTCCCGGGACATATCCATCAGAGCATTGGCGAAGGGAACCACGAAGCCGTAAAAGTCCGCTCTGGTGATATCCTCGAAGTGGCATCTCGGACGAAGTCCGGCTTCAAAGGCATCTGAAACCACCGCAAGGTAATGCTCCATTGCCTGGGAACGGGACATCTTGAGTTTGTTGAAAATGTGATAGTCGGAACAGGAAACAAGGATGCCCGTTTCTTTTATTCCGATATCCTTGACCAGTTTGAAGTCTTCCTTGGATGCTCTTATCCAGGTGGTTATTTCCGGGAATTCATATCCGAGTTCCATGCACTTTTCCAGGGCTTTTCTGTCCTTTTCACTGTAGACGAAAAACTCGGTCTGGCGTATAATACCTTTGGGACCGGACAGACGGTGTATCATCTTGAATATATCCACCATCTGCTGTACCGTGTAAGGTGCCCGGGACTGCTGTCCGTCACGGAAAGTGGTGTCGGTTATCCATATGTTTTCCGGCATGTTGATCGGAACACGGCGATGGTTGAAGGGAAGCTTCGGTACCTCGGTGTAGGGAAAAATATCGCGGTAAAGGTTCGGGGATTCAACATCCTGAACGGTATACCGGTAGGTTTCCTCTTCGATCAGATTTGATTTTTTATTGAACTGAAGCATTATATATCGACTCTGCCTTTCCGCAGCCGGATGGAAAGGCTGCTCTTTTGCATTTATGTATTCTTGTATACAATCCTGATGCGCAAATTATAACACCCTTCACTCCGCATGTCAAGGGTGAAGGGCGTAATTTTGCATTTTTTTCGGATTTTCATCTGATTTTTTCGTTTTTTCCGTGTCTGACGTTCTTGAAATGTAAAGGGCTGCGGCATAAACAAATCCGGCAACGGTTTTTTCCCTTCCCAGTCCGTAAACTGTCGCGGAGGGCAGTCTTTTGAGGTTTTCCCACTGAGCTTTTTTCAGCGCATACCGCATGTTTCGCTCCGACCGTATGGGTGATATGCCGAACTTTTCCCGAAGACGGACATATATAGGCTGATGAGAAAATTTTCTGTCCCGTATATCGGTGGCAAGCATGCAGATGATTTCATTCAGCATCGAATATCCGCTGAGTCTGGAGGATATCCGGAGCATGGCAAGTATCTCCGCAGAGGAAACTCTTACCGGATCAGTCAGACGGACTTTGCCTTGTTTTATGTCAATGATTCTCCGTATCCCAGTTCTCAGCGCAACGGCTTTTCCTCCGGCAGGGATGACAAGTTCGGCTCCGGCTTTTCTCAGAATCAGGTCGTCGGTTCCGTCGTCCGGACGTACGGCGATCACGGGACAAAAGAATCTGCTCCTCAGTGTGGCAATTTCCAGTTCCGGGTCTCCTGTATTCCCAGTGTCGATGATAACGGCGACGGGATCCTCTCCGTCATAGGGCTCGGAGATAGTCATGGGAACGACATGACAGCCCATATTTTCCAATCCCGGATATTCCTCATTCACGGAATTGTTTCTGTTGCCGAAAATAAGTACGGTCTTACTCTGCATATTTACTCTTTTTTATATTTTTTTATTTAATTGTACCACAAACCGCCTGATGTTGTAAATAGTCAAATTTACCAAAAATCATGACAAAAACGGATATTGACCGGAACAGGGGAAACAATGTTTCTTGAAAAAGGATAAAATGGGGGATTTGCTTGATTTTTTATATTTTTCTTTTTGTTATAGCCGGACTGACTTATCAGGTTACGGAGATGCTCTGGGCGGGTAAAACTCACCTTACAATGTTTTTTGCCGCAGGAATGAGCGTTTGTCTGCTTGCCCTTGCGGACGGAGCGTTTATTACTTCTGTTCCGGACTTTATTCTTGCCGGGGTGGGATGTGGGATAATAACCGTGACGGAGCTTCTGTTCGGGCTTGTCTTCAATCGCGGGTTGCACATGAATATATGGGATTATTCCGGGAAAAAATTCAATTTTCTGGGGCAGATATGTTTGAAAAACTCCTTTTACTGGTTCGTTCTGTCTTTTCCCGCCCTGTGGGTCAGCCGTGCACTGAGACCGTTGCTCGTACTTTAGAAAAACCAAAGAGCCGACCGCTCAGTCGGCTCTTTTTTGTCGGGTGGGATCAGTTTTTGACAGGGCATTTGCCGCAGTCTTTGCATTGCTCAAGACAGGTTTGTTTCACTTCTTTGCCATGGGTAACACGGACTGCCACGTTCCGTTTAAGCGTCGGACAGTATTTTTCTTTTACAAAGCTTTCTTCAGCCATTGTTCTTTTTCTCCAGTCCCGCTACGTAAGCTCTCATTTCTGACGCAGAACTTACGGTGTGGGCGTTTTCGATGAAATCCTGTTGCTGGGGAATAGTGAGGGCTGCAAAAGCCTTGAGTGCGGGGATATTTTCTGCCAGAGCCATTCCCAGACCCAACGGGACCTCTTTATTCTTTTCCGTCATAATCGCTCACCTCGCCCTATTATTCTGCTCCGACTTTGTCCTCTTATTCTTCCTACCGGGGCAGAACAAAAAAAATTCGTATGCATAGAATGGTATTGGCAAATGTTGCACATAAAATCAAGAAAAAACCTCAGAAAGGCAGGTTACATCATGTTCGGAAATTTCAAATGGGGGGAGAATATATGGATCATAATCATCGCCATCATCGTCATTCTCTTCCTGGTAAATGATAACAAAGGCAACGACTGCTGCTTGCCGCCTCCCGATCCCTGCTGCTGTCCTCCGCCTCCGGATCCCTGTTGCCGATAAAAACAGTACCGGACCTTACCGGAGCACTGAAGCCGGCTTTATGAAAACGGTTTTCCGGTAAAACCCGTTATTTCTTTCCGTATCAGCGGAAAATAAATACGCTTTACTCTGAAACAGGATTTCCGCCGCATATCCGCGGCGGAAACTTTTTTATCGGGGGGATATCTTTAACGGATAAATCCGTGCCGGCTTTCCCGTCCCGCTCCGGCTGTGATACAGAGGATGCTTCGGGTAACGGGCAGCCCCGCAAAACAGACGGAATATGATCCTTTGCCGCAAAAACATACCCGGAGTCTCATAATTCGCTGTTTTGTTGTTGATTTCCTTTTCCGGATGTTGTATAATATGGGTACCGATGCCCGGGACACGGCAAGTGCCGAGTTTTCAGGACTGAGCAGAGCCGGCGGCTTGACCGTATCTGTTTGCCGGACATCCGATATTCATTCCCGGAGGGACGAATATGAAATTTTCCGTTTACACCTTGGGATGCAAGGTAAATCAATATGAAAGTTCCGTTATGGAAACAGAGTTCCGGCAGGCTGGGTATGAAATAGTGGAGGCGGGACAGCCCTGCGATGTGTGCTGTATAAACACCTGCGCCGTAACGGAGGAAAGCGCAAGAAAATCCAGACAGATAGTGCGCCGCATGAGAGCTCTGAATCCCGATGCGGTCATTGCCGTTGTGGGCTGTATGAGCCAGACGAGTCCTGAGGTCAGAGATATGACGGAAGCCGACATAGTTCTGGGTACAGGAAGTAAAACCAGACTTACGGAATATGTTTCCCGGTTCTCGGAAAACAGACAGCGCATATATGACGTGAGAAATCCGGGACAGGAAAAGGCTTTTGAAAAAATGACCTCGGACCGCAGCGAACGGACCAGGGCTTACATAAAGATACAGGACGGATGCAATAACTTTTGTTCTTACTGCATTATTCCATATGCCCGGGGACGGATCCGCAGCAAGGATGAGGCCGAGGCTGTGGAAGAGGTCAGAAACCTTGTCCGTGACGGGGGGTATAAGGAAATAGTCCTTACCGGGATACATCTCGATAATTACGGTCTTGACGGGAACTCCACTGATCTCTGTACTTTACTTGAGAAGATAGACCGGATACCGGGACTTGAGAGGATCCGTCTGGGAAGTCTTGAGCCGGTTTTTATTACCGGGGAAACCGTCCGCAGGCTTGCGGCTCTGAAGCACCTTTGTCCGCAGTTTCACCTGTCTTTGCAGAGCGGATGCGCCGAGACACTGAAGAGGATGAACCGTCACTATACTCCCGGGGAGTATTATGACGCAGTGGAACTTTTACGCAGGTACATTCCCGATACGTCCGTGACTACGGATATAATTGTGGGTTTCCCGGGGGAAACGGACAGCGAATTTGCCGAGACCGTATCTTTTGCCGAAAAAATCGGATTCCTGAAAATACATGTTTTCCCGTTTTCCGAAAGAAAAGGGACTGCCGCGGAAAAGATGCCCGGGAAAACGGACAAAAAGACTAAATCCCTGCGTGTCGCGGAACTGAACAGAGTGTCGGAGAAAAGCGGCGCGGAATTTATGAAACGCTATGTGGGAAAGACTGTGCCGGTTCTTTTTGAACGGGAAAAAAACGGTTACAGCGGGGGGTATACACCAAATTATATCGATGTCCGTGTTCCCGGTGCGACCGGTCTTTGCAATGAGTTGAGAAATGTCACGATCACGCAAGTTTTTGAGGATTTTTCCATAGGGGTATTGCAATAAAATATATATTGTGCTATAATATATTTGTACGGAAATCTCCGGAAATACTATTCCGGAGATGTTATAAGTTTAATTTCGGGAGAGGGAAAAGGATGAACAGAGTAAAGAGGATTTATTCGGAAAAAAAAGAACCTTTTGCCGTGGAGGCGGCAGGGGTATGCGCAGATATTCAGAAGACTCTCGGTATCAGAACGGAGAAGGTCAGGATATTCAACAGATACGACGTTGAAGGAATTTCCGATGACGATTTCCGCCGTGCCGAGAATCTTATTTTTTCTGAGCCCCCTGTGGACAACGTGTACCGGGAACTGCCGGATCTCGGCGAGGATGTGAGATTGCTTGCGGTGGAATTCCTGCCGGGACAGTTTGATCAGAGGGCTGATTCCTGTGCGCAGTGCATATCTTTGCTGACGGAAAAGGAAAGACCCGCGGTACGTTCCTGCCGCATATATGCCTTCTACGGAGATCTTTCCGATGAGCAGTTTGCGCAGATAGAGAATTATCTGATAAATCCGGTGGAGGCGAGACGTGCTTCACTGGAGCTTCCGGAGACCCTCGGGGAAAAGTTTGATATCCCTCAGACCGTACGTACCATTGACGGCTTTATAAAGCTGGACGGGTCCGGATTGGCGGATTTCGTCCGTGATTATGCTCTGGCGATGGATACGGATGACATTGCCTTCCTGCAGAAATATTTCAGGGATACCGAAAAAAGAGACCCGACCCTTACCGAGATACGAATGATCGACACCTATTGGTCCGACCATTGCCGGCATACAACTTTTCTTACCCGGATAGATAATGTTGACATTGAACTGCCTTATGTTGAAAAGGCTTATAACGAATATCTTGAATACCGCAAAGAAATAAATTCCCGCAAACCTCAGACCCTTATGGATATAGCCACCATCGGCGGTAAGGTGCTGCGGAAAAGGGGTCAACTTCGGGACCTGGATGTATCGGAGGAGATAAATGCCTGCTCCGTACGGATAAAGGCAAAGATCAAGGGCAGAAAAGATCCTGAGGATTATTTGCTGATGTTCAAGAATGAGACCCATAATCACCCCACGGAAATCGAGCCCTTCGGCGGAGCCGCCACCTGTCTCGGCGGAGCTATCCGCGATCCTTTGTCCGGAAGAGCGTATGTGTATCAGGCGATGCGCTGTACCGGTGCCGCAGACCCCAGGACTCCCTTCGAAAAAACCCTCAGAGGAAAACTTCCCCAGCGCAAAATAACCACCACCGCCGCTGCGGGATATTCCTCTTACGGCAATCAGATCGGCCTTGCAACAGGACTTGTAAATGAGTTTTATCACGAGGGCTACGTTGCGAAACGGCTTGAAATAGGCGCCGTTGTGGGCGCGGCTCCCGCCGAAAACGTTATACGGCTCAAACCCGCTCCCGGGGATGTTGTGATACTCCTCGGCGGAGCAACGGGAAGAGACGGTTGCGGCGGTGCCACCGGTTCTTCAAAATCCCACACACTTGAATCCATCTCCCGTTGCGGTGCGGAGGTCCAGAAGGGCAATCCCACCGAAGAAAGAAAAATCCAGAGGCTGTTCCGTGACAGCCGGGTGACCAGGCTTATAAAACGCTGCAACGATTTCGGTGCGGGCGGAGTGTCCGTTGCTGTGGGTGAACTGGCGGACGGGCTTGAAATAGATCTGGACAAGGTCCCGAAAAAGTATGAGGGACTCGACGGAACGGAACTTGCGATATCGGAATCTCAGGAACGCATGGCTGTGGTTGTCGCCGCGGCTGATGCGGAAAAGTTCATAGAATATGCCTCCGCGGAGAACCTCAGTGCCGTGAAGATTGCCACGGTTACGCAGCAGCCCAGGCTCCGTATGAACTGGAAAGGGAATACCATAGTGGACCTTTCCCGTGAATTTCTCAACAGCAACGGCGCGGAAAAGCATACCGATGTGGCGGTAAAGCCGCAGCCGGTCAGATACGGCGGAAAATACGAAGGCAAGAGCTTTGCCGAAGCGGTAAAAGCCATAGTTACGGATCTCAATGTCTGTTCCCAGAAAGGGCTTACGGAACGTTTTGACGGAAGCATCGGTGCCGCAAGCGTGTTTATGCCGTTCGGCGGAAAATATCAGCTGACGCCTGCCCAGGTCATGGCGGCAAAGATCCCGGTTATCGATGGTGAAAGTGATACCGCATCCGTTATGGCGTACGGCTTCGATCCGTATCTGTCGGAAAGTGACCCGTTCAAAGGGGCTTTCTGCGCTATTGTGGAAAGTATCACAAAGCTTGTCGCCGCAGGCTGTGACCGTAAAAAGGTATGGCTGAGTCTACAGGAATACTTTGAACGCACCAATTCCAGACCCGAAAGATGGGGAAAGCCTTTCGCCGCGCTTCTTGGCGCGCTGTCCGCCCAAATAGGTCTCTGTGCCGGAGCTATCGGAGGCAAGGATTCCATGTCCGGAACGTTTGAGAACATAGACGTCCCGCCCACTCTTGTAAGTTTTGCGGTCTCCGTCAACGACGCGGCAAAGCTTGTAAGCCCCGAGTTCAAGGGAACGGGAAATGTATATTATGCCTTTCCCGAATATGACGGAAACAGCCTTCCCGATACGGAAAGCCTCGTAAAGCTTTATGACCTGATCCACTCCCTGATCTCCGACGGAACAGTGACCGACTGTGCCGCTGTAACCTCGGGAGGCGTTTGTGAAGCTGCGTTCAAAATGTGCCTCGGTAACGGATACGGGTTTGAATTTGCCAATGTGCCTGAAAAGGATCTTTTCCGTCCATGCTACGGCGGATTTGTTTTCAGAGCGGAAAAACCTGTGGACGGTGTTCCAATGCTCGGACGTGTTACCGCCGAACGCAGTTTTGTCCGCGGCGGAGAGAAACTCTGCATGGAAGAGCTTACCCGTATGTGGAAGGATGTTCTGGAGCCCGTTTTCCCGCTTCGCGCCCAGGGTGTTGATGAGGCTCAACCCATTGAAAAGTATTCCTTTGACCTTCGTTCCGGTGTTGCTCCGTCGGTGAAGATTGCCCGTCCGAAGGTCCTTATTCCCGCATTCCCCGGAACGAACTGCGAATACGACTCCGCCCGTGCCTTTGCCCAGGCGGGAGCGGAACCGGAAATACTCGTTATCCGCAACAGAACCGCCGCAGATATAACGGAGACTCTCTCCCGGCTGGAGAAAGCGGTGGCTGAAAGCCAGATACTCATGTTCCCCGGAGGCTTTTCCGGAGGAGACGAACCGGACGGATCGGGTAAATTTATTGCGACCTTTTTCAGAAACCCCAGGATTATGGAAGCGGTAAACGGGAAACTTGAAAGTCCCGATTTCCTCATTCTCGGTATCTGCAACGGTTTCCAGGCTCTGATAAAACTCGGGCTTGTCCCCTACGGGCGCATCTGCGCACCGTCTCCTGAGGCACCCACTCTTACATATAACGCCATAGGCAGACATCAGTCGATGATGGTTGATACCCGTGTGGCATCAGTCAACAGCCCCTGGATGATGTTCAACAATGTGGGTGACATCCATACCGTTCCTATTTCCCACGGTGAAGGCAGGTTTATTGCCTCCGACGAGGTCATGCGGACCCTTATCGGAAACGGGCAGATAGCTACCCAGTATGTTGATAAAAACGGCTGTCCCACAATGGAGACATGCTTCAATCCCAACGCCTCCGTGGGGGCGGTTGAGGGTATATTCAGTCCCGACGGCAGAATTTTCGGAAAAATGGCTCACAGCGAACGCAGGGGCGATGATGTTTGCCGCAATGTGGAAGGGCAGAAGGATCAGAAACTCTTTGCCGCCGGCGTCAAATATTTTTCGTAACATGATTGCCCGGAGTCCTCTTACCCGGCTATAGTGTAAATTTCAGATACGGAGGAAGAAGTTTTGAAGAAAAAATATGACGACTCAAGTATAGTCTCTCTGAAGGGGGCGGACAGGGTCCGTAAGCGTCCCGCCGTCATTTTCGGTTCGGAGGGACTGGAGGGATGCTGTCACTCCGTATTTGAAATACTTTCAAACTCCATTGATGAGTTCAAGGAAGGGTACGGCGATAAGATAATCGTAACGTATTACCTCGATAATTCCATTGAGGTAACGGACTTCGGCAGAGGTATGCCCGTAGACTGGAACGATTCCGAAAAGGCGTATAACTGGCAACTGCTTTTCTGTGAAATGTATGCCGGCGGCAAGTATGACGATGCCGGTGACGACAGCTATGAGTATTCCCTGGGACTGAACGGTCTTGGCCTTTGCTCGACCCAGTACGCATCGGAGTATATGGACGCAGAAATATACAACGGCACATACAAATACAATCTTTCCTTCCGTAAAGGAAATCCCGTGGCCGAGGGCGCGGAGCAACTTCATAAGGTGGAATGCAGACACAAGTCGGGAACGACCATAAAATGGCGGCCCGACCGGGAAGTGTTTACCGATATCGACATTCCCGAAGAGTATTTCACGGAGACCCTCACCCGGCAGGCGGTGTGCAACGCCGGTCTGACGTTTGTTTTCAGAATGCAGACGGAGACCGGATTCAGGGAACAGAAATTCTGTTATCCCGAAGGAATCGTGGACTATATGAAGCAGACCATGGGCAACGACGCAATGACGGAGCCCTATTTCATCACAGCCGACCGCAAGGGCAGAGACAGGGAGGATAAACCCGAATATAAGGTAAAGCTGAACGTGGTATTCTGTTTTTCCAATACCAGGCAGTTCATTCAGTATTACCACAACTCAAGTTACCTTGAACACGGCGGTTCTCCGGACAAGGCGGTACGAAACGGATTTACCTATGCCATTGACGCTTATATACGGCAGTCGGGCAAGTATCTGAAAAACGAATCGAAAATAACGTTTCAGGATGTGGCGGACTGTCTGGCTCTCATTTCAAACTCCTACTCCACCCGCACCTCTTACGAGAATCAGACGAAGAAATCCATTACAAACAAGTTTATTCAGGACTGCATGACTGAGTTTCTCAAGCATTCCCTTGAGGTCTACTTCATTGAAAACAAGTCGGATGCGGATAAGATTGCGGAGCAGGTCCTGATAAACAAGCGAAGCCGTGAAAATGCCGAAAAGACAAGACTTAATCTGAAAAAGAAACTCACCACGGAACTTGATATGGCAAACCGTGTGGAGAAATATGTGGATTGCCGCAGTAAGGACTCTTCACAGCGGGAGATATACATCGTTGAGGGTGATTCGGCCCTGGGTTCGGTAAAACTTGCCCGTATGGCGGAATTTCAGGCAATAATGCCCGTAAGGGGAAAGATCCTCAACTGTCTTAAAGCGGACTATAATCAGATCTTCAAAAGTGACATAATAACTGACCTTATCAAAGTTCTCGGCTGCGGTGCGGAGATATCCTCAAAGGGAAAAAATCTTGCGGAATTCAATCTGGAAAATCTCCGTTTTGACAAGATAATAATATGCACCGATGCGGACGTGGACGGCTATCAGATCCGGACGTTGATCCTGACCATGCTTTACCGTCTTACTCCCACCCTCATACGGGAGGGTAAGGTTTTCATAGCTGAGTCTCCTCTGTACGAAATAACCTGTAAGGATAAAACATATTTTGCTTATACCGACCGGGAGAAGAATGATATTACCGAGTCTCTGACCGGGAAATATACGGTTCAGAGATCGAAGGGTCTCGGTGAAAACGATCCGGATATGATGAAACTGACCACGATGGACCCTGAAACCCGGAAGCTTATCAAAGTCACCCCGGAGGATGCGGAACTGACGGCGATGATGTTCAATACGCTGTTGGGAAACGATCTTCCAGCCAGGAAGGATTTCATTGCCTGCAACGGTGCCAAGTACCTTGAACTTGCGGATATAGGTTAAAGGAGGCGGGAAGAATGAAAGGTAATTATACCGAACAGCCCATAACACGGACGCTGGAAGAAAACTATATGCCCTATGCCATGAGCGTCATCGTTTCCCGAGCCATTCCGGAAATAGACGGATTCAAACCCGCACACAGGAAGCTTCTGTATACGATGTACAAAATGGGACTTCTCAACGGGGCGAGAACCAAGAGCGCAAACATAGTCGGGCAGACAATGAAGCTCAATCCCCACGGCGACTCTGCCATATATGAGACTATGGTAAGGCTTTCCAAGGGACATGATGCGTTGCTCCTGCCCTTTGTTGATTCAAAGGGAAACTTCGGCAAGCACTACTCCAGAGATATGGCATATGCCGCCGCAAGGTATACCGAAGCAAAGCTTTCTCCTGTCTGTGCCGAAATTTTCTCGGATATTGACAAAGATGTGGTAGACATGGTTGATAACTACGACGCCACAATGCTTGAACCCACTCTCCTTCCTACCACATTTCCGAACATCCTCGTGAGCGCGAACACCGGTATTGCGGTAGGTATGGCGAGCAATATAGCTTCCTTCAATCTCTCCGAGATATGCGCCACAGCCATAGCCCTGATAAAGGATCCGGATCATAACCTGCTGCTGACGCTCACCGCCCCGGATTTCACCACCGGCGGACAGATAATATACGATGCCGCCGTCATGCAGAAGATCTATGACACGGGTGTCGGCTCTTTCAAGATCCGTTCCAGATATAATTTCGATAAGAAGTGCAATTGTATTGAAGTTACCGAAATACCCTACAGCACCACGGTTGAGGCTATCATAGATAAAATAGTCGACCTGGTCCGTACCGGAAAGGTGAAGGAAATTTCAAACGTCCGGGATGAAACCGACATCAACGGCATGAAAATAGCCATAGATATAAAGCGGGGCGTTGATCCGGACAAACTTATGCAGCGGCTGTTCCGTCTGACTCCCCTTGAGGACAGTTTTGCCTGCAATTTCAATATCCTTATTGCCGGCAGACCTATGACCATAGGTGTTCGGCAGATACTTGCCGAGTGGACCGCCTTCCGCACCGACTGTATCAAGCGCGGACTCTATTTTGACATTAAAAAGAAGAGGGACAAGCTTCATCTGTTGCTGGGACTGAAACAGATACTCCTTGATATTGACAAGGCCATCGCCATTGTCAGGGGTACGGAGGACGACAGCGAGGTAGTTCCGAATCTTATGATAGGTTTTGGCATAGATGAGATACAGGCGGAGTTTGTGGCGGAGATAAAGCTCCGGAAACTGAACCGCCAGTACATACTCAACCGATTGGAGGAAGTGGATAAACTCAGAGAGGATATCGCCGATTCCGAGGATATGCTGGCAAGCCCCGCACGGATCAAAAAACTTATAATATCACAGCTTACGGCAATATCCAAAAAATACGGAACACCCAGAAGGACTACGCTTCTTTATGAGGATGAGGTTTCCTCCTGCGAACCTGAACAGGAACTTCCGGATGACTACAATGTCACCCTGTTCATGACCCGTGACGGTTATTTCAAGAAAATAACGGCTCAATCCCTGCGCATGAGCAGTGAACACAAGCTCAAGGAGGGGGACGAGATGCGTGTGGTCCGGGAGGCAACGAACCGCAGTGAACTGCTGGTGTTTACGGATAAGCATCAGGTGTATAAGGAAAAAGTATACGCCTTTGATGATACCAAGGCATCACTGCTCGGGGACTTTTTACCACAGAAAATGGGGATGGATCCCGGAGAGGCACCCGTTTATATGACTGCAACCGCTGATTTCAGGGGATATCTTATATGCTTCTTTGAAAACGGCAAGGCGTCAAAGGTGGAGCTTTCGGCTTATGAGACTAAACAGAACCGGAAAAAACTTATAGGGGCTTATTCCGATGTGTCGGAACTTGTGGCAATGTTTGCGGTACCGGACGACACCCGCTTCCTTGTTACGGCATCAAACGGAAGGGCTCTGCTTGTGGACAGCGGTCTGATAAGTCTGAAAACCACCAGATCCACGCAGGGAATCAGTGTTATGACCCTGAAAGGAAAAAACAAGGTTGTAAAGGTCGTTCCTTATACGGACGGGCTTTTGCAGAAGCCCGAAAAATATCAGACAAAGACCGTTCCCGCCGCAGGAGCATTTCTTAAAGATTAAAAAGAACCGCAACGGTGAGGGTGCTCACCGTTGCGGTACAAATAAAAGGTATGGTCAGGTTTTGTCTTCCGGCTCGTTCTGCTCCGTTTCGGAGAAGTTTTCTGAACCCTCCCCGGGGCGTTCCCGTTGTTCGGAGAACGGATCGGATGATCCTGAAGAAGATTCCATGTTGCGGTTCAGTCTTTCTGCTTCCGCTTCCGCCTCTGCGGCATACTGAGCCGCTGCGGCGCGCCTGGAGTCCGTTTTTGCGGTGACGGTGTTGACTGCGGTTCTCAGCAGACAGTACAGCACTGCGCATAGCGGAACGCTTATGAACATTCCCGCTATTCCGAACAGACCTCCGCCCACTGTTACTGATGCCAGTACCCAGATACCGGGCAGACCTACCGAAGAACCCACCACACGGGGATAAATAAGATTGCTTTCTATCTGCTGCAGAACAATTATGAATACCACGAACCAAACCGCCATCATCGGGTCGCTGAGGAGTATCAGAAACGCTCCCACCGCTGTTCCCGCAAAGGCTCCGACTATGGGTATGAGCGCAGTTACGGCAATAAGGCATGAAATCATTAAAGCGTAGGGCATATGGAAAACCGACATTCCGATGAAACAGAGTACGCCGATCACAACGGCTTCGGTGCACTGACCGCCGATAAATTTTTCGAAGGAATCGGAGGTCAGTCTCGCGAGTCCCAGGACCGGGACATATACCTTTTCCGGAAAGACGGATTTTATCAGCCTTAACGTCTGTGAACCGATCTTTTCTTTTCCTCCGAGAAGGTAAATGGCAAAAGTGAAGGAAAGGACGAAGTTTGTTATCCAGGAAACCACGTTCACGGTGGAGGTTATGACCGTAAAGGAATTGTCGGTTATGAACTTTATCAGTGTCTGACTGATCTTGTTCCAGTCTATGTCGGAATCTTTGAACTGATCGGTCGGAATGTGAAATTTTTCAAGCAGGTTTATTGCCGTCTGGCGCAGAGCCTCCGCCTGCTGAGGCAGATTCTCCGCAAGGGTCATGACGGAATTCGTTACCTGCGGTATTATCATGTAAAAAACGATCGCAAGAATCCCCAGGACGAACAGAACGCTCAGCGCAAGGCAGACCGGGCGCTTCAGTTTTCGCCATATCCTGCCGTTTTTCCGGGTAAGTTTGCCGAAAACCACGTTTTCAAGCTTTTTCATCGGAATATTCAGAACGAAAGCTATGGCAAGCCCTGTTACTATAGGGGACAGGGCAGAGGAGATCCTGGAAAAAAAGGTCCCCGTCTGACTCGGGTTCAGAACGCAGAACAGCAACAGCGAAGCCGCAAACAGCAGCCCCAGTATTATCAAAACATTTTTCCGGTTGAGTTGAAACATTTTTTCACCTTGATCCGAAATATAAAACAGATTCCGATCCGGACGGGGCCGGGAGACTCGACATCTCCGTTTTCCGGTTGTCCGCGCGGATTTTTCCGAGGGTTGCCGGTTAAAATTTAAGCCCCAATGACTTTCGTCCTTGAGGCTTGGCGTTCCCGAGGTGATTCGAACACCCGACCTATCGCTTAGGAGGCGATCGCTCTATCCAGCTGAGCTACGGAAACATATACCATAGCTATTATACTACATATCCCGGCTTTTTTCAAGGGCTTTTCCAAATTTTAATATTTATTTCAAAAAGGGAATAGGAACATTATGAACTCTTCCGTAAAAGCAAAACTTGACCTTGTTCTTGGAGGTATTGCCTCCAGATATGATGAATCGTCGGATTATTTTCAGTCCGTGACTGCGGTTCTACGTTCCGGCGGAAAGAATTACAACGGTAAGATAATCTTATCCGGAGAAAGCTTTGTTTATACCTTTCTCAGCAACAGGATCTTTGCCGATATCTCCTCCGCGATAAAAGCTATGACAGAAGACATTCTGCGCTATGACAGCGCGGTGGTGTCATATAACGAGAGGGGAAGGTCAACCGATTACTCTGTTGACGAAAAGGGCGGGATCAGGGTTACCAAAAGAGAAACCGAAGAAACTCAGGTCAACACGACCCAACTCAGGGATAAGGATTATCTTATAAACCCGGGTAAGGCGGCGAAGCTCATGCGGACGCTGGGATATCTTACCGAGGACGGAAAACTGCGTAACGATAAGATCAGAAAGTATAACCAGACCGAACGTTTTCTTGAGCTTATTGCCCCGATGCTGGAAAACTGCGGAGACAGAATTACGATCGTTGACTGTGCCTGCGGAAAAAGCTATCTGAGTTTCGTACTCAACTATTATTTGTGGGAGGTCCGGCACGTCAAGGCAAACTTCGTCGGTATCGATTACTCCCGGAAAGTCATAGATGAGAGCCGGAAAATGGCGGATGAACTGGGGTACAAAAACATGGAATTCATCTGCGCCGACCTCCGAGGTTACGAGAGTTCCTTCCACCCGAATGTCGTGATCTCGCTTCACGCCTGCGATACCGCTACGGATATGGCTCTCGGTTATGCTATACGCCATAAAGCGGAAAAGATAGTGTGCGTGCCTTGCTGTCACAAGGAATTGCTTGACAAATACCGTAAGGATGACATTGCCCCGATAATAAAGTACGGTATTTTCCGCGCCCGTCTGAATGACGTTCTGACTGACGGAATCCGTGCCGCAAAGCTTGAAGCCTGCGGATATGATGTCAGCTGCGTGGAGTACTGCTCTCCGATAGATACGCCCAAGAATCTTCTTATCCGTGCCGAGAAACGAAGTGACGGAAACACCGGGGCTCAGAAAGAGTACTCCCAGCTCCTGAAGACTTTGTCCGTATTTCCGGCTGTGGAATTGTATTCAAGTGATGCTTACAAGGTGGAGGATGTTGATTAAAAAAGCGTTACGCCATAAAAATGTAACATATACTCTCTTTAAATGTAACATTTTTATGTTATACTTACCCCAATAAACAGAAAAAGAGATTTGAGGAGATTTTTTCAATGGCAGAATTATGGTCAGTGACCGTGGGGCAGATGCTGGACGGTCTGGCGGAGAAGATACCCGATCATCCCGCCGTCAAGTATACTGTTTTACCCTACGAAAGAACCTATGCGGAGTTTAACGCCGAAGCGGACAGAATAGCAAAGGGATTTATGTCCCTCGGCATAGAAAAAGGGGACAAGGTCGCTATCTGGGCGACAAATGTTCCGGAATGGCTGCTTACCATGGCGGCATCGGCAAAGATAGGTGCAGTACTGGTAACGGTAAACACCAATTACAAGATATTCGAACTTGAATATCTGCTCAAACAGTCCGATACAAAAATGCTTGTTGCCATAAACGGATTCAAAGACAGCAATTACATGAACATAATAAATGAACTTTGTCCCACTCTTAAGGACTCCGAACCGGGAAAACTTGAATGCAAGAATCTTCCCTTCCTCAAAACAGTAGTCTATGTCGGTCAGGAAAAATATCCCGGCATAGTAAACTGGTCCGATATAGAGGATATGGGCAGGAATGTGACGGACGAAGAATACGACGCGGCAAGAAAAGACCTCAGCTGCGACGACGTTATAAACATGCAGTACACTTCCGGAACCACAGGCTTCCCGAAGGGGGTCATGCTTACCCACAAGAATATAATCAATAACGGCCGTTTTATAGGCGACTGCATGAAGTTTTCCAAGGATGACAAGCTTTGTATCCCCGTACCTTTCTTCCACTGCTTTGGACTGGTACTTGCGGTCATGGCGTGTCTTACCCACGGCGCGAGCATGGTGCCCCTGCCGTACTACCGTCCCACGGACGTTATGGATGCGTTGCAGAATGAGGAATGCACAGCCGTTCACGGCGTTCCCACAATGTATATTGCG
Organism: uncultured Eubacteriales bacterium; assembly: GCA_905207625.1. Lineage (GTDB taxonomy): Bacteria > Bacillota > Clostridia > Oscillospirales > UBA644 > HGM12619. The sequence goes on along the minus strand of CAJLLT010000015.1, from coordinate 8,824 downwards.
ATGCTTGAGCATCCTTCTTTTGCCGATTACACCTTCCCCCGTCTGAGAACCGGTATAATGGCCGGATCTCCCTGCCCGACAAAGGTCATGCAGGACGTCATAGACAAAATGGGGATGAAAGAGATAACCATTTCCTACGGTCAGACCGAAGCGTCTCCCGTCTGCACCATGACCACCACCGATGACAGCCTTGAACACAGGGTCGCGTCTGTCGGCAAGGCGATGCCTTTTGTTGAGGCAAAGATAGTTGATCCTGAGACGGGAAAGGAATGCCCGCCTAATGTTTCCGGCGAGTTCTGCGCCCGTGGCTATAATATAATGAAGGGCTACTACAAGATGCCCGAAGCCACAAGAAATGCCATAGATTCCGAGGGATGGCTCCATTCCGGAGACCTGGCTTCCATGGATGAGGATGGTTACTATAAGATAACCGGACGTATCAAGGATATGATAATCCGGGGCGGAGAGAATATATATCCCAAGGAAATAGAAGAATTCATTTACACCCATCCCGCTGTCAGCGATGTGCAGGTCGTAGGTGTCCCGGACAAACAGTACGGGGAGGAAATAATGGCTTTCATTATCCTTAAGGAAGGGGAGAGCCTGACTGAACAGGATGTCAAGGACTTTGTAAAGAGTCACATGGCGCGGCACAAGGTGCCCAGGTATGTGGCGTTTGTGGACGCATTCCCCATGACTACAAGTATGAAGATACAGAAATTCAAGCTTCGTGAAATGGCTGTGGATATGCTCAATCTGCATGATGCCGCCAATATCGAGACTGCGTGACGAAAGGAGAAAAAAAGAATGAAACTGTCTTTTTCTACTCTTGCGTGCCCTCTATGGAATTTTGCCGAAGTGTTTTCCGCCGCAAAGGACCTCGGTTTCGATGGTATTGAGATCCGCGGTATAGGCAGGCAGATGTATGCTCCCATGATACGGGAGTTTTCCCCCGAAAACAGGGCCTACACCATAGAACGGTTCCATTCGGCGGATCTGAAGATACCCGTGTTTACCTCTGCGGCGTATCTTTACGACGGAAAAAATACCGAATCTGTCCTTGCAGAGGCTTCGGACTATATCGATCTTGCCGCCGGCATGGGAGTGAAATACATCCGTGTTCTCGGAGACAAGGACGGAGCTCCCGATCCTGCGCTGAGGATACATGAGGACGTGGTACTTGCGAATTACCGCAAGGTATGCGATATGGCGGCGGACAGAGACGTCACGGTTTTGATCGAAACAAACGGGATCTTCGCGGACTCCGGCAGACTCGCTGACTTCATGGCAAAGGCTGACCGTAAGAATGCTGCGGTTCTGTGGGATATTCACCATACTTTCCGTTATTTCGGGGAAACTCCTGAAAAAACAGTGTCAAATCTCGGCGGTCTTATACGTCACGTTCATCTTAAGGATTCCGTAATGGATCACGGACGCGTGGTATACCGTATGATGGGATACGGGGATCTTCCCGTCAAGGATGCGGTAACGGTACTGAACGATATCGGCTATGACGGGTTTTATTCTCTGGAGTGGGTAAAGCGCTGGGCTCCGGATCTTACCGAGGCCGGAATCGCGCTTCCGCAGTTTATAAATTATATGAAAAATATCCTTGCGTAAGGATTCGGGATCTGTTGCCGTAATCCTCCGCGCCGATGAGGGATGATATACGGTTCAGGTGTCTGTAATATGTGCGCAGTTTCGGCTGCGCACTTTTTGCGGAAGAGCGGTATAGGAAAAGAGCGGAGCTGGAAACAGATCTTACGGTCAGCCGTACAGGAGATGCCCCGGCCCTCATCTGTGATAAAAATAAAAAGCGGGGTCGATGTACAAACTTTGACCGCATCGGCAAATTCGGTGCGCATCCCCCCGCAGCGGAAAACGAACGGGCATCTTTTTGCGGAAAAGCCGCAGAATGGCCTGAGGTCCGCGTTTTCTGTGAAAAATTATTCTGAGGAGAAATGCTTATGACAGCATCGCAGTTCAGGCGATCCCTGATTTCAATGTGCCCCGGACTTGACCGTCGTAAGACCTGTGACAGAATAGTTGCTGGGAATGGGAAAAATGCTGTCCGACGGGTTCTTGTGACCTGGATAGCGGACCTGGATGCCCTGAGATTTGCCGCTGAAAATGGCTTTGACACAGTTGTGACCCATGAGGCGACATTTTATTATCACGAAAAAGAGCTGATGGATATCGGCCGCACCGTAGACGAGGTAATGCACGGTGCGGTAGAAGAAAAACTTGACATTATCCGCAAGGCGTCGCTTACGGTTATCAGATGCCATGATGTGTGGGACAGAAACCCGGAAATGGGCCCTGCCGTCAGTTTAGCCCGGTATATAGGTCTTGGCCATTTTCCTGCCGCTTCGGCGAATATGCAGTTCCGTTTTGATTCAAGTCCCATGAAAGCCGTCGATCTTGCGTTGAATATTGCCGAAAAGCTGAAACCGCTGGGACAGGACGGAATTGAACTTTTCGGGGATGGAGAGAAGACCGTCTGCCGTGTTGGGATCTGCACCGGACAGGCGGGAAGCATTCCCAATTTTGTCCGGCTGGGCTGTGACTGCGCCGTTATCAGCGATGACGGAAGCAATTACTGGAAAAATATAGTCTGGGCTCAGGAACATTCTTTCCCCGTTTTCAGAATAAGCCATTTTACGGCAGAGGAGCCGTCAATGTCCTCTCTGACAGACTATATAAACCGGACTTTCGCTCTGGAGGGAATAACTGCGGAACATTTTGTTCACCGCCGTCGCTGCCGTGTCGTGAAATCCGGAAATTAAAATTGTATTATACAGAAGACAGCACACCGACATGGTTTGTCCGTGTGCTGTTTTACCTGTTTTCAGAAAAACTTTTCCGGGTCCGAGGAAACTCAGACAAGCAGTGACGTAAGCTGTGCCACAGTGTCGGCTATCTCGTCCGCTCCCGCAGTCTCCAGCTCTTTGCCGGCGTTGTCGGCAAATCCGTACCGGACACCTATGGTGTGTATCCCCGCAGCTTTTCCGCCGAGGATGTCGAACTTCCGGTCTCCTACCATGACGCAGTTTTCTCCGGTCATGTCAAGTCTTCTCAATCCTTCCCGGATCAGTTCTCCCTTGTCCGTGCGTCTTCCGTCGAGCTCACTTCCTACCGGCTCGTCAAAATACTTCATCAGATCGTATTTTTCCAGAATCCGGCGGGCGTATATTTCCGGTTTTGAGGTGGCGAGAACTATCCTGGTTCCCGCATTATGAACCTTTTCGAGCATTTGCGGTATTCCGTCATATACCCGGTTTTCAAAAAGCCCCACCTCAGAGTATCTTTCTCTGTATTTTTCCAGAGCTATCTTTGCTTTTTCCGGACCGAGGGCGAAAGTGTCCCTGAAGGTTTCCTCCAGTGGCGGGCCTATGAACTTCCTCAGATTTTCGCACTTCTCCTCTATCCCGAAAAATTTCAGTGCCACCTGCGCACAGGTGGTGATCCCCACTTCAGGATCTGTAAGTGTCCCGTCGAGGTCAAAGAAGGCAATATTATACTTTTTCATAGGATGCAAGTATGTTCTTCAGTGCGTCTGTAGCAGCTTTGAACGCTTCGGCAGGGGTTCCCCATGCACCGTCGTTTATTTTTGTCTTTTCTCCGTTTTCGAGTGCTGCCAGACCGTCAAACTCTGTCAGGTGGGGTTCCATGGTTATCACTTTACCGCCCTGTGCCAGATATTTTTTCAGAATCACGGGAATATTTCCTCTTCCGAGACCCGCCGGTACGATAACATCGTCTTCATTTACGTCCTTTATATGGAAGTAGTGAACGAAACCGGCGAGCTTATCCCATGCTTCTATTGTGTTTTCGCCGCTCTGCACGAAGTTTGCGGGATCAAACACCGCTTTTATCTTCGGGACAGCGGTGAGAATATCTGTGCATCTGTCAGCGGTATCTCCATAAATTCCCTTTTCATTCTCATGACAGAGGACCACACCGCTTCCGTCCGCTTCGTCCGCTATACGCTGAAGTTTTTCGCAGACGTCGTCCCGGTATTCCTTTTTCCCGTCTGTACCGTAGAAAGAAAATATCCTTATACATGAAGCCCCGACAATATGCGCAGTCTCCAGAGTTCTTTTGAATTTGTCCATGTGGGGGGCGAAATCATCGGTTATGTTTATCTTGCCTATAGGGGAGCCCAGGCTCCAGACGCCCAGTCCCTCGTCGGAGAGCATTTTTATGGCGTTTTTCGCCTGCTCCGGGGTAAGGTCAGATACGTTTGTCCCGTTGACATTACGCATCTCCAGAAGTTTAAGTCCGTTTTCCTTCATTGCCCGGATCTGGACCGCAAGGTCCGCGCCTACCTCGTCGGCAAAGCCGCAAAGAGTATATTCTGCCATATGCTGTTCCTTTCTCAGACGCCGGAGTATGCGCTGAAGCCGCCATCAACGGGTATTACGACTCCGGTGACAAAGCTTGCTTTTTCCGCATCGGTAAGCCAAAGAAGTGTTCCGAGAAGCTCTTCGGGTTCCCCGAATCTCTTCATGGGCGTTGCGGCGAGGATCTTATGTGTCCTGGCGGTGGGGGTTCCGTCGGCATTGAAAAGAAGCGCGCGGTTCTGGTTGGTAACAAAGAATCCGGGAGCGATGGCGTTTACTCTTATACCCTCTGCCGCAAAGTGTACGGCGAGCCACTGGGTAAAGTTGGATACCGCAGCCTTTGCTCCGCTGTATGCGGGTATTTTGGTGAGGGGACGAAAAGCGTTCATTGAGGATATGTTTATTATGCAGCAGTCTTTTCTTCCGAGCATATCCGCTGCGAATACCTGGGTGGGGATAAGCGTTCCGAGAATATTGAGGTTGAAAACGAAGTTGAATCCGCCTTTGTCGAGATTGAAGAAGGATTTTATATCGGCGTTGTCGATATCTCCGTCTTCATAATACTCCTTGTCCGTGGTGCCCTTCGGATTGTTTCCGCCGGCACCGTTGATAAGAATATCGCATTTGCCGAGATCGGCAAGAACGGCCTGGTGTACCTGCTCCAGGTCTTCCTTTTCAAGAACATTTGCCTTGTAGGCTTTTGCTTCTCCGCCCGCAGCGTTTATTTCGTCCGCAACTTTTTTTGCAGCTTCCTCATTGAGGTCGAGAAGGGCAACTTTACAGCCGTTTTCTGCCATTGCCTTGGCAAAGCTGGAGCAGAGTACTCCGCCCGCACCTGTTATTACACAAAGTTTTTTCATCGTATGTATCTCCTTAATTTTGTATCTGTAATCAAAGAATTATTGTGGTCTGATCCAGCGGTTTCCTGTCCGTGTGTCTTTCCGACGGACCCATATCGGCATATCCCAGCGGGAGCATCAGGTAAGGTACAGTTCCCTCGGGAATATTAAATTCCTTACGTGCTTTTTCCGAATCAAACATACCCACCATGACCGAGCCTATTCCGAGCTGCTGCGCCTGAAGCATCATATGAGTGCAGACTATGGCGCAGTCGGTTTCAGCTCCAGGTGTTCCGGTGTCGGGTCTGCGCCAACAGTTTTCGGTGTCCCCGCATATGAGAAGAACCGTTGTCGCACCGTAGATACAGGGGGAAACAATGTTTGCCTTTTCAATTGCCTCAGGTGAACGCAGTACATAAATGCGCTGAGGTTGCTGATTCTTCGCGGTGGGGGCAAGCCTTCCCGCCTCGAGGATGATATCCAGTTTTTCTTGTTCCACATTCCGTGAAGAGAATTTTCTCACAGAATAGCGCTGTTTTATAAGTTCCGAAAAATCCATATTACAGCCTCCGTCAATGCTCATATTAAAGTATAGCACATTATTTTTCTGATTTCAAGGGCTTTCGACGGGAAAAGGTAAAACTTTTAATGAATCTTGACAATTGTTTCAATCTACTGTATAATATAGAAGTTGACCTCAGTACTGAAAGGATGAAGGATATGAATATCCTTATTAAAGATATCAGGGCTCTTTTGCCCGACGGGGACGGATTCTCCGTAAAGAATACAAGCGTATGTATTTCCGGTAATAAAATAACGGGTGTAGGAGACGTCCCGGAGGACTTTATACCCGAAAAAATTATCCCAGGTAAGGACCGTTTGCTTATTCCCGGATTGAGCAACTGTCATACTCATGCTTACATGAGCCTTTTCCGGAATATAGCCGATGACCTGGCTTTTGATGACTGGCTTTTCGGAAATATTCTCCCTCTTGAGGACAGAATAACAAAAGAGGACGGGCTTTGGGGAAACCTGCTTGCCTGCATCGAAATGCTTCGTACGGGGACCACGGCATATATGGATATGGGAACTTTCACCTGTATTGCCCCGGAAGCCGCAAAAATGACCGGAATCAGGACTGTGGTTTCACGGGGTCTTGTCGGAGAAGGCAGAAATGAGGCCGGGCGTGTTCGTCTTGAGGCGGCAAGAGCTGAAATGGAAAGGTATGCCGATGAACCGCTGGTCAGTTTTGCCCTTGCGCCCCACGCCATATACACCTGTGACAGCGAATATCTGAAAATAGTTTCCGAAGAGGCCAAAAGACTGGGGGTTCCGATAAACATACATCTTTCCGAAAGCAAAAAAGAGTACGACGATTCTGTGGCTTCATTCGGAAAAACCCCGACGGCTTATCTGGACAGTCTGGGGCTGTTTGAAAACAAGACCATAGCCGCTCATTGCGTCTGGATGACAGATGAAGACTGCGATATCTTTGCCCGGAACGGAGTCTATGCGGTTCATGACCCGAAATCCAATTTTAAACTTGCAAACGGAATTTCTCCCTTCCTGAAAATGAAGGAAAGGGGAGTCCGTGTCTGTGTGGGTACCGACAGTGCCGCCTCGAATAATACTCTGAACATGTTTTCGGAGATGAATTTTATATCGCTGATTCACAAGGGTGTCAACGGCGACTGCCTCGCCGCATCTGCGACCCAGGTGCTGAAATGTGCCGTGGAGACCGGAGCTGAAGCCCTCGGTACGGGCGGAGGAAGGATAGAAGCCGGAAGGACGGCGGACCTTGTTGTCATGAATCTTGATTATCCTTCAATGCGTCCTGCGAACAATTATGTTTCTGCGCTTGCTTATTCCGCTTCCGGATACGAGGTGGAAACCGTAATTGTAAACGGAGATATCGTTCTCGAAAACGGAAAATGTACGAAGATAGACGAAGAAGAAGTATATTACAATGTTGAAAAGATAACGGAAAGGCTGAGAAACGGAAAATGAGCGAGATAAAAAATGAAGCCCTTTGGGAAAGCGGAAAAACCAAAATAGAGTGGGTGAAACGGAATATGCCGCTTCTCCGGGGAATAGAAAAGGATTTTTCCGCAACAAAACCCTTTGAAGGAATGAAGATCGCGCTTTCCGTTCATCTGGAGGCTAAGACCGCGTACCTGTGCAAGGTCCTTGCCGCCGGCGGCGCTGAAATGTTCATAACCGGATCCAATCCCCTATCTACGCAGGACGATATTGCCGCAGCTCTCGTGCATGACGGTCTGAATGTTTATGCCTGGCACGGGGTGACGGAGGAAGAGTATCGCCGCCACACCGGGAAAGTTATTGAAGCCGGACCGGATTTCATAATAGATGACGGCGGGGATCTTGTGCATCTGATCCATACTGAGTATCCCGAAAATCTTTCCCGCGTTATAGGCGGATGTGAGGAAACTACCACCGGCATAAACCGTCTTGTCGCCATGGAAAAAGCGGGAAAACTGACATTTCCCATGATGCTGGTCAACAATGCGCGCTGTAAGTTTCTGTTTGATAACCGTTACGGAACCGGGCAATCGGTATGGAATGGGATAAACAGGGCTACAAACCTGATCGTCGCCGGGAAAAATGTTGTTGTTGCGGGTTACGGCTGGTGTGGTAAGGGGGTTGCCATGCGTGCAAAGGGTTTGGGTGCCTCCGTCATAGTTACTGAGATTGATCCGGTGAAAGCCATGGAGGCTGTCATGGACGGATTCAAGGTTATGCCTATGCGTGAAGCTGCAAAGCTCGGGGATATATTTGTTACGGTTACGGGCTGTTGCAGTGTCATAGATGAATCTTCCTTATATAATATAAAGGACGGGGCTATACTCTGTAACGCCGGACACTTCGACGTTGAGGTAGATATGAAAACCCTGCGACGGATCTCCGTGTCATGCTATCAGGCAAGGGAAAATATTGTGGGATATGTATTGCCTAACGGCAAAACCGTATTTGTGATCGCAGAGGGACGACTTGTAAACCTTGCGGCAGGAGACGGACATCCTGCGGAGATAATGGACATGAGTTTCGCGATCCAGGCACTCAGTGCAAAATATCTTGTTGAGCATAAAAACGACGTTTCCGGGCATCTTATACCTGTTCCAGAGGAAATCGACCGGGATGTCGCAATGAGAAAACTTGCCGATTGGAACGTGAATATTGATGTTTTGACGGAAGAACAGCTCAAATATCTCAACGAGGAAAACATTTAGACACAAAACCCTCCCCGACGACAAACTTTCGCTATTTTCGATTCACAAAGTTGTTACAATAAAAAGTAAAAAAAGGTATTGACAAAAGCGGAGTGGTGTGATATAATATACAAGCTTCCGCAAGAGACCTGAACGAAAGCGAAGGTCTGGAGGGAGCGCAGAACCTTGAAAATTAAACAGCGAAACAAGAACCCTGTAACAATAACAATGAGAAGAAAACTCAGGTTTAAGGGGAGACCCTTGAACTGAAAAATTACGGAACGAACCAGATTTTAACTAAGTCTGGGGCGAACACTCATTAAGAGACGAAGAGTCTTCTGAGGAAGACTTAAATACTTAATAGAGAGTTTGATCCTGGCTCAGGATGAACGCTGGCGGCGTGCCTAACACATGC
>CAJLLT010000014.1 GCA_905207625.1 uncultured Eubacteriales bacterium | reverse complement strand
TCGGGCGCGAATGCTTTGCATTTGCGCGCCGCACCTTCTTTTAATATTGCTTTATCTGAGTTTACCGAAGAATTCTGAGAGAACCGAGGCACATTCCTCCTCAAGCAATCCCCAGTGAAGCTCCGGACGGAAGGTGAACACATTTGAAAGGTCACATACCCCTCCGAAAGCACCGTTTTTTACGTCAAAAGCTCCGAACCATACCCTGGGTATACAGGCATTGATTATTGCTCCGGCACACATCGGACAAGGTTCCAGAGTAACGTAAATATCGCAGTCGGAAAGTCTCCTTGTGCCAAGTTTCCGGCAAGCCCCGTCAATAGCGCAGACTTCCGCATGCAACAGCGCGTTTTTCTCCGTTTCGCGTCTGTTGAAGCCCGTTGAGACAATCTCGCCATTCCGGACAATGACAGCCCCCACGGGAACCTCTCCAAGTAACGCAGCCTTCCGTGCGTACTCCAGGGCAATGCCCATGAACTTCTCGTTTTCCGGGGAAAACATTACATCTTCTCCGGAGCGGAAACCTTCAGTATTCCGAGAACATTCTCCAGAACGGTCTTAGCGGCACTGACAAGGGCTATACGGGAGTACATAACTTTCTCGTCCTCGGCTTTGACACGGCAGGCATTATAGAAACTGTGGAACGCGGTCGCGAGATCCATGGCGTACTTCGTAAGTCTTGAAACATCATAATCCACGGCGGTATGTTCGAGTTCGCCGGGATATATCATAAGCTGACGGATAAGCTCACGCTCTTCCTTTTCGGTATAAACCAACTCTCCGGGCTCTTTGGAGACATCTATCCCGCTCTGGGCAAGAACCGAAAGGATACTGCAGATACGGGCATGCGCGTACTGAACATAGTACACGGGATTCTGATTGGTCTGGGCAATGGAAAGATCAAGGTCGAAATCAAAATGAGTGTCCGCGCTTCTCATATTGAAAAAGAACCTCGCGGCATCAATACTTGATATTTCAAACAGATCCTCCAGAGTGATGCTTCTGCCGGTACGCTTGGACATACGCACGGTTTCCCCGTTCTGAACAAGTCTGACCAGCTGCATTATTATAACCTCAAGTTTGTTTCCGTCAACACCTATTGCATTGAGTGCGCCTTTGAGACGGGCAACATGGCCGTAATGATCCGCGCCCCATATATCTATGGCACGGCTGAAGCCACGGTCAACGATCTTGTTTCTGTGATAGGCTATATCAGCGGCAAAATATGTGGGAGTACCGTTTTTGCGCACAAGAACCTCGTCCTTTTCCGCGCCGAAGTCGGTTGCTCTGTACCAGAGAGCTCCGTCCTTTTCGTATGTATGGCCGTTGGCGGTCATAATGTCTATGACATTTTTCACTGCGCCGGACCTGTGCAGATCGGACTCCATGAACCAGTTATCGTATTCACAGCGGTACTGCGCAAGATTCTGTTTGATTATTCCGAGATTTTTCGGCAGAGCGTACTCCAGCAGAGCCTGTCTGCGTTCATCTTCGGGAGCATCAACGTATTTATCTCCGTGGATATCCGCGAATTCCCTGGCTCTGTCTTTGATATCCTCGCCCTTATACCCGTCTTCCGGGAAAGGAACGGCATCTTCGCCCCTGAATATCTGAAGGTATCTGGCGGAAAGTGAATCTTTGAACTTTTCTATCTGATTTCCCGCATCGTTGACATAAAACTCACGGGTAACGTCAAATCCGGTCTTTTTCATCACCGTTGCAAGGCAATCACCGAGTGCGCCGCCGCGGGCATTGCCCATGTGCATCATGCCTGTGGGATTGGCGGAGACATACTCCACCATAACCTTTTCATTTTTGCCGAAATCGCTGTCGCCATAAGCCTGTCCCTCGCTGTTTACGGTCCTGACCGCATCCGCAAAGAAGGATCCCGAAGTTCTGAAGTTGATAAACGTTCCCGCGACCTCAACACTCTCAATCCACTTATGCAGCACTATATTTTCGGCTATTGCCTTCGCGATCACCGGAGGAGGCATACGGAAGACTTTTGCACCGACCATTGCGGCATTGGTGGCAAAATCACCGTGGGAGGTATCCTTGGGTATCTCCACCGTAAAGGCATAGGGTTCAGCCTTGGGCAACGTACCCTTTTCCTGCGCACGGATTATCGCATCCGAAACGCAGGAGGATATATGTTCTTTGATTTCAGCAAGAAGATTCATTGTTATTTCCTTTCGGTTCTTTTCTTATTTCCTGTTTTACGTTTAACACTGACCTTAAGGGTATTGGTCATGGCGTAGGCGCTGTTGAAGTCAAGGGTAAATCTTACCTCCACCGCTCCCCCGTTCTCGGTCAGAGTTGAGCAGACCGGACCGGTAAAAACGCCCACCGTCATGGGGCTTTCGGAGTTATAGTGCATTTGTTGCCGCGTACCGGAACGAAGCTCTATATCTCCGCCGGTCCCTATGTATCTCGGTGATCCGGTCCTGACCGTCAGTGACGTTGCGTCTGCGCTGAGGGTAAAAACCGTATCCGGAGTCGGGTCTGAGGTTTCCATTTCGGGGAATGATATTCTGTAGCTGTTATCGGGAAGATGCTGGAACCGGGCATCGGAGATAAAAACCGTTCCTTTTTGCCCCTCCCGGCAGGTCTCGATCAGTAAAGATGCGTTTCTGGTCATTAATAATCCTCTATATTTACTTTTTTGACTTTTCCCTCAAGGGATCTGTGCAGGCAGATTTCTGCAAGGGAAGCAAAGTTTGAAACTTCATCGGAAACATAAAATGTACTTTTTCCGCCGTCCGAACGGCACAGCCCGTTCTGTTTCAGGTATACAGACAGATCGTCGGCTGCCGCTTTTCCGGAATCCACAAGAACAACGTCTCCGAGGCACTGTCCGATAACGTCGGAAAGAATCGGAAAATGTGTGCAACCGAGAATTACGGTATCGGCGCCGAAATCCTTCACCGGGTCAAGATATTTCCGTGCCACCAGAGTGGCGGCCTTATCCCCGGGAGCAGAAAATCCGTTTTCCACCAAAGGAACGAACATCGGGCAGGCAACGGCTTTAACGCTTATCCCCGGATCAATGGCGGCAATGGCCTTCTCATAGGAACGGCTGTTTACCGTGGTACCCGTACCGAGCACCAGGATCCTGCCGTTTTTTGTTGACTGCACCGCTTTTTCAGACGCAGGTGCAACTACCCCGGTTATACGCACAGGGCTTATCCGACTCAGTACCGGAAGCGCCACGGAACTTATGGTCCCGCAGGCAACAAGTATAGCTTTCAGATCATGGGTAAGCATGAATCGCAGATCCTGTTCCGCAAAACGTGTCACCATTTCCGGAGACCTGGTCCCGTAAGGGAGCCGGGCGGTATCGCCGAAATAGATAATATCTTCCGACGGAAGAACTTTTATGAGTTCCCTGACTGCGGTCAGTCCCCCCAAACCGGAGTCAAAGACGCCGATAGCTTTATTCTTCATATCAGGCTCCGAATTCCAGCGCATACGCCAGAAGTCTGTCTATAAGCTCTTCATAAGGCACACCGGAAGCCTCGAAAAGCTTCGGATACATGCTTATTGAGGTAAACCCCGGAAGGGTATTTATTTCATTTATATAAACCGTGTTTGCGTTATCAACAAAGAAGTCAACGCGGGAAAGGCCCTTGCAATCACACGCTTTGTAAGCGACGAGAGCAATGTTTCTTATCTCTTCCGCCACCCGGGGTTCTATATCGGCGGGAATGAAAAGTTTGGATTCGGGGTTGGAATATTTGGCTTCATAATCGTAAAAATCACTTGCGGGCTGAATGCGGCCGACAACGGATACGACAGGTTCGGAATTGCCCATGACGGCAACTTCGACTTCCCGGATATGCTCAAGTCCCTGCTCCACAATGACTCGTGTATCGTGGCTGAACGCAAGCTCAAAAGCTGCCGTAAGAGCCTCGTCGCTGCGGCATTTGCTGATTCCCATCGATGAACCGGCATTCGAAGGCTTTACAAACACCGGCCAGTGAAGCCTTGCCTTGACACGGCGGAGTATTCCGTCCTTATCCTTGAGATAATCGGTCTTTTCAACCGGAAACCAGGAAACGTGATTTATACCGTATCTGTCAAAAATAAGATTGGTAAAAGCCTTATCCATGCAGAGGGCAGAGCCGAGAACACGTGACCCTACATAAGGTATACGCATCATCTCAAAAAGTCCCTGAATTCGTCCGTCCTCTCCGTTTCTGCCGTGGAGCACGGGGAAGACAACATCGGCACGGATACGCTTGCCGGCACTCAGGAAACAGTTATTGTTGATATCTATGCTTACAGGTTCATTCGGACATTTCTCCCATTCACCGGAAGCGATCTGAGATACGGTTGCGTCGGTGCGGAACCATTTTCCGTCCAGGGTTATACCTATTTTGGTCACCTCATGTGAGGGCATATTTCCGATAACAGAGGCGGCGGAAAAGCAGGACACGTCATGTTCGGAAGAACGGCCGCCGAAGATTACTATTACTCTCATAAAAAACTCCTGATCTGTATATTGAATTGGTTTTGCTGCTATACTTTTGCACTGACGGCGCGGACAATTCCCCCCAGGTCTTTGCCGAACCGTATTTCCGGGAGACCGGCTTCGGCAAAAAGGAGAGCGATCTGTTCGTGCTGTCCGATGCCGCATTCCACGGTAACGGTTCCGCCGGGTCTGAGACACCCGACATACCGGGAGACAATAGCGCGGTAAAAATCCAGTCCGTCTTTTCCTCCGTCCAAAGCCAGCGACGGCTCATTTTTCACTTCCGCGTCAAGGGAAGAAATATTACCGGAGGGAATATAGGGAGGGTTACTTACAACGCAGTCAAAAAGTCCTAAACTTTTCGGATCATCCCGGAGAATATCGTGCCGTACGACCTTCACCCTGTCCTGAACTTTCATAAGTCCGGCATTCTCCTCCGCCAGAGCCAGAGCCTCCGGAGATATATCGGCGCATACAGCAACAGCCCCGCCCCTGACGGCGAGAGTGATCCCGATGCACCCGCTCCCAGTGCACAGGTCAAGAACCCTTCCGTTTTCAGGTAATGACGAAAGGACGGCATCTACGACGCATTCCGTATCAAACCGGGGAATCAGCACCCCTTTCCGGGTGTGAAAAACCAAGCCGTAAAAATCGGTATAACCGGTTATGTACTGCAAAGGTTCACCGGCAATCAGCCGCTGCAGAAGAGAAAATAAACGCTCTTCCTCCTCCGTTGAAAGGGAAAGAGACCCAGTCAGTCTCTTCAGCCGTATCTGAGAATAATCCAGCCCTGTCACGAAAGCGATAAGCTCCGTAAGTTTGACCTCAGGGTCCTTCACTCCGGAACGGACAAGAAGCTCCGAGCCACGGGGAAAAATGTCGCTCATTTGTCCGAGTATGCGGCGGCGGTGTCAATGTTTCCGTCGTCATCGGTCAGAGAAGCGTTAAGCGCGGCTATGGCAACTTCTATCTGATCGTCGGCGGGCTCTTTGGTCGTTATAAGCTGAAGAGCCTTTCCCGGTGCACTGATAATCCTTGTAAAAAGGTTGTCATATCTGCCCGCGAGCCGGATAAACTCAAAGCTTATTCCGGCAATTACGGGAAGAATGAGTATCTTTATAAGTATGTAAAGAAGGGTGTTGGCTTTGGGAAGCAATAAGGACACGGCAATGCTGACAATCATGACTATTATCAGAAAGCTGGTGCCGCACCGGGGATGAAGTCTGGACTGTTTACGGATGTTTTCGACAGTCAGAGGAAGTCCCTCTTCAAAACAAAAGATAGTCTTGTGTTCAGCTCCGTGATACTCAAAAAGACGCTGTATATCCTTCATTCTTGAAACAAGCAGAAGGTAGGCGATAAATATCACTATTTTCAGTATTCCCTCAAAAACGGAGGTCCATATACCGAACCTGAAGGAAAACAGAGCCTCAAGCCCGCGGCGTATCCCTACTGGAAGGAAAATGAAAAGCCCAACGGCAAGAGCCACACCCATTATCACCGCAACGGCTATTGCCGCCGGGGGAATCGAGTCTGATTTTTCCACGGATTTCTTTTCTCCGGTGCAAGGTTCCCCACTGCCGCATTTCTCATTTGACGCATCGGAAACGTCTGTCCCGGAGGACTCCGGACCGGATACGTTTTCTTCGGTGTTTCCGGATGTCACAGTCTCATCCTGAACGCCTTTTTTCTTCCCGGGCTCATCCTCATCAAGCCCGGCAAGATCCGCGGACCTTATGATACTCTTTATTCCCGTGACGAAGCTTTCCACGAAGGATGCCGCCCCTCTTAATATAGGTATGCGGAAAAGCGGAATACGGTCACGGATGGAAAAATATTTAACAGTTTCGGTGGTTATGCTTCCGTCAGGCGTGCGGACAGCAAGAACCGATTTTTTCGGGGAACGCATCATTATGCCTTCCATTACAGCCTGTCCGCCCACATTGGCATATCTGGCTTTACTCATTTTCAGTATTGTCTCCGTTCTTTGTCTGATTGTCTTTGTTCTGCTCACTGTCAGCGGGGAACGTAAGGGCTATGGTTGTACCCTTTCCCTCCTGACTGTCGATGTCAAGGGAGCCTCCGTGCAGCTGCATTATTTCATCGCAGACCGCGAGTCCGAGGCCGGATCCGGGTTTCATGGAAGAGCCTTTATAAAAACGTTCCTTCACATGCGGCAGCTCCGAAGCCTTTATTCCGCTTCCGTGATCGGTAAAGAACACCGTGTACATGCCGTCATGACTGATAAAAGCAACATTTATCACTCCGCCTGCGGAAGAGTGTTTTACGGCGTTGTCTATGATGTTTATAAATACCTGTTTTATTCTGTTTGGATCCCCGTTTACGAAGGGTGAAAACAGCGGTGTATCATAGACGATATCCACATCGGATGCCGCGGCCTTCGGAGCATAAATATCAAAAGTTTCAAGGAAAAGATCAAACAGGTTTACCCTTGACTTGAAAAGAGTGAATCTGCCGGACTGCATCTTGCTGTAATCCAGAAGTTCCTCCACCATTTTCGAAAGACGGTCTGTTTCGGTAGAGATTATCTGCAACCCCTTACCGATCATTTCCCTGTCCTCCACAGGATCGCAGGACTGAATGGTCTCATTCCAGCCCCGTATTGCCGTAAGCGGAGTCCTCAGCTCGTGGGAAACGGAGGAAATAAAGTCATTCTTGAGTTTGTCGATCTTTGAGAGTTCGGACGCCATATTGTTTATGGCATCGGAAAGGTCACCTATCTCGTCCTCCCGGTGTTTACCCTTGACTCTGATACTGAAATCGCCTTTTGCGATAAGACTTGCGGTGGCGGTAACGCTGTTTACGGGTCTGACTATGCTCTGCATGAAGAAGAACCCGGAAAGGAACACAAGCAAAGCAACGAAAACGATCGATATAACGGAAACCGTTATAAGGAATACCTGCCGGTCGTAAACTTTATCAAGACAGACAGTATACCTGAGCGCGCCGTGCATACGTCCGGAGGTATCACGGAGAGGCACGGTTATACTCATCAGTTTCTGCCCGCTGTAAGGGTCTGAATAAATCCTTTTGGTCATTGCGCCGGGAAGATTTATCGTTG
Organism: uncultured Eubacteriales bacterium; assembly: GCA_905207625.1. Lineage (GTDB taxonomy): Bacteria > Bacillota > Clostridia > Oscillospirales > UBA644 > HGM12619. The sequence continues at coordinate 47,403 of CAJLLT010000014.1, read as the reverse complement.
CCCCGTCACTGTACCCGTCGGAGCAACGGAGAAGAGCACCGGCAGAATCAAACAACTCTGTCCGCAAAGCCTCGTCATTTGCGCTTACATCAGCCATAAACGGGGCGGCAGCGGTATAAATATCATAATAATTCTGGGATATTATACCGGAAAAACTTTTGAGGGCCACATCGGAACGTCGTTCAAGATAACCCGAGACCGGCTCCATATAGTTTGACTTTATAGCCCACACAAGCCCGACGCCCACTATTATAAGGAAAACGAGAATAAAGGAGAAAACGCTTAAAAACCAACGGGAAGTGATGGATCTCATCCTGCGTTTGAGTTTCATTTACCGTTTCTCCTTTCGGCTTGTTTGTTCTCCGTGCGGATATGTCAGATACTGAATTTATATCCCGCGCCCCACTCTGTCTGCAAAAAACGGGGTTTTGAGGGCTGATCCTCTATTTTTATGCGGAGACGGCGTATATTTACGTTTACTATATCCGTGTCACCGTTGAAATCATAGCCCCAGACGGCGGTGAGAAGGTCATCTCTGGAAATAAGGGTATTCGGATTTTCGATAAAATACTTCAGAATGTTATACTCGATCGGAGTCAGATCAAGGGGTTTGCCGTTTTTGCTGATAGTTCTGTTCGAGCCGTCAACGGTAAACACCGGCGCGGGAGCAGGAGCGGGAGTCTCTGGTTCTGCGGCCGCTGAAGCCGCCGAGACACGTCTGTAAAGAGCATCTACCTTGGCAACAAGCACAGACGGGCTGATTGGCTTCTTGACATAATCATCCGCCCCGGACATAAATCCGGACAGGACATCTTCATCCATATCCTTTGCGGAAAGCATGATTATGCCCATGGTTTTATTGCGTTCTCTGAGTTTGCGGCAGACCTCAAACCCGTCAATATCCGGAAGCATTACATCCAGTACGGCAATCGGAATATCCGGTTCGGCGGCAAAAACACTCAGAGCCTCTGCACCTGTCCCGGCTTCAAAAACCTCGTACCCGGCTCTTTTGAAGTTGAAGCATATAAAATCTCTGATAGAAGTCTCATCCTCGAGAATCAGTATCTTCTTCATCTAAGGTCTCCTGTTATTTTGATTCGTCTCCGCTGATTATGCTTGTGCAGATAAGGCAATCGCTGAGTATATCGCTTTTCGGGACATATTCAAGCAGTTCTTCGCTCAGTCCCGGTTCCACTTCAAGGATAAAGTAGGAATCAGCATTTCTTCCGATAACAAAACCGCTGTCCCCGGGCTGTTCCGCAGCTCTGACGGTAAAAAGAAGAGTCATTTTCTTGGGAATGTTCATCCCCACTGCCGCATCCGGATTTTTTTCGAGTTCAGCCTGGTACTCCTCATAATACTTCATGTAGGCGATGCGGTCGTAGTAGTAAAACTCCAGATTGTTCTCCGAATCCCGGTAGACACGCATGAAATCGTAAAGTCTTTCATCGGAAACCAGGAAAATGTAATTCAGAGCATCGTTTATATATCCGACATATTTTTTCTGAAGCTGTCCGTCCTCGCCGGAAAATGCATACCAGGTATAACGGTAAAGAAGTCTGTCACGGCTCTGGGAAAGATTCCACGCCACGGTTTCCTCGGAAAAGGTGTAACACATGGGGATTTCGGTTATCCCGTCGCCGTCTATATCAGACGGCAGGTATCTGCCCAGAGTACAGAACCGGTCCGACAGTCCGCTGACGACGGATCCGACCTCCCCCGTTGCCGCCACAGCGTGATTTACTATCATACCCGAGGACTTGTCCCAGGAAAAAACCTCATTGCTCATAAGCATGGCGCTCTGGGCGTAAGACACGATGATGCAGTTTGTTCCGTCCGTAGCTCTGGCGGAAGTAAGGCGGCTCATTCCCGAACTGTACGCCAGACGGTCGTAAAGCCCGAAATACTCCTTTATGCCGCGGCTGATGCTGTTGTATTTGACAAGCCGGATATACGAATTGCGGTGAAGGACATCGGAATATATATATACAATATCCGAAACACCGTTGCCGTCCATATCCGTCATTACCCAATCGGTATAAGTTTTGGTAAGTACGGGTTCGACCGTACCGGTTTCGAAATCAAGGGAATAAATACAAAAAACCCGGGAATTGTCGTTGGAAAGGATATATCCCGCAACGAGTTCCGGGGCACCGTCTCCGTCAAGATCACCGAAATCGTACATATCAAGTCCCGACCCCAGCCCTTCTATATCAAAGACCGCGTTAAGTTCTTCATCGGATCGGATATAAATACGCAGATGAACGGCGTCGGGGGAATCGGGATAAGCGGATGCACTGCGGTAGGAGATGACAGTCTCATCGACACCGTCACCGTTGATATCAGTAAAACCTACAGGGTTCTGATGCCTCCCCCTGTCCGCATAGACCAGAGTCACGTCATCGGATATCTCAGATCTGAGTTGCTGAGATATCTTCATGGTCGGACCGGTGACCGGGGGAAGAACAAGCTGTTGTTCAATGTCCCCCGAGAGCAGGTCACAGCCGCACAGAAGCGACAGAACAAGCACCGCGGCAAAAACCATCGCTGAAATCCGTTTCATATTCCTCCGACGCCGAACATTTTATTCGGCGGAAATGATATAATAATAAACCGGCTGACCGCCATTGACGAAGGATATTTCGGCATTGCCGACCTTCTGACGGATAAAGTCGCTCATTTTGGAGGCCTCGTCGTCGGATACATCCTCGCCGTAGAAGACGGTTATGAAAGAAGCATCGGACATATCGTGAACAAGATTCTCCATGCACTCTTCCTTGGAATCGCAGACGTATCTGACGTCGTTTTCCACCATTCCGAGCATCTGACCCTCTTTGATTACCTTATCGGAGTAAACAGAATCCCTTGCGGCAAAGGTCATCTTGGCAGTGCGTACGGACTTGACCGCGTCGATCATCACAGCGGTATTCTGTTCGACATCGAGTTCTTCATTGAAGGCAAGCACGGCGGAAATACCCTGGGGGACGGAAGTGGTGCGGATAACTATTACCTTTTTATCGGTAACAAGATCCTCCGCCTGCTTTGCAGCCATGTAAATGTTTTTATTGTTGGGAAGGACAAAGACTATCTCCGCGGGAGTCTGATCCACAGCGGCGATTATGTCATCGGTGCTGGGGTTCATAGTCTGACCGCCCTCAACTATGTAATCCACACCTATATCCTTGAAAACGGAAATGAGCCCAGCACCGGCGGCGACAGAAACAAATCCGTATCTCTTTTCCGGTGCGCGCTTCACGGGTTTTGTTTCTTTGGGTTTCTCCTCAGTCTGCTTGATAACAAGGTTGGAGTGCTGATTCTTCATATTCTCAACCTTGACCGTCGCCAGGGTACCGCAGGTAACGGCGGCAGAAAGCACTTTTCCGGGATCGTTGGTGTGAACATGGACTTTGATTATTCCGGCTTCGCTGTCGTCAACAAAAACGTTGGAGTCGCCGATATCCATAACAAGATCCTCAAAGGAGGAGACTATGGAGGGCTTCAGATCCGGATATTTATCGACTATACACTCCGTGCAGTACTGGAACTTGATATCCTGTGTATCAAACTGATCGAAGGTCGCGCCCTCGGATTCCGTCTGGTCATCGGAATTGCAGACAACGATACCGTTTCCGTCCAGGAAAAACAGCATTCCGGTGAATATGGACACAAGGCCCCGGCCTCCCGCATCCACAACGTTTGCCTGCTTGAGTACAGGAAGCATTTCGGGAGTCTGGGCAAGGGTAAGCTTCGCCTGGGACAGTACGCCTCTGAAAAATTCGGCGAAATCATCCGCATACTCCCCTGCTATCTGCTCGGCAACGGTCGCGGACATCCTCATTACCGTCAGGATCGTACCCTCGGTGGGATGACGGACCGCCTTGTAGGCGGAATCGACACCGGAGCGGAGAGCTTTTGCCATAACAACAGTATCCGCCTCTTTGCGGCCCTTGAGTTCCTTTGCGATTCCTCTGAAAAACAGTGAAAGAATAACACCGGAATTCCCGCGTCCGCCGCGGAGCAATGCGTTAGCCACAAGGTCGGCACACGCCGAAAGATCGCTGGAGAACCCCTCCAGGGATTTCTTGGCGGATTGCATCGTAAGGCTCATATTTATTCCCGTATCTCCGTCTGGAACCGGGAAAACATTTAGGCTGTTTATCTTTTCTTTTTCATTTTCTATGGAATTTGCCGCGGATATCACCATATCGCGATAGATATTTCCGTTTATGGTCTGCATAATAAAAATCTTCCTTTATTCGGACTGCGACAACACAGCCGCAGAGTATTTTTTGCGGGATATTACTTCGTGTTGATCGCATCCACAAAGATGCTGACCTTTCTGACTTTGAATCCCGTGTATTCTTCCAGGCTGTAAGTTATCTTATGCACAATGCTTTCAGTGATCGCAGGGATATTTATTCCGTAGACCACCATTATATGCAGATCCACGACGATCTCATTGTCAACGCATTTTACGGAGATGCCCTTGTCGTGGCTGTCCCGCCGGAAAAGATTCCAGAATTCTTCTGAAACATTTTTCGCTGTCATTCCGGTTATACCGAAGCAATTGCCTGCGGTAATGGACACGATATTGGCAACGGCGTTGTCATCAAGAGCAATGATACCATGTTCATTTTCTATTTTCAGCATTTTCTTTCCTCCCTGAACCGGAGCCGGTGCCGGTGCGATCTTCGCACAGTACGCACTCCGACATATAATCAAATATATAATACACCATTTTTTCGAATATTACAAGTCTTTTTACCGAAAATTTACTATTTCTTATAAAAGTATTGCCAAAAAGACTAAAAATCAGCCGCCGGAGACAAACTTCTCCGGCGGCGCAATACGGGCATTTATTATTGCTGGTGTATGTTATCTGTTGTTCGGGATCAGGCTCAGCAGCAGTTTTCCGGGGGTTCCGCGGCGGCAAGTGCGGCGGTGGAAATAAGTCCCACGTTATCGGCATATATTTCGGCAAACTGACTCAGAGGAAGCGGACTTGTGCCCTTCCCCGCCTCTATGGTGTAGGCAGGTCTGAGATATTTGAGAATAAACCAGTCCTTGTAACCGGCATAACCGGACTGGGAAGGGGTGATCTCCGGAGTATATCCGCTGGCATCGGCAAGAAGCTGGGCTATCTCGTAAGCGCAGGGAACGTCGTAACAGAGATATTTCCAGTAGATTATCTGCCCCTGAGTATGATATGAAAGGGTCAGGGCAAAATCATGCTTTTCCGTAAACTGTGCCACGGCGGAGCTTTCCGGTTCGGACAAAGGACAGCTTCCCACATAATCCCTCGGCGCGGGACGGGTAAAGCCAAGAGCATATTTAATGGCCTTTGCCTCCTCCCATCCGGCAGGATAGTTGAGATTGAGATCCGTTCCCCTGATATTTGCCTTCCATCCGGAGGGGAAAGGAATGTCCGGGAATGAAGAGGCAATGGTCTTTGCCCCTTTATAGGAGGTGCTTGATTCGGGAAGAGCGCCGGTCACAAGGTCAACCCCGTCCGGGTTAACCATTGGTGCGATGTAGAAAGAAACCTTGTCAAGAAGTCTTTTCGCGCTCACCCCTCCGATCATCCCGGAGTTGATATACGCCCGGCAAAGGTCTTCGACGTATTTCATCAGAAGTACGCTTGTTATCCATTCATTCGCATGGTGGGATGCGTTGAAAAAGACTTCTTTACCGCTGTGATTGCCTATGTGCAGGCACGGAATATCCTTTCCGTCCACGGATTTTCCGATAACCTCCGAGTGAAGGAAGGGATATCTTTTTTTCAGTGATGCGATATTGCGGTACATAAGTTCCGAGCTGTAGTTGACATCGGTCGGAACGACCGCACCGCCTACGGGAATAATCAGCTTTGAGCCTATCTGAAGATTAAGAGGATCGGCATCGGGATTTGCCGCCTGTATGGCATTTACGGTAGTTCCGTAGTGCTTTGCCAGATTCCAGAACGTATCTCCCTGTTTTACGGTGTATTCTATGTACCCGTCTATGTAAGGAGCAAGCATCGCCCAGGTCTTCGGTCCGACAATACCGTCCGCCGTAAGTCCTGTCGCGCGTTGAAACCTCTTGACTGCACTTTCCGTTCTCGGTCCGAAAATTCCGTCTACCGCACCGAGGGAAAAGCCGAGTTTTGTCAGAGTACTTTGCAGGAGCATCACTTCTATGCCCCGTGAACCTTTTTTGAGTTGTGTCATAAAAACCTCCTGACGGTTTTTATAACCAGTATATGCAAAGCAAACCGGGTTGACACTGTTTCGCAGCCGCGGGTAAATGCGCAACCGTCTGCTCCGTGCCGCCCTGTTTTTGTCCATGCCGCAGCGGGAAGCTGCGCTTCCACCGTTTTCCGGTTGCTCCGCAACCGGAAAACGGTGCGTTCCGTGGAACGCACCGCTGCGGCCGTATATCTGATCCGGATACATCGCAAACCGTTACCCTGAGGTCTTCCCGGAACAGACTATTTACTGTCCCGCAGTCCCATGACGCCTGATGCCATTACGAGTTTTCTCAGGAACGGATTGTACATGAACGGACACTTCAGAAGTTTTGCGGTAAGCTTGATCTTCAGCGGCAGGACGGCTCTTCTGTACTTTTTCCGGACGGAGATAAGATCAAAGTCCTTTACGGAATTGAAAGCCGACGCAAGCTCCGTACCTGTTATTATTGCGGAGGATATCCCTTCAAGGGAACTCGGAGAAATAAAACCTCCGGCCTCACCTATGAAGAAAACTCCGTCTTTACCCGTATCAAAACTTGAAAAACCGCTGGGACGCAGAACCATACATCCTTCAGTCAGCACCGGCTCCCCGAAGGTAAACCCGTATCCGGTGAGTATATTTTTCTGCCGTTCAAAAGCCTCCCGGCAGCCGTTGACGGGATAAGCTCCGCCGAAAATAAATCTATCCGATTTATGAAGTCCCCAACTGTAACAATCGGTTGCGGAACTGTCGAAAACGCATGAATAAAAGGGATCGGGACGATCCGAAGAAAATTGCTGCTGGATCGCAATATAACGTCGTGTCCTGAGCCTTTTTCCGAGGAATTTCCTCACTACCGAGTTTGCTCCGTCTGCGCCTGTTACACAGCGGGCGAAAATACTCTCCCTTTTCCCGTCCCTGACAAATGAAATCTCAAATACACTTTTCTCTTCGATGCAGACCCGTGAAACAGAAACCGCCTTTGAGCCCTCATAAACAACAGCCTTTTCCTCCGCAAGTCCTCTCAGCCACATATCAAACCCGTGTCTGTCCACATTGAGGTACATGCGCCGGTATCGCCGGACTATGCCGCTCCGGACGTCCAGAGTACGGACGGAAAACAGCTGTGGCGGAACGAAAACGCTCTCCGGAACGGTCAGTCCCAGTTCTCCGAGGATCTTTTGCGCATCCGGGCTGAGCAGTCCCCCGCAGGGTTTGCGGAAAAAAGAACCGTGTCCGGTCTTGAGATCAATCAAAGCAACGGAAAATCTTTTGTCAAGTCCCATGGCAAAAGCTGACCCGGCAGGGCCGCCGCCGACAACCGCAATGTCAAAAATCTGCATTTATCAGACCTCCTGTCAAAACCGATAGAGGAGACACCGTAGGGCCTGCCGTCACTTTCTGTCACCGGAATATTCCGAGGTAAAAACGCCGAAAACCCATACCGTGGAATTATATCATCAAAACCGCATTTTGTCAAGGACGGAGCAGAAAAGCCCTTGACATTTCACTGAAAGAGTGGTATTATATAGCTATACTGAAACACGGTAAAAATTCATGGAGGATGGACATGAGATTACAGGAATCCGGGGAAATGTACCTGGAAACGATATATATTCTTTCACAGACAAGTAACTTCGTCCGCGCCATAGACGTGGGAGAGTACATGGGCTACTCCAAACCCAGTGTAAGCCGTGCCGTCGGACTTCTCAAAAACGGCGGATATATCACCGTGAACGAGGACGGGGGAATCAACCTTACTCCCGACGGTTTACAGATAGCAGAAGAAATGTATGAAAGGCATACAATGCTTGCGGAGTTCCTTATGAGCCTGGGCGTAGACCGGGAGACCGCAACGGAAGACGCCTGCAAAATGGAACATGACATTTCCGGCGCAACTTTTGAAGCCCTGAAGCGGTGCGCTGCGGAAATAAAGAAAAAGGAAGAATGATTTTCCCGGATACCGCCGGTACCGACGGCTCACGGGGATAAGACTGCCGTCACCTGAATCGGGTGGCGGCTGATGCTTGACATAACAAAAAACTGTTGCGGAAACACTTTTCCGTATTGCCAGGAAAGGATGATCCGGTACGGCGGAATGCCTTGCCGGAATATTTATTATGAACATAATTATCATCGGTGCGGGTACGGTAGGCAGTGCCATTTGCACAAAACTCGCCAAAGAGGGTCATGACATTACCGTAATAGACAATAACAGTATGGCATTGACGGAGCTTTCGAATTCCTGTGACGTTATCGGCATCACCGGCAGCGGCGGTGACGTGGAGGTACTCCGTGATGCAGGTGCTGACAAAGCCCATATGCTCATAGCCGTAACCAATCAGGATGAGATTAATATTCTCTGCTGCGCGGCAGCAAAGAAACTTGGAACAAAGCACACCATCGCAAGGGTAAGAAAACCGGAGTATGCGGCTCTTACCCGGCTTATGCGCAATGAAATGAGCCTTTCCATGACGATCAATCCCGATCTTGCGGCGGCAAAGGAGATCTACCGTATACTCCGCTTCCCCTCCGCCGGACGAATTGACACACTGTGCAAGGGCAGAGTCGAGCTTGCGGAATTTACCCTTGCCGAAGACAGTCCGCTGAAGGATATGACACTGAATCAGCTCCGGATGAAACTCAACTGTAAATTCCTCGTCTGCGGAGTCCTCAGAAACGGTCAGGCACACATACCCTCCGGAGGATTTGAGCTTAAAAGCGGTGATCTTATCTGCGTGACCGCGCCAGAGGACGATATCACGGACTTTTTCAAGGCTGCCGGAGTTTACAAGCATCCCGTAAGAGATGTTCTAATCTCCGGAGGCGGAAGGACCACGTATTATCTGCTTGACATGCTCCGGCGGGGCAAGATACATTCCACCGTAATAGAGAAAAATAAAACTCTTTGCCGGGAACTGGCGGAGACCTATGACTGCACCGTTATATGCGACAACGGAACAAAACAGGATCTCCTGCTTCAGGAAGGACTTGAGAACGCTGATGCATTTCTGTCTCTTTCCGATGTGGATGAAGAAAATGCGATAGCCTCCATGTATGCCAAGACAAAAAATGTACACAAAATAGTAACCATGATCAGTACCCTGTCGTATATAGACTTTTTCAAAGGAGTGGGACTGGAGAGCATAGTCTCCCCGAAATCCACCACTACCTCGCAGATACTGCGCTATGTCAGGGCTATGGCGAACTCCCCGGATACCGAGATCGAGAGCCTTCACCGTATGATGCAGGACAAAATAGAAGCTCTTGAATTCATAATCAAGGACGATGTGGAAGGGCTTACAGGGATTCCTCTGAAAACGCTCAGGCTGAAGGAGGGCGTTCTTCTGGCGTGTATAGTCCACGGAGACGACATTATAATACCTTCCGGCGACGACGTTATCAGTAATTATGACACTGTTATAGTCATTTCCGCCGGCGGAGAGATCAACGGAATAAAGGATATACTCAGATGAACTACAGATTTCTCGGCAAGACCCTCGGGATGCTCCTGATAATGGAAGCCGCGATGCTGCTTATTCCGACCGCGGTTTCCGCAATTTACGGCGAGCATCTGTATCCGTTTCTCATTTCCGTAGCAATACTTCTGGCTGTCGGACTTCCGGCACAGCTGATAAAAGTCAGAAACAACCGTATTTATACCAAAGAAGGTTTTGTCTGCGTTGCGGCAGCGTGGGTCATGCTGTCCGCCTTCGGAGCATTGCCCTTCGTTTTTTCCGGTGCGATCCCGAACTATATAGATGCTCTTTTCGAGACCGTTTCGGGATTTACAACCACCGGTTCAACTATACTGTCCCATATTGAAGATCTTCCCAGAGGAATTCTTTTCTGGCGCAGTTTCACCCACTGGGTAGGCGGCATGGGAGTACTGATGTTCATGCTTGCCCTCCTCCCCTCCGATGACGGACAGTCGATACACCTGATGAAAGCCGAGGTCCCGGGTCCGACAAAGGGAAAGATCGTTCCGAAGATGAATCAGACCGCAAGGATCCTTTACGGCATTTATATTTTTCTCACTGTGGCTGAGACCGTTGCGCTCAGGATCACGGGTATGCCCTGGTTTGACTCCGTAGTGAACTCCTTTGCAACCACCGGCACCGGCGGATTCTCCGTCAGGAATATTTCAATTGAAGCCTACGCAAACCCCGCGGCGGAATGGGTAATAACCGTTTTCATGTTTCTTTGCGGCATAAACTTCAATATGTTTTATTTTCTGATCATCAGACGTTTCCGTGACATATTCCGGAACGAGGAACTGAAAGCCTATTTTGCCCTGTGCTTCGGCTCGGTGGCGATTATCGCGGCGAATACCTGGAATATGTTCGCCAAAGCCGGAGACTGCATCAGAGCGGCATTTTTCCAGGTAACGACAATAATGTCGACCACCGGTTTTTCAACAACAAACTTTGACCTGTGGCCGCAACTGTCCCGGACTGTGCTTGTTCTTCTGATGCTTATCGGAGCCTGTGCCGGAAGCACCGCCGGAGGACTGAAAATATCACGGATGCTTATAATCCTGAAAAATACCTCAAGAGAGATCAAACATGTCCTGCGCCCGAAATCCGTCAATGTCGTCAAACTTGACGGAGAACCCCTTCCGGAGGAAACGGTGCGGGGCGCAACGAATTATTTTTCAATGTACATGGCGGTTATAATTTTGTCCATACTTATAATATCCATCGATAACTTCGGTTTTGAGACGAATACCACCGCCGTGATCTCCTGTATGAACAATATCGGACCGGGTCTGGGAATGGTCGGTCCTGCGGGAAATTTCGGTGCTTATTCCGCGTTGTCAAAAATAGTGCTGACCCTCGACATGCTCATCGGCAGGCTTGAAATATTCCCCATGGTAGTCCTTCTGTCTCCCCTTTCATGGAAAAAGAGATAACTCCCGACAGAATAAAACGCAGCTCCCGAAGGCGTAAAACCTTCGGGAGCTTTCTTTCATGCGGACAAAGACTGTCTTACTTTTTTGTAAAAGTTACGTCGTCGATCTTGATGTATCCACAGCCTTTTTCAAAGGACATTTCGTCATTAAGATAGCTTACTCCGGAGTCTTCGCCGAAATCAAAGGTAATACTGTCTTCTTTGACAGTATATGTACCCTCACAGCGGTCTTCGGCATCGTCGCCGTCAATGCAGACGACCCTGTTCCCGGATTTGAACTCGAGAGTTATTCCTAAAAATTCACTCTCGTATTTGCCGGAGAGCCCCGATCCGCACGCCGTAAACAGCGCAACGCACATCGCCGTTACCTCCGCAAGCAAAATAGCAATATAAATATATTTAACAAGATTTGGATGCAAACAGTAAGTCATAAAGGTAAAATCTTTATGGTCAGGCAGCTTTGAAATATTGCCCGGAAAACCAGAAAAAGCCCTCCGTCAGTGCAGCTTCACCGACAGAGGGCTTTTGATTACAGAACGCCCCTTGTCCTTTCGGACAGGGGGCGTTTTTAATATTATGCTCAGATAAGCTGGATTATAGCCATCTCAGCGGCATCACCGCGACGGGGGCCCGTCTTGATGATTCTTGTATAACCGCCGTTACGGTCGGCATACTTGGGAGCGATCTCGTCAAAGAGTTTCTTGACAACATCCTCCTTGGTTATGAAGCTGAGTGCCTGTCTTTTAGCGGCAAGAGTATTTTTCTTACCGAGAGTTATCATTTTATCTGCCAGGTCACGGACTTCCTTAGCTCTGGTGTCGGTGGTCTCAATGGATCCGTTTTCAAAGAGATAAGTTACCATGCCGCGCAGCATAGACATTCTATGGTCGGTGGGTCTACCGAGTTTGCGTGTTCCCATTTTTCAGCGTCCTCCTTTCCTTGATCAGTTATTCTTTGTCAGCTGAGAAGTTCAAACCGAGAGCCTGGAGCTTCTGAATGACTTCTTCGAGAGATTTTTTACCCAGATTGCGCACACGCATCATATCGTCGGGTGATCTGTTTATAAGATCGTCCACAGTATTGATACCGGCGCGCTTGAGGCAGTTGAAAGAACGAACAGACAGATCGAGTTCTTCGATAGTCATGCTCAGTATCTTCTCCTTGCTCTCTTCCTCTCCGCCCTTCCAGACATCGTCTGCAAGATCCTGAGGCTGAGCAAGGTCAATGAACAGAGCCAGATGCTCGCTCATAATTCTCGCTGCCATAGAAACCGCCGTACGGGCGGATATTGTTCCGTTGGTCCAGACTTCAAGTTCGAGTTTATCGTAATCGGTCATCTGACCTACACGGGTGTTTCGGACATTGAAGTTAACCTTCGTGACCGGAGAATGCGAGGAATCCATGGCGATCAAACCGATCGGTGCGTTGTCGGGCTTATTGCGCTCCGAGGGAACGTAACCGCGGTCGGTGCTGATCGTAATTTCCATGTAAAGCCTTGCGCCCTTGCCCAGAGTTGCGATATGCATCTCGGGGTTAAGTATCTCTATGTCGGAATCAACACGGATATTCTTAGCCTTGATTTCGCCTTCCTCATTTGCTTCGATATACGCAAATTTGGAACTTGTTCCGTGCAGGCGGGCGATAAGGCCCTTGAGGTTCAGCACGATTTCCGCAACGTCTTCCTTAACGCCGGGAATGGTGGAGAACTCATGCTGTACGCCGTCTATTTTAATAGACGTAACGGCAGCTCCCTGCAAAGAGGACAGGAGTATGCGTCTGAGTGAGTTACCCAGAGTTATACCGTAGCCTCTCTCCAGCGGTTCAACGACGAATTTAGCGTAAGTACCGTCTTCGGTCGCTTCGGATACTTCTATAGTAGGCTTCTCAATTTCTATCATATAACGCACCCTTTCTTAAGATCTTTGGCGTCATGCCGCACACACGGCGACACGCCGCGGCTCGGGATACATTTCAGATATCCGATTACTTGGAGTACAACTCGACGATGAGGTGTACTTCGATAGCCAGATCGATATCCTCGGAGGTGGGAAGCTGTGCGACTTTACCGGAGACGTTGGCCTTATCGGCTTCAAGCCACTTCGGTACGGGCTTTTTCTCGTTTGCTTCAAGAATAGCCTTTATCTTTGCGCTGTCCTTGCTCTTCGGCTTAAGGGCTATTACATCACCGGCGCTTACCAGGTAAGAAGGAATATCTACCTTCTGACCGTTAACGGTGAAGTGACCGTGGGTAACAAGCTGTTTTGCTTCAGCTCTGGACATAGCATAGCCCAGTCTGTAAACAACGTTGTCAAGTCTGGTTTCAAGGATCTGAAGCAGGTTTTCGCCGGTCATACCGGGTTTCTTCGCAGCCATCTCAAAGTAGGAAGCGAACTGATTCTCGAGTATGCCGTAATATCTTCTGACCTTCTGCTTTTCACGAAGCTGTACCGCATAGTCGGAAAGCTTCTTACGGGCTGCACCATGCTGACCGGGGACATGAACGTCCTTTTTGCTCATGGGGCACTTATCGGAATAGCATCTGTCACCTTTAAGAAAGAGCTTTTCTTTCTCACGTCTGCAAAGTCTGCAAACGGGGCCTGTATATCTTGCCATATCGTTTCTCCTCCTGAATTATACGCGACGTCTCTTCGGCGGGCGGCAGCCGTTGTGGGGAATGGGAGTTACGTCTTTGATCATGGTAACTTCCAGACCTGCCGTCTGAAGAGCGCGGATAGCGGATTCTCTGCCGGAGCCGGGTCCCTTGACGAAGACCTCTACGGTCTGCAGACCATGCTCCATAGCAGCCTTTGCAGCCTTTTCGGCAGCCATCTGAGCAGCAAACGGAGTGCTCTTCTTGGAACCCTTAAAGCCGAGTCCACCGGCGGAAGCCCAGGAAATAGCGTTGCCGTTCACGTCACTGATGGTGACGATGGTATTGTTAAAGCTGGAGCAGATATGGACGGAACCTTTGCTGATATTTTTTCTGTCTCTGCGTCTGACGACAGATCTTTTGTTATCTTGAGCCATTTCTATATCCTCCCTGCTTTATTTCTTCTTGTTCGCAACGGTCTTGGAGGGACCCTTACGAGTTCTTGCGTTAGTCTTGGTTCTCTGGCCTCTGCAGGGCAGGCTCTTCTTGTGACGGGAGCCTCTGTAGGAACCGATCTCAACAAGTCTCTTGATGTTCATGGCGACATCTCTGCGGAGGTCACCTTCAACCATCAGGTGGTGGTCGATATATTCACGGAGAGCAGCTATCTGATCTTCGTTAAGATCCTTGACACGGATGTCGGGATCGATGTTTGTTGCAGTGAGAATTTCTTTGGATTTACCGGGTCCGATGCCGTAAATATAGGTAAGGCCTATTTCAACGCGCTTGGAATTGGGTAAATCAACACCGGCTATTCTTGCCATACTTGTTAAAACACCTCCGAATTATTACAGAGACTCAACCCTGTCTCTGCTTATGTTTGGGATTGGAGCAGATTACCATAACCTTGCCTTTTCTCTTGATAACTCTGCACTTATCGCACATGGGTTTTACGGAAGGACGTACCTTCATGATAAACTCCGTTTCTCCGGCGGCTGAGGTTTAGAGACTTTATCCGTTCCCCGCCGGTGAACGGACAAGTCAGGAGCTTTATTGATGCTCCGGTGCGGGTCTGCGCGGTGCGCCGCGCCATTTGATTCTGCCTTTTGTCAGGTCATACGGTGACATTTCAACGATGACCTTGTCTCCGAGCAATATGCGGATATTGTTGTCACGAAGTCTGCCCGAAATATAAGCCGTGATCTGATGACCGTTGGTCAGCTCCACGGTAAATTTCGTATTGGGCAGAGTATCAACAACGACACCCTCTACTTCGATAAGACTTTCCTTAGCCATTAATGGATTCCTCCGTTGAAAACATTTTCAATGCCTTTCTGACCTCGGCGTTACCGGGAAGTGTCCCGTTCTGAATCTTACCGGAGATATCCTCTCCGGCAGATGCGGCGTAAAAACGCAGATGCTTGAGCTTTTTGGTCTTAGGCTTTTCAACCTTGCGGAGCTTGCCGTCGGTAATAACGGCATACTGTCCGTCCTTTGTCAGATCCAGGACAACGAACTCCCGTCCTTCGTCCCTTCCCGCAACGGACGTTACCACACAGCCCCGGTCGATGGTCGTTAGATCCATATTCCTCCTTGGACTGTTGCTCCGTTACAGAGATGTGAGTATTAACGGCTCTTCGTCGGTGACGGCAATCGTGTTTTCGTAATGAGCCGAAAGCTTGCCGTCCTTAGTTACCACAGTCCAGTCATTGGAGAGGACTTTTACATCCGCAACGCCCGCATTTATCATCGGTTCCACGGCAATGGTCATACCCTTTTCAAGGCGATGTCCTTTGCCCCGCATACCGTAGTTGGGAACGTTGGGATCTTCGTGTAACTGTGTTCCTACGCCATGTCCGACATAATCGTAGACAACAGAAAAACCGTTTCTGTGAGCGTAATCGCTTACCGCATAACCTATGTCACCGAGGCGGTTGCCCGCAGTCGCCTGAGCAATGCCCTGATAAAAACACTGTTTGGTTACTTCGATAAGCCGCGCGGCCTCCGCGCTGACGTTGCCGGCGGGGAAAGTTGCCGCGGTGTCCGAATGGTAGCCGTTGAACAGAACACCGACATCAATACTCACGATATCCCCGTCTTGTATAATGCGTCCGTCGGAAGGTATACCGTGTATGACTTCGTCATTTACGGAAATACAGGCTTCCGCCGGGAACCCGCCGTACCCCTTGAAGGATGCGACAGCGTTCTTGCTTCTGATAAATTTCGCAACGACATCGTTTATATGCTTTGTTGATACCCCGGGCTTCACGGCCTCCCCGCCCCGAAGGAGCGCTTCAGCCGCGATAGCACCGGAAATGCGCATTTTTTCGATCTCGTGCTTTGTTTTGATAATAATCATTTCAGCCTTTCGTCAGGCTTCAAGAGCCTTATCGACGAGCGCCGAGGTATCCGCCAGCTGTTCCTGACCCTCCACGAGCACAAGTTTGCCCTGTGCGCCGTAGTAGTCTTTGAGAGGAGCGGTTTGGGAATGGTAGACTTCAAGTCTGCCCTTTACGACCTCGGGTTTGTCGTCATCACGGACGACCAGAGGGTCGCCGCAAACATCGCATTTGTCACCCGTCGCGGAAGGTTTGTATACAGTGTGGAATGTGGCGCCGCACTTTTTGCAGGTACGTCTGCCGGACATTCTCGCCACTATATCCTCATCCTTAACCTCGATGCTTATGACCTTATCAAGTTTCCTGCCCAGTTCCCCGAGCATTACGTCGAGCGCCTGTGCCTGAGGTATGGTGCGGGGAAACCCGTCCAGAATGAAACCGGCATCGCAGTCAGGCTGCTGAAGCCTTTCCTTTACGATAGCGACGACAACGTCGTCGGGAACGAGATTACCGGAATCGATAATGGACTTTACTTTGAGTCCGAGAGGTGTTCCCGCAGCTATTGCGGAGCGAAGGATCGCACCGGTGGATATCTGAGGAATACCGAGCTTTGAACAGATTCTTTCAGCCTGGGTGCCTTTGCCGGCACCGGGGGCTCCGAGCAATATCAGGTTCATGCTTGTCACCTCCGTCGGTTTATTCAAGGAATCCCTTGTAATTTCTGACGATGAGCTGAGACTCAAGCTGTTTGATGGTTTCAAGAGCAACCTGAACTATAATCAGAATAGAAGTACCGCCGATAGCGAGGGTCTGCACGTAATAGGGCAGATACTGGCTGCTGATATTCTGTGCGATGGGATAGAAGATCGCACCGTACAGAAGCGGAACTATCGCCACAACGCCCAGGAACAGAGCTCCGAAAAGGGTTGTGCGGTTAACGGTCTTGATTATGAAGTCAGCGGTGGGCTTACCGGGTCTGATACCGGGAATGGTACCGCCGTTGTTCTTGATGTTGTTAGCTATTTCCACGGGGTTGTACTGAATGGATATGTAGAAATAGTTGAAGAAGATTATCAACAGGAAGGTAAGAATAATATATATCGCGCTTCTCTGGTTGAAATGAGCTTCGATCCAGCTTGCATAGCCGCTTCCGGGGAAGAACTGAGCGATGGTAGCGGGAAGGCCCACGATGGAATAGGTAAAGATGATAGGCATAACGCCGGTCATAACTACCTTTATCGGCAGGTGAGTATTCTGTCCGCCGTACATCTTTCTTCCGACCTGACGCTTAGCGTACTGGATAGGCAGACGGCGTTCACCGTTATCAAAGAAGACTACGGATACGACCATCAGCAGGAAGATGATGAAGGCTATGATAACCGCATACCACATTCCGCTGCTCCATACCACGGCGGAGTTCGTGATCAGGTTGACGCCTCTGGAGATAATGGATGCAAAAAGGATAATGGAAACGCCGTTTCCTATTCCCTTTTCATTGACGCTTTCACCTATCCACATTACCACGCAGGAACCTGCCATGAGCACGAGGAGTATGGTGAAAAGCTGCAGCCAGTATGCGGCTCCGGTCATTGTCTGGAGCGCACCCTGAGACTTAAGAGTAACGTAATAACCGTAAGCCTGGATTGCCGCGATGGCAACAGTGGTATAACGGGTTATGGCGTTTATCTTCTTTCTTCCCTCTTCGCCTCCGTCCTTGGCAAGACGCTCAAGGGACGGAATAGCGATGGTAAGAAGCTGGATAATAATGCTTGCATTGATGTAGGGCTGTATCGTCAGGGCGAAAACCGTTCCCTGAGACAGTGCGTTACCGGAAAGCATATTCAGATATCCGAAAAGGCTGCCGGCACTGCCGTCAAAGAAGTTCTTGACGAGTTCAGCGTCAATGAACGGAACGGGGATGTTCGCACCCAAACGGAAGATAATGATGATGAACAGTGTATAGAGAATCTTGGAACGAAGCTCCGCTGTTCTCCATGCATTTCTCAGTGTCTGAAGTAATTGCATTCCTTATAACACCTCAGCTTTCCCGCCTGCCGCTTCGATCTTCTGCTTTGCAGACTCGGAGAATTTATTGGCTTTCACGGTAAGCTTAACGGTAAGCTCTCCGTCGCCAAGAATCTTGACAGCTTTTGCGGGATCACTGATAAAGCCTTTATTGTAGAGTTCCTCTGCGGTGACTACTGCATCAGCGTCGAATTCGTTCAGGAAGTCAATGTTGACTATCTGATATTCGGTTCTGAAGGGGTAGTTTCTGAAGCCACGCTTAGGCATTCTTCTCTGGAGGGGCATCTGACCGCCTTCAAAGCCGGGTCTTACACCGCCGCCGGAGCGGGCGTTCTGACCTTTGTGACCCTTACCTGCGGTCTTACCGTTTCCGGTACCTGCGCCTCTGCCCTTTCTCTTGGGTTCCTTGGTGGAACCGTAAGCGGGAGTGAGATCATGTAATTTCATTACGGACTGCCTCCTATTCTTCATCTACTTTGAGCATATACGCAATCTTTGCGATCTTGCCCATAGTGGCGTCGTTCTTCGGCTGAACCGTAACGTCGCCGACCTTGTAAAGTCCCATGCTCTTGGCAGTTGCGATGTGGGATTCGAGTCTGCCGATGAGGCTTTTTGTAAGGGTTATCTTAAGAGCAGAGCTCTCGGTCTTTTTAGCCATAATTCTCTGTCCTCCTTAACCCAATATCTCGTCGATGGACTTGCCTCTGATCTCGGCAACTTCCTTTGCGTCCTTCAGCTCCGCCAGACCTCTGATGGTAGCCTGAACAACGTTCTGGGGGTTACGGGAATACAGGGCCTTGGTTCTGATATCCTTGATTCCGGCGAGCTCGACGACCGCACGGACGGCACCTCCGGCGATAACACCGGTACCTGCGGGAGCAGGCTTGAGCACTACAGTGCTGGAACCGTAAGTGGAGACGAGTTCGTGGGGGATGGTAGTTCCTCTCAGAGTAACTCTGACAAGGTTCTTCTTTGCGTCCTCTATCGCCTTGTTGACGGCGTAGGGGATTTCGACGGACTTGCCCAGACCTACGCCTACGACACCGTTGCCGTCACCAACAACCACCAGGGCGGAGAATTTCATTTTTCTACCACCTTTAACGGTCTTGGATACACGGTTCAGAGATACGAGTTTTTCGGTCAGGTTGAGTCCCTGCGGATCTATCTTTTCGTACATGAATGTTTATCCTCCTATATCGGCCGAACTCAGAAGTTCAGTCCGCCTTCCCTGGCGCCTTCCGCCACTTCAGCAACTCTGCCCTGATAGACATAGCCGCCTCTGTCGAAAACGACATCTTTGATGTTCTTCTCAGCTGCACGCTTAGCAAGCTCGAGGCCGATCTTCTTTGCAGCGTCTCTGTTGCCGCCGTAACCTTCAAATGCCTTCTCAACAGTGGAGCAGGATACGAGGGTAACGCCGTTAACATCGTCGATAAGCTGTGCATAGATGTGCTTGAGAGATCTGTAGACGCTCAGGCGGGGACACTCAGCGGTACCGGAAATCTTACCGCGAACACGCTTGTGTCTGGCAAGTCTTGCCTTATTGGAATCTTTTCTCGAAAACATGACTTTTCTCCCTCCTTATTTCTTGGAGCCCTTGGCGGCTTTACCTTCCTTATGTCTTACGACTTCGCCGGCATAACGAATGCCTTTGCCGTGGTAAGGCTCCGGAGGCTTCTTCGAGCGGACCATCGCTGCGAACTGGCCGACCTGCTGCTTGTCAGCGCCGGAAATAACGACCGTCAGACCATCGGGTACGTCGATCTTGATTCCGGGCTCTTCTTTAACAACAACGGGGTGAGAGAAGCCGATGGTAAATACGGCTGCATCGCCCTGTTTCTGGACTCTGTAACCGATACCCTGAACTTCGAGTCTCTTGGAGTATCCGTTGACTACGCCCTCGATCATGTTGGCGATGAGGGTGCGGGTAAGACCATGGAGGGCCTTGTGGAGGTTGGAGTCATCGGGACGCTCAACCTTGATGGTTGCGCCTTCCACGGTGATCTTCATCTCCGGACGCAGGGTGCGGGTAAGGGTTCCCTTGGGTCCCTTAACGGTGATGACGTTGCCTTCGGCAAGATCAACGGTCACGCCTGCGGGTATATCAATAATCTTTCTACCAATTCTTGACATTTCTGCGTTTCCTTTCGATTACCAGATGAAAGCGAGTACTTCGCCGCCTACGCCGCTCTTTCTCGCTGCTCTGTCGGTCATGATGCCCTTGGAAGTGGAGACTATCGCAACTCCGAGGCCTCTCATGACCTTCGGGATCTCATCCTTGCCGACGTAGATACGCAGGCCGGGTTTGGATACTCTCTTCGCTCCTCTGAGGACAGTGCTCTTATTGGGGCCGTACTTAAGGATAACCTTTATTACGCCCTGCTTACCGTCATCGATGACGTTATAAGACTTGATATAGCCTTCGTCGACGAGTATCTGCGCAATCTGCTTCTTCATGTTGGAGGCAGGGATCTCAACAGTTTCATGTTTTGCACTGTTGGCGTTGCGGATACGGGTCAGCATATCGGCAATGGGATCTGTAATATGCATTTATATTTCCTCCTTAATGAATTACCAGCTTGCTTTCTTTACGCCGGGAATCTGTCCCTTGTAAGCAAGCTCTCTGAAGCAGATACGGCAAATGCCGAACTTTCTCAGATAAGCATGAGGTCTGCCGCAGATCTTGCATCTGTTATAAGCTCTCGCAGAGAACTTAGGTGCACGCTGCTGCTTGATTTTCATGGAAGTCTTAGCCATTATCTCACATCCTCCTTACTTATCTTGCGAACGGTGCGCCGAAAGCGGCAAGAAGAGCTTTTGCTTCTTCGTCCTTGGTGGCGCTCGTTACGAACATTATATCCATACCTCTGATCTTGTCGATCTGATCGTACTCGATCTCGGGGAATATAAGCTGTTCCTTGATACCGACGGAATAGTTGCCTCTGCCGTCGAAGGAATCAGCGGGGATTCCGCGGAAGTCACGGACTCTGGGGAGAGCCACATTGAAGAATCTGTCCATGAACTCGTACATACGGTCGCCGCGGAGGGTAACCTTGACACCGATGGGCATGCCCTTACGGATCTTGAAGTTTGCGACAGACTTTCTTGCGCGGCAGACCATAGGTTTCTGACCGGTGATCTTTGCCAGGTCGGAGGAGACCGCGTCGATTACTTTTGCGTTATCCTTAGCTTCGCCGCAGCCGACGTTGACGATGATCTTCTCGAGCTTGGGTATCTGCATGGTGCTCTTGTACTCGAATTTCTTCATCAGTGCGGGGGCGATTTCGGATTTATACATTTCCTTAAGTCTTGACATTTCTATTCACCTCCGATTAAAACTCAGCGTTGCACTTCTTGCAGACTCTGACTCTTTTGCCGTCAGCGACTTTGCTTCCTACACGGGTAGCCTTGCCGCATTTGGGGCAAACGATCTGAAGTTTGCAGGTGTACAGCGCGCCCTCGGTCTTAACGATGCCGGCGGGGGTATCGTTACCACGGGCCTTGAGGTGTTTGGAAACTATGTTTACGCCCTCCACAATAGCTTTCTGCTCTGCGGGAGCTACGGCGATGACTTTGCCCTGCTTGCCCTTGCTCTTACCGGAGAGGACTTTTACGGTATCGCCTTTTTTGATGTTGACGTTATTCATTTCAGTCCCTCCTTACAGAACTTCGGGAGCAAGAGAAAGGATCTTGGTGAATTCCTTATCTCTGAGCTCTCTTGCAATGGGCCCGAAGATACGGGTACCCTTGGGGGTCTTGTCATCTTTGATTATAACGGCTGCGTTTTCGTCGAAACGGATATAGCTTCCGTCGGCTCTGCGCACACCTCTAACGCTGCGGACTACAACTGCCTTGACAACGTCGCCCTTTTTGACGTCGCCGCCGGGAGCAGCCTTCTTGACCGAAGCGACAATGATATCGCCTATATTGGCATATCTTCTGCCAGTGCCGCCGAGGACACGGATACACATGAGTTCCTTTGCACCGGTGTTATCGGCAACCTGCAGAAAGGTTTGCTGCTGTATCATAGTATTTCTCCTTTACCGCTTATTTTGCCTTCTCGACGACACGGACCAGACGCCATCTCTTATCCTTGGAGAGAGGTCTGGTTTCCATGACCTCGACTCTGTCGCCGACCTTGCACTCGTTGAGCTCGTCATGAGCCTTGAGCTTGTAAGTACGCTTCATAACCTTTTTGTAAAGGGGATGTCTGAAGTGTTCCATAACAGCGACGACGATAGTCTTATCCATTTTATCGGAGACGACAAGTCCTATTCTGGTTTTTCTTAAAGATCTTTCCATTGTTCTGTCCTCCTCCGCTTACGCCTGCTTCTCGTGCAGGATAGTCTTAACTCTGGCAATGTCCTTCTTGACCTGATTCAGTCTCATGGGATTGTCGAGCTGCTTAGTGGCGTGCTGGAAACGAAGGTTGAACAGTTCTTCCTTCAGATCCTTCAGTTTTGCTTCCAGTTCGGAAACAGACATATCTCTGATCTGTTTTGCATTCATTAGTCGTTACCTCCGTCCGCTTCCTGGTCGGCCTTCTTAACGAACTTGCACTTTACAGGCAGTTTGTAAGAAGCAAGACGCATAGCTTCTCTTGCGGTCTCCTCGGGAACGCCTGCCATCTCGAACATTACGCGTCCGGGTTTGACAACCGCTACCCAGTACTCGGGAGAACCTTTACCGGAACCCATTCGGGTCTCAGCCGGTTTCTCGGTTACAGGCTTGTCGGGGAATATTTTGATCCAGACCTGACCGCCTCTTTTGACGTATCTGGTCATAGCGATACGGGCTGCTTCAATCTGGTTGCTGGTTACCCAGGAAGGCTCCATGGCGACCAAACCGTACTCACCGCTGCTGATCTTGCTGCCGCGAATGGCCTTGCCCTTCATACGGCCGCGATGAACACGTCTATATTTTACTCTTTTTGGCATTAACATGGCGTTCACCCTCCTTGGTTTCGGTTATCTTCCTGCCGGAAGTAAGAACTTCGCCCTTGTAGATCCACACCTTGACACCGATGCGTCCGTAGGTGGTGTGAGCCTCAGCGAAACCGTAGTCGATGTCGGCTCTCAGGGTCTGCAGCGGGATAGTTCCCTCGTGATAATGCTCACGGCGAGCAATTTCTGCGCCGCCGAGACGTCCGGATACCATAGTCTTGATACCCTTGGCGCCCATTTTCATGGTTCTGTCAATAGCCTGACGGGTAGCTCTTCTGAACGTAATACGTCTTTCAAGATCAGAGGCTATTCTCTCGGCAACAAGCTGAGCGTTGAGGTCGGGCTTCTTGATCTCCACGATGGAGATATAGACCTTCTGGCCTACCAGCTTTTCAACGTCCTGTCTGAGTTTTTCGATCTCAGAACCCTGTCTGCCGGCGATGATACCGACTTTAGCGCAGTGGATAAGAATCTTTATTCTGCCGTTGAAATCTCTTTCGATCTCGATCTTTGCAACACCGGCAGCTTTGGTTCTTTCCTTGATAAACTTTCTTATCTTATCGTCCTGGACCAGGATATCGCCGAACTTGTCGTCACGGGCATACCATCTGGAATCCCAGTTACGGATAATACCTACGCGAAGGCCGTGCGGATTAACTTTTTGTCCCATTGATACGTCCTCCTTATTCTTTCTCCGCAAGGATCATCGTGATATTCGAAGATCTCTTGAGGATTCTGTCGGCACTGCCCTTGGCTCTGGGCATCATTCTCTTCAGCGTGCGTCCGGCACCTACATAGCAGGTCTTGACGTACAGCTTGCTGACATCCATACCGAAATTGTTCTCGGCATTTGCCGCTGCACTCTTAACGAGCTTGAGCAGGGGTTCGCTTGCCGCCTTCGGAGTATTTTCAAGTATTGCCACAGCCTGACCCAGGGGTTTGTTTCTGATCAGGTCGAGGACTATCTTTACTTTACGGGGAGAGATCCGAAGCTCTCTCAGATAAGCTTTAGCTTCCATTTCTGTTTACCCTCCTGACCTTAGGTATTGGAAGTCTTGGAGCCCGAATGGCCTCTGAAGAGTCTGGTGGGAGCGAACTCGCCGAGCTTGTGACCAACCATATCTTCGGTGACATATACGGGAACATGCTTCCTGCCGTCGTGGACAGCAAAGGTGTGTCCGACAAAATCGGGGAATATAGTGGACGATCTGGACCATGTCTTTATAACACGCTTCTCGCCTTTTGCATTCATGTCAAGGACCTTTTTCATAAGCGACGCTTCAACGTAAGGGCCTTTTTTAACGCTTCTACTCATTTATCGGCACCTCCTTATTTCGCATTTCTGCGCTTTACAATAAATTTATTGGACTTGTTCTTCTTGGAGCGGGTCTTATAGCCGAGAGCGGGTTTGCCCCAAGGAGTTACAGGACCGGGTCTGCCGACGGGGGACTTACCTTCACCACCGCCGTGGGGGTGATCGCAGGGGTTCATAACGGAACCTCTTACGGTCGGACGGATACCCATATGACGGGTTCTTCCGGCTTTACCGAGCTTGACATTCTCGTGGTCGAGATTGCCGACGATACCGACAACTGCCTTGCAGTTAAGACGGACCATACGGACCTCACCGGAGGGAAGTCTTACCTGAGCCATACCGTTTTCCTTAGCCATGAGCTGAGCGGCGGCACCGGCGCTTCTGGAAAGCTGAGCACCCTTTCCTGCCACAAGTTCAATATTGTGAATGAACGTACCGACAGGGATGTTTTCGATCGGCAGGCAGTTACCGGGTTTGATATCCGCTTTTGCGGAAGACTGAACCTTGTCGCCTACCTTAAGCTCGTTGGGAGCGATGATATAAGCCTTTTCGCCGTCATCGTACTTGATGAGAGCGATGTTTGCGCTTCTGTTGGGATCGTACTCGATGGACATGACTTCAGCGAAATCGTCAAGACGGTTGCGCTTGAAATCGATTATACGGTACTTTCTTCTGTTACCGCCGCCCTGATGGCGAACGGTGATTCTGCCGTAGCTGTTTCTGCCCGCATTTTTCTTAACGGGAGCAAGAAGTGATTTCTCGGGACCTACCTTCGTTATCTCTTCAAACGTCAGCGTAGACATATTTCTTCTGGAATGGGTCGTCGGTTTGAAATTCTTTATAGGCATCGTAGTCACTCCTTTACATCAAGCTGTCGAAGAACTCGATGGACTTGCTGTCGGCGGTCAGAGTAACTATTGCTCTCTTACCGGAAGCGGTTTTGCCGCTGGTATAGCCCATTCTCTTTTCCTTGCCGTCGAAGTTGATGGTGTTGACCGCAGCAACCTTGACGCCGAAAAGCTTCTCTACAGCTTCTTTGATTTCGATTTTGTTGGCATCGGGCGCAACGATGAAGGTATACTTGCGCTGGTTACGCATAATGCTCATGCTGTGCTCGGTGACGACGGGTTTAAGGATTATATCCTGTGCAAATTTCATTATACGTACACCTCCCCGATTTTCTGAAGAGCTTCCTTGGTAACGACAAATTTGTCGTACTTCACGATATCGTAAACATTGAGGGTGTTGACGTAGGTGGTCTTTACGGTGGGGATGTTTGCGGCAGATTTAACCACATTTGCATCGGGACCGGGAAGGACGACCAGCGCCTTGTCCTCTATCTTGAGAGCCTTGAGAACAGCGACCATGTTCTTGGTCTTGATCTCATTGAACTGAAGGGTGTCCAGAACGATCATGTTGTCTTCTGCGACCTTGGAGGAGAATGCGCTCTTCATAGCGACTCTCTTCGCCTTTTTGTTCATGGAATATCTGTAGCTGCGGGGCTTGGGACCGAGAGCAATACCGCCGTGAGTCCACTGAGGAGCTCTGATGGAGCCCTGACGTGCTCTGCCGGTACCCTTCTGTCTCCAGGGTTTCTTGCCACCGCCTGCAACCTCGGTGCGGGTGAGGGTGTTCTGTGTACCGTGTCTCTGGTTGGCAAGATAGTTCTTGACAGCCTCATGAAGCAGTGCCACATTGACCTCGACACCGAAGATGCTTTCGTTCAACTCAACCGTACCGGTTTCGTTGCCGTTCATATCATAAACTTTCACGTTAAGCATTTCTGTATCCTCCCTTACGCCTTCTTGACAGCGGATTTGACCACTACCAGACCGCCGTTAGGACCGGGGACAGCGCCTTTGATAGCGATGAGATTGTTCTCAGCGTCTACCTTAACGATGCACAGGTTCTGAACAGTTACCTGCTCGGAGCCCATGTGACCGGGCATTCCCTTGTTCTTCATAACTCTGGAAGGATCAGTGTTGGAGCCCATAGAGCCCTGATGTCTGTGATATCCGGAACCGTGAGCCATAGGACCGGTATGGAAACCGTGGCGCTTGATGGTACCCTGATATCCTTTACCTTTGGAAGTGCCGGTAACGTCGACGATGTCGCCCGCTTCGAACACATCCGCCTTGATAATATCGCCTACGTTGAGGGAAGCAACGTCATCGAGTCTGAACTCGCGGAGATCTCTCTTGTAAGCAACCTGAGCTTTGTCAAAATGTCCCTTGACCGGTTTGTTGACCAGTTTCGCGCGTATATCGCCGAAACCGAGCTGAACAGCCTCATAACCGTCATTTTCGGCGGTCTTCTTCTGAACTACCGGGCAGGGTCCCGCTTCAATAAGAGTTACGGGGATCACGTTTCCGTTTTCGGAGAAGATCTGAGTCATTCCCAGTTTCTTTCCGATGATGCCTTTTTTCATTGGTAATATTCTCCTTTCGGTTATTGGTCGGGTTTACCGACGTGACCTGCATGGCGGGGGTCTATGCTTTATACTTTAAATAAGTATGTTACAGTTTGATTTCGATCTCGACGCCTGCGGGAAGATCAATTCCCATCAAAGCTTCGACGGTCTTCTGGCTGGGTTTGATGATGTCGATAACACGCTTGTGAGTCTTCATCTCAAACTGCTCACGGGAATCCTTATATTTATGGACAGCACGCAGTATGGTGATCAGTTCCCTGTCGGTAGGCAGCGGAACGGGTCCGGATACAGTCGCGCCCATTCTCTTGGCGGTAGCCACTATCTTCTCCGCAGCCGCGTCAATAAGATTGTGGTCGTATGCCTTGAGTCTGATTCTCATCTTCTCATTCTTTGCCATTAGTGTCGCCTCCTGAAATTTCTTTTTTGATTGATTTCGATTTGGCGGAAAAACCGAACACTCAGCCGCGCGTTTCTTAAAAAAGCCGCAAAAAAATTCCGAATCAGGGCAAGCTGTTCAGAATCAACCAAGCACCGGGCGGTAACATTCAGTCGCGTCGCTTGGACTTTCCGCTGTCAAAAGTCACAGCCGGAAGTTTCCGTTCGTTGCACGCAGTCGGTTACACCGGAAAAATTCGGTATCATCCAATTTCAAATCGGATAATTGCTCCCCCGGAATTCCCTGTCCGTATTCGGCGGAATTTCAGCAACCTCCGGGATCAACGCATAATAAGGGCATATGCTATTGCCATGCTCATTTATTATACATCATCCGGGAACTTTTGTCAATACTGAATATGAAAAAATATTACTCATTCGCTTGAACTTTTTGTGAAATCCGGGGTTTTACGGAAAATTCGGGTGTTATACCATAAAAAAACGGAGTTCACGGCAAAAAACGATACCTCCCTCTCCACATCCGGGTCATATTACGGCAAGGAAAAACAAAAACAAATATTATACGACAGGGTTCTCACTGAGGTATATTATATAGGAAGAGAAAGCACAAAACCGTACAAAAAGCGCTTGTCCTGTCGTAACATTTTGAAGAAAAGCTGTTGACAAAAGGAGGTATAGATGATATAATGATAGCAGATACAAGTCCGGGCCGGCAGGAGTAAAAGCCGCCGCAGTAAATACCGAAGACAGGAGTTATTTATGAGAGAAGACTACGAGATCATAAACCTGACCGATGAAAACGGAGAGGAACAGGATTACGCAATTATCGAAACAGTTGAATATGAAGGCAAAGTATACGTGGCACTTGTCAGGGACGACCAGTTGGAAGATGAAGAATGCGAATTCATAATCCTCCGTATTGATGAAGATCCCGAGAATCCCGGTGAAGATATGTTCAATTCCATCACCGATGAAGACGAATTCAACGAAGTCCTCGAAGCAATAGAGGAAAAACTCGCGGAAGAATACGATTTCGACGATTCCGCGGACTTCGGTGACGAAGAAGAGGATCAGGAGTAAAACTCCGGGGATCCGCAAGTAAACAAAGGGCGCAACTCCTGCCCTGTACGTGTTTTACGGTGTAATTAAAACCTACACTTCGAACAAGGGATTCCGACTTCCGCAGTGGGTATGCAGACCTCCCGGCCTTCAAAGCCGGACGTTGGGAGCACAAAGCTGTGGAGAGGTTTTACCCAACCTGCTTATGCAGGGTTTGAATTTACCGTAAAGATTCCACGGCAGGGCGGGTCAATTTTTTTATTTACGTCCGCCGTCGGAAATAAAAACACGATACAGGAAACAAGGAGAACGCAAATGCCGGTTTTGTTTGTCCCGGAGGGAATACCGGAGGAATTCACACACAAAGTGGAGAAGCTTTCGGGCGCAAAGACCTTATACCTTCCCCGTCTGAAAAAAATACGTAATGAAACTGCGGGGCATACGGACCTGGCGCTCGTTCGGGTCGGAGAAACTCTCGTGGCTGCTCCGGAGATTTTCGAAACAGTCCGAAGAACGGTTCCGGACGTGATATGCGGAAGTAGGGATCCGGCTGAAGGATATCCCGAAGACATACGGTACAACGCTTTTACCGCAGGGAGGTTTCTGTTCTGTGCGGAAAAGTATATCGACAGAGAAGTCCTCCGGCAGGCGGACAGACAGGGACTTGAAACGGTCAATGTGAAACAGGGTTACGCAAAGTGCAGCACCATTCCGATAGAGGACTCGGTGCTGATCACCTCCGACCCGTCAATAGCCCGCGCAGCTGAAAGCAGGGGATTTGACGTTCTGAAAGTCTCAAACACTGGTGTAAAGCTTACAGGTTTCACATATGGTTTTATCGGGGGAGCATCGTGCGTGATCAGTGCCCCGGTATTATCCACCGCAAAACGTGATAACTGTGGGAAAATTATTGTTTTTTCAGGAGATCTTGACGGTTGTTTTCCGGAGGCATCAGCGATCAGGGAGTTTTGCCTGAAGTATAAAGTTGCCGTGGAATCATGTAATGGTTTCAGCCTTTACGACTACGGATCCCCTCTTTTTCTGGATTAAAATGACCTGTCTGCGGACAGGTTTTTTTCTTTCCCCGGATGCATAGAATCAGTAGTGATGATATATGCTCGGAGGCGCTCTATGACGACAGTGGAAAAGAAAAAAATAAGGTGGATTGCACTGATACTTTCCGTCATTGCGGCAATATGGATACTGCTTTCCCTTGCGGACAGGGCTCTCGGTCCTATCATCCGGCAGGCGGCGGTGTCAAGTGCCGATATACAGCTGACACGGATAATTAATGATGTCGCCGCAGAATGTCTTGAGGATCAGGATATAGTAAGGGTGGAAAAAACGGAAAACGGATCGGTCACGGCAATAAGGGTGGATACAGCCGCAGCAAACAAACTCAGGACGGCTGTCACCGATAAAGTCACACAGCGGATATGCCGGCCCGGAAGCAACAGGATTTCAGTACCCCTCGGGACATTGACAGGAATAGACCTTCTTTCCGGAAAGGGAGCGCTGATCGACATCAAAATAATGTCGGTACAGTCAGGAAAAGCGGAATATTTCTCCGAATTCTCCTCGGCAGGCATAAATCAGACCGTACACAGAATAGTGCTTCGGGTACAGGTTGAGGTGGTATTGCTTCTGGCTACACAGACCGTAAGAAAAACCGTAACCACAGACATTGTCGCCGCAGAAACGGTAATTGTGGGAAAAGTTCCCTTTACCGGCTGACTTCTCAAAAACTTTATTGAATTTTCACATATATGTGTTATAATATATTTAAAAACGATGACTTGAGAGAACTGAAATGACCGAAATCGAGAAAATAAATCATACTGTTTCGGAAATGTCTTTTGCCCGGGCTGAGGCAAGAGCCGCAGAGCTTTCCGGAAAGCTTGTCCGATGGGCGAAAAAATACTATGTGGATGACGACCCTGAAGTTTCGGACTACGAGTATGATATGGCACTGCGGGAACTGGCGGCGATAGAAGAAAAGTATCCGGAGCTTTGCTCACCGAACTCTCCGACAAAACGTGTGGGCGGAGAAAGCCTGAAAAAATTTCAGCCGGTCACCCACTCCGTAAAAATGGAATCCCTTCAGGACGCTTTTTCTTTTGAAGAACTCAAGGATTTTGATGACCGTGTCCGTGCCGTTTTCCCTGATGCAGAATATGATGTAGAACTGAAAATCGACGGTCTCAGCGTTGCCCTTGAATATGAGAACGGGCAGTTCGTACGCGGTGCGACCCGGGGTGACGGTGTTACCGGCGAGGACGTAACCCTAAATTTGAGGACAGTCAAAAGCATTCCCCTTACCCTGACCGCTCCATATCCGGAAAAACTTACCGTCCGCGGAGAGATATATATGCCGAAAAAAGCGTTTGAGGAGCTTAACCTGCAACGTGAAGAGGAAGGAAAAAGCCTTTTTGCGAACCCGAGGAACGCCGCAGCAGGCTCACTCAGACAGCTTGACAGCAAGATCACGGCAAAAAGGAATCTTGCAATAATAGTATTCAACTTGCAGTCATCCGATGCTTTAGGCACAGCGGTTGAGGGTTTCGGGACCCACAAACAGACCCTTGACAGAATGAAGAAGATGGGCTTTCCCGTAAGCCCGTACTATAACACATTTCAGGACATAAAAGACGCTTTTGATGAGATACAGCGACTGGGACAACTCAGAGACGGACTGCCCTTTGACATTGATGGGGCGGTAATCAAGGTCAACAGTCTTGAAATGAGAAAAGTTCTCGGCAGTACCGCAAAATATCCGAAATGGGCCATCGCCTACAAATATCCGCCGGAATGCAAACAGACCGTTCTGCGTCAGATACAGGTGAACGTGGGCAGAACCGGAGTCCTCACCCCCCTCGCAATCCTGGATCCGGTGCGACTTGCCGGCAGCAGGATAAGCAAGGCGACCCTGAACAATTACGATTTTATCACACAGAAAGACATCAGGCAGGGAGATACCGTCGTTATCCGCAAAGCGGGAGACGTTATCCCCGAAGTCGTGGGAATTGTTCCCGAACTCCGCCCGGAGGAAACCAGACCTTTCAGAATGCCCGAAAGATGTCCTGCCTGCGGAGAAAAAACGGTTCAGGACCCGGACTCCCCTATTTTCCGGTGTGTAAACAGCGAATGTCCGGCACAGACCGCCAAGAATATTATTCATTTTGTAAGCCGTGACGCAATGGACATTGACGGCATAGGCGAAAACAATATTCAGAGATTCATTGATGAGGGACTTATACGGTCGGCGGCGGATCTGTACAGTCTGGATTACGAAAAAATCAGCCTGATGCCGGGTTTCGGACAAAAAAGCGCGGACAACCTCCGTCTAGCCGTGGAAAAATCCAAGACCGCGGGACTTGACCGGGTGATATACGCATTGGGGATACGGCAGGTGGGAAGCAAAGCCGCAAGGACACTTGCGGAAAAATACGGAACAATGGATGCGTTGCGGAATGCCTCGGAGCAGGAACTCATGACTGTTTCCGATATAGGACCGATAACCGCCGAATTCATCCGTGAATTTTTCGACAGAGACGGAAACATTGATCTTATACACAGGCTTGACCTCGCAGGGGTAAAAATGAGCTACGAGAGCACCCGGAAAAGCAATGCTTTTCAAGGTCTTACGTTTGTGCTCACCGGAACTTTGCCGTCCATGACCAGAGATGAAGCATCGCAAATAATTGAAAGCCTCGGAGGCAAAACCTCTTCTTCCGTATCAAAAAAGACTGACTTTGTCCTTGCGGGAGAGGAAGCGGGAAGCAAACTGACCAGGGCGCAGGCCCTGGGCGTAAAAATAATTGACCAGGAAGAATTTCTTAAAATGACGGAGGAAGCCTCAGATGATAAAGCTTGAACGGACATCGGTCATGAACTTTGAAAATGCCGTACGCGGAGCGAGAAACCCCATGAACAGCTGGGCTAAAGGCGACAGCTATACCGACGCCGGCGGAAATTTTGTTTTCGGGCCCAATGACCTGGACCTGGCAAAGAGACTGTGCAATGCCGGAAGCGATCACCGTAAGTTTATCCGCCAGATATTTGTTTCGGTGGATATTACCGCACCCCTGTACTGGTGGAAAGAGTACGACACTTACAAGGTAGGGACAGTGGCGAACTCCACAAGCACAATGCACAAGATCCATTCCAAAGAGTTTTCCATTGAGGATTTCAGCCACGACCATATGAGGCCTGAAACGGAGAATCAGCTCCGGCTGACCGTGGAATATCTGGAAAAACTCCGCCTGGAATTTCTTGAAAGCAAAGAAAAGGACGTCTGGTACGATATTATCCAGCTGCTGCCCTCAAGTTACAATCAAATGAGGACCTGTACCCTCAATTACGAGAACCTTACCGGAATATATAACGCCCGGAAGGCTCATAAGCTCGAAGAATGGCATACTTTCTGCGACTGGATCCGGACCCTCCCCTACGCGCAGGAACTTATAATCAAACAGTAATAAACAGAGACTTCAATTGCAATCATATTCATATATAAACGCCCGCCGTTAATCCGGCGGGCGTTTATATATACTGAGATCCGGTTCAAAGCATGGGAAACGGAGGCCTTTTACTCCTCCGCGGAGGACTGTGAGTTTCCGTTTTCCTTCTGCTCCTCGGTGCTTATACCTACGACACGGTCAACGGGAAGAGAAAATGCTATTCCCTGACCGGGAGTATTGAGTCCGACGGATTTATACAGAGCGTGCAGGATATTGTCCCGAAGATCTACCGGAACAATTATCAGAACGATCTCTTTTTCGGGCTGAACGGTAATGTTGAACATACGTTCAGCCTCAGATGCGGCAGTACCTCTGGCGTGAATAACGGTACCGCCTCTCGCTCCGTAGTGGCGGGCGGCATCCATCACCGCATCACTGAATCCGGCGTTTACGATGCAAAGTATGACCTCGTGGCTGTATTCTTTCATATTTTCACTCACCTTTCACGGATGTTTCCGAGGAAACGGTATATAGCGGCACCTATAACACTGCTCATGGGAACGGTAAAAGCCACACCCTTGCCCTTTTTAATGGTTTCAAACTTTCCGGACAGATATTGCAGTGTTTTTTCAGCCGCGTCCTCACGGACGGTTCCCAAAAGAACTGCCTTATCCGAGTCCTCAAGTCCGAGATAGTGAAGCATTTCAACGCTTGCCGTCCCCTGAGCCGACATCGTCAGCTGCATACTGATCCCGAAGGATGTCAGCAGATCCGTATAGAGTTCGGCTTTATCCCTGTTCACTATGGTTACAAGGATCTGCAGTTTCGGAGGTACGGCGCCGCGATCAGTTTGAACCTGCCTCATTCTGGGTTCGGTTTCAGCCGCGGGAGAATTGTTGTTTTGTTTCATAATCATCCCACCTCCTACATAAACTCGATGATCTGCTCATCATCGGCGGCAAGTATACGGCGCATGGCAATCTTTTCCTTCATTTTCCGTACCATGACAGCCCGGAAACCGAGAAGCTGGATCGTAATCAGAGGTGTCATTGCCACCATTGCAACAATACCGAAGGCATCGGTCATTATTTTATCCTGTCCCTGCAACACATAGCAAACGCCTACGGCAAAAGGAAGAATGAAACTTGACGTAAGAGGACCGCTCGCGACACCGCCGGAGTCAAAGGCAATTGCGGTATAAATCCCGGGGACAAAAAAGGAAAGTCCGAGGGAAAGAAGATACCCGGGAATCAGGTAATAAAGGATACTGAAATCCATGACTGCACGGAGTACGGAAAGTCCGATGGATATTCCGACACCGACGGACAGGGCTATCATCATGGATCTTTTGCTGACACCGCCGTCAGTGATCTGCTCCACCTGTTTATTGAGAACATGAACCGCAGGCTCCGCAAGAACAACTACCGCGCCGAGGACAAAGCCGAACAGAACAAGGATCCGGTTATCGGCGGCAGCCAGCTGTGTGCCCATCTTGTATCCCACAGGCATAAATCCGATGTTCGCGGATGCAAGGAATATCACAAGACCGACTACGGTATAGACGATACCGACACCGATCTGATAAAGCCTCTTCCAGGGCAGTTTAAGGCAAAACAGCTGTAGCAGAAGGAAGAACACAACGACCATTCCTATCGCAAGGCAAACCTCCTTTGTAACGGACAGAATCGTCGGAAGAAGCTCCGCCCCGAGATGGGCTTCTATGGAATAATCGGGA
Organism: uncultured Eubacteriales bacterium; assembly: GCA_905207625.1. Taxonomy (GTDB): domain Bacteria; phylum Bacillota; class Clostridia; order Oscillospirales; family UBA644; genus HGM12619. The sequence goes on along the minus strand of CAJLLT010000014.1, from coordinate 12,993 downwards.
AGTTCGTACTTTACCCCGCCCTTAAGAAAAATACCGAAGCAAAGTACGGCAAGAATAGGTCCGACGGAACACATTGCGACAAGACCGAAGCTGTTTTCCCCTACATTTTTTCCGCCCAACGTTGTAGCTATGCCGACACCGAGAGCCATTATGAAGGGAACGGTGATGGGTCCGGTGGTGACACCTCCGGAGTCAAAGCCCAAGGCAAGGAAATCTCCGTTGCCGGTGGAAAGGACCAATGCCGCAACGGCAAAAAGTATCATGTAAAAATACATCAGGAGCATTGAAAGGGACTTATGGAAGACTATTTTCAGGACTGCCATCAGAAGAAAAAGTCCCACGCCGACTCCCACCGTAACCGTGAGTAAAGTGGGATTTACAACGTCTTCAACCTGCTTTGCGAGAACGGTAAGATCCGGCTCCGCAATGGTGGTAAGCAGTCCCATCACGAAACAGACCGCAAGCATAAGCCCTATCTTCCGGGTTTTGGTAAGTCCGGAACCGATATGAGAGCCCATGGGCGTCATCGCAAGATCCGCACCCATGTTGAACAGTCCCATGCCGAGGATCAGAAGTACCGAACACACAAGGAAAACCGTCATTTCCCTGCCGGACAGATCGACCAGCGGGGTCAGGTTCAGGATTACCACTATCAATGTCACGGGAAGCACGGAAACCAGAGCTTCCGTGAGTTTTTTTGTTAATGATCTGACCAATATGCAACCTCCTTTTTCTCTGTCGGAATACGGTAATATCTCTACAATTATATGTACAGACAAACGCAAACACCATACCTGATAATTTTAACATAGCACAGACAAAAAGTCAACAGACACAAATGGGGAAATGTATGAATTTTCCGTAAAAACCCCAGACGGTGTTCCTCAGGCTCTGTCGCATACAAAAATCCCCCTTCGTCCGAAGGGGGATTAATTCCTGTTTTATATTTCCGGCAATGCGGCATCGGGAAACAGCAGCCGGAAAAGAACGACCCGATAATGGGGCGAATATGCGTTGCGGTAAGCGGAACTGTGGCTGACGGCAGGAAAACCGTTATTACGGTATTCCTCAAGGTATCCGTCGAGAACATCAGCAGAAAACCCGAAAATTCCTTCAGAAGTCAGAGTTTTCAGTACTCCGAGCTTCTGTTCAAACCGGAGAGTGTCCCCCCTCACCTGCGAAGCGGAGCGGACAAATACATCCAGAAGTCTTTCCGGACTTATCCCGCCGTTGTCAAGTGCCGCAAGATTCACCCGGACAATACCGTTTCCGATGGGTTCGTAAAGCGGCATACCGGAGCATTGGGGCGTTGCGTAATACTCTGCAAAAAGATACCTCCGCATCAGTTCCCCGGCGGAGGGATCGATAAGATGGTCTCCGCCGAACTCATTCTGATACAGCAGTTTTACCGCATCACAAGGTTCGGAAAGCGGGTATTGCGTTGCATGGGTACGGAGCAGTTTTTCGGTTTCGGAAATGATCATACCCTGAGTTTTTTCTTCTCCCGGTCAAGTTTATATATTTCTTCGGCGGCAAGACGTGCCTTCGCGACGCTGACATCCTTCGATATGGGAATGCAGTAATACGATACCTTATCCGTACCAATACTTATCACGTCGCCGAGTTCATACCAGAAATAATCGGCATAAAGACTGTATGAAGCGGATGCCGGGTGAAAATAATTCAGTTCCCCGTTGCACCCGGTTAAAGTAAAGCCTTTTTCTGTATGTTCCAGACTTCCCTGCCCCACATGATATACGCAGTCGGTGTTGACAAGCATGTATATTTCCACATCGGTATTAAGCAGGTATTTTCCGCTGATTATCTCATCCCGGACGCATTTACGCTCCCAGGCATACCAGTCGGGAATATGTTCAAATTCCGTCTCGCCGGTAAGCGCCTTCATATAGCCGAACTCATCAAGAGCATATTCTTTTCCGCAGTTATGGCAGACAAGCGTATACCCCTTTCCTTCCGTTTTTCCCTCAGCAAGGCAATGCGGACATTTATACAGGACACGATGCAGTCCGTCCGCACGGAAGGGTTCGCTTACACGGATGTTCTCAAGCTGCTGCCGGCGGAAATTATCAAAAGAAAACTTTTCGGCAAGGACTGTATTTATCCGTTCGGCGGAAAGCTCTTTTGTATCCTCGGGGCTGAACAGATATTCCATCTCGGCGGAAACCCTGACGTCACGCTGCTGAAGCCCGTTGTAGAGCGGATCATGGGCAAAGGCGCCCTTGGTAGTTATAACAACAACCGGTATGGCAAGCATTTTCACGAGTTTTCCCAGACCTTCGGGCAGCGGAGTCGCAGTCCCGTCGAAGGAATAACTTGCCTCCGGATACATAAGTACGGAGCTCTTAAGTTCCTGCACCGTATATTTAAGATCACGCACGAGCCTGAGATCGGTTATGAATTTATTCGTGGGAATACAGCCGAGATTACTCATGAGCCAGCTTTTTCCCACAAATCCGTCATAGGTACAGACAATATTGAATGGTCTCGGATAAAGCAGTGCGGAGGCTATTTTAAGGTCGATAAAAGAAGAATGGTTCATGAGAATAAGGCAGGGCTGATTCTTGCCGAGCTTTTCCATCCCCCGACGTTGACAGGTAAACCCGACCTTACGCAGTTCCGGAGAAGAAACGATGCGCACGAGAGTACGGAAAAACAGCCCGGGCTTTTTAGGCCTGATGCGGATACCGGATGAAAGCTCACAGACTTCCCTGTAGCTTTTCTCTTTAACCTTGATCTTCATTCAACCGTCACCTCAGGTCATTCTGGCATAGCTTATAAAACAGAATATTGAACAAATCAGCATCATTCCGCCATAAGGATTGGCAAGAAAAACTATTCCGGCAACAAGTGCCATCCAACGTTTGCCGGTTTTCCAGCCAAGGAAGGAGAACACGGTACCCGAAAGAGAAATAACCGTCCCCAGAACAGGATAGACCAGATTGTATCCCAAAGAGTAAATAACCGAATCCCAGGAGGAGTCCGTCTGTTCCTCCTGCCGTGAGGTACCCGAAGGCACAGGATTTTTTTCCAGATACTCGTTGAGTCTGATAATCGAAAGCACCTGCACCGTAGCGGAAAAAAGAATCAGCACAAGGGAAATTATCGAAGCGGCGAGAAGAAGCCCCTGTCTTTTGGCACAAAAACCGCCGTTGCGGTAAGAGACGCTCCTGCGGTTGACCATGGACGGGGTCGTTCTTTCCGGAGATTGCCCGGAATACTCCGCCTTCAGGTTCTCCATCTCCACTTTATACTGCCAACGGGCAAGTTTCCCGGAGGCGAGATCAGCGGCAAGGACTTTTTTCTTTTCCTCATAAGTCAGTTTTGAATAGGGTTTTTTAGGCGTATCGCAATTGGGGCATTTTCCGTCGACAAGACCTGTCCCGCAATACGGACAAAAGCCGGGGGTGCGATCAGACATTTTTTGTTCTCCCTGAAATTATTTTGGTATTATAATTATACTACATTAAAAGTAAAAAGTCAATAGCACCGCAGAACTGACACCTGTTTTTCCGCAGAAAACTGCGAAAAAGAACTGTTTTTAAGATAATAGTTACAAACGCTTGATAGGTGTGTATTGAATCAGTCCGTAACCGCGTCCCCAACCACACGATTATTACGAAGTTTTTAGTATATCAGAAGAGAAACCAAAGATAAAACATCCATTCCCTTTCCCAACGACAGCGGTTTCGGACATAATTCGCCGGTTTTTCTCCAAAAAACAAAAGTTTGCAAAAATATTTCATTTACCCTATTGAAATTTCCTGCCGTTTATGGTATAATACACAGGCTGATTTAGTCAGATATGTGCCCGTAGCTCATCTGGATAGAGCAACTGCCTTCTAAGCAGTAGGTTGGGGGTTCGAGTCCCTCCGGGCACGCCAATTGAATATGGTGGGTATAGCGTAGTTGGTTAACGCGTCAGTTTGTGGCACTGAAGACCGTGGGTTCGAATCCCACTATCCACCCCATGAAAGAAAGCACTTGCAACGCAAGTGCTTCTTTCAGTTATATTCATCGGTAACAGCGCAATGTTTTCTGCGGTTATATTTTGCCTGTGCCGGGTGTTTGCTGACAAAATCATACCGGAGCTTCCCGATACGGGAAGCTCCGGTTCACGGCTTAATAAGATGTCTTTACAAACCGACTGATTAGTCGTTGCCCTTCATCTTTGCATAGCATTCGCTGCAGTAAACGGGTCTGTCTTCTCTGGGCTGGAAGGGAACTTTCGCTTCCTTGCCGCAGGATGCGCAAACGCCTACGAAATACTCTTTAGCGCCCTTGACAGCTGCCTTCTTTGCAGCTCTGCATTCTTTACAACGCTGAGGCTCGTTCTGGAAGCCCTTTTCAGCGTAAAATTCCTGTTCTCCTGCCGTAAAAACAAAGGTCTTTCCGCAGTCTTTGCAAACCAATTCTTTGTCCTGATACATTAGAGTAACCTCACTTAAATGATTGATAATTTTTCCGCCCTTCCCGGAGTCGCACCGAGGCGTTAAATCACCGTATCACGAAACGTCGCGTAATTTTCTAAAGACCGCAAAACGGAGGATAGAGGCAAGCCGTGAAGCCTGTTTCCGAGCCGCGTAAAGAATGCAGTTTAGGCAAAAAGCGTAGATGCTATGATGGGGATTATTAACGGATCTTTCCAGGGCATATTAAATTTATTTCGAAAACCTTTCCCGAAGTTTTTTCTTCACACGGGTCATGGCATTATCGACTGTTTTCGGTGAGAGTCCGAGATTCTTCGCCGCCAGCGCGGTGCTTCCGCCACTGCTGAGATATTCCGTCAGGACCCGGTTTTCCAGATCCGTAAGGGTATGACGGACAGAATCTATCACCGATGAGACATAGTTGCTGTCCAGAATACTCTGTTCGGGAGAAGGACCGGAAACAGTTACATCGGACTCGTCAAAAGACACATTCTTATCATCCTTGCACAAAGCACGGTAAGCGGTTATCATGCGCCTTTTTATGCAAAGAGTGGCATAAGCTCCGAAAGGGACACCTGAAGCGGCACTGAAGGTACTGTAAGCGGCATAAAGACCGATATTTCCCTCCTGTCTCAGATCCTCGCGGTAGCGTTCCGGGAAGGACGATGCCAGGGATGCAATGAGTTTCTTGTACGCCTCAAGTGTTTGTTCGAAGGCGATATTGTCCTTATTCTGAGGCATCTTGAGGCTCCTTGTTCAGGGTACAAACTGCGTAAAAGGCAAAAAGCCCACCCGTCCGGGGCATTACGCCCCGAACAGACAGGCTCTGTATTCAACTGACAGTAAGAAAAAAAGCATGTAAATAAAAACCTTTGCGGTAGGATGTACTCAGTTAATGATGGTCTCTTCGGTGTCGATATCAAACAGATGGATGTTGTGCATATCGAGAGCGACCTTGATGGTGTCGCCGGGTTTGGCTTTTGTCTTGGGCGAAACACGGGCGGTCATCTTGTTGTCGTTGACGTCAAGGTACAGATAAGTCTCAGCACCCATAAGCTCAGTGACTTCAACATTTGCGGTAATGATGTTTTCGGGCATCTTCTCAAGATACATATCCTCATCATGAATATGCTCGGGACGAAGACCAACGATAACGTTCTTGCCGCCGTAGGTCATAAGCTTTTCGTAATTCTCGGTCTCAACCTTTTCCTTGGGGATCTTCAGAGTGAAGTCACCGAAGGTAAGCAGAACATCCTCGCCGCGACGGGTAAGACGTGCCTCGAAGAAGTTCATCTGGGGAGAGCCGATAAAGCCGGCAACAAACAGGTTGATGGGCTCATCATACAGACGCTGAGGAGTGTCGCACTGCTGAATATAGCCGTCTTTCATAACGACTATACGGTCAGCCATGGTCATAGCCTCGGTCTGGTCATGGGTAACGTAAATAAACGTGGTTCCCAGTTTGAGATGGAGCTTGCTGAGCTCGGTTCTCATCTGAGCACGGAGTTTTGCATCAAGGTTGGACAGAGGTTCGTCCAGAAGGAAGACCTTCGGCTCACGGACGATCGCACGTCCGAGGGCAACACGCTGTCTCTGACCGCCGGACAGAGCCTTCGGACGTCTGTCAAGCAGGTGGGAAATATCAAGTATACGGGCAGCTTCGTCGACACGACGTTTGATCTCTTCCTTGGAGACCTTGCGAAGTTTCAGACCGAAAGCCATGTTCTCGAAAACGGTCATATGAGGATAAAGAGCATAGTTCTGGAAAACCATTGCAATGTCTCTGTCCTTTGGTGCGACATCGTTTACAAGTCTCTCGTCAATGTAAAGTTCGCCTTCGGATATCTCTTCCAGACCGGCGATCATTCTCAGGGTAGTGGATTTACCACAGCCCGAAGGACCGACCAGAATAATGAATTCTTTATCTTTGATCTTGAGGTTAAAGTCTGTAACGGCTCTGACGCCGCCGGCATAGACTTTACCTATATTTTTCAGTACCAATCCCGCCACGGTAATAAACCTCCGAAATTTCTGTTTACGGGCACACTTCCAGCCCCAGTTCTCTTACTTTGTAATTTTACCATAAAAAAGCGAAAATTCCAATAGGCAAAACGCACAAAATGAGTAGCCTTTTTTTGGCATTTATCAACAATTTTTCCGACATCTGTCCTATTTTTGGGACAAATCCCCGTTCTTTACTAAGAAATGACGCAACCGAGTCAAGAAAAAGTAAAAAATCCGGTCAGAAAGCGGTTACTCGGCGTCGGTTTCTTTCTCGAGAGCGTAAGCACGCTTTGTGCAAGCAAGCATAGCATCGCTGACAGCCTGCTCAAATCCGTGTTTTTCAAGGAATTCCATAGCCTTTACGGTAGTACCGTTGGGGGTACAGACCTGAGCTATCATCTCATCGAGGCTCTGATCCGAAGTCTCCGCAAGTTTTATAGACCCTTCGGCTGTAGCGAAAACCAGCCTCTTTGCGGTCTCTTCATCTATTCCCTGAGCCACAGCACCGTTTATCATCGCACGGAGCAACATATAAAAATATACGGGGCTGGAGGAATTTACGGAAATAACCTCATTCATTCTGTCTTCGGGGAGCATCTCAACAATACCCGTGGTCTCAAGCAATTCACGGATCTCCGTCAGTTCACCGTATGTGATGGGCATCTCATAGCTCATCGCGGTGGCACCCACACCTTTAAGCATCGGGGTGTTGGGCATCAGACGGACGACCTTGCATTCCCTTCCGAGAGCCTTTTTGAAATAAGAAATGCTGACGCCGGCGATAACGGAAATAATAACATTCGCTCCGGTAACGTTTCCGGCAAGCTTTCCGAGAACAGATTTCAGATCCTTCTGACGGACACAGACAAAAACATATCTGGCATTGGCAGCCACATCTGCCTCGTCCTTGCAGACGGTGAATCCGGCATCGGCATAAGCCGCGCATTTCTGCCCGTCAACGTCATAAACGCATATATCGTCGGCAGAACAGTGTCCCGACGCAAGGATACCGGAGGCTATGGCGGAGGCTATATGTCCGGCACCGATGAACCCTATTTTTTTCATGAAGAGTTCTCCCTTCCTTTGTCATGCTCAATTATGTTTAAGTATATCACAAATTTTCAGGATTGTCAACAAGGAAAAACAAAATGGCAAATAATTTCTACATCTATTGATTTTTACGATGTTTTAATGTATAATATCACTTGATATATGACTTTCGAACGAAGCGGAGGTACGACGATGAAGTATACTTTCAGTCAGACTGACGTAAAGAATATAGACAGTTTTGCCCAGGCCCACGGAATATTCCAGCAAACCTCATACTGGGCTGATTTCCGACACATATTCCGCCACACCGCATTTATAGGCAGAGATGACAGCGGTCAGACCGTCCTGACCTGTCTGCTGTTGCGGTTGCCGGTATATACGACCGGGCACAGCATCGGATATATAACCCGGGGATTTGTCTGCGACTGGGAAAATCTTGAACTTGTGGGAGCTTTTACGGAGTTTCTCAAGGAATATTGCAGCAAGCACCGCATTATATATATCATAACCGACCCGTACGCTGATTACAAGGTGGAGTTTGCCGCTCCCGAACCGGAAAAGGATCTGCGCGCGGCACTGGAACGGTTCGGCTGGGTCAGAAACGACCGGGCTCTTCTTCAGCCCAAAACAAACTACAGGCTTCTTATTGACAGAAACTCCGATCCGGAACTGGAATGGCAGCGTCTTTACGGAAAGATGAATACAAAGCTGAAGAACCATCTGCGGCTTTGCGAAAACCGCGGAATGTACGTGGAGAAATATACGGGAGACGAACTTGAGCCTGCGGTAGATAAATTCTACGACATGCTCGTGCACACCACCGAGGCAAAGGGTTTCGGCAGACGCCCGCTGAAATATTACAGGGGAATGGCTAAAGCTCTCCGACCCTTCGTTACGGTTTACCTGCATCGCTGTGACATGAAAAAATACATTGCCCTGGCGGAGAGTCAGCAACAGCAGCTTCGTCAGAAAATTGCGAAGGCTGAGGCGGAAACCGATCCCGAGAGACGGGCGGCAAAACAGAAAAGCATCGACACAGACAAAAAACAGATTGCGGACATTGACGTGAAAATAGCAAAAGCCCGTGCGTATCCGGAGGACCCGTATGTTCATGCGGACTTCTTCATAAAAATGGGAAACAAGAGTTATTCCTTCTTCGGTGCATCCTCACCCACCCTCCGGGAACTCAAACTCACGGCAGGATACCTGCACATGATCAGAGACAGCCTTGACGGACAGTGTGAAAGCTTCAATATCGGCGGAACACTGAAACTTGACACCCCGGATATAAAGGATGACCGGATGTACGAGCTGTACCTCTACAAGTGCGAATATGCGGGACAGTTTGTGGAGCACCCGGGAGAATTCTTCCTCATAAGCAACGAAAAAATGTTCGAGCTGTTCCACAACAGACTCAACTATTTCAAACGTATAGTTTTCAGATTTTAAGGAGTAAAGAATGAAAAAAATATTCACAAAGGACAACGCATCAACGGCGTTGAAGGGCTTCTGCATCGGCGCACTCATGACCTTTCCCGGCATGAGCGGCGGCACTCTCGCGCTGATTGCGGATATTTACGACAGACTTGTTGCGGCTGTGAGCGGGCTGCGGAAGAATTTCAAGAAAAACTTTCTGTTTCTGTTGCTTTTCGGACTCTGCGGAGCGGCGGGAATGCTTCTTTTTTCCAAGGTCCTGCTGTATCTTGCGCAGACGTATCCCCTGCCCATGAGATTCCTTTTCGTTGGACTCATAATCGGAGGAGTTCCCATGCTCCTGCGGAAGATGTTCCCCGAAAAACAGAAACTCGCTACATACAAATATGTCATCACAGGACTTCTTTTTCTTGCGGGTATCGGAGCTGTACTGCTTATTAACATGATGCCCGACGGACTGGTCAGTTTTGACACAGGGTTTTCCCTCAAAACAGTCTGGGGAGTTGTCGTCGCGGCATTTTTCCTTGCGGTAGCCATGATACTCCCGGGCATATCCTTTTCCCACATGCTCATAGTTCTGGGCATATACGACCGTTTCTACAAGGCTCTCGGAGCTTTGCCCGATGTCAGGCACTGGGGTGAAAACTCCGGAGATATACTGTTTCTTTTTGTTATCGGAGTGGCAACGGTGATCGGAGTTCTTGCTCTGATAAAAGTTCTCGACAAATGTATGACCCAATACCCGATGTTCACTTTTTCGGCGATCCTCGGTTTCGTATTCGCTTCCATAAGAAACGTTCTCCAGGGAGACGGTTTACCCATTCCGCCCTACGGAGCGGGAACAGTCATAATTTCCGTCGTATTTCTCATAGCAGGAGCAACAGCGGTATTCTTCATAACCCGTAAGAGCAAGGCAAAACAGACAGAACAGGATCAGTAAAATGAGTTTGATTTCCGTATCGGGACTCGGTAAGAGTTTCGTACAGCAGAATATATTCTCCGATGTATCCTTCCGTATCGAACCGGGAGACAAAGTCGGTATAGTCGGGGTCAACGGAGCGGGAAAGACTACGCTCTTCAACATCCTTACAGGAACCGAAGACGCCGATGAAGGTAATGTTTTCAGGGACAAAAGCGCAACTGTCGCATACATGAAACAGCATTCAGACTACACATCGGCAAAAACCCCGTTGCAGGAAGTAACGGAGGTCTTTGCCGACCTCATGACGCTGGAAAAGCAGTTTGAAGCGGCGGATTCGGCGGTAGAAAATGCCCCCACCGAAGAAAATCTCTCCCGGCAGCAAAGGCTCAGGGAGGAATTTCTTTCCCGGGGAGGAATGACCTTCCGGGGGCGTATACGCTCCACCCTTCTCGGTCTGGGCTTTTCGGAAAACGAGCTTCAGTTACCCCTTTCCGGACTCAGCGGCGGACAGCGCACCCGGGTACTTCTGGCAAAAATACTCCTTTCAGGCGCCGATCTTATCCTGCTGGATGAGCCCACGAATCACCTGGATATGGAGTCAGTAAGGTGGCTTGAAAACTTTCTTTCCGACTACAGGGGCGCGGTTACGGTCATTTCCCACGACCGGTATTTCCTTGACCGGATCTGCAACAGAATATTTGACCTTGAAAACGGCAGACTCACCTGTTACACCGGAAACTACACAGCTTTCGCGGAGCAGAAACAGCTTGCCCGCAAGACTCTTGAACGGGAGTACGAAAGAAAAGAAAAAGAGATCCGGCGCATCGAAGGAATAATTGAGCAACAGAAGCGTTTTAATCAGGAACGCAACTATGTTACCATAAAGTCAAAGCAGAAACAGATAGACCGTATAAAGCAGACCGTGGTCAGACCGGACAGAGATCCGGCAAATATAGATTTTTCCTTCCACGCCTGTTCCGGAACGGGTAACGAGGTTCTCAGGGCGGAGAATCTCGGAAAAGCCTTCGGCGAAAACTTTCTGTTCCGTGACGTGGATTTCCTCATACACAGCGGGGACAGGGTATTCATCACCGGTCCCAACGGATGCGGAAAAACAACCCTTCTCAGGATTATAACCGGCATGATTACTCCCACCGAAGGACGGATAGTTACCGGAGCGAGGGTCGTTGAGGGGTACTACGACCAGAATGTGGCTGGAGTAAACGGTCAGAAAACGGTTTTTGACGCAATTTCCGATGAATTTCCGCAGATGACAAATACCCAGGTCAGATCAGCCCTCGGAGTATTTCTTTTCAAAGGTGACGATGTTTTCAAATCCGCGGACAAACTTTCGGGAGGAGAACAGGCAAGGGTACAGCTTGCCAAACTTATGCTTTCGCCACACAATCTGCTGATACTGGACGAGCCCACAAACCACCTTGACATAGCTTCAAAAGAAGCCCTCGAACAGGCTCTGTCAGACTACGACGGGACAATGGTCGTGGTTTCCCATGACCGGTACTTCATAAACAAACTCGCGACACGCATATTTGATTTCGATGAAGGAAAACTCCGCGTCTATGACGGAGGATACGATTTCTTTACAGAACAGAAGCAACGGTTTTTTACCCACACGGAAACGGTACCGGAGCAGAAAAAAGACGGTGCCGAAAATTACCGCAGAAAAAAGGAGGAACAGGCGGCGGAACGGAAAAGGGCCAGCCGCACGGAAAAACTCGAAAAACTCCTTGACGAATGTGCAAAAAGGAAAAAAGCCGTTCAGGATGCTCTTTCCGATCCTTCCATAGGCTCGGATTACACGAGAATAGCGGAGCTTTCGGAACAGCTGCAACAGCTTACCGAAGAGGAAGAACTGAATTACGATGAATGGGCTGCGCTCCAGGAGGAATAAGATGAAAGAACGGAATGCGAGAACCGCCCTTTCCGTTTTCCTTGCGTTTCTGAAGATCGGAGCGTTCACTTTCGGCGGAGGATATGCGATGATCCCCCTGATACGGAGGGAAGCAGTGGAAAAGCACGGATGGATAAGCGACGAGGAACTCCTGGAAATGGTTGCCATCGCGGAATCCACTCCCGGGCCCATAGCCGTAAACAGCGCAACCTTTGTCGGACAGCGCTCTGCGGGCTTTCCCGGTGCTGTTCTGGCAACCTTCGGAGTGGTTCTCCCCTCTTTTGCGGTAATAAGCCTGATAACCCTTGCCCTGAATGAATTTTCGGGAATAAAAGCCGTGCAATACGCTTTTTTCGGGGTAAGAGCGGGAGTCCTTGCCCTTATTCTTAAGGCACTGTGGGACATGTTCCGTCAAAGTAACAGAAATCTGTTTTCATACATTGTCATGGGCTGCGCATTTCTTGCGGTATCCGTATTCAGAATCAACGTTCTGTTGGTTATCGTTGCATGTGCCGTTGCGGGAACGGTTTCCGCACTTCTGGCGGAAAAGAGGCGTGGCGGATGATATTTCTGAAGCTTTTTCTCGCCTTTTTCAAAATCGGGCTGTTTACCTTCGGAGGCGGACTCGCAATGATCCCGCTTATCCAGAGTGAAGTAACCGCAAACGCCTGGCTGACGGCGGATGAACTGGTAGACTTCATAGCCATAAGCGAAAGTACCCCCGGTCCGCTTGCGATAAATCTTTCCACATATGTGGGGATGCGTGCAGGCGGAATTCCGGGAGCCCTCTGCGCGACTCTGGGAGTTGTGCTGCCGTCCTTTGTCATAATACTGATCGTTGCCGGGTTTTACAGCCGGTTCCGGAAAGCAAAGGCGGTACAGTGGGGACTGTCGGGACTTAAGCCGGCGGTCATAGGTTTGATAGCCTCAGCCGCCGTTTCAGTGGCTGAAACTGTCTTCTTCCCCTCCGGATTCAGCGCAACCGTCCTTTCATCCCCTGCCTTTTACGTCAGCGGCGGAATATTCGGGATCATGGTTATTCTTTCTTTCAGAAAAATCAGCCCGATTGTCATAATTCTTCTGTCAGCGGCGGCGGGGATATGTTCGGGGTATCTGTTGGGACTGTAAAAGACCGACGACCCGGTATCCGGAATCACAAAACATAATAAATATCCCCCCGTAAAACGGGGGGGGGGTATTTCAGTTTCGGGCATAGCCCTAAT
>CAJLLT010000013.1 GCA_905207625.1 uncultured Eubacteriales bacterium | reverse complement strand
CAATCATCGCCGGGGTTCTTTATTGCCGGCCCGCGGCGGTAAGAGAAAGTTTCAGCGCATGTACCGCAGACGGAAAGAAAATCTCTGTGGAGCTTGATATCACCGTGAAAAGGCATATCCTTGCTCCCACGGAGTATTTCGGCTCCGTTACCGTGGACGGGGCTGTCCATAATGCCATAAAAGGCGAGGCATATGGCGCCGGTTCAGGTTTCTGGAAAGATCTCGGTGACAAACTGACAGGGAAACAGGTCCGGAAAATGTGGTTTTCTCTGTACGGAACGGATTATTTTGATCCTGCGGCTATATCCGATTATTCCGTTGTTCTCCGACGCTTCGGCGATGACTGGCTCATTCTTTTCAGGAACAGGGAATCCGGGAACGGGATATATTATGCTCCCGCGGAAACTCCGGAACAGGCGAGGATGATCGAAAACGCGATCGAGGGGATGAAATGATATATAAAAACACCGTCACGGCGGAGTTTATATCCCGTCCGAACCGGTTCGTTGCCCGGGTGATGCTTTACGGGAAGGAAGAAACGGTCCATGTGAAGAATACGGGCAGATGCCGGGAACTTTTAGTCCCCGGACGGAGGGTTGTCCTTACACCCGGACCGGGCGCCGGGAGAAAAACAGATTATGACCTTGTTGCGGTGGAAAAACCGGGACTCGGTTGGGTCAATATTGACAGCCAGGCGCCGAACGCCGTTGTGCGTGAATACCTTGAAAAGCGTCGGAAACCTTTCGGCGACGTGGTACATATCAGGCCTGAATACAGTTACGGAAATTCCCGTGTCGACTTTTATATGGTTCGGAAGGGGAAAGAAGAAATACTCCTGGAAGTCAAGGGGTGCACACTTGAAATTGACGGAGTGGGGTACTTCCCGGATGCTCCGACACAGAGGGGCGTAAAGCATCTGCAGGAACTTGCCGCCGCTGTTTCCCGGGGATACGAATGCTTCATTGCTTTTGTAATCGCGATGCCGGGAGTCTTTGAGGTTCGTCCGAACTCCGTGACCGACCCCGCCTTTGCGGAAGCCTTCGACAAAGCCCGGCAAGCCGGTGTGAAGGTTCTCTTTCTTCCGTGCTCTGTTTCCCCGGATTCTTTGGAAATAAAGGAATGATTTGTTCCTGCTTCCGTGGAACGGCTGTATGTCTTATGACGGGGATTGGCACGATTGCATGGGGCTTGCATATTGAAGGAATTCAGGCCGCCGGACATTTGAGGAACACAGACCCTGTACGGAGAAAATTTTCCGTACAGGGTCTGTTTATATTCTCGGACTCAGGACCAATCTATCCCGGGATTTTTGTCAGACAGACCACGCTTTCTATATGCGGTGTCCGGGGGAACATATCAAAGGCACGGAGACTTCTGACCCGATAGGTGGGAAGCAGAAATACTGATTCCGAATCTCCGAGATTTGGATATATAAGCCGTGAAAGATCCCTTGCCTGAGTGTGCGGGTCGCAGGAAATGTAGACTATTCTGTCGGGACTGAGACGTTTCAGCTGCCGTACCGCCTCTTCATCAAGTCCTTTTCTGGGCGGGTCAACAATTACCACGTTGGGAAGTTGAAATCCTTTACACTCACTCTTTATGACATCGTACGTTTCGGCAGCATCCGCCACAAGGAAGGTGCAGTTTTCAATTCCGTTTGCCTCCGCGTTCTGTTTTGCGTCCTCAATGGCTTCGGGTACTATTTCCACACCGAAGACCCGCTTGGCTTCGGTGTTTTTTGCCGCTATAAGTGCTAAGGTCCCGGTGCCGCAGCACAGATCAAGCACAGTGTCGTTTTCCGTTATTTCCGCTGCGTTTACAGCGTAGTTGTAAAGGTTTTCGGCCTGTCGGCTGTTTATTTGCCAAAATGCGGCGGGACTGATTCTGAAGCGGAGTCCGCAGAGCGTATCTTCTATGTAAGGTTCGCCGTAAATGAGGCTGAACCTCCTTCCGAGAACCGTATTGCCAACGAGAGGATTGACGTTGATGTAAACAGACCTGATTTCAGGAAAACGGCTCAATCTGCGAATGAGTTCGTCCTGATGGGGAAGTCTCTCTTCGGCAAGGATCAGACAGACCATAAGCTGACCGGAACTTTTTCCCCGACGAAGAAACAGGTGACGGAAGAGTCCCGTTCCGAATGCCTCATCATATGGTCTGATACCGTAATCGGCAATGAATTGCTGAACGCATCCGGCAATGTCCGTAAAAAGTCGGTCCTGCAGACGGCAGTCGTAACATGCACAGCACCGGTGGCTGTTATGGGCGTAAAATCCGAATTTTCCCTCGGGGGACAGCGGATATATCACTTTGTTCCGGTAATACTCGGTTTCCGGCGAACCGACTACCTCCGGGGTCCCTTCGGGGGTCATGTCCGTTAATATGGGTTCGGGCAGAATCAGAGGCATTACCGGGCTGTTACGGTCAACGAAGCTGAATCCGTTTTTTGAAAAGGCATCCGCAACTATACGGCTTTTATAAGAGAGTTCTGCCCGGTATTCCGTATTGAGGAAGGAACAGCCTCCGCATTTTCCGAAAACGTTGCAATCTGCCGGAATTCTGTCTGCGGAGGGGGAGAGTATCTCCAGAATTTTTGCGTAGCCGTAGCTTTTTCCCACTTTAAGCACGAGACAACGGCAGACGTCTCCGACAACCGCACCGGAGATGAAAAAAACGTAATTGTCTGCGCCTGCCGCCGGGTCAGAGTACCGGGCAATGCCCAGTCCCGCAAAACTCATAGCGGAAACAGTCAGCGTAAGAGTGTCGTTTTTGTTTATTTTAACCGTACTTTTCATTTTTCCTCCGGGATTGGCGGGTACTTTACCGATGTTGTTTCATTACTTTTCAGTATAACAGAAACGTCCGGGATTGTCAAGATTCACCTATCCTTTTTGCAGTCCGGTGCATCCTCAGGCGCAACGGAGTTGCCGGCAGGCAACTCCGGACTGTCCGTAAAACGGACAGTCCCCGGGAGCCGGAGCTCCCGGGGACTGCGCCATGATTTTATTGACTCTTTTTAAATAAAAAGAAACAGCGGCGAAATGAGGTGGAATTTTCTTGAAGATATTTGTCTGTACTCTTTTTTGTCTGTTTTTTATTCCGCCGCTTTCTGATCCGTGATAAGGTCCGCCTTAACCGTTATTACCGATATGTCGTCGTCACCGTCCATGTTTTTGCGACAGGCTCCCGTCAGTAGGGCATCGCATATATCAACGCAATTGCGGACGTTGCTCTGTGCTACGGTCTCAAGGGCAGATGTAAGCCATTCTTCGGCACCCGTCATACCGTCGGACACCATTATCAGTATATCTCCGCGGCAAAGGGACGCATTGTGGGTTATTATGTCCGTTTCATCGATTATTCCGAGAGGGGTGGAGGCGGCTCCCACCGAGAAGACCTTCCCGTTACGGATAATAAAGGATTTTGCCGCTCCGGCTTTGATGAAGTCGCATTTTCCGAGCCTCAGATCCACGGAACAGATATCAACACCCACCACCGCTTCTTCATCGCCCTTGATAAAGGTCTCGTTGAGCAGTTTCAGCGCGTCGCTTTTTTCTATTCCGTTGCAGATGAGCCTTTGAAGCAGCTTTGTTGCCCTGACACTCTGTTTTGCCGCACCTGACCCCGAGCCCATCCCATCGGTGATACAGAAAACTTTTTTTCCGTCTACTGCGTCGAAAATCCCGCAGGTGTCGCCGCAGATTATCTGTCCTCTCCGGGGATGCGAAGCTTTTGCATAGTCAAGCTTCCACAGGGGAGGATCGTCGGAGGTCCTTCGCAGTTTTCTGACTATTTTATCGAAATTGGGACATTTTGCCTGAAAATGATGCGGTACGGTAAATGTTTCATCAGCCGCTTCCACTGTCATTTTATTCAGCGTTTCCAGGGTATAGTCATAGTCTTTTATCCAGCATACGAAGCGTTTTCCGCATTTATCGCACACTTCGTAAAAAGGGGTTTTCTTCGACGGGGTGCTGATCTTTCCGAAAAAACCCATTGTCTTTTTCCCTGCGGCTACCGGCTCTCCGGCACGTATGACCGGAAACGGTGACACAGCCCTGATCATCTGCCCTATTTTCGTCATGGGGAAGATGAAAAACAGTACTCCGGCGGCGAGGATATGGAAAAGCAGTGAAAAAGATCCTTTTTCGCCTCCGAAATATATACAGAAGACCGTGTCCGCCAGCAAAAAGCATATTACCACCGCATATTTACCCAGCCTTTTTACCAGGCTGGCGGTTATTGCGCCGAAAACTATGACCGCGGGAAGGACTGCATTTGTTCCGTCCTGAAGAAATGTCGCCATGGCAAGAATGAGACTGTACATACATACGTTATAAAGTCCGCATTTTGCGCATACAAAGAAAACCGAGGTCACTGACAGTATTACGGAACAGCTTTTCCCGATTCCTCCGAGATACGCGAGGCCGGAAAAAAGCATCGCGGCGGTGACGCAGAAACAGAGTGCCCTGCGTTTGCCGGGGCGGGCCTGTCCGTTTTTATCGAGAACCACGGAAAAAACATACGCCGCTGCCGCCCCCGCTCCCGAAGCTACAACGTAAAAGACCGAATTGCGAAGATCATTTGAGGGATTGAAAACCCCCGCAAGGCTGCCCACCACTCCTGCCCACACGGTGTAGATGGCGCAGGCCGTATGAATCCCGGCTTTTTTCTCCACCGTGTTACGGAACAGAAACCTGAGCAAGCATACGGAAACCAGTGCTGTGAGATTCCTGACGACATCGGCGCCACGAAGTATATACCCTAATGCCGCGCCGATCGCTCCCGTCCCTGGGCATACGGATGCAAAGGCGATACCGAAGGGATTTGCAAGATTGAAAAACGGGATAGCGGATAGTACGGCTCCCGCTCCGAGTTTAAGACCTTCGGTTGCAAGGCGGCGCAGAGACTCTGTCTTTTTTGTCAATATCCTGTTCATTTTACAACTTCCTTTCCTTTATATTCTACAACAGAACCTTCCGTAAAACCTGTCGTAAACTGTACCGGAACAGAAAAACCTTCCGACCTAAACCGCACGGTCCGCAGTTTTTACTCTTTTTTCGCCGCCGAGTCTTGACTTAAATAAAAATATATGTTAAAATACAGTGAATAATAACGTTCCCGGAGGCTGATATGAGAAAAGTAAAAATGCTGCTGTCTTTTGCTGTCGTCGTTGCTGCAGCGGCTTTGATAAGCTTCGTCGGATATCTCCGTTACAATATGAATCTTGATTCGGAGATCCGCGGCGGCCTCGCCGAGAACGGTGTTTCGGTATCCGGTTATTCCGTCCGGGACAGGGGAAAGGGTCTGATGATCGATGTTGCGGGCGAAGATTCGGTAATGAGTGCCGAGGATGTCATGCTTCTGCGTCAGGTGGTCAATGCTCTGCGGAATTCTGATCTTTCCTATTCTGAGTACTATATACGGCTTGTTTCTCCTTCAGGAGGAGTTTTCCATTCCGTCAGCTACAACCGGATAAAGGAATATCTCGGTTCGGAGGTGGATGCCCCCACCATTGATACGGAAACGTATTCATTTGAACTGAAGTATCTTCTTGCCGACAGAAATTACGAAATTGACGGACTGAAGTTTTATGATTCGTTGGGTTGTCCTGACCGCAGGGCTCTTTATCTTGAGCTTTCGGCGGACCGTGACAGTGCCGTAGATATCCTTGAGACCGCGTACGCTTCCGTGATAAGCCTCAACAGTACCGGCGGAGGAGTCCAGCGGCTGAGCATACACGTAAAGGATAAGGGTTCCGATACGATCTTTATGGTATCGGAAGATATTCTTTACGGGGATACCATTTACTGGAAGGGACCGGGATATTCCGGGCTTAAAACAGTGTTTGACAATTGATTTCAAAAAGATTTCGGAGCTTTTATGTCGGATAAGAATAAGAATCAGATAGATCCGGAATGGGAAAACGATCCGGAGGGGGACATTACGGAGGAATTTGAAATTCCCGTGCCTCCGAGTCACGATATACACAAGATTTCCCGTCGCACTTATACTAAGGATGACCTTGACGACACTGCCCCTGAGGACACCGAGGAGCTTGCGCTGAGGCTTCTCAATAAATCGGGTTATGTGACAGAAGAAATCCCCGTTGCCCCTGCCGCAGCATCAAAACAGAGAAAAGGTATTCTGATCGCAGTTATATCTGCGGCGGTAATGGTCGTTATCGTTGCGGTTGCGGCTTTTCTGCTCCGGGATTCGGGTAAGGCCGAAATTGCGAGCAAAGATGCCGTTTTCCGTTCTCTTGCCGCCTCCGATAAACTGACGGTGATCGTTTCCGGGCGGAGTGTGAGTGTCGGGGAAACGGATATATTCCTTTCGCTTCTTCAACCCGAACGCTGGCAACCCCGGGAAGCGGACGACTATTACAGCGGAGCTTCTGCCGACGCCGTGATCGTGACGGAAGAGGGTGGACAGATATTTCTTTATCCCAACAGCACGGCACTGATCGACATCGGCGATTCCGGATATTACTACTCTCTGCCATACGGAACGGTATCTGAGGTAATATCTTATCTGAAGGCTAATTCTACTCTTTCCGTCGCGGATACGGAGTCTTTTCTCCGGGCAAATAAAACCGTAAACGTATCCTTTTCCGGAATAACTGCGGCTCTCGACCCTTTGCCACTGATAGAGGCGATGAAAATGTCCTCCTGGACGGTTTCATCCTCCGATATAGTGAAAACACAGAATCTCCCCGATGCGACCCTTGACAACGGGCAGGGACTGAGGATACTCATATATGTTTCCGACCGGGCTGCCGTAATCGAGTACAACGGATCGCGAATATATTATTATGTCGGTATGGAGACCGCCGAGAAAATTACTTCCGCAATCACCCGTCTTTTTGATGACGGTGCCCGCCGTATTTATGATGTTTTGTCGGTGTGTACAAACCTATACATTTCCCTTGACGGGACAACATACCGCCTGGACAGCGGATACGTTGCCGCCGGGCTTCTTTCAGTGGGACAGTGGAGCCGCCGTGCCAATGCCCCCGCATCCCTTCCGGACAGAGCGGATATGGTTCTTTCTTCTGAGGGCTTTGAGCTTTATCTGTACCGTGAAGAAAATCTTGCGTATTACGAAAACGAATACTATAATATTCCTTCTTCGGCGTTTTTCGCACTTTCCGAATATCTCACCGATTCCTCCTCCGACCCCGCACTGACTCAGGCTGCGGTGAAGGTCTCTACTGCCGGAAATATCCGTTGTACCGCCGGCGGTAATGTTTTCTATATAACAACATCCGGACTGACTGCAGGGCTTGGAATTTCTTCATGGCAATCCGGGCGGAATGTACCCTCGGAGCAGGCAGATATAGTTTTAATGCCCGACGAGGATATAAGCCTGCGGTTTTATAAAAATGGGAGCATTGCGGTCCTTGTTTCGGGAGACGAAGAAAAGGCGTACGATGTCGCTCCTTCCGTGATATCGTTTCTTTCCGAATACGTCAATAAAAATATATACACCGAGTTGTGGCAGATATCAGCCTCCGAACTTGGCGTCCTTCTTGCAAATTCCGACAGGGCGGAGGTTTCCGTAACCGGACTCAGTATAGGCTCCCTCAGTGCTACGGGAGAGTATTTTGAAAATATACGTGATCTTTTTTCGGCGCTGGATCTGACCCCTGTGGAGGGCTCTGTCCGGGTGGATACATCCGAGTCGGTCAGCGGCGTCTTCGGCGGCGGGCGTGGTTTCACCATGACTATGACTCCCGATCCAGAGGGTGGGACGACGGTACGGGTATACGGAATCTTTTACTCAGAGGCCCGTCGTGTGGAGCGGTATTTCCATTCTTATTATGCTTACCCTCTTTTTAAGGAAAAAGTGGTTGAGATTATCCGTAAACGGGCGGATTCTGTGGCTGAACTTTTCAAAGTCGGACTTGAGAGCCGTAAAAAGGATGACCTTTACACTGCAATAGGATCTTCGGCATATAACTATTCATCCCTCCGTTTCGATTCCGTTTCTTACACATCAACATCCGCCGAGGGTGAATATGAGTTTACTGTAACCGGAAAGTCCGGTAAGAAGACATATATTGTCCGTATAGGCAAGGGACAGAGCGGGGAATATACTGTGCTTTCCATGACGCCGGACGAACTTCTGCAGGTGAATCTTGCGTTACCTGCCGCACGGAAGGCAGAGGATTTTGTGTCCTGGTCGGAGTGTGAAGATGAGACTTTTTCCTCCGTTGAGGAGATAAAAAACCGCCGTTCCCTTGCGGAATATATGCTTATTCTTGCCTTCCGCGAAGGGTACGGAAGAACCGGGACGGAATCTTCCAAGTATGTAACATTTACCCAATCCGAACTGAATGCCGTGGCAATGAGACATTTCGGTCTTGAATCCTTTGATGCCACCGATACTCCGCTTTATTCCGCAGAAAGGGGAACATATGTTCTTTCCATGTATGCGTCAGCGCTGGAAAACCGCCGTTGTGTCAGCTGTGAGTATGACAGGATGACCGGAATGTGGTCTGTAGGTTTCGAATGGTATGAGGATCCCCTTAAAGTATACCCTGTAAAGTCTTCTGTCATTACACTTCGTGAGGGGGCTGACGGAACTATGATCATTGTTTCCGGTGTCAGCGAGAAAAAGTAAGCCCCGGGCAGAGAGCTGTCCGGACCTGAGGCATAACTGTAATAAACAAAAAGCGTTCAGTCCCGGAACAGGGCTGAGCGCTTTTTATCGTTATGAGCTTTAAGATGTACGGAGTATGGGATATATGCGGTGTTATTGTATCTGCTTTATAAAATCCGATTCCTCTTCTTCAAAATTATAGTCGGGTCTGTGTATGAGCCTGTAATTGCCCGAAAGCAGAATGTCCTTCAGTTCCGTTCCGTTTTCCGGCAGCCGGTCCGTTATGATACCGCCTCTGCCGACATGCCAGAACTCGTGTGTGTCCGAACCCGATATGGCTCTCAGTCCGTGTTCCTTCGCGAATGCGATGGCAAGCTCGTTTCGGGACTGCTGCCCGGGGTGCATGTTGTATATTTCTATTCCGTCAAGGTACTCCGTCGGTGCCGTAAACTGCTCCGGGCGGAAGGGATGCGCCTGAAAGACTGCGGCGTTGTGGGCGTGCACGGTGTCGTAAAGGTCCTTGTATGAACCTCCGAAAAGATTTATACATTCTCTGAGCAGCTCTGCGCTGGCCCCTTCGATCAGATAATCGTTATGGGCTCCGTCAAAACGGAATTCCGCCCCGAGATATACCCGTATTCCGACCTTCTGTCCCGCTTTTTTTGCCTCTTCAAAGTCTTTCAGGTAAAAAGAGACGGCTTCATCATCGGTTTTATCGCCCACATATTTGCGGTGAAAGTGATTAGTCAGATTGATGGCGTCATATCCGGCTTTTTTATAGCAGAGTATAAGTTGCTCCGGGCTGAGACAGCCGCATTCGCTTACAGGATATGTATGACTGTGCAGTTCTATTTTGTATTCCATTTCAGATACTCCGGAAAAAAGTTGTCCGTGAATACGGACGGTTTGATGTTATAACGGGGAAATACTCCGGAACCGCTGACGGCGTCCGCTGAAGGACTCCGCCCGGGATTCCGGAGTTTATTTTATCACATTGAAAGGATAAAGTCAAGGGGTCAGCTGAATTTGATTTTAATGTCAAATCCTCCGCCGTTTATTGCGGTTGCCTTCACTTTTTCCGCAGTTTTCCGGCTTCCTGTCCGGACCAGCAGAATACATTCGGTGCTGAATTCGGGTATAAGCATATTGGAAAAAGCTCCGCCCCACTCCGGGCTTATGCTCGGGGTTCTGAAATGAGAAGGAGACTGGGGAGGAAGAACCGCGTCCTCCGGCCCGTATCTCAGGTCATTGTCAAAGCGTACGTCTCCGTAAGAGGTCGCCCAACGCAGTCTCATTTCCGTTATTCCTTCCGTTGCCCGGATCCTGTCCGCCGCGGCGGAAGCCGCCTCAGTGTCCCTGAACCGGGATGATATTTCTATTTCCATGTTTTTCTCTCCTTTTTATGACCTTGTGTCTGATTTCCGTTGCGATATAAAGCACCGTGGGAATGGCAACGTGCATCACCGCAGCGGTATATTTGTATCCGTTGTTGTAACGGAGCATTTCCGGAGTACTTCTGAACACCACCGGAGCGAGAACCACGGTGGCAAGGACCGCCGGCGCTATGAGAAGGGTAACGTTTCCTGTCCGTGTAATACTCTCTATACCCTGAGCCGCGGCAAAAATGCAGACAGCCGTTTTGATTGTCGCCGAAATGACAAACTGCAGTATTCCGATTACTTCTATGTTTGTCACGAAATCCCCGATGTTTATAACCGATAATGCGGAATAATGCGGAAAGTACAGTCCGGAAAGGGCAGGGTGCCCGATTATGAGCAGATCCGTGACCGTGACGATGAAAATGAAAACCGCAGACAACCCGAAAGCCGTGAGGAAAACTCCGTAGCTGCTTTTCCGGGATTTTTTTACTCCGCAGGGCAGGCAGAGAAAGAGAAAAGCCTCGGAAAAGGAAAAGGATGCGATGTCGGCGCCTGTGGATGCGGCTTCCGCCAGTTGATCGGGGTAAGCCGGAAGGGCATAGGAGAAATTGAAAAGCTTCAGGCTCATCAGCAGTATTATTATCCAGACCGCGGTCATTATCGGAAAAAGTACCGCCGAGAACCTTCCGAAGACCTCCGCTCCGTGACGCAGGACCCACCAGCAAAAAATACCCACAGCCAGAAGAAAAGCGAAGGATGGGGTGTCGGGAAGTGATACGACCTGGACGTATTCTCCCATATATCTCAGATTTACTGCGGCAAGGTACAGCGCATACAGGGTATACAGTACCGTGAGTATACTTCCGGCAACTTTTCCGAAAGCCCGCCGCATCATTCCGTACATATCCTCATCCGGTTCAAGAGCTGACATCCGGGCAAACATCAGTATCAGCGGCGCGGAGAATATGACCGAAAAGACTACCGGAAGCCATACGGGTAAGGATGCGTCGTTGTTTACATTTATGACCTGTATGCCGCTGATCATAAAATGTACTGCCATCAGTGTTGCCTGAACGGGTGTTATATTCGTTCTTTTTTTTATGCCGTTTGTCATGTTCTGCCTCCGGTCACTTTTCTTATCGCATCGGTAAGATATTCTCCCAGTCCCATGGGTGCAGGGTATATTTCGGAAACAACAAGGAATACAAGTGCCAGGGCAGTGATAACGCAATACACGGTTCCCAGTTTTTTCTGTCCGCAGGAGAAAATGGGTATGATTTCAAGAAATGTCAGAATAAGGACTGCTGCGGCACAGCATATGATTTTGCCCATTCTATTCCACGCCTTTCGAAAGTTTCTGCCCGGAAACTTCACTGCTTCTCAGACCCACACTGACCTCGGTTCTGATCTTTGCCGTACGGAGCACCTCGGACCATCTGTGTCTGTTGTTTTTCCAGAAATCCGGGTGATCAGAACGGGTTGCGCCGGTTATGCCGAAAATATCCGCGCCGTAACGGTCAAGGGTGTCTTTGACGACGCAGAACATGTTCTGAGAGATGAAATAGGAAGCTTCTGTGAAAAATCTGTCCTGTCTCTGCCTGTCCACCGCCATTTCGTTTATCGGAAGCTCTATCACAGAGATCCTTATGTCACTGTCGAAATTCACTATTATACCGTCGCCGTCGATATCAACCGAAATTTTTGTGTCCGTCCCCAGGACCTTAAAGGGAATTATTGTTTCCTCCGAGGGGATGAAACAGTTTATTACTCCCTGTTCGTATTCTCCGGAAGCCAGCATCGCAAAGGCGCTGTTTTCTCTGTTAAGATAACCGAGCAGCTTATAGTCCTTGATTATGGCGGTCCCTCCCACGGCACTTATCGTATCTCCCTCGGCGTCCTTTGCCGGGCAGAGGAAGGGAATCCCGCAGCATCCTTCTTCATCCGCCAGCGCGTCAATGAAGGGAAGAAGCTGCACCGACGGGGCAATTCCCACGTTCAGTGCGGTGCTCTGCATCATTTCTATCAGTTCGTAGGAATTGGTGGTGTCCATTGTCGCCCGTGCCCTGAGAACCTGCTTTGCCGTGGCTGAACGGGTAACACATATATTCATCGGGAAACGCAGTTTGCTGTCACGGAACAGATATTCCACGACCTGAAGAAAGCCCTCCGAGGCGACCTCCTGCCCTATTACAAGAAGTTTGCAGTGACCGTAAAAAAGGGGTTTTGTCGCTTCTGCCGTAATCAGGCGGAGTGCTTCCAGAAAAGTGTCCGCCTGCTGGGATATGAGATATGAAAATGAATCGGATCCTTGATTCGACGCTCTCATGGGTATTATTTCAACCGTCACGAGGTATTCCCTGTGTCCGAAGGACAGGGAATCGGCGAAATCAACCGCAATTCCGGAAACAAGAAAACTTGTTTCGATATCGCTGTATCCGGTACATGCGGTCATTGTTGCCGCGGAAAGGGCAACACAGAGGAATATGCATATATATCTGATCGTTTTTTTCATCTGTTTTCCGGGATCCTCACCGGGACTTCGTCCTTGGCGTTTCTCCACGGCCCCCTGACTATAAGATCGTAAAATGCGGGCTTGCCGGAATCGTTTGTTCCTCTGACATACGGTACTCCGAAGCTCCGGATGGAAAGAAGCTGTACGGTCATGAACATTATCCCCAGAAGATAGCCGTAAAGTCCCAGTAATCCTGAAAGAACGAGAAAGACGATGCGGTATGTCAGCTGCACTGATTTCAGCTTCGGATTCATCAGCCCCATCATGGAGGTTATAGCCACTATTATTATCATCGGTGCACTGACAAACCTTGCCGATACCGCCGCATCTCCGATGACAAGGCTTCCCACGATGCTTAGTGTCTGTGATATCGTCCCGGGCATCCTGGTTGCAGTTTCCCGGAGAAGCTGAAAAACAAAAAGCATTGCGATACATTCGATTATTACCGGGAAGGGAACTCCGTCCCGGGCGGAGAGAATGCTCATGGTGAGATTTGTAGGCATCATCTGTTTGTGAAACGTCAGAAGGGCGGTGAAGATCGCGGGAATACTTATCGACCCGAAAAACGACAGTATACGGAGAAAACGGCCTATATTCGCAAAATAGAAATTAAGGTAGTAATCCTCGTTTGAACGGAAGTTTTCCTCAAACAGAAACGGAACCGTGAGCACTGTGGGGGAACCGTTTATTATGATCGCTATACGTCCCTCCATGAGCTTTCCCGCAACCGTGTCCGGGCGTTCCGTTGTTCCTACGGTGGAAAACGGGGCGGAGGGGGTATCTTTGATCTGATCCTCAAGGAAACTGCTGTCAAATCCCCCTTTCATTTCTATTTTGTCAAGTCTGCGGTAAAGCTGGGCGAGAATATGCATATCGGTGACGCTGTCGAGGTACACCACCGCCGCCTTCGTATTCGTTTCCGTACCGAAGGTGAAGAATTTTACCTTTAGGTCAACCGTGGTAAGCCTCCGTCTGATAAGACTTATATTTGTTGATATGCTCTCTGTGAAACCGTCACGGGGACCTCTGAGAAGTTTTTCGTTCTCCGGTTCGGAAACACTTCTTTTTTCGTAACCCTTCGTGTCTGCGGTCAGAACGGAACTGCACCCGTCGGCAAGTATCAGGCTGTTTCCTGCCAGGAGGGAGTTGACAGCCTTGGACATATCCTTTTCCGCCTTCATGTCCGAAGCAAAAATAGCGTTTTTTGCCACGGCAGCGAGGATCTCATCTCCGTACAGGCGTATGTCGCACCTTGTGGAGACAATACTCTTTATGATATCCTGAGAAACTGCGCTGTCGTCTGTCATGCTTTCCATGAATATTATAGCGAAACGCAGGGGCATTTTACCTGCCGAACAGACACGTCTGATAACAAGTCCTTCGTCATCCTTGAATATCCCGGAAAAAATCTTTATGTTTTGCTCAAGATCGTCCGTCAGTTCCGGGACTTTTCCCCCGCAAAAAGGCGAGGGACTGTTGTCGGACAAGTCCGCACTGTCCTGTTCCGGAGGCTGTTCTGTATCTACAGGCGGAAAACTCGGTGTAAGGAAGTCCGCCGTTTTTCTTTTTTTCATTTAGTCACATCCCTGAATTTTATCTGTCGCAAAATATTTTTTGCCTCAGATTCATGTTTATACAAGGACAGTATGAGGCAAAATGTTTCAATTTTGCCGCACATATCCTATTGACAAACAGAAAAAACGTGATATAATATAGACAAATAAACACATAAACATTTGTTGATATGTTTATCCGAAAGGAGGCAAGCGTTTTGGAGACCAGACATGTTCACGATCATGAACAGACTATACGGGCGGTGGAGCCTCAGATGCCGGACGACGGGGAACTGCTGGACATGGCGGAACTGTTCCGGGTGTTCGGTGACGGGACGAGGATCAAAATACTGTATATGCTTTCCAGAAGTGAAATGTGTGTGTGCGATATTGCCGGGCTTGCAAAAATGGGACAGCCCGCGGTGTCACATCATCTGAGGGTGTTGCGGCAGGCAAAACTGATAAAATCGCGCCGGGACGGAAAGAACATCCTTTATTCTTTGGCAGACGATCATGTTCAGACTATCGTCAACATGGGTATTGAACACATCCGCGAGCAATAATAATTAAAAATATATTTTAGAAACAAGGAGAATTTATCATGAAAAAGACTTTTAAGATCGAGAACCTGGATTGCCCTGTATGTGCCGGCAAGATTGAGGACGGCATAAAGAAGATAGACGGAGTTGAATCCGCTGCCGTAAGTTTCCTCGCGGGTAAAATAGTTATCGAAGCGGCTGAAGACATAATGGATGAGGTTGTAAAAAAAGCCCTTGACGTATGCAAGAAAATTGAGCCCGAAAGTGTTGTGACCGAAAAATGAAAGAATTTCTGAAGCGTTTCCGCTCCCAGCTGATACAGCTTCTTGTGTCTGTATTGCTTACTGCGGCGGCGTGCTTTGTTCCGGTTGAAAACGAATGGCTGAAGACTCTGCTGTTCATTCCCGGCTATATAGTGGCGGCATATCCCGTGTTCAGAAAAGCCTTCGGCAATATCTGCCGTGGGGATATTTTCGACGAGAACTTTCTGATGCTGATTGCTTCTCTCGGCGCTCTCGTGATACATGACAATATAGAGGCTTCCGCGGTAATGATATTTTACCGTGTGGGCGAAATGTTTGAGCATTTTGCCGTGGAGCGTTCCCGCAAGGATATTGCGGCGATAATGGATATCCGGGTACCTACGGCGAGGGTCGTGGCGGACGGTGAACAGAAGACCGTTGACGCGGAGGATGTTCAGGTCGGGGATATAATCCTGGTACTCCCCGGGGAGAAGATTCCCGTAGACGGTGTTGTCACCGAAGGCTCATCGGATGTGGATACTTCTTCCATGACAGGAGAAAGCATTCCCGTGTCGGTCGGGGAAGGAAACGAAGTCACCGGCGGTTGCGTGAATCTTACCGGGACCCTTCATATCCGCGCCACAAAGGAATATGATGAAAACACGGTAATGAAGATCCTTTCCATTATCGAGAATTCATCCCTCCGTAAAGCCGAGACGGAAAACTTCATAAGCCGTTTTGCAAAGATTTATACCCCGGCGGTGGTTGCTGCCGCGGTTCTCACAATACTCATTCCCGGACTTGTTACCGGACAATGGGCACAGTGGTTCCACCGCGCTCTGACGTTCCTGGTAATATCCTGCCCCTGTGCGCTCGTAATAAGCGTTCCTCTGGGATATTTCAGCGGAATTGGCGGCGCGTCAAAGAAGGGCATACTCATCAAGGGCGGAATATGTATGGAAAGCCTCGCGAAGGCCGATACGGTTGTCTTTGATAAAACCGGGACCCTGACGGAAGGCCGCTTTTCCGTGAGTGCGGTTACTCCTGCGGAGGGTTGTGATGAGAAGACCCTTATTGCAAAAGCCGCCGAAGCGGAGAAGTTTTCCCTGCATCCCATTGCTGAGGCCCTGCGCAAAGGTGCTGGCTGCGACCTGAATGAGGATACGGGGTCTGCCGAGGAGATTGCCGGAATGGGCGTACGCTATACCGGAAAGACGGTTATCTGTGCCGGCAACAGGAAGCTCATGAACAAAGAGAGTGTGAGTGTTCCCGATGAATTTGCCGATGTTGAAGCTTCCGCCGCCGGAACGGTCATACATGTGGCGGAGAACGGCAGATATCTCGGATGCGTCACTGTGGGCGACACTCTCCGGAAAAACTCCGCTGCAACGGTTGCCGCCCTCAACAATGCGGGAATAAAGACTGTGATGCTTACCGGGGATAACGAAGTAACCGCCAGAGCGGTTGCCTCAAAGGTCGGAATAAAAGAAGTGAAAGCCGGACTCCTGCCCGAGGATAAGGCTCAGGCTGTGGCTGAAATGACCCGGAACGGAAAGGTTGCCTTTGTAGGCGACGGAATAAACGATGCTCCGGTGCTTACCGTTGCCGATGCCGGTATCGCAATGGGCGGAATAGGTTCGGACGCCGCTATAGAGGCTGCGGATATTGTTATTACCAACGATGATCCGGCAAAGGTATTGCAGGCGGTGACACTGTCCCGTAAGACCCAGCGGATCGTAAAGGAAAACATCTGGTTTGCCCTGACGGTAAAGTTTGTCATCCTTGTTCTCGGCTTCTTCGGAATAGCCGGAATGTGGGGCGCCGTGTTTGCGGATGTCGGTGTTTCGGTTATCGCAATCTGCAATTCCATGAGGGCACTCAAGTGACCACGGCCGCGGTATAGCAGAGATTTTCATCAATGTACGGAAAGACGGTTTCTTCGGAAGCCGTCTTTTGTCATATCCCGTTCCGTGCCGCATATACTTGGAGTAAAAAACGGCGACTTCGGAGGAGGACTTTATGGATATTTATAAGGACATTGCCCAAAGGACACGGGGAGATATCTACATCGGTGTAGTGGGACCGGTCAGAACGGGGAAATCAACATTTATCAAAAGGTTTATGGAGACTCTCGTGCTGCCAAATATAGGTGACGAATTCAAACGGAACCGTGCCGTTGACGAGCTTCCTCAGTCCGCGGCGGGCAGGACGATCATGACAACCGAACCGAAATTTGTACCGGAAAACGCTGTCCATGTGGAGCTGGGAGAAGGCGTCGGCTGTAACGTCAGACTTATTGACTGTGTCGGTTATATCGTGCCTTCCGCTCTGGGATACATAGAAGATGAGATCCCCAGAATGGTGATGACACCCTGGTATGACGAACCCGTACCCTTTAATATGGCGGCAGAGACCGGAACGCAGAAGGTAATATGCGAGCACTCCACCATAGGTATGGTCATCACCACCGACGGCAGTATCGGCGACATCCCCCGGCAGGATTATGTTGAAGCCGAGGAAAGAGTAGTTTCGGAACTCAAACAGCTCCACAAGCCTTTTGTCGTTATTCTCAACACCACCGACCCGCGGTCTTCAAGAACCTCTGCCCTTTGCTCGGAACTTTCCGAACGGTACGGAGTCCCTGTTACCGCAGTAGACTGCCTGAGCCTGGACAGCCGGGATGTAAGCCGGATAATGCAGACCGTTCTTTTTGAATTCCCGGTCCGTGAGGCGGCTGTTTCAGTTCCCGGATGGCTTGTGGGG
The DNA here is from genome assembly GCA_905207625.1 of uncultured Eubacteriales bacterium. Classification (GTDB taxonomy): domain Bacteria; phylum Bacillota; class Clostridia; order Oscillospirales; family UBA644; genus HGM12619. The sequence goes on along the minus strand of CAJLLT010000013.1, from coordinate 39,078 downwards.
CTGCCCGAGGATCACTGGCTTAAAAAGTCGGTCTGCTCGACCCTTTCCGAGGCTGTCTCTTCCGTGACTAAGATAAGCCAGATAAAAGATGTTGCCGAAGCTCTTCAGGGCAACGAATATGTGGTAAGCGCGGCGGTCCGCAGCATGGATCTCGGTACCGGAACAGTGCGCATAGGCGCGGAGCTTGATCCGTCTCTGTTTTATAAGGTTCTTGGTGAGACCACCGGAGTTCAGGTCAGTGATGACGGAGATCTTTTCCGTGTTATCACAGAACTGTCCAACGCAAAGAAAGAATATGATAAGGTATCTTATGCCATGGCTGAAGCCGAAAGCAAAGGGTACGGTATAGTCACGCCAACCATTGACGAACTCCAGCTTGACGAACCCGAAATAATGAGGCAGGGAACCCGTTACGGCGTACGCCTGAAGGCGTCTGCCCCCAGCTATCATATAATAAAAGCCGATATCGAAACGGAAGTTGCACCTATAGTGGGAAGCGAAAAACAATCGGAGGACCTTATCCGGTTCCTGCTTGACGGATACGAGGATGAACCCGAAAAGATATGGCAGAGCAACATTTTCGGAAAGTCTCTGCATGAGCTTGTCAATGAGGGACTTCATAATAAACTCGGCAGAATGCCCGATGACGCCCGCGGAAAGATGCAGGAGACCCTGCAGAAGATAATAAATGAGGGAAGCGGCGGACTTATCTGCATTATACTCTGACCGGCAACGCCTGCTGTCCCTTGCCGTAGTACGGACTGAACGGAATAGAAGAATTGACCCGCACCCTGCAAAACCCGGCAGTGGTGCGGGATCTTCTTTCTCCGGCACGTATGCCGTTATCTTTCGGATCACGGAGATCCTACCTGTAACCGGCTCAATCAAATCCCGGATAACAGTGTCGGAATTCATGATCGGACGGTCTCCGCCCGTGCTTGCGGAAAGTATTGTTTTTTTGTGTTTTTTGTTGTCGTAAATGCGGAAATGCTTGACATTTTGCTTTACTTTTAGTATAATAAAAAATAACAATTAATTATATGTACCACGGGGAGGTACGTCATGGCGGAAAGAAACTACAATCTTGCGCTTCTGTGTGATTTTTACGAATTTACTATGGGAAACGGCTATATGCTTTCGGACAAGAAGGACACGGAAGCATGTTTTGATTTGTTTTTCCGGAAGGTTCCGGATGATGGCGGTTTTGCCATAGCCGCAGGCCTTGAGGATGTGGTAAAATTTGTCGAGGATCTTCACTTTGAAGATGAGGATATAGATTTCCTCCGTTCCAAGGGGATATTCTCGGAGGAATTTCTGCGGTATCTCCGGAATTTTGATTTTGCCTGCGACATATATGCCGTACCCGAAGGTACGCCCATATATCCGAATGAGCCTATTCTTACGGTAAAAGGTCCGGCGATTCAGGCTCAGCTTCTTGAAACCATGCTCCTTCTTCTGATAAACCATCAGTCCCTTATTGCCACGAAATCGAACCGGATCGTTCGTGCCGCCATGGGCAGACCCGTTTTTGAGTTCGGTACACGCCGTGCCCAGGGCTCTAACGCTGCGATAATGGGTGCGAGAGCCGCCTATATCGGCGGATGTGCAGGTACCGCCTGTGCCGTCTGCGAACAGCTTTACGGGGTCCCTGCCGTAGGGACAATGGCGCATTCCTGGATACAGATGTACGATGATGAATATACCGCCTTTGCGGAATATGCCCGGCTGTATCCTGACGGTTGCACTCTGCTGATAGATACCTACAATGTGCTTAAATCCGGCGTTCCCAACGCGATAAAGGTGCATAATGAGATCCTTGCGCCCATGGGCAAACGCCTCAAAGGGGTACGCATTGACTCCGGCGATATCGCTTATCTGACAAAGAAGACGCGCAAAATGCTTGACGAAGCCGGACTTCAGGATGCGAAAATATTCGTATCCAATTCCCTCGATGAGTACATAATCCGTGATATATTGCTCCAGGGGGCCCAGGTCGATATCTTCGGAGTCGGGGAGAGACTTATAACCTCCAAGAGTGAGCCTGTTTTCGGCGGAGTATACAAACTCGTTGCGGCGGAACGCAACGGAGTGCTTGAACCCAAGATCAAGGTATCCGAGAATGTTGAAAAAATAACGACTCCCGGATTCAAAAAAATATACAGACTGTTTTCCAACCAGACCGGACGCATGGTCGCCGACCTTATCGCCCTGGCGGATGAGGAGTTCGATTTCACCCAGCCCATGACCCTGTTCGATCCCGTTCATACCTGGAAAAGAAAGACTTTTACCGATTATACCGTAAAACAGATACTTGAACCCATATTTATCCGCGGCAAGAGGGTTTATGATCTTCCCGGAATAGAACAGATAAAGACTTACTGTGCGGAGCAGGTCGGGAAGGTCTGGGATGAGGCTCTCAGACTTGAAAATCCTCAGACGTATTACGTAGACCTTTCGGAGAAACTTTACCAGACCAAGCAGAGACTTCTTGTGGAATACTCCGGTAAATGATGATGGAAAAGTTCTCGTATTACATGCCCGTCAGGATAATTTCGGGGGAGGGCTGCGTTTCTTCCTTCGGAAAGTTCCGTGATCTTGGCGGAAAGTGCGCTATTATCACCGGAAAGAATTCCCATAAGACCTGCCCTGCGTCTGGGGACGTGAAAAAAGCGCTGTCGGAACAGGGAGTGGAGTATATTTTTCTTGCGGAAGCGGAAAATAATCCCACACTTGCCAATGTCTGTGATATGACCGGAAAGGTCCTGTCTTTCGGCGCCGATTTCCTTGTGGGCATAGGCGGCGGTTCGGCAATGGACGCTGCCAAGGCAGCGGCTCTTTTTGCCACTTCCGGTATACCCAGGGACGGACTTCTTTATGACCTGAACGGAAATCTTATCCCCAATATATATTCTTATCCGTATTCCGCGCCGTTGCCGCTTGTCCTCGTGGGTACAACCGCCGGGACCGGAAGCGAAGTGACCGCGAATGCCGTCATAACCACAGGCAGCACCGGGGACGGCTCCATAGTCAAAAAATCAGTGAAAACAGCTGAAAGTTACGCCAGATATGCTTTTTGCGACCCCAGGTATACGGAAACTCTCAGTCCGGAATATACCGTAGGCACTGCGCTGGATTTCATATGTCATGCTCTTGAAGCCATGTTTTCGGCAAAGTGCGGCATCATCGGCAAAAATGCCGGTCTTGATGCGGTAAGGCTGGGAATGCCCGCCCTTGAGGCTTTTGTTCGGGGAAAGAGGGATCTGTCCCTCCGGCACGATCTGCTTGCCGCTTCCGTTATTGCCGGACTTGCGATCAATGACGGCGGAACGACTTTTCCCCATGCGCTGGGCTATCAGCTGACTAACTACCACGGACTGCCGCACGGATATGCCTGTGCCGCATTTGTCGGCCAGTTCCTGATAAGGCAGCAGGAAAAGTCCGATATTTCGGAGGTTCTCAGAGCTCTGGGGTGCGCCGATGCCGAAGAGTTTTCCGGGAAGGTCAGAAAGATGATGAGTCCGTACTGTACCGTTCCCCGGCTGACCGATGACGAAGCCGTGAAATATACCGGACTTGCTATGAAAAACCCCGGAACTTTCAACAATTTCCTGGACCTGTCCCGGGAGGACATACTTCAGATATACAAAAGCCTGTAACGGCGGAAGGGAGAAGAAAGCATGGATGAGCTGAACGGCGTGGTCCGTAACCGGTGGGAATGCTGCGTACAGTCCGACGAGGATACTGCAGCCGCAACCGAAATCTTATCATCTTTGCCGGTATGTGCCGGAAGAGACAGAAAAGCCCTTACCGTTGCCGCCAGGCTTCTTCTGAACAGAGGAATAAAAGGCAGAGATGCTTTGTCCTCCTTCTTTTCCGCTTCTCTTGATACTCTCCCCGATCCGATGCTCCTGCCCGATATGGAAAAGGCCTGCCGGCGCATATGCCGGGCGATAGAGAACGGGGAAAAAATAACGGTATACGGCGATTATGACGTTGACGGTATAACTTCCACTACGGTGCTTTACAGTTGGCTCCGGGACCGGGGCTGTACCGTGGATTATTATATTCCGGACCGTACCGACGAGGGGTACGGACTGAATAACGGTGCCATAAAAAGTATACGCGATTCCGGTTCGGCACTCCTGATAACCGTTGATACCGGGACAACTGCTGTTTCCGAGACTGCATATGCCGCATCGATCGGGCTTGATATAGTAGTCACTGACCATCATGAATGCAAATGGGATGAAGAGACCTCCGACAGGGATATGCCGAAATGCTGTGCCGTGGTCAACCCCAAACGTCCGGACAGCCGTTATCCTTTTCCCGACCTTGCGGGAGTCGGGGTCGTTTTCAAACTTCTCTGCGCCCTTGAGGGGAATGCTTCAAAGGTTTTTGACCGTTGCGGTGATCTTGTGACACTGGGTACGATCGCGGACATTATGCCACTGAGGGAAGAAAACCGGGTCATAGTGAGCCTCGGTCTGGAAAAAATGAGGAAAAAGACTTCCGTGGGAATATCGGCGCTGCTGTCCGCTTCGGGAAGCGACAAACCCATGGATTCTTCCGTTGTTGCGTACCGTATCGCTCCGAGACTGAATGCTGCCGGACGTATAGGTGACCCTTCGGTCTCTGTCAGACTGCTGCTGAGCTCCGACAGACATGAAGCGGATATTCTCGCCGCGGAGCTTTGCGAGGAGAACCGCCGCCGCCAGCAGAAAGAGCAGGAGATATTTGCAGATGTGGTTCGTATGATCGAAGCCGGAGGCACTCCGCCCAAGGTCGTCATCGCGAGTTCTCCGGAGTGGCATAACGGTGTTATCGGGATTGTTGCCTCACGGGTGACGGAAAGATACAGACGTCCCTGTATTCTGTTTTGTCAGGAAGGGGACAATTTAAAGGGTTCTGCCCGTTCCGTTCCGGGGGTCAGCATATATCAGCTCCTTCTTTCGGCGTCGGATATCCTCGTGAAATTCGGCGGTCACGAAATGGCTGCGGGGCTTACGCTGCGTGCCGGAGATTATGATCGGTTTGTGGAAAGAATGCAGAGTGTGGCGGAAGATACCGTCACCGAGGAGGCTCTGATCGGGAAGGTGAAAGCCGATTGCAGACTTTCGTATGAAGAACTTGACTTTTCCTGCTGTGACGCTGTTTCCCTGCTTGAACCCTACGGTGCGGGAAACCCCGTGCCGGTATTTGAACTTGACGGTGTACGTGTTTCAGGTATGGAAAATGTGGGTTCCGGAAGGCACCTGCGTATGAGTTTTTCCGATCCGGGCAACGCGGGCCGTGATATATATGCGGTCTGGTTCAATCATAACGTGGGGACCTGTGACTGCTGTGAAGGCGGAAAAGCCGACGTTATGCTCAATGTTTCCGACAGTTATTTCAACGGCAGACGCAGACTGAATCTTAGTGTCCGGGATATGCGTCCCACGTCGGAAGAAATGAATCAGCGCGAAAGGCAGACACGACGCTACGAGAATTTCATTTCCGGAGCCGATAACTGCATTTGTCTTACCCGGGCCGATGTGACGGCCGTTTACAGACACCTGCGCCAGATATCCAGAGAGGGAAGAGCTGAGGTCAATCTTTTTTCCCTGTCGCGGGCCGTGAGTATGACCGGAAGAATCCGTGAGTATGCCGAAACGCGGTTGTGTCTGGATGTTTTGCAGCAAGTGGGAATACTTACTTACAAGGGAACGGTTTTATGTACCGTGCAGTTCCCGGAAGAGATCAGAAAGGCTGATCTGAAAAACTCCTCAATTTGGCTGCGTGCCGCAGCGGAAAATGAATAACAGACTGTATTCAGAGGTTTTGTATGGACTATTGCGCCGAATTTATTGAGAATATTTCAAAGAGGGAAGGCTATGACCTGCCCCGTATAAAACGCGCGCTCGAATTTGCCGCAAAGGCTCACGAAGGGCAGATGCGCAAAAGCGGGGAACCGTATATAAGCCATCCCATAGCCGTAGCTGAAATACTGCTTGAATATGACTGCGATACGGATTCAGTCATCGCGGCGCTTTTCCATGATATCGTGGAAGACACCGATATTCCTCTGGAAACAATCCGCAAAGAGTTCGGCAATGAGGTAGCTCTTCTTGTGGACGGTGTTACCAAACTGGGAGCCATTGCCTACTCTTCCCGCGAGGAGCAACAGCTCGAAACTCTCCGAAAAATGCTTCTTGCCATGGCAAAGGACATCCGTGTCATTCTTATCAAACTTGCGGACAGGCTTCACAATGTCCGGACCCTTGACAGCCTCCCGGAGGAAAAGAGACGGATCAAAGCTCTTGAATCCATTGAAGTTTACGCACCCCTCGCTCACCGTCTCGGTATCCAGAATATGAAGACGGAACTGGAGGATCTTTCCCTCCGTGCTCTGGATCCGATCGGGTATAAGGAAATAGAGGAAGAACTTGAGGTCTTTAACAGCAACAACAATCTGTTTTCCGAAATACAGCAGAAGATATCCGCGAAAATGGAAGCAGAAGGGCTTAAATGCCGTGTGGACGGCAGGGTCAAGCATATATATTCCATTTATCGGAAAATGTTTACTCAGAACAAGCAGTTCAACGAGATATACGACCTTTATGCTTTCCGCATAATAGTCGATAAAGTGTCCGAGTGTTATAACGCTTTGGGCTATATACATGACGAATTCAGGGCTATCCCCGGCCGTCTGAAGGACTATATCGCCACTCCCAAGCCTAACAGATATCAGTCCCTGCATACTACCGTCAGCTATCAGGGGTATCTTTTTGAGGTTCAGATAAGGACCTATGAGATGCACCGTACGGCTGAAATGGGTATAGCGGCGCACTGGAAATACAAGGGCGGAGTATTCAATGACAACTCCCTTGATTCCAAACTTGAGTGGGTCAGAGCTCTTCTTGAGTCCCAGAAGGACGTAAACGATACCGACGACTTCATGAAGACCTTCAAGATCGATCTTTTTGCCGATCAGGTCTTTGTCTCCACCCCCAAGGGGGATATTATAAACCTGCCCGCAGAGGCAAATCCCATTGACTTTGCGTATGCTATCCACTCCGCTGTGGGCAACAAGATGACCGGAGCAAAGGTCAACGGAAGAATAGCGGAGCTTACCACCCCTCTGCATAACGGCGATGTTGTGGAAATACTCACCTCATCCTCCTCCGCCGGACCTTCCAGAGACTGGCTTAAGCTTGCGAAAACAAGCCAGGCGAAGAATAAAATACGCCAGTGGTTCAAAAAGGAAAAGCGTGAAGAGAATATTATTCAGGGTAAGGAAGACCTTGAGCGGGAGCTTCGCCGGATAAACGTGAATCTGAACAATGTAAGCCGGGAAGAGCTTTACGGGCCACTGATGAAGAGGTACGCCCTGGACAGCGTGGAGGAGTTTTTCGCCGCCATTGGTTACGGCTGTTTATCTATATCCAAAATACTTCCCCGGCTTAAAGAGGAATACGCACGGCTGGTCAAACAGAACGAACCTGTTTCCGTTCCCGAGACGATCACGAAAAAACCCAAGGCAATAAACGGTGTTATTGTAGATAATGTGGACAACTGCCTGGTGAAGCTTGCCGGATGCTGTTCACCTCTGCCGGGTGACCCGATAGTGGGCTTTGTAACCCGCGGCTACGGGGTCTCCGTTCATAAAGCCGACTGTAAAAACGTTAAAAATATACCGTATGAGCGTATAATCTCGGTCCACTGGGCGGACGGCGGCAATGACTACTTCCCTGCTACGGTATGTATTACCGCACAGAACCGGATAGATCTTATTGCGGATATAACCACCCTTCTTGCGTCCATGAGGATTCAGCTTCAGGCGATGAAAACCAGAGAAGCCGGAAACGGGAGGGTACAGGTCTTCCTGACGATGGAAGTTCATGAGGTTGAACATCTGGATTACGTCTGTAATAAACTTGCCCGGCTCAACGGTGTGTCGGAGATAACCAGAAGCAAGGTGAACGGCTGATGAGAGCTATAGTTCAACGTGTGAAAAGTGTCCGCATGACCGTACATGACCCGAAAACGGGTCGGGACAGCCTTGTGGAAAGCGGCGCCGGACTGCTGATATATGTCGGAATAGGCGTGAACGATGATCTTCGGAAGGTTCTCCGGGTGGCTGAAAGATGCCGCGGTATGCGGATATTTGAGGACGAAAACGGAAAAATGAATCTTTCGGTGAATGATATCGGAGGGAGTGCTGTGATAGTTTCAAACTTTACACTCTATGCCGATACTTCCCATGGAAAAAGACCTTCCTTTATTGCCGCCGCAAGACCGGAACAGGCGATACCTCTGTACGAAGCGTTCGTAAAAAAGTTTTCCGAGCATACCCCTGTTCAGACCGGGGTATTCGGGGCTGATATGAAGGTCGAAAGCGTGAATGACGGGCCTATAAATGTTATAGTAAGTGAAGAATGACCCGGACGGGAATCCGGGTTTCTTTGCTTCACGGGAATAATGTCCGGTATGCGTTTTGCTGCCGGAGAATATGCGGGAGGCGGAATAATGGAAATAAAAAGAGTAAGATGCGGTCCGGTGGTTACCAACTGTTACATACTTTTCGGCTCGGGGAACAATGCTGTGGTTGTTGACCCCGGTTTCAATGCCGAAAAAATAGACCGTGAACTGGGCGGGTCAAGGGTCGAATATGTGGTTCTTACCCATGCTCATTTCGACCATGTCTACGAAACGGACTTTTTCCGGCGTAAATACGGCGCAAAGAGCATTATCCTTGATAAGGAACTTCCGTCTCTTAAAGACGAACGTATAGTTATGCCCTTTACCAGACCGGTGGAGGGGTACAGTCTTCGGCATTACACCGCCGATATACTCGTTTCGGACGGGGAAGAGATAACCCTTGCGGGAAAAACCTTCCGGGTCATACATACCCCGGGGCATACTCCCGGATCGATGTGCCTTTACTGTCCCGAGGCAAAAATTCTTATTTCCGGGGACACCCTTTTCAGAGGGTCTGTCGGCCGGACCGATTTCCCCTACGGCAGCAGTGAAGACATGAGACACAGCATAGCCCGATTGATGTCGCTTCCCGATGATACGCAGGTCCTGCCCGGTCATGGTTTCCATACTACGATAGGAGAAGAAAGAGCGAACAATCCCTTTGTTTGCGGTGAACAGAGATGAAAATAGAGTGCTTTGGAGCAGATTACGGCTTTGAGATGCAGGCTCTTTCGCTTCTTTTCTTTCCGAATACTAAATTTGCGGATGATTCCGACGGAAGACGTCTGAAAATAACCGTTTCGGACGGATCAGTCACTGCCGGATATGAAGAAAACGGGGAATTGAAGGGGACGGAGATCTGCCGGATCAACCGTGAACTTTACGATGCGGAAAAAGCAGCTTGCAAGCGCGCTGCCTTTACACTGTTTGCCGGATTGACGGGAATACGTCCAGCCTGGGGACTTCTCACCGGCATACGTCCGGCTGTTTTTTACCTGAAAATCAGGGATATGTACGGCACTGACGCCGATAGAATAATGACGGAGGAGTATCTTGTTGCTCCTGAAAAACTTGAACTCTGTAAAAAGGTCTGCAAATACCGTTTGCCTGCCGTGGAGTCTGCGTGCAGTGAAGATGTATGCCTTTACATATCTGTGCCGTTTTGTCCTTCCAGATGTAAATACTGCTCGTTCGTTTCCTGCTCAACACGCCGGGAACACGGCATTATTCCGGAGTATCTGACCTGCCTGAGCCGGGAACTCGAACGGAAAGCGGCGGTGATCCGGGAACGGAAGCAACGTCTTGTTGCCGTGTACATCGGAGGCGGAACCCCTACCGTGCTTACTGCGGAACAGCTTTCCTCTCTCCTGGGGGATATAAATGGGTTTTTTGACCTGAAAGATCTCAGAGAGTTTACCGTGGAGGCGGGGCGTCCGGATACGATAACCGACGAGAAGCTTGACGCTATGCGCCAGTCGGGCGTTGACCGGATCAGTGTCAATCCTCAGACTCTTGATGACGAGATTCTCCGTCTTGTGGGCAGAAAACATACTGCCGCACAGTTTTTCGATGTCTATGCCGCGGCGAAGGCCCGTGGATTTTGGATAAATGTTGACCTTATTGCCGGACTTCCTACCCAGACTGCGGACAGCTTCCGCGACGGGCTGGAAAAAATTATTTCACTGAAACCCGAAAATCTTACCGTTCATACTCTGTATATCAAGCGTGCCGCGGATTACGGTCTTGCTCACGGTGCGGGACTGGGAAATGCTGCTCATGCGCGCGAGGTGGGAAAAATGCTTGAATACACTTCCGGTATGTGCGCCGATGCGGATCTTGTGCCTTACTACATGTACCGGCAGAAGAACACCGTGGGCAACAATGAAAACGTGGGGTATGCCGTGGAAGGAAAGGAGTGTCTTTACAACATCTGGATGATGGATGACATTCTCACCGTTTACGGCTGCGGTGCCGGTGCCATGACCAAAATTCCCGAAAAAACCGACAACGGTACAATCATAAGACGCATTTCGAATACAAAGTTTGCGTACAATTATATCAAGGACGGTGCGTCCGACATATAAAACTGTACGCATGGTGATAAAATGAATCTGATAAGCAAAAAGTTTGATATTCCTTCCGTGAACGCCCTTATCCGTCAGGATGCGGAGGAGGTCGTCCGCCTTACCGAGGAGAGTTTTGCCGGGCAGATATCCAGGGCTGCCGATTCCGCTTTCGGCAAACGCATAGTTCTTCTTGCCGGGCCCTCGGGGTCGGGAAAAACAACTACCGCATGGATGCTTTGCAACCGTCTTCGCCGGATGGGAAAGACCAGCATGGTAATATCTCTCGACGACTTCTATGTTGACCGTAAGGATCTTCCGGTCATCGACGGCAAGCCCAATGCGGAGGTCGTGGAATCCCTGAACCTTGAATTGCTCAGGAAAACAATCAACGACGTTCTTGACGATGGGAAAACCGTTCTTCCCAGGTTCGATTTCGTGACGGGAGTGGGGGATCATACGGCGGTTCCCATCGATGTAGGGACCGACAGTGTACTTATTTTTGAGGGACTGCACGGGCTTAATCCTTTGGTGCGGCAAATGGTTCCTCAGGAAAATCTGTACGGGATCTATGTGAGTCCTCACAGCGATTACGAACTTGACGGGGAAATAAAGATAAGCCGCCGGGATATGCGCTTTTTAAGGCGTATGATCCGGGACAGAAGAACAAGAGGCGCAAGTCCCGTTCACACCTATTCCATGTGGGAGGATGTCCGTATAGGGGAGGATGAGTTTATACGTCCCTTCGCTAAAACCTCTGATATACACATAAATTCTACCCATATATACGAACCCGGACTTATGCGCGCCGATGCATGGATGCTTTTATCCGCGGTTCCCGGTGACAGTGAGTACCGTCAGGATGCGGAGCGCCTGATGGCGGCTCTGGAACTTTTCGATCCCGTGGACAAAACCCTTATGCCCGACGGTTCTCTGCTGAGGGAGTTTATGGGCTGAGGTTCGAAAAAAATTCGATATTTTTTTCAAAAAGCCCTTGACAGAGTTACGGGATTTATGGTATAATACCCGTATCGTGAGACTGTACAACAGGGAAAATACGGTTTTACGACGATTGATTGATACGATGGGGGGGACAAAAATGTCAGAAATCAAACTCAAAGAAAACGAATCTTTGGACAATGCGCTCCGTCGTTTCAAGAGACAGTGTGCCAAGAACGGCGTTCTTACCGAGCTTCGTAAGCGTGAGCATTACGAGAAGCCTTCCGTAAAGCGTAAGAAGAAGTCCGAAGCGGCAAGAAAACGCAAATACAGATAACCATGATACGAAGGATCACTTGCAGTTCGGCTGCAAGTGATCATCTTTTTACTGCGGTTTTCATGTCTTTTTACATTTCTGTTGCTGTCGCCGGAAAGGAAGAATACTGTGAATATCCCTGAACCAACCGAAAAATTTGAAACAGTTCTTGATATTTCCCCTGCCGTTCTTGAAAAATACGGGATCAGGGGCATTGTGACCGATCTCGACGATACTCTGTCGGAACACGGAAGCCCCGACCCTTCCGGCGAAACCGTGAAATGGCTGGAGAAAATGAAAGAAATAAAGATGCCCGTCTGCATTGTTTCCAACAATACCCGCCGGCGCACCGCGCCCTTTGCCGACAAGATCGGCGTGGGATACTTCTGCAACGCCATGAAACCCTCTACACGCTGTGTCGAACTTGCCCTGGCGGTGATGGGAGTGGAAAGAAATGAAGCCGTTTTTGTGGGCGATCAGCTTTTTACTGACGTGAAAACGGCACACAAAGCGGGAATAAAGTCCTTTCTTGTCAGGCCCGTGGGAAATAAAACCACATTGTTTATAAAACTTAAACGGCTTGTAGAAGCACGAATGACGAAAGAAGGAAAGTAAAATGACAAGAGTTCAGCTCCTTGCAAAAAAGCTCGCCGAAGGCGAGGCCGTAGTTCTTGAGAGTCCGGAAAACAGACGCTATTTCACCGGAATGAACACCTCCAACGGTATGTTTGTCGCTACCTGCGATTATGCCGCATTCTTCACCGATTTCAGGTATATCACCGATGCCCGTCACCGTGTTGCCGAGGGTATAGATGTGCAACTTTTTGACGGAGGTCATGCTTCAACTCTCAAAAAAGCCCTTGAAGGCAGGAATATTTCAAAAATATACTTTGAACAGAGCCTCCTCAGTTATGCTCAGGCAAAAGCCTTCATGGATGCACTCCCCTCCGTGGAGTTCTGCGGCGGAGAGGCCCTGGCTCTGGATCTGAGAATGATCAAGAGCGATGATGAGATCGAAAATATAAAGGCGGCTCAGCGTATAACAGATCTGGGCTACAGCCATATGATTGATTTTATCGCCGACAATATCTCGAAGGGAATAACCGAAAAGGATATAGCCTTTGAACTGGAATATTTCATGCGCCGTAACGGTTCCGGGGTAATGCCCTTTGACATTATCGCCGCTTCCGGGGAAAACACCTCCAAACCCCATGCCGTACCTACGGACAGGGTTATACGCGAAGGTGATTTTGTGACCATGGATTTCGGTTCAACCTTCAACGGTTACTGTTCCGATATGACCAGGACGGTGGCGGTGGGCTATGTTACCGATGAGATGGAGAAGGTTTACAATACCGTTGCGGAAGCTCAGAAGAAGGCTCTGGATAATATACATGCGGGACTTACCGGTGTTGCGTGCGATGCCTTTGCCCGGGATGTTATAAAACAGGCGGGGTACGGGGACTATTTCGGACACAGCCTCGGTCATTCCGTGGGCCTGCAGGTTCATGAAAGCCCGAATTTCTCTCCCGCATACATCAAACCCATTCCTGCCGGGACAGTGATGAGTGTTGAGCCCGGTATCTACCTTGCCGATCAGTTCGGTGTCCGTATCGAGGACCTTGTTATCGTCGGTGAAAACGGTGTGGAAGATATTACCGGATCGGATAAGCATCTGACGGTTATCCGCTGATAAAAACGGCAGAATACGGAGAAAATCCCGCGTGCTATTGACAACGTCAGACTGATATGTTAAAATGTCGGCAGTCGGTTTTACCGGTGCTGGCATTTTTTGCTGTCCGGTTCTCAGGCAAGCGTTTCTGCCTTCCGGATATTTCCCGGAGTCCGCCCGTCTTCCGGGAAAGTAAAAGCACTGCTTCCGTTAATTTTCGATTTTAGTTACAATTCAGTTCAAATATTTTACAAATTAAAAAAACAAACAGTCGGTATACTTTTAATGTATAAATACCTTTATTAAGTGCAGAAGCGCAGTATTCGAAAGGATTTCCGATATAATGTTTGATTTTGACGTGCGCAGATACCTTGAGCGTATAGGTCTTGACCAGGCCTCCGCAGTCAGGGACAGCCTCAGCCCCACCGTGGAGACTCTGGCTAAGATACAGACGGCTCACCTGAAGACCGTCCCCTATGAGAACTATGATCTTGTCAATCACAATTCCATCAGCCTCCGTACGGAGGATCTGTTCAATAAAGTCGTTTGCCGCCGCCGTGGAGGATACAGCCTTGAGCTGAACGGAATATTCGGCGATCTGCTCAGAAATATGAATTTTGACGTGACGGAGCATCTGTCCCGATTCATGCTCGGTAAGGATTCCGTTCCCATGCAGTCCCATCGGGTACTCAGGGTCCATTTTTTTGACGGGGATTACCTGTGTGATGTGGGACTCGGGGTGGAATCTCCCCGTATTCCTCTGAAGCTTGACGAGGATATGGTACAGACCGACGGCATTTCCGAATACCGTTTTGAAAGGGATCCTTTCCACGGATGGATGCTGTGGCAGAAAAAGAAGATGGGAACATGGCAGAAATTCTATACCGTTTCCGATGAGATCTGCCTGACGGTGGATTTTATTGCCATGGGATTCTGGTGCGCCGAAAATCCAGATTCTCCGTTCAATAAACAACTCAATATCGCTCTGCGTACGGACGAAGGGATAAATACCTTTGACGGTGTCACTTTCCGTATTGTGGGCAACGGGGGAGAGGCAAGGCTTATAAAGGCTGAGGACAAGAGGGACTGTGCCGATAAGATCAGGGAATATTTCGGACTTAATCTGCAACTCTGATCCCGGGAACAGGTCTCAGTTATAAACATAGAACAAAAAAAATTGTGAGGGAAATTAAATGTATTCAGGTGTAATCAGAAAATACCGCGACTTCCTTGATGTCAGGGACGATTCCAAAATAGTTTCGCTTAACGAGGGCAGAACCCTTTTCTATAAACTCAGAAATCTTCCGGATGCGGTGGGGCTGCCTAAAAATGCCGATATATATGTGAAATTTGAAGGGCTTAACCCTACCGGATCATTTAAGGACAGAGGCATGACCATGGCGGTCACCAAAGCAAATGAAGCGGGAAGCAAGGCTGTAATATGCGCTTCCACCGGAAACACTTCCGCTTCCGCCGCCGCATACGCCGCTTCAGCGGGAATGAAGGCATATGTTCTTATCCCCGACCGTAAGATAGCTATGGGCAAACTTGCGCAGGCTATAATCTACGGTGCCGAGGTCATTGCCATAGACGGCAACTTTGACGATGCGCTCGATATGGTTATAAAACTGTCCGGGACCCAGCCCGTTACTCTTGTCAATTCCGTCAATCCCTACCGTTTGCAGGGGCAGAAGACTGCCGCTTTTGAGATTTGCGACGATCTGGGAAGAGCACCCGATTATCTGGTTCTCCCTGTGGGTAATGCCGGAAATATTTCCGCTTACTGGATGGGCTTCAAAGAGTATTATGCAAATAAGTGTGTCGGAAACCTCCCCAAAATGACCGGGTTCCAGGCTGAAGGCGCCGCTCCCATAGTTGACGGCCATGTATTCCCCAACCCCGAGACTGTAGCTACTGCCATCAGAATAGGCAATCCCGCAAGCTGGAAGCTTGCCGAGGCTGCCCGGGATGAGAGCGAGGGAAGTATAGATAAGGTTTCCGACGAGGAGATACTGTACGCTCAGAAACTTCTTGCAAGTTCCGACGGTATTTTCGCCGAACCTGCAAGCTGCGCGCCTATTGCCGGAGTCATAAAAATGGTCAGACAGAATAAATTCCCCAAGGACAGACATATAGACATAGTCTGTGTTCTTACCGGAAACGGACTCAAGGATACCTCGGTGGTTATCAATGAGAAGACCGAGGCACAGATAAAGCATTTCAAGCCCGATCTGGACGCTCTTTCAACTCTTTTCCGCTGATATCCGGTGACGTGTTATGTTTAAAGTCAGAGTTCCCGCAACCAGCGCAAACATGGGACCGTGCTTTGATACGGCGGGTATCGCGCTGTCCCTTTACAACGAGGTAGAGGTCTATACCGGACGGGAGGCGGATGGTCGCCCTCTGATCGAGTCCGACTGCCGTATCGATCCCCGTATCCGGTGCGATGAGACCATACCGACCGATGAAAGCAATCTGATATACTCCACTGTCCGTGATTTTTGTCGTGATACCGGAGCGGAGATGCCCCGTTTTGCTCTGTGTCAGAGAGATTCCATACCTCTTACGAGAGGTCTCGGAAGCAGTGCCGCCTGTATTGCCGCCGGACTGGTGATAGGCAACAGGCTTACCGGTGACCGGTTCAGTCCACGGCAGCTGCTTGATATGGCTGTCCGGACGGAGGGCCATCCCGACAATGTTGCCCCCGCGTTTCTGGGCGGAATGGTTGTGGGCGCCATCGACGGGGACCGGTTTGACTATGTAAGAATTCCCGTAAGTGACAGGCTTGCGTTTCTTACTCTTGTTCCGTCCTTTACGCTGTCCACGTCGAAAGCCCGCAGCGTGCTTCCGGAAAGCTATACCCGGGCTCAGGCTGTGTTCAACTGTTCCCGCGCGGCTCTTCTTGTCGCAAGCCTTATGTCGGGTAATTTCGACGCTCTTGCCGTAGCCGTGCAGGACGCCATTCATCAGCCGTATCGTAAAGCTCTTGTACCTGATATGCAGGCAGTTTTCGATAAGGCAATGACCCTCGGCAGTTACGGCGGATACCTGAGCGGTGCCGGTCCGACACTGCTGCTTGTCAATCCCGCGGATAAAAATGCGGAGATCGCTGCCCGGATGCAGGAATTCACCGGTTCTGCCGACAGCTTCCGCCTTGTCATGCCCCTTGCCGTAGACACGGAGGGAATAGTTGTCACCGAACAGCTGTAACAAAACCATTCAACGGAGGTACGCCAAATGGACGAGATGAAAAACCTCATCGGAGAGAACATCTCTTCTCTTCGTCTTGCCGCCGGTTATACCCAGGCTGAGCTTGCCGAAATGCTGGGGTATTCCGACAAAGCCGTAAGTAAATGGGAACGGGGAGAGTCCGTACCCGACGTGTTTGTTCTTAAGAAGACTGCCGGAATGTTCGGCGTCACCGTTGATTATATGCTTGAGGATCACACTAAGCAGGCTGTTACGGCGGTGAATAAATTAAAGCACAATCACAAGATAATAACCCTTCTTTCCGTTACACTTGTGTGGTTCCTTGCGACCTTCGCTTTTGTTGTGGGAAGAAGTGTCTCTGCGGATACTCAGATGTGGCTGTCCTTTGTTGCGGCGGTCCCTGTGAGCTGTATAGTCCTTATCGTTTTCAATTCCATGTGGGGCAAGGGGTGGAGGAATTTCATATTCATATCCGTCCTTGTCTGGTCTTTGCTTGCGTTTATATACCTGCTGCTGTTTGAGACCATAGGTAAGAACGTCTGGCTGATATTTGTCCTCGGAATTCCCGCACAGACAATCATTCTCCTTTGGTCGAGACTCAAGAAGTTCACGACCCGGGAATTTGCCCGGAGGAAGAAAAAATGAGTCCTCTTGAAGCGGAACAGCAGGCTCTGATGACGGAGTTTGCCCGGTTGAGCCGGGAGGGAAGTCCGGACAGCGAGGAGGCTTTTGTCCTGGTTCGCGCGTGGCAGAAGTTCCTTTGTCGGTACTTTGATGATTGCCCCGATTATGTCCTTTTCACTTTGGGAAGAGCTTATCTTGAACCTGATGTTGCGTTGAAGATAGATGAATGCGGTGTCGGAACCGCCAGGTTTATGTCTGATGCCATTGCCGCCCTGGAGACTGCTTGTGCCGGAAAGGACGGCTCCGGGGACTGAATTTGTGAATTTTTGCTCCGGGGTATTGACAACGCCTGAATGATGTGTTATAATACACCCATGTTTGAATAGAATAACTCTTGAGGGAGTAATTCGTGCGGCTTGCCGCATCCCGACTGTCGCCATCCCGGTGCTCTGCACCCGGCTCTCGGGTAAACTACTTGGTAGGAATGAGACTCAAGTATAGTTCATATACTATACTTGGGTCTTTGTTTTTAAGTAAAAATGAGAGGAAAAAACAATGGAATTTTACTCTGAAAAGGCGGAAAATGTTCTTCGTCACCTTAAGACCACGGAAAACGGTCTGAGTTCCGATGAGGCTGAGAGACGTCTCATTTCCGGAGGAAAAAACAAGCTGGCTGAAGCCAAGAAGAAAAGCATGTTCTCCAGGTTCATTTCCCAGCTGTCCGACCCGATGATAATAGTTCTGCTGGTTGCGGCGCTTCTGTCGGGTATAACCTCCGCATACGAGGGTGAAAGCTTTGCGGATGTATTCATAATACTGTTTGTTGTGGTTCTCAACTCCGTGCTCGGTGTCATTCAGGAAAGCAAGGCGGAAAAAGCCATAGATGCCCTGAAAAGCATGACCGCGTCAACCTGTAGGGTCATGCGGGACGGAAAGATAAAAGTCATACACAGCGAAGACCTTGTCTGCGGCGACGTCATTCACCTGGAAGCCGGGGATGCTGTTCCCGCCGATGCCCGTGTGCTTACGTCCGCTTCCCTCAAAGCCGAGGAGGCTGCTCTTACGGGTGAGAGTGTTCCCGTAATAAAAGACCCTGCCGCAGTTGCCGAAAATGTGCCTCTCGGAGACCGTAAGGATATGGTCTATATGGGAAGTACGGTGGTTTACGGTCGCTGCACCGCGGTGGTATGTTCCACCGGTATGGGAACCGAAATGGGTAAAATCGCCACCGCTCTGACTATGGCGGAGGAGGAAAAGACCCCCCTTCAGGTAAAACTTGCCGGACTCAGCAAGATACTTACAATACTCGTTCTCGGCATATGTGTGGTTATGTTTGCCGTAGGTATCATACGCGCCGGAGGTTTCTCCGCCGACGTGGTACTCGATACCTTTATGCTGGCGGTGAGCCTTGCTGTTGCCGCCATTCCCGAAGGACTTGCGGCAGTCGTCACTATAGTTCTTTCCATAGGTGTTACCAAGATGTCCAAACGGAACGCCGTCATAAGAAAACTTACAGCGGTCGAAACACTCGGTTGCGCACAGGTAATATGTTCCGATAAGACCGGAACCCTGACTCAGAATAAAATGACCGTTGTGGACGTTTATGGTGCCGATAAGACCATGCTCGCCACAGCCATGACTCTTTGTTCCGACGCCGAACCCGGTGATGACGGTCAGGCGGTGGGTGAACCTACCGAATGTGCCCTTGTCAATTATGCCACAGGGCTGGGACTTATAAAGACTGATCTCAAACAGCGCCTTCCCCGCATAGGAGAGGCCCCCTTTGATTCTCAGCGGAAGATGATGTCCACCGTTCACCGTAAGGGGAATGAGGTCGTCCAGTACACAAAAGGCGCGCCGGATGAGGTTCTGCGCCGTTGCAGGTACATCCTTGACGGAGTTGTCCGTCCCATAACGGAAGAAGATAAAAAGCGTATTCTGGAAGAAAACAAACGTATGGCGGATAAGGCTCTCCGTGTTCTTGCCGCCGCTTACCGTGAGTATGATGCCGCTCCCTCCGACAATTCTCCGGAAAATCTGGAAAAGGACCTTGTATTCCTCGGTCTGACCGGTATGATAGATCCTGTCCGGCCCGAAGTCCGCGCTGCCGTTGACGAATGCCGTCAGGCGGGTATAAAGGTCGTCATGATAACCGGGGACCATATCGATACCGCCGTGGCTATCGCGACGGATCTCGGTATAATCAACGACAGAAGTCAGGCTGTTCAGGGTTCTGCCCTTGACAGCATGAGTGATGAGGAACTGGAAAAAGCGATAGAAAAATACAGGGTTTACGCCCGTGTTCAGCCCGAACATAAGGTCCGCATCGTAAATGCCTGGAAAAAACACGGTATGGTTACTGCCATGACCGGAGACGGTGTCAACGATGCCCCCAGTATCAAAAGTGCGGATATAGGCGTAGGTATGGGTATTACAGGTACCGATGTCACCAAGTCCGTTGCGGATATGATCCTTGCCGACGATAACTTTGCCACCATCGTTTCCGCAGTGGAAGAGGGCAGACGTATCTATGCCAACATACGCAAATCCATACAGTTCCTGCTTTCCTCAAACCTCAGTGAGGTCGTAAGCATTTTCTTTGCCACTATCCTCGGCTTCACAATACTTCAGCCGGTCCACATTCTCTGGATAAACCTTATCACGGACTCCCTGCCCGCCCTTGCTCTGGGTATGGAGGAAGGCGAGAAAGACGCCATGAAGCGCAAACCCCGCCGTTCCAAGGACGGTATTTTTGCCGGAGGCGCAGGCTTTGATGTCGTATATCAGGGCATTCTTGTTTCGGTTCTTACCCTTGCGGCATACTTTATAGGCCACTATATCGAGCAGGGAGTATGGGAGATCACAGACAGCCCCGATGGCACAACAATGGCATTCCTTACCATGTCCATGGCTGAGCTGTTCCACGCTTTCAATATGAGAAGCCGCCGCGGATCAGTGTTCACACTGTCCCGTCAGAACTGGTTCCTCTGGGGCTCTGCCGGAGCGGCTCTGTTGCTCACCACCGCCGTCATCTATGTTCCTTTCCTGAAGAATGCTTTCGGCTTCGAATCCATTTCTCTGCTGGAATATGCCGTTGCTCTCGGTCTTGCGTTCCTGATAATCCCCTTGGTTGAGCTTGTGAAGTTCTTCCAGAGACGTTTCAGTAAAAGACATGGCAACGATATTGCCTGATCCCACGATGAATTCTGTTTTCTGAATAAAAAGAAACACCTGCGGTAAATCCGCAGGTGTTTTTGTTCCGGAAAAAATGATCGTTTTATCAGCCTTCGGATGGCTGAGTGTCAAAGGTGAACTTTCCTTTGAACCGGAGGACTCTGTTTCCCTCGCCGTCAATTTCCGTTGTTATGTTTTCCGCCTTCAGTGTTCCGGAGCTTTCCGTACTGATGGTATCGTTTATGAGATCCGTGAGAACTTCTTCTATGCCCAGGGAAGAAAGCATCTCCGGGTCTATCTGAACGTCAGAGACCCTGAAAGCTTCCACCGATACTTCTATTCTGCCGTTTTCCCCGACAGAGAGGACGGCATCAAGCCTGAGTGCCGAACTCTGGGGGAGAAAAACCATCAGAAGAGGCGGAAGAGTACCTCCGGTCAGCGTCTGTATTCCGTCTTTGCTCATAGAACCGGACAGAATTATCTTTCCGTCAGATTCTCCGAATACCATCCGGAGATCGCTTACGGGGTAAAATGCACTGCTGTTGCGCCGGATGAATTCATTTGTTGAATCCTCCGACAGCGTCACATTTACCGGCAGAGCAGTGACGGTTTTCAGCTTGTCCGCTATGACCTGCATAAAATCAAGCTTTTCTGGGATCCTTGCGTTTCCTCTTACCCCCATACCTATGCCGAGGAGAAAAACGCCTGCAAACAGCACCACGCATGCTATCAGCAGTGCCGACGCCCCTGCCGCCTTTTTCAGTTTCGCCTTTCCGAAGCTCCTGCCGCAGTTCGGGCAGTACTTCATTCCGTCGGGAAATTCCGTCCCGCATTTTTTACAGATCATTTTACACCTCCGAGTTTTTTCTGTCACTAAGGAGTATATGAATACAGGGGGAGAAAATATTCGCTTTTTTCGGTAAAATTTGGTGATATTTTTTTTAACTTTGAATCGTCCGAACCGGTCAAGTCTTGACAAAACCGTAAAAAAGAGGTATTATATGAAATATATAATGGCTAAGTATATACTTTATAAGGAAAAACGTGTACCGCAGAGCCTTCTGCGGGGAAAGGCTGCGTATGATTGCAAGCATGACCGGGTACGGCAGAGCCGTAGGAGAAAGCCGCGGAAAAAGTATTACCGTGGAGATAAAATCGGTCAACCACAGATATTTTGAACTCAATTCCCGTGTTCCGAGGATTTATATGCAGCTGGATGATATAATGCGCCGGTATCTGCAGCAGCGTATAGTCCGGGGAAAGATAGACGTGAATATTTCCGTTGCACTGCTTCCCGATGCTCCGAAGGGGCAGGTCCTTGTGAATAAAACCCTTCTCGGGCAGTATATAGATGCGATATACGAAGGCGCGGATGCTTACGGACTCAAGCATGATCTCACAGCTTCAACTATTCTGAGACTTCCCGATGTCATCACTTCGGCGGATTCCGAAGAAGATTCCTCCGATATCTGGGAGGATGTCCGTCCGGTGCTCGACAAGGCTGTGGATATGTTCATTGCCCGTAGACAGGCTGAGGGTGAGAACCTTGCGGCGGATATTATCGGCAAATGCGGGTTTATTGAGGAAAATGTGGCAAAAATAGAAGCGTATGCTCCGGAACTTCTCAGGGATTACCGCAACAGGCTTGAAACCAAAATACAGGAGCTTCTTGAGGACAGGCAGATCGATGAGCAGCGTCTCCTGACAGAGGTTGCCATAATGGCGGACAAACTTGCCGTGGACGAGGAGACTGTGAGACTGAGGTCCCATTGTCAGGCAATGAAGCAGATGCTGTCCTCCGGTACAAGCAACGGTAAAAAAATGGACTTTATCGTTCAGGAAATGAACCGTGAGGTCAACACCATTTCATCCAAAATCGGAAATATTGACGTCACGAAAATTGCAATAGAACTGAAGAACTGTATCGAAAAGATCCGTGAGCAGATCCAGAACATAGAATAGGGTGGCGCTATGAAGATGATAAATATCGGCTTCGGCAATCTCGTGGCTTCCTCGAGGCTTGTCACGGTCGTAAGCCCCGATTCCGCTCCTGTCAAAAGAATAGTGCAGGAGGCGAAGGAAAAGGCTACTCTTGTGGACTGCACCTGCGGCAGAAAAACAAAATCCGTAATACTGACCGACAGCGGACATATAATTCTTTCCGCAGTCAGCGGTGATACCATCGCCGCCAGAGTCAACGGTAAGGAAAATGATACAGACGGAGAGGAAGATCACTGATGGCTGAAATATATGTGGTTTCCGGTCCTTCGGGATCAGGAAAGGGTACGATCCTCGGGCAGGCCGTGCCGAAGCTTGGGAATGTGTACGTTTCCGTGTCCATGACCACCCGTAAACCCAGGGAGGGTGAGGTCGATGGGGTGAGTTACCACTTCGTTTCCAGGGATGAGTTTCTGAAAAACGTCCGGGAAAACGGAATGCTTGAATACGCCGAGTATTGCGGCGAATATTACGGAACTCCGAAGGCGCCGGTCATCCGTGCGGTGGAAGAGGGAAAAGACGTGGTCCTTGAGATAGATACCGCCGGAATGAAGCAGGTCAGGGATAAGCTTCCCCATTGCGTCACAGTGTTCATCGCGCCTCCTTCTCTGGAAGAACTGGAGAAGCGTCTGAGGGGAAGGGACCCTAACGAAAAGAAAATTGATCAAAGACTTGCAAAAGCCCGTCAGGAGATGACGCTTGCCCCCGATTATGATCATACCGTGGTCAATGACGGACTTGAGGCGGCGGTGGATAATTTCTGCCGCATAGTTTCTTCCGGCAGAGAAAAGACCGAAGGACGTACTTCCGAAGATAGATAACTCTGTGTCCCGGAGCAGACCGACATACTTCGCGGACTGAAAAATATAAATAAATTTTCAAGGTCGGAGACAGGAGAACATACCATGTTGTATCCCGCAGTAAACGAACTTATCAAAGGCGAAAACAAATGTCGTTATTCCCTCTGCATTGCCGTCGCCACAAGAGCAAGGCAGATAGCCGAAAAGGCTGAGGAAAACGGTGTGAAACTTACCGAAAAGCCCATAAAGATGGCTGTCAACGATTTTGCCACCGGGGAAGCCCGTTTTTACGAAAAACACGAATAAGCAATGGAGCGTCTGTGCGTAACCGTTGCGGTGGAATCCGTTCCTTATAAAGCGGATATTCCCTACAGTTACACCGTTCCGGAGAATATGGAGGCGTCTGCCGTTGCCGGGGCTTTGTGTACCGTTCCATTCGGCAGATCCGACCGTAAGACCCGTGCAGTGGTCCTTGAGACCTTTATGTCCGGGGATACGTCGGGGCTGAAACCCGTTACGGAGTTTGCCCCCGAAGGTGTGTATACATCTTTTCTCGGAGCGGAAACTCTTCAGCTTGTCCGTTATCTGAAGGAAAAGACCTTCTGTACTCTTTTTGAGGCTTACCGTACAGTCATGCCCTCCGGCAGCCTTTCCATGAAGCGGCTTGACCGGACTGAGGTCTGTGCGGAGTATATTGACTGTCCCTGCGCAGATGAGGTGCTGCAAAAGGCTGAAGCCGAAAAAGCCTCCGTCGCGGCTGTCAATCGGGGCAAGGTCTTGCTTGAGCTTAAAAAAGACGGAACACTTTCTCTGAAACAACTCTGTTCCGTGACCGGAGTTTCTCCGGCAGTGATCCGTACCATGGCCAAAAACGGTGTACTTAAGCTTACACATCGTGTGGCGGAACGTGATCCACTCAGAGGTCTTGATGTTCCTTCCGGCGGCGGAGAAGTCATTCTCAACGGAGAACAGCAGCAGGCATATGACGAAATGTTTTCCCTTTTGGGAAGCGGCAAGACACATTTGCTTTACGGTGTTACCGGAAGCGGCAAAACCCTTGTTTACATCAGACTTATTGATGAGGTTCTTGCCCGCGGGCAACAGGCTCTGCTGCTTATCCCCGAAATATCTCTTACTTTTCAGATAGTCCGGCGGCTTTACGGCAGATACGGAAAAAAACTCGCCATTCTTCACAGTGCGCTCTCAGACGGGGAAAGATGCGACACCTCCCGGCTTATAGCTTCCGGAGAGAAGACCGTGATAGTCGGCACCCGCTCTGCTGTATTTGCTCCGGTGAAAAATCTCGGAATAATAATAATCGATGAGGAGCAGGAAAATACCTATAAATCCGAGCAGTCTCCCAAATATCACGCCCGGGACGTCGCCACTTATATCGTATCCCGGCGCAAAGCACTGCTTGTCCTGGCGTCCGCAACCCCGTCTTTTGAGACTTTTTACGGGGCTGAAAGCGGTATTATAGGGCGTTCGGTACTCCGTAACCGTTTTAATTCCCAGCCTTTGCCCAGAATTCTTGTGGCGGATATGCACCATCAGCTGATGTCCGGCTCAAGGGGGCATATAAGCGATATTCTTGCCGGGGAACTTGAAAAAAACCTTTCAGCGGGCGAGCAGAGTATTCTGTTTATCAACCGCCGGGGGTACAATACCGTGGTCAGTTGTGTGAAATGCGGCACCACTGTGACCTGCCCGTATTGCGGTATACCCATGACATATCACCGTCCTGAGGACAGGCTGATATGCCACTATTGCGGAAACACCTGCCCTGTGCCGGAAAACTGCGAAAAATGCGGCAGTAAAAATATGAAGTTTTCGGGAGCGGGGACTCAGAAAATACAGCAGCAGCTCCAGACGATGTTTCCGAAGGCCCGACTGTTGCGCATGGATGCGGACACGGTTACCGGCAAGACCGACAGAGATGAAATCCTTACCGCCGTCAGAGAGAACAGATGCGATATTCTTCTCGGGACCCAGATGATAACCAAGGGGCTGGATTTCCCGAATGTTACCCTCGTAGGTGTTCTCAATGCGGATATGTCCCTGTATTCTTCTGACTTCAGGGCTTACGAAAAGACCTTTTCCGTTATAACCCAGGTAGTGGGACGTGCCGGAAGAGCGGAAAAAAGCGGACGGGCTGTCATCCAGACGTTTTCACCGGCTCACCGTGTACTGAATTTTGCGTTCCGTCAGGATTACGAGGGCTTTTATGAAAGCGAAATAGCGTTCCGCCGCACAATGCTTTATCCGCCCTTCTGCGACATGTGTCAGGTAACTTTCATCGCTCCGACTGAAAAAAGAGCTTTTGATGCGGCAAACGATTTTCTTGAAAGACTGAAAAGAATGACAGAGGGGCGTAAGGACCTGCCGCTGCGTGCCATATGTCCGAAGGCTACATCGGTACCCATGGTGGACGGGCAGTACCGGGTGAGAGTTCTGATAAAATGCAGGGATATTCACCCACAGCGTCAGCTTTTGTCCGAACTGTACGTTGAATTTGTTTCGGACAGGGCAAATAAGGACGTAACGACCGGTATAGATATGAATCCGGCTGTCATATATTAGGAGGAAAAATATGGCTGTAAGACAGATAGTCAAAGAGGGTGACGAGGCTCTCACAAAGGTCTGCAGACCCGTCACCGCATACGATAAAAAACTCAGGCAGCTTGTTGACGATATGAAACAGACACTGAAAAAAGCCGACGGACTGGGGCTTGCCGCTCCGCAGGTCGGGGTTCTCCGCCGCCTGTTCATATTCGTGGATGACGATGAGCAGATGAAAGAAGTTATAAATCCCGTCATAACCGCTGCTGAGGGTGAGCAGGAGGCAACGGAGGGGTGTCTTTCCGTTCCCGGCGTCTGGGGAAAGACCCTTCGTCCGGCAAAGGTTACGGTGGAAGGCTTTGACGTAGACGGCAATCCCGTGAGCTATACCAGAACCGGGATAACCGCGGTTTGCTTCTGCCACGAAACGGACCATCTGGACGGGAAACTTTTCAGGATTCATGTTACGGAATATGTGGACTACGAGGAACGGTAAATGAAAATACTTTTCATGGGAACATCCGATTTTGCTGTCGCCTCTCTTAAAGCTTTGGCGGAAAGCGGCGAGCATGAGATATGTGCCGTAGTCTCCCAGCCGGATAAACCGAAGGGAAGAGGGTATGTACTTACTCCAACTCCGGTAAAGGCATATGCCTTGCAGCAAAACCTGGAGGTCTTTACTCCGGAAACCCTTAAGGACGGCGCGTTGATTCCTCTTCTGGAAGAAAAAAAGCCGGAATGTATAGTTGTGGCTTCTTACGGTAAAATATTACCTGAATATATTCTTTCTTTTCCGGAATACGGGTGCGTGAATGTTCATGCCTCACTGCTTCCGGAATACCGCGGCGCCGCCCCGATAAATGCCGCCATAATCGACGGAAAAAAAGAGACCGGCATTACGACCATGCTTATGGATGCGGGGCTTGATACCGGGGATATGCTTCTTAAGAGTAAGGTTGATATACTTGACAGCGATGATGCCGGAACCCTGCACGACAAACTTGCCGAAGAGGGTGGCAAGCTTCTTCTCCGGACTCTTAAAGGTCTTTGGGAAGGATCTGTGGTACCTCAGAAGCAGGAGGGTCAGTCCAGTTATGCTCATATGATAACCGCTCAGACAAGGAAAGTGGATTTTTCAGTTTCAGCCAAAAAGGTCTTTGATCTTGTCCGGGGGCTGAGTCCCGTTCCCACGGCAACGGCGGTGGCTGTTCTTTCCGACGGAAGACAGCTGGGGGTAAAGCTTTTTGCGGTTGAACCTGTTTCCGGATCCGGACAGCCGGGAAAAGTCATTGACAGTAAAACGCCCGTTGTTGCCTGCGGCAGCGGTGCAGTGAAAATAGTATCTCTTCGTCCCGACGGTAAGAATATTATGTCGGGGGAGGCTTTTGCAAGGGGTTACAGCGTGGAAAGATTCCTGTGATCCCGGAAAGGTCATGGTATGGGTTGGTATATTGATTATTGGTATGTGGTTCTTGTTGTTCCCGCAATCATATTGTCCCTTATTGCACAGATATCCGTCAAAACCACCTACAGCCGCTATTCCCGGGTGGCGTCCTCGAGCGGACTGACCGGGGCTCAGGCGGCGATGTCCGTTCTTCGTAATCACGGGGTCTTTGATGTTTCCGTGGGACAGATAGCCGGGACACTTACGGATAATTTTGATCCGAGAAAAAAACATATAAGTCTTTCTCAGGGTGTTTATGACGGTTCCTCCGTTGCCGCTCTGGGAGTTGCCTGCCATGAAGCGGGACATGCGGTACAGTACGCCGAGGGCTATACTCCGATCAAAATACGCAACACAATCCTTCCTGTGGCGAATTTCGGCTCAGGGCTTTCGGTTCCGCTTATATTTGTGGGCTTTTTGTTCAACTGGGGTATACTTGTTGATATCGGAATTGCCCTTTTCATGTTTGTTGTGCTGTTTCAGCTTGTGACTCTTCCGGTGGAGTTTGACGCTTCCCGTCGGGCGGTTAAAAGCCTTGAAAGCTCCGGGATGCTTTCCTCGGAGGAACTCAGCGGGACAAAGAAGGTCCTCCGGGCCGCCGCCATGACGTATGTTGCCGCTTTTGCCGTATCTCTCGCACAGCTTCTGAGGCTGATCCTCATAGCCTCCGGCAACAACAGAAGGAGAGACTGATGTTTTATCCTGCGGATATGACCTTTGAGCAACTGACGGACTTTGTCGTTGCTCAGGAACTTCCCAAGTTCAGGGCGGGGCAGATAGCAAAATGGCTCGCCTCGGGAGTCTTCGATTTTGAACAGATGACGGATCTTTCGAAGCCTCTCCGGGAAAAACTTTCCAGGTGCGCGTCACTGCCGGTCATCGACCCCGTAAAGAAACTTGTTGACCCCGACGGAACGGTCAAATATCTTTTCCGCTTGCATGACGGCGCACTGATTGAGACAGTGGTGATGAATTACAGACACGGAAACAGTGTCTGCATCTCCTCTCAGGTCGGCTGCCGTATGAACTGCGCTTTCTGCGCAAGTTCCCTTACTGGATTGCAGCGTTGCCTTACCGCGGGCGAAATGCTGGCACAGATAGAATATGTCAACCGGGAAAACAAAGTTTCCTCCGTGGTCGTCATGGGCATAGGTGAGCCCTTTGATAATTTTGACAATATCGTTCTTTTTCTCAGGAATATTTCCGATCCGAGAATATTCGGGCTGAGTCTGCGTCACGTTTCCGTTTCAACCTGCGGTATCGTTCCGAAGATAGATGAGCTTGCGGCGATGAAACTGCAGCTTACTCTTTCTGTTTCTCTGCATGCTCCGGACGATGAGACCCGGAATAAGATAATGCCTGTGAACAGAAAATGGAACATTTCTCAGCTGATGGATGCCTGCCGCAGATACATTGCATCCACCGGGCGGCGGATATCGTTTGAATACACCCTTATTGACGGGATAAATTCTTCACCGGCGCAGGCGGAGAAACTTGCGGCACTGCTGAAAGGAATGCTCTGCCACGTTAATCTTATCCCCGTCAATTATGTAATGGAACGTGGAATGAGACCCGCACCCCCGGAGGCTGTAAGGAAATTTCAGTCTGTACTCGAAGACCGGGGCATCAATGTCACCGTCCGCCGCACCCTCGGCGAAGAGATAAACGCAGCCTGCGGACAGCTGCGTCACGTTTCCTCCAAAGAGAACAGCTGAAAGATCAAAATACATATATTACTCTGGACCCAAAGGGGGGTATACTATGAAAATCTACGCAAAGACGGATGTGGGTAAGGTCCGGCAGAATAATCAGGACAGCTTCTGCTGCCGTGAATTTGACCGCAACTGCGCCTATGCCCTGGTATGCGACGGTATGGGCGGACATCAGGCGGGCAATATTGCCAGTTCTCTTGCCACCCGTGTCATAGAAAAAGAGCTTCAGGATGCCCGGGACGGGTTTCGCAACCGTAATATCGAAAAACTTCTTGCTTCAGTGATAATCCGCGCCAATGACAGCGTTTTTGCGGCTTCCATCAGAGAGGAATCCCTCAAAGGAATGGGTACCACCGCCGTCCTTGCGATGATTGTCGACGATACTCTTTACGTCGCTCATGTTGGAGACAGCCGTGCCTACGGCATTGACCGTGACGGTAAGGCTGTGAAGCTTACAAAAGACCACTCTGTCGTACAGGAAATGATAGATCTCGGAGAGATAAGCGAGGCACAGGCAAACGATCATCCGTACAAACATATGATTACCCGTTCCGTAGGTATTTCCCCGGATGTGAAGGTGGATACCGCTACATGCCCGAGGTCGGAATTCCGGTATGTGCTTCTTTGCTCCGACGGGCTTTCGAATCTCGTGAGTTCCGAGGAAATGTCAGACATAGTTACGGTGGATACGGAAAACGCTCCCCAGGCACTTGTGGACCTTGCCAACAGCAGGGGCGGTACAGATAACATAACCGCCGTTATAATCGATTGTTCCGACGGAGGTAACGACAGGTGAAGGAACTTGTAGGCACTGTTCTGGGCGGAAGATATGAAATACAGGAAATCGTCGGCGTCGGGGGAATGTCCATAGTCTATAAGGCTTACGACACCCTTGAGAAAAAGTACGTCGCCATAAAAGTCCTGAAGGATGAGTATATCACAGATCCCCGTTTCAGAAAACGTTTTCTGAACGAATCCCGTGCCATCGCCATGCTGTCCCACCGCAATATCGTGGACGTGTATGACGTTAATTTCGAGGGTGACGTTCAGTATATCGTGATGGAATATATTGACGGCAGGACCCTTAAGGAGTATATCGACTATTCCGGAGCTTTGTCTGTTCCGGAGGCGATAGGCTACTGCAAACAGATACTGAAGGCTCTGCGCCACGCACATGAGCGCGGAGTCATCCACCGTGACGTCAAGCCTCACAATATAATGCTTCTCGACGACGGAACCATAAAAGTAACGGATTTCGGAATAGCCCATGTTTCAAATTTTGAAACGGTTACAATGACGGACACCGCCATCGGATCGGTCCACTATATCAGCCCGGAGCAGGCGAGAGGACTGGCCACTGACGAGCGTTCTGATATTTACTCCACGGGTGTTATGCTTTATGAAATGGTTACCGGAAAGCTTCCTTTTACCGGTGATACCGCCGTGGCAGTTGCTTTGCAGCAGGTTCAGCAGAAGCCGAAGCCACCGAGAGAGATAAATCCCGATATTCCCGTAGGTCTTGAGCAGATAATTCTCAAGGCGATGATGAAGGATCCCGCCAAGAGATATCAGCATGCCAAGGAAATGCTCATAGATCTGAAAATAATCGAAGATGACCTCAATATGGTCTTTTCGTACGATCTTACCGACACTCTCCCGAGTCAGACGGATAAAAATCACGGACATGCTGTTTCCTCCGGGGATCAGAAAAAACCGGCAGGTGCGGTTGCAGATCAGGAAAAGAAAAAAGGAAAGCCTGCCCGGACGCCGGCTTCCTCTTCCGGCACATCGTCCGAACCGGGTAAAATGAAGAGCTACAGAAAGAAAAAAAGCAAGAAGAATTATAAATGGCGTGTTTTCCGCAATAAACTCATTGCCGTATCCTCGGGTGTTTTCCTGGCATTGCTGCTGGTTCTTGTGGGCTACGGGACAATGCAGACCGTGGTGAACAATCTAAGACAGGAGCTCATTTCCGTCCCGAATTTTCTGGGTAAACCCGCAGATGAAATTGTGGACGACGTCCGTTATACCGTAAATTTCAAGTTTGAACAGGTCAAGGAATATAATTCAACCTTCGGAGAAGGGCTCGTGGTAGCCCAGTCTCCCGATCCGGGAGCGCGATATCCTTCCGGAAGCGTTATCACTTTGACCGTGAGTCTGGGTAAAAGAAGCACCACCGTTCCCACGGTGAGAGGACTCCCCGAGGCTCAGGCGGAAAATGCGCTTCGCCGCAAACAGCTTTTATGTGAGGTCATACGGGAGCAGAACGATACTGCCGAAGAGGGAACTGTTCTGAGGGTCTCTCCCGCTGAGGGAAGCACTGTATACGAGGGAACCACGGTCAAGATCTATGTCGCATTCAAGACTGCGGTGACCCAGGTAAGGGTTCCCAACGTGGTGGGCGATACAAAGGAAGTTGCAATGACGAAGCTTTATCAGGCGAAACTTGACACTGTTCTTCGTGAGGAATATAATTCCACTGTTCCTGAGGGTCAGGTAATAAGCCAGAGTATTGAAAAGGATCACGTTGTGGATCAGGGAACGGCAATAATCATCTACATCAGTCTCGGTCAGAAGCCTCAGGATGCCACGGAAGTATTTGATTACTATGAGTACGATTCAGAATGGTGAAGGGTAAGATATACAAGGGCGTCGGCGGACTCTATACCGTGAAGACCGAAAACGGGTTTGAACAGTGCCGCGCCCGCGGTATATTCCGCAAGGACGGCACGGTGCTCTGCGTTGGTGACGACGTCGAGATCCGGAGCGGAGTAATAGAAGAACTCTTGCCTCGCCGCAATAACCTTTCCCGCCCGCCTGTGAGCAACATTGACCGTCTTTTCATAGTATCCGCGTTTTCCGATCCGTCGCCGGACCTGTATAACATAGACAAGATGATAACCGTTGCCTCATGGCACGGGATAGAACCCGTTCTGGTGTTCAATAAAGCTGACCTTGCCGATGCTGTCGGTCTGGAAAGGATATACTCCGCACTGCCCTACCGTATAGTAAAGCTTGAAGCGGACAAACCGCAACTCTGCGCAGACGGACTGGAACAGATACGGAAACTTATCCGGGGAAAGGTCTGTGCCCTCGGCGGACTTTCCGGAGTCGGAAAGTCTACTCTTCTGAATGCCCTTGATCCCTCCGTATGCCGGCAGACCGGTGAGATCAGCCGGAAATTGCAAAGGGGAAAACATACTACCCGGGCCGTTGAACTTTTTGACATCTGCGGCGGAACCGTCGCTGATACTCCCGGTTTCGGAAGTATAGATTTTGAGGAATTCGGCATCAGGGACAGATCCGGATTACCGGATTGCTTTGCGGAATTCAGACCTTATTCTGACAAATGCCTCTTCAGTGACTGTACTCACCGTAAGGAAAAGGGATGTGCTGTTCTCGAGGCTGTGAGAAACGGTGAGATTCCGGCTTCCCGGCACTCCGATTATCAGCGTATGTATGATGAGATCGGGGAGTATAAGGCCTGGGAAGAGAAGCGAAAGGCAGAGAAAAAATGAACGCATATATATTCTGCTGGTCAGAAAGTGACCGGCACCCCGGTTACGATATATCCTCCGGCGACCTTGTCATTGCCGCAGACAGCGGCTTTTTGTATGCGCAACGGTGCGGAGTGACCCCTGATATTGTTCTGGGAGATTTTGATTCCATAGACGGAAGCAGTGTTCCTTCCGGATTTGACAGAATAACTCTTCCGAGAGAGAAAGATGACACCGATGCTCTTTACGCCGTGAAACTTGCTTTGAGTAAGGGTTGTAATGGTATCTACCTTGCCGGAGGTATGGGCGGAAGACTTGACCATACACTTGGGGCTGTTTCCGTGCTCCGCTACGCTTCAGAAAAAGGAGCAGAATGCGGCATGGATGACGGATATACCAGGGTTTTCTATGTGAGATCCGGACAGACTGCCGAGATGAAATATGACCCTGAGGTAAGGTATATATCTTTCTTTCCGTCGGAATCGGCATCTACGATAACTGTAAAGGGACTTCACTATACTCTTGACGGTTACGTTTTGCGTGCGTCGGATTCCATTTGTGTTTCAAACGAGTTTAATCCGGGTGTTTCCGGCTCCGTAACTGCGGAAAAAGGGGATATTATAGCTGTTATGATAAGACGGTCATGATGTTTCAGGTCATGGTGTTTTATAAAAAATCTTTAAGAAAGGAGTGATAAAGATAGGCTGGCTTTTTAACAGAAAAAAGAATACGGCAAAAAAACCGAAGGCTGTTGCTTTTGTGGATTATGAGCACTGGTACATATCCATGGACAGGTTTTTCCATACCAAGCCCGATATCAAGGCATGGGTCGACGACATAACCCTGAGGGCTGATGTCAGAGAGATTCTGTTTTTCGGGGATTTTTCCAATCCCGCACTTTCGGCGGAGATACCAAAGATCCGCTCTTTTTCCAGCAGAATCATTGAGACCCGGAACGCCAATCCGAAGATCGAAAAAGATTTTACGGATTTTATAATGCTTGATTATATTTATCAGCGGGCGCATGAGGATGATACGGTGGATATGTTTATTCTTTTCACCGGGGATGCTCATTTCAACTCCGTCAGCGCATTTCTCAAGACCTTCTGCCACAAAGATGTGGGAATTTTCGGAGTCCGGAACGCTTTTTCAATGCAGCTTAAGCAAACTGCCACGTGGTGGGAGGAAGTTCCTCTGCCCGAGGAGAGGCTGAAACCGTATTTTGAAATGATTCTGAAGAATATGGATTACCTGGAGCAGAACGGTAAGAAGAATTCCCGCATTACTCTTAACAAGACCGTGGAATATGTCGCTTCCTCCAACAGAGTAGGCATCAAGACCATTCGTGAAGCCATGGACAGACTTGTGGATTTCGGCTACGTCCATACCGGAGACGTTAATATCGGTAAAAATAAAGTGATCCAGATTTCAGCTGACTGGAAAAAGGTTGCCGAGGATGGGATATATTCCCGTCAGACAATGAAACCTAAATCTGTTAAGGTTTCAAAACCGCGCCGTCCCGGTCCATCTCGTCCCAGGAAGAATCCTCCGGTGGCGAAGACTGAGACAAAGAAAAATTGAGCATTGCTTTTTGTAAGACGGTGAGATTTTCCCTCCGGGGTATCTCACCGTTCTTTTTTATGCTCAAAAAATGCGCACAGTTATGCGAAATTCTACGGCAGGTAGAGAGCGGTGAACAGGGTGTAGAGTATGCGGTTACTGCCGGGAGACAACGGGTCTTTGAATCGTTGAGCGTGAAAATGCGGGTATGGGTGTACAAAATCCGATAAACCGGGTATACTGTTAATGCGAAACGGTTAATCCGAAATCAACCACGTCATTCCGACAGAAGGTTGTGAGTTTCATACATACCGCATTGCTTTGCGGGATTCAGAAGAAAGGACGAAACACTTATGAAAAAGATCAACAATCGTAAAGACAACTGTAAAGCCGAAAACCGTCACAGACCCCTTTCGGAGACTATAGGCGCGATTCTTCAGGGAGTTTTTGCCGCAGGATTCTGCGGTGCCGTTTATAGCGAAGATGATGACGGCTTTTCCGACTGAAATAAGGTTTTAACAATACCTGAGAACACCGGGAGCGTTTCCCTTCGCTCCCGGCATTTTATTTGAGACAGTGTTTTCCGTTCCGGATATGTTTGTCCGGTGTGTATTTTTAAGAGGTCCGGTATGAAAGAAAAAAGAAAGATCAGTCTTGAAAAGACGGTGAGGATAATAACTCTTGCACCGGTTTCCGCC
This sequence comes from uncultured Eubacteriales bacterium, assembly GCA_905207625.1. Lineage (GTDB taxonomy): Bacteria > Bacillota > Clostridia > Oscillospirales > UBA644 > HGM12619. The sequence goes on along the minus strand of CAJLLT010000013.1, from coordinate 4,355 downwards.
CTTGTTTGCCTGATAATGATGGCCTGCTTTCGATGGGAACTTTTTGGGAGTTCCGGGAATTTTTTCCTGTCGGTACTTTTTCTCACGGTTTTACCGGTACTTGCCTACCCTCTCCAGCCTCTCATTCCGCATTTCAGAAATGAGGGCAGGGAAGGGCAGCGGAATCTGGCGATGCTTCTGGCGGTCCTGGGATATGCTTCCGGAACGGCTGTGTCTTTCCTTCTGGACTTTCCTTCCGGACTCAAAGTCTTTTTCCTTACATATCTGTTTTCGGGTTTTTTTGTTGCGCTGTTCAACCGTTTTTTTCACATCAGGGCCAGCGGCCATGCCTGCGGAGTTGCGGGACCTGCGGCTTATATGCTGTATTTCCTCGGACTTCCCGGACTTGTGGGTATTCCGTTCCTTGCGGCTGTTTTCTGGGCTTCAATAAGAATGAAAAGGCATACGTTTGTGCAGCTTGTTGTGGGAAGTATTATTCCTTTGGTTTCTCTCGGACTGTCTTTGCTGATTATCCCCGCGTGACCGTAGCAGAAGAAACTTAAAGGCACGGAATTTTATTATACAAAAGAGATCTCACCGTCTTCCAGACGGTGAGATCTTTGTCAGGAAAAAGCTTCGATTATCGCTTTTGCCAGGCATTTTGCCGCGTTTTCCGCTTCTGTCATTGTGTTTCCGCAGGTACCTATCTCGGCGAGAAACGCTCCTGTGCTCAGATGTTGATTATACATGGAATTTCTCATCAGCAGCGGGCGCATAAGTCCCGGATACAGTTCTGCCGCCGATTTCTGAAGAGCCAGAGCCGTGCGCAGATTCTCTTTCCACCTAGGGTTCGGATCAGCCGTTTTCCCTGCGGCGGATATCAGCATGATCTGTGCCGTCTGCCCGTATTCAGTGTCTGTGACGGGTCTGTATTTTGTTCCCGCAGAGGTTATTATCGTGTCCCTGTGCAGGTCTATGACCAGAACTATTGACGGGTATTTTTCCAGATTCTCCTTGACCGCAGCTCCGGAAAGCAGATACGCGCCGGTGTATTTCGGATCGTCATACATCGTCCTGTCGTGCAGAACTCCTATGCCGTGTTTTTCCAGCTCTTCGGCAAGGATATCTCCGACGTGGACCACATTGTCCGAGGTGTCTTTGGATCTTGTTTTGTAAAATCCGTCTCCGTAGTAACCTTTTCCTTCGTCGTTATATCCTTCGGTTCCGTGAGTGTGATAGATAAGTACCTGAACCTCTCCCGAGGTACTGATCTTTATATCCGGAGGTTCCTCAAGAAGCTGCTCCGCATCGTATTTCCTGCCGGCCTCATTGTGTATGTATACGTTTCCGTAATGTTCAGAGGAGGAAGAGGGGATCATTGTCAGTGTCTTTACCGGCTTTGCTCCTTCCGGAATGAAATCCGGGTCTTCGGTTGCGGATTCCGAAGGTTTCTCCGTTGCGGGTTGCGCCGGAACGTCCCACTGTCGGTCCCGGCGTTGCAACGGTACCGTCAGGAGAAGGGCTGAACCTGTGGTTTGCTGCGGATATTTCAGGCTTATTGCCATACATGCCGCAACTGTTCCCACAGTAAGCATGGCGGCACAGCAGATAAGCAACCGTCTGTACGCATCTGCCGTCAGGCGGTAGGCGAATATGCGGGTCAGATCATGCCTTGTCATACGTCTCATCTCTCTTGTACGGGATAATAGTATTATATTCGGTTTCGTCCCGGATTATTCTGTTTTCAGAGAGATTTTGTCCTTGACATCGACGCCGAAATATGATATACTTGTGTCGATAACAATACCTATATAATAGAGATGCCGGCGGAAATGCCGGGACACAGAAAGGACGGTCAGATATGAAAAAAGTTTTTGCTGTTATCCTGCTTGCCGTAATGTCGGTTGCGCTGTTTGCCTGCAAGCCGGCGGATCCCGACCCCACTCAGCCGCCCACGGACGATCCGGTCAGACCTACGTCGCCTTCTGTTGAGATTCCTACGGAAGACCCGGAAAAAGAGCGGCTCGCGCGTGAGCTCTATGAAAGTATTTTCGAGTCCCGGAACGCGAACGACGGTTCCGTGTACTGTTCCTATAAGGTTACTGTCAAAAACCTCACGGGTAAATATATGCTGAAGGCTGCCTGCACCGCTCTTCTTGCAAGCCATGAGTATTCGAACCTTACCACCAAGGCATCCTCTGTTTCAGGTGAGGAGATCCGTAAGTATATCGCTGCGCTTTTCGGTAATACGGAGGTCACGTTTACATCTTTCAATCTTGAAAATGTCGGATCATTCACATATAATCCTGCGTCGGATTCCTTTGCCGTGACTTACGAGGAGCAGTCTCTGCCCGTTCCCTGCTGGAGGTCTCTTGCAAGATGGGAATATTCCGGCGGAGAGCTTTATCTGTATGATGAGTACGTCAGAGTGGATTTCGATGAAAACGGTATGGCTAACCTGTATCCGAGTTCGGAGAAGACTCTTCTCATAACCCAGATGTCCGGTAAAGATTATATGTATCTGAACAATACTACCGCTGCCCTTGAATACGGCGCAAAATACAAGCACACCTTCCGGAAAGATTCCGAGGGCAATTATTACTGGATAAGTTCCGAACCTCTCAGCGGCAAATAAGCCGGGACCAGCGTTTTCCCGGATGTCATCCGGTCCCGTTTTTTTCCGAATAAAAAAATGCCCCGACTTTATGTCGGGGCGGGGATTTTTCTTACATCTGGGATTCGGTCAGAGCCTTCAGTACGGTTCTGTATATCTCCAGAGTCTTGTCTCTGAAGTTCTGAGCCATCAGCTCGGCCTGAAACTTCGTAGGCGTGTACATCTCTATTTTCATCAGCGTTCTGTCGTCATCTTTCAGAGCCAGGCGCAGGGTGAATTCGTCTTCGGTAAAGTCGCTTCCCTTGACTGTCTCCGCGGTAACTCCAATGTTACGGCAAAGGGCAGCCATTGCGTCCCCCGTTGCCGCCACAACACGTTCGCGAAGGGACATCGAAACATCTTTTTTAAGCGTTTCCGCCACATCATCACCGTTGTGGGTTATTTTTATGACCGTTATTCCGTCGTCATCTTTGTGAAGGGTTATAAGCTCAAGGTCGGCAAGTTCCTGTATGGCATCTGCCACATTGATATCGCTGATGCCGCAAACACCAAAGATATCATTGACGGTATATATGGTCAGGGGACAGCGTGCCGTTACCAGACATATGAGGATCAGAACTTTGAGCTGATGCTGTGATATGTTCATAACAATGCCTCCGTTTTCAGGCTGGATATTCATTGTAGCATATCCGTGTCGAAAAATCAAGAGGTTTGTCGAAAGTTCATAATTTATAATGAACCTTTTATTTTACGTCACTGCTCACAGCTTTTCTGAACATGGGGATGAAGGGGATGAGCGCGGCGCATATTACGGCGCAGATAATGCCTTCGGGCAGCATGTATCCGCCGTTGTAAACCAGTGCCCAGGTTATGGAATCAAAACCGTCCTGTGCCCACATTCCGAAGAACAGCGCGCCGGAAATGAAGTGGCAGACAAAACGGGCAAAGCACGCGCAGATCGCTGCGGGAACGATTGTCCAGGGCTTTCCTTTGCGGAAAAATGCGGCTACGGCAACGGAAGTGTATGCCAGAACATAATCTAGCAACAGGCATCCTACGAAAACTCCTGCGGACAGCCCCCAACCGGCGACTTCACCCACACCGAGTGCCAGCTGTATAAGAGAATAGCAGAATGCGGACATTATTCCCCACTTGGGTCCCAGCAGATACGCGGTCAGGATAAGGGGAACAAGGCTGCCGATGGTTATGGAACCTCCGTACGGAAACGGGGAGGACAGGGGGAAAAGCCCTACCACAGTGGAAAGCGCAACCATTACGGCGCATATAACGATGCATTTGACGGTGTTGTGTTTTTTCATAAAAAACACTCCTTTATAAATAAGTTACGGCATACCTTGCAAAGAAAAAGCCGCAGGACAATGCCTGCGGCGTAAATCGACAACTTCTGCATTCCCTACGTAGGTTTTATCCTAATCAGGTTATGTGAGTATTTCTCAACCTGTCGCACAGCGGCGGCAAGTACCCCAAGCAAAATATTCCGTTCCCGTGCATTATACAACTATGTCCGGGCTTTGTCAATAGTTTTTACAGAAATTTCGGAGGTATAGCGGTGGAGGAAATCTTTATCATCAATCCCAAGGCGGGCGGAGACGATCCGGAGGTGATCGCCTCAAATGTTCGGAAAATATATCCGGATGCTGAAATAGTATTTACGACTGCTGCGGGACAGATTCCGGAGCTCGTATCGGGCTATGGCGGGCGCAGAGTATTTGTGGTCGGCGGAGACGGGACTTTTTATGAG
>CAJLLT010000012.1 GCA_905207625.1 uncultured Eubacteriales bacterium | reverse complement strand
AGCATTTCGATGACTTTCGCAAAACCATCGATGCCGCTACCGTTCCCTCGGTCAGACAGGAATACTATTTTCCGCTCACCGTGAACCTGTACACGGCGAACCGCTGGGGTGACTACGACGATGATCCCGAAGAATACGACGGTCGCTTTGCTGCCCGCTATGAAGATAAAATCCGTCAGGCACTCCGGGTCTACAACCGGGATGACGGCGAGGATATGGCGGCATATTTTCACGGCAACAACACTGTCGTGGCAAAGCTCCGTTCCGCTACCTGGGATTTCAAAAGACGAGGCGGCGAACTGTACGGTTGCGTTACCGTGGAAACGGCAGGTCAGCTGACGGCAGAACAGGAAGCAGATCTGAAAGACTGGATCACGGGACAGAATTCTGACGGTCTGGGCGAAGGCTTTGAGCAGCAGGAGATCAATATCGACAGCTATAGCAGCTCGGGCAGAATCTATGTGAGCTTCTGGCACTCGGGTGACGATTACTTTGTAGACAATGAAGACGAGTTTGCCGAAAGGCTGGAACAGGGCTTCACCATGGGAGGTATGTGCAGAACATGACCTCCTTTTTTTCATCCTCTGAGGATGCTCGGAGGTGAATCAGACAGACAACCGATATACACTTCTGTACGGGCTGACATTATTCGAACCCGATGACAGAACCCCACTATGCAGCGTAGAGGAAGTGGCTGACTTTCTTCTGACACACAACGGCGGGATTATCACGGAACCGGACGGCGCGGTGCTTCTGGAAGTGGAAGACCGGGAGTTCGTATTCTGCACCGACTCCGAATACAAAGACGAGCTGATGCGGGAACTGCGCAAAAGCGAAGGCTTTGAAGACCGGTTCGGATACCGCTTTCCCGCCAAGACAAAAAAGAAACGAAAAGGACGGTGACAAATGCAGGATTTTGACAGACTGAACAGAATCGCAAAGCGTTTGCAGGAGCGCTACCCCAGGGGCACACGGATCGTGCTTTTGAGTATGGGAAATGATCCGAACCCGATTCTCCCCGGCACAAGAGGAACGGTGAATGTCGTAGATGACATTGCAACCGTTCACTGCACCTTCGACAACGGTCGGACGCTCGGCATCGCCTATGGCGAGGACAGCTTCCGCGCCCTGACTGCCGAAGAACTTGCCGAGGAATCGGAATGTGAGGATCAGGAACAGGACGGAGAAATGCACCTCTGACACAAATCAGATATTTGGATATGTTCGCCGGAATCGGAGGCTTCAGATCGGGGCTTTCGCATTACGGCGATTTTTTTGTACCCGTAGGCTATTGCGAAATCGATCCGTATGCAAAGAGAGCCTACGAAGCAATTTACGAACCGAAAGGAGAGATTTATTTTGAAGACGCAAGAGGAATCGTCCCCGAAAACCTGCCGGATATCGACCTTATTTGCGGGGGATTTCCTTGTCAGAGTTTTTCAATCGCTGGAAAGCGAGGGGGCTTTGAAGATACCCGAGGAACGCTGTTCTTTGAAATCGCTCGGATTGCCCGCGTTAAAAGACCTCGCTTTCTCCTCCTTGAAAACGTTCCCGGACTCCTATCGCATGACGGGTGCCGGACGTTTGCGACCATCCTCGGTACGCTGGATGAACTGGGGTATCATGTCGCATGGCAGGTGCTTAACAGCGCAAATTTCGGAGTTCCCCAATTCCGCAAAAGAGTGCTGCTTGTCGGATATCTTGGAGAAGAATCCGGAGGCGAAATACTATCTTTCACGGAAGCAAACCCAAAAACTATTGTCAAAAGGTTTGGCGGGCGTCAGGGTGATCGGGTTTACGCCGGAAACGGACTGAGCTGTACGCTTACAAGCAGTGCCGGAGGCTTTGCCGGAAACACGGGGCTGTACTTCATGGATATGAATACGGAACCGAAGATCACGGAGCTTGCACGCTGTATTATTGAGTCCCTGGGGACAGTGAGAGGTGCAATAGCGGCAACCGGTACAGGGAAGAGTATTCTTTGATGTCATTTTCTTTGCTATATCCCTGAGAGTTTCCGTTTCCGCTTCTGTAAGGGGTTCGTTCTTTTCAAAATAGGATATGTTTTCGGCGAGCTGATCATAGTCAGACATGCCCGAAAGAGTCACGGTTACCCGGGAATGCTCTGAAGGAATCTGAATGCCCATTCGGTCATATTCCGTCCCGGGCGCAGTTTTTTCAGAGTTTCTTCATGTTCAGGAGCCAGTTTGCACAGGCTTCCGCCGCGCAGAGGTTCCATTACCCATATGGGAATATTCAGTTTATTGAGAATTTCCGCTTTTGCCTTCGCCTTCTGGAAATCGTAATCCAGCCAGTTGAGCTGTATCTGACAGAATTCCATATGTTCGCCGTAGGCGTCAAGAAATCTTTGCATGGTTTCCATGTTGCCGTGAGCGGAAAATCCGAGATGCCGTATTCTGCCGTTCTTTTTCTGTTCCATCAGATATTCAAAGATTCCGAATTTCGGATCGAGATATCCATCGATGTTCATTTCGCAGACATTGTGAAACAGGTAAAAATCAAAATAGTCAACTCTGCATTTGTGGAGCTGCTCCTCAAATATTTCCCTGACCTTACCCATATTGCTCAGATCATATCCGGGGAATTTACTGGCGAGGTAAAAGCTCTCACGTGGATATTCCGACAGAACCTGTCCTATTACCCGTTCGGAGTTTCCGTCATGATAGCCCCATGCGGTATCGTAATAGTTGATACCCTTTTCCATGGCAAGGGACACCATCTTTTTCACCGCATCCGTGTCGATATCCTGATACTTTTCAAAATGAGGCAGGCGCATACAGCCCATTCCGAGGGCAGACAGCTTTATGTTCTGAAAATTGTTGCAGATCATGTTTTTACCTTCCCTTTTTGCTGAAATATTCATTTATTTGTGCCATACGGCTTTCCTGTCTGACTGAAAACGGGCATCGGCTTTCGCAGTGTCCGCATTTAAGACATGCCCCGGCATTGACCGCAAGTTTGGTATAGTGGTTCGCGGCAATGGGGTCTCCTGCAAGGGCAAGGTCGTAATATTTGTTGACGAGCCCGATGTCTATTCCCGCGGGGCAGGGCTGGCAGTGATTGCAATATACACAGGTCCCTGTGACTGTGTCCGCCGTAAACGAGCCGATCACGGAATAATCCTTTTCACTGTCGGTTGCCGTAAGGAAATTCAGCAGCCTGTCAAGATGTTCCATTGTTATTACTCCAGGGACTGCGACGAGGACTCCGGGGCGGTCAAGAACATACTGTAGACACTGTTCCGTTGAGAGAGCAACTCCGAAAGGGGACCGTTGCGCCGAAAGAAGCTGTCCGGCGAAAAAAGGCTTCATGACACTTATTCCGACTCCCTCTCTCTGACACCTGCGGAACAGCTCAAACCGTTCATCCACCGAGCCTATACCGTATTCGTCGCCCTTTTCGAAGTCATAGGCGGGATTGATGGAAAACATCATCATATCCACCAGACCGGTATCAATAATTCTGTTCGCAACGCTCGGAGTATGGGAGGAAAAACCTATATGACGGACCGTTCCCTGTGCTTTCAGTTCCTTCAGATAATCCAGTACACCGATCCTGATAAGGTTTTCGAAATCGTCATCGGTATCTACGCAGTGCATGAAACCGAAGTCCACATAGTCCGTACCAAGAGTCTCGAGTTCCCAGAGAAAAGTTCTTTTTATCGTATCAAAATCCCTGCACCAGCCGTATTCACCGTTTTCATCGTAGACTGCGCCGAAATGTACCTGCAAAAAGACTTTTTCCCTTTGTCCCCGGATAGCTTTTCCGAAGGGTTCATAGACCGAGCCTCCGGCGCAGAGGTCGAAAAAGTTTATTCCGTTGGCAATGGCTTTTCTGATTATTCTTTCGATTTCATCGGGTGGGGTAGCCTGAATGCCACCCATACCGAGACCGAGGACCCCGATCTCTTCGTTGCCATGGGGCAGTTTTCTGTGTTCCATAGTATTTTCATCCTGTTTTGATATTGAAAAATTTCCGGTTTTATGCTATACTGTACGTAACAGTGATACGGAGTCCGGTTGTCGCCGGCAAGCAGCCGTTGCAGCCGCTGGATACTGCGGGATTTTTTCGTAAACGTCTATATCTGGGGTAAAGGCTCTTATCACGAATCATTATACACCTTAAAGTCGACTTGAAGTCAAGAGGTTTTTCTGAAAACAGGAGAACTTTTTATGGTATACACAGTGGGACAGGTTGCAAAGGAACTGGGGATAGCGCCGTCGGCGCTCCGGTATTACGATCAGGAGGGGCTTCTTCCCTTTGTCAGGCGCTCGGAGACCGGAGTGCGTGTATTTACCGAATCGGACCTGAGATGGCTGAAGATGATCTCTTGTCTGAAAAGTGCCGGGATGCCCATAAAGAGTATCCGGCGCTACGTTGAAAGCGCCATGAAGGGGGATTCCACCATTGACGAACGCCTGCAGATGATATATCAGCAGCGCGAACGGGTAATGGAACAGATGAGGGAACTTCAGCGGACCCTTGATGTTGTGGAGTATAAATGCTGGTACTATGAAACGGCGAAAAAAGCAGGTACGGAACAGGTTATGAGATCTATGTCCGAGACCGATGTCCCGGAGAAATTCCGACCCGTGATCGGATATCTTCACGGTGAAAAGAAATAGTATTCCGTAGTGTATGAGCCCCGGATCTGCGTGAAAAGCCGGACTTGTCGCTCCGGACAGCAAACGCCTGCCCATATTACGGGCAGGCGTTTTTCTGTCTGCGGTACGGCGGATCGTTCCGGAACTGTCAGCCAAGAGCCACATCCAGCAGCATCATGAGGGTGAATCCCGCAACAATTCCCATGGTTGCAAAATAGGGTTGAGCTTTCTGATTCTGCTGGCATTCGGGGATGAGTTCATGCACAGCCACAAGTATCATCGCGCCGGCGGCAAAAGCCAGGGCGTACGGAAGAATTGCCTGTATGTGGATCACTGTCAGCGCTCCTATAACTCCGGCAACGGGTTCCACCATTCCCGACGCCTGCCCGATAAGAAAGCTTTTTTTCCTTGAACAGCCCTCTCTCCGCAGCGGCAGAGATACCGCGGCACCTTCGGGGAAGTTCTGAAGTCCTATTCCCACGGCGATCGTTACCGCTCCCATAAGGGATTCTGTTGTACTGCCCTCGGAATGGAGTGCCCCGAACGCTACTCCGACCGCAAGCCCTTCCGGAATATTGTGAAGGGTTATAGAGAGAACAAGCAGTATTATCCGGTTAAGCCTTTCCGATGTTTCGGCGGTATTTACTCTTTTGCGCGTATATGTTACGGCTTTGTCCGAAGCCCACATGAAAAGTGCGCCCAGAACAAATCCAAGACTTACTACTAGCCAGGCAGGTACGCTGAGATACATTTCCGCTCTTTCTATGGCGGGTTGCAACAGTGACCAGAAGGAGGCGGCAATCATTACGCCGGCAGCAAAACCCAGCATGAGGTTCATGGCCTTCTGATTTGTGTTTTTGAAGAATATTACGGTTGCGGCACCGAGCGCCGTGACCAGCCACGTCCCGAGGGTTGCAAGCAGAGCAAGCAACACATAATTGTTCATTTTATCACCTCATACCCAGTCTATGTCCATAATGCTTCCGAGGTGATTCGGTTTCATTGTCACAGATGTATTTTTTCTGCCGGGAAAGCGTATAATCAGTATGAAAACATATTGAAAAGCTGTCGCAGACGGCGGAAAAGGGCTTTTATGAAAAAAACTATTCGCAACACGGAATATGATACGGAAACTGCGTCGGTGATCCGGAAATTCACCGAGGGGCATTACGGAGATGAACGGGGATATGAAGAAAGCCTTTATCAGACTCCGGCAGGATTGTATTTTCTGTATGTCAACGGGGGCTCTGAATCTCCGTATTCAAAGGAAAACATCAAAGCCGTTTCCAAACGCAAGGCGGAGGAATGGCTGTCTTTGCACTGAGGACCTTTCCGGTCCCCCGGGAAAATGCTCCCGGGGGACTTTTTTTGTAAACTGTCCGCAGTTCACGCCGTGGATCGTGATGTTCCGTAAAATACAGATAAAAATCGCTGATTTGTTGAAAAAAGTATCGTGTTTTTTGCGGAATTTACGGTATACTTAGCTGGAACGGGTTTATAGCCGCTCCGACGGCACTGAAAAAGACAGGAAGGAAACAAAAATGAATATTACAAAAGATATTTTTTATGTGGGTGTCAACGATCATAAAGTGGATCTGTTTGAAGGGCAGTATAATGTTCCCAACGGAATGGCATACAACAGCTATGTCATTGCGGATGAGAAGGTCGCCGTTATGGATACTGTTGACGCAGGTTTCACCGATGAGTGGATGAACAACCTTTCCGCTGTCCTCGGAGACAGGGTCCCGGATTACCTTATAATTCAGCATATGGAGCCGGATCATTCCGCCAATATAGCCAATTTTCTCAGAAAATATCCGGATACCACGGTGGTGGGCAATTCAAAGACTTTTGCGATGATGGACAACTTTTTCGGTAAAGGTCTTTGCGGAAAAACTCTGACCGTTGCCAACGGACAGACTCTCAGCCTCGGTAAACACGAGTTGACTTTTATCTTTGCACCCATGGTTCACTGGCCTGAGGTCATGGTTACATACGACAGTACTGACAGGGTCCTGTTTTCCGCTGACGGCTTCGGCAAATTCGGAGCTCTCGACGTGGATGAGGACTGGGCCTGTGAGGCAAGACGGTATTATTTCGGGATTGTGGGCAAATACGGAGCTCAGGTTCAGGCTCTCCTGAAAGCCGCGTCATCCCTTGACATTTCCGTCATATGTCCTCTGCACGGTCCGGTACTTAAGAATAATCTCGGATATTATCTGAAACTCTATGATATCTGGTCGAGCTATTCTCCGGAATCGGATGGGGTGGTTATCGCTTATACCTCTGTCTACGGAAATACGGGGAAAGCCGTTGAACTGCTTGAAAAGGAACTGAAACAAAAAGGAGTATCCGAGGTCGTCCGCCATGACCTTGCCCGTTGCGATATGTCCGAAGCTGTGGAAGATGCGTTCCGCTACGGAAAACTGGTTCTTGCCACAACCACTTATAACGGTGATATTTTCCCGTTTATGAGGGAATTTATAGATCATCTTACCGAAAGAAATTTCCGCAACCGTACGGTTGGCCTTATGGAAAACGGTTCCTGGGCTCCCATGGCGGCAAAGATAATGAGGGCAAAGATGGAGGGTTGCAGGAATATAACCTGGACGGAGAATACTGTAACGGTAAAGTCCGCTGTTGATTCTGAGAGCTCGGAACAGATCAGAAGGCTTGCGGCTGAACTTTGTTCGGAGTAAGTCCGTTCAGCTCCGTACCGATTCCCGAAGCACGTAGAAAGATTTGCACAATCCTCCCGTTCGTGTGAGAAAAACAGACAAACATCGCCATGTGTCCATTTACTTTGCCCGTTTTTTCCTTGACAATTGCCGGAAAATATGGTAGAATCAAGCGTGTATCGGTCTTACTGAAAATTTACAGCATAAGCTGTCGGAATTGAGGTCGCCGCAAATGGATGATATTCAGAAATCAAATGATACCGGGACGCAGGATAACGGTCAGGCTTCCGCTGAAGTAAAAAAAGTGGATGAGACGGTGATGAGGGAGACCCTTTATGTTGCCGCCGGTTGTATCGTGCTGAGCGCACTGATGCAGGCCGTATTTATTATTATCGGCAAATGGGATATAACCGTGCTCCTCGGAAACCTGCTGAGCCTTGCGGCGTCTGTGGGAAACTTCTTTCTTATGGGCCTGACTGTTCAGTCCGCTTTGGGAAAGCAGGGAAAAGCCTCCGAAAACCTGATGCGGTTTTCTCAGATAGGCCGACTTTTCCTGATTTTTCTGGTTCTCCTTTTGGGTGTTCTTGTCCCGTGCTTCAATATCTGGGCTGTGGTGATCCCCATATTTTTTACCCGTCTTGTGATTACATTCCGTCCTCTTTTTGACGGAAAGAAAGATAAATAGAACGTCTGTGTACGTCGTTGTGCTCTGTTCCCGGGAGATGATGTTTTATGGTTAAAAAGGACCGTCGGTTTATGGCGGTGGATATAATACTTCTTACTCTTGCGGTATTGCCTGTGGTTGCCGGCATGGTTCTCAAGATTCTGACTACTCCCGCATCGGAGGGGGTGGCAATCGAGGGCGCAAGGATATTCTTCACCCTCAGGATGCCCTTTCAGGATTTCCCCGTAACCGAATCCCAGGTCAACTCGTGGATAGTGATACTTTCCGTGTTCTGGCTTTGCCTGTGGCTGACCCACGGTATAGCCGAAAAACCCCGCACCAGACGGCAGTATGTTGCGGAATGGATAGTGGAAAAGACCGAAGATATGGTTCATACCAATATGGACCCGTATTTCAGGGGATATGCGCCTTTTATCTGCGCCATACTCGCTATATCAGCTCTTTCGAGCCTTCTGTCTCTTGTGGGGCTCTTTGCCCCGACCTCAGATCTTAACGTGGTGGGCGGATGGGCGATACTTGTGTTCATCCTCATTACATACTACAAAATGAAATGCGGGGTTTTTCACTACATCAGAAGCTTCGGCGACCCCGTTCCGTTCCTTGCTCCCCTTAACGTTATCAGTGAAGTCGCTACTCCCGTTTCAATGGCTTTCCGTCATTACGGAAACGTACTCTCCGGCTCCGTCATCTCATTGCTCGTTGTGACGCTGCTGAGATCTCTGTCCTCATCCCTGCTCGGAGCCTTGCCCGGGTGGTTGAGCGGTATTCCCATATTGCAGATAGGTCTTCCCGCGATCCTCTCGCTTTATCTTGATATATTCAGCAGCGGTCTTCAGGCTTTCATTTTCGCCATGTTGACCATGCTGTACGTCTCCGGCGCTTTCCCCGCGGAGGATTACGAGAAGAAGATGGAAAAGAAAAAACGCAGAAAACTTAAAAAGGAAACTCAGGAGGTATAACAAATGGAACTCGCAATAGGTATTATTCTGGGCTGTTGCGCTCTCGGTGCCGGTATGGCTATGATTGCCGGTATAGGCCCCGGTATAGGTGAAGGAAATGCCGTGGCAAAGGCTTGTGAAGCTATAGGACGTCAGCCTGAGGCAAAGGGTCCCGTAACCACGACCATGCTCATGGGCTGTGCCATAGCGGAGACCACCGGTCTTTATGCCCTGGTCATTGCCATACTTCTTATATTCGTTGCCCCCAACAGATTGGTGGATATCCTTCTCAATTCCGTAAAATAAGGAAGAACAGAAATGCCTACACTGGATATAATTTCAGTAAATATCTGGCAGATTGTTGCATCTCTGTGCAACCTGCTGATCATATTTCTGATCCTGAAAAAATTCCTGTACAAGCCTGTCAGAGGAGTTCTTGCACAGAGGCAGGCGACCATTGATGCCGGATATGCTGATGCCGAAAAGGCCAAAGCCGAGGCGGAGGGACTCCGTGCCGAATATGAGGAAAAGCTCGCAGGTGCCAGGGATCAGGCTCAGCGCATCCTGGATGCGGCGGAAGAGGATGCCGGCAGACAGCGTGACGCCGTCATTGCCGATGCCAGGCAAAGGGCGGAGGGACTTATTCTTCAGGCTCGCAGTGAGACTGAGGCGGAAAAGGAAATGGAGCGCGAGGATATCAAGCGCCAGATCTCCGATATATCCTCTCTTATCGCCGAAAATGTCATCCGCCGTCAGATAGATTCCGACGATCAGAAAAAGTTAATAGATTCTTTCATCGCTCAGATAGGTGAAGACAATGACCCGGATCAGTAAAGAATATGCCGAGGCGCTGTTTGGTCTTGCCGCAGAGTCGGGGCAGACGGAGCAGATATACCTTGCCCTTGAAACGATGCGCAGGGTCTTTGAGGAAAACCCGGATTACGGAAAGATGCTGTCTTCTCCGGCGATCCCTCTTTCCGAGAGAACAGCTGCGGTTGAGGAGGCCTTTTCCGGGAAAGTTCCGGAATATGCCGAGTTTTTTCTGAAATTGCTGTGCCGGCACGGTATTGCCGACAGATTTTGCGGATGTGTCGGAGATTACCGGGCACTTTATCTGGAGTCCAAGGGTGTGAGCCGGGCGGAGGTTATATCCGCGGTGGAACTTACGGACGTGCAGAAGCAGTCACTGGAAAAAAAACTTACGGCACTTTGCGGCAGAAAGGTTATAATGGAGTATTCCGTGGATCCGTCCTATATCGGCGGGTTATCCGTTTCGGTGGACGGGAAAATCATGGACGGCAGTGTGAAGCGCCGTCTTCGTGAGATCAAGGAAGTGATAGACAGATGAACAGATCCGAAGAAATCGGAAATATCATAAAAGAACAGATCAAGAACTACCGCTCCAAAGTGGAGATGACCGAGACCGGAACGGTAATACTTGTAGGCGACGGCATTGCCAGAGTCTACGGACTGCGGAACTGTATGGCCGGAGAACTTGTGGAGTTCGATGACGGAAGCTTCGGTATGGCACAGAACCTGGAAGAGGAAACCGTGTCCGTTGCCATTCTTTCCGACAAGGATGATATCCGCGAGGGAACAGCCGTCAGACGTACGGGCAGAGTCGTGTCCGTTCCCGTGGGAGAGGGGCTGCTGGGGCGTGTCGTCAATGCCCTGGGCGAACCTATAGACGGAAAAGGTCCTACGGGTTGTGTGCAGCAGCGCCCAATCGAAGCCGATGCCCCGGGAATAATTAAAAGGAAAAGTGTAAGCACTCCTCTTCATACGGGAATCAAAGCCATTGACAGCATGATCCCGATCGGAAGAGGCCAGCGGGAACTGATAATCGGTGACCGGCAGACCGGTAAGACCGAAATTGCGATGGATACCATCATAAATCAGAAAGGGCAGGGGGTCATCTGTATCTATGTTGCAATAGGTCAGAAGAACACCTCCGTTGTCCGCATAGTCAACGAACTTACCCGTTGCGGCGCCATGGATTATACGATAGTTGTGAGCGCGTCCGCTTCGGAAAGTGCTCCGTTGCAGTACATTGCCCCCTATTCGGGATGCGCGATGGCAGAGTATTTCCGTGAAAAGGGCAGAGACGTGCTGATCGTGTATGACGACCTTTCAAAACATGCCGTTGCGTACAGAGCCCTTTCTCTGCTTATCCGCCGTCCTCCGGGCAGAGAAGCTTACCCCGGAGACGTATTCTATCTTCACTCAAGACTTCTTGAGCGTGCTGCCTGCGTTTCCGAAGAGTACGGAGGCGGAAGTATCACCGCTCTTCCAATAATAGAGACCCAGTCCGGAGATGTTTCGGCGTATATACCTACCAATGTCATATCCATTACCGACGGGCAGATCTTTCTTGAGACCGAGCTTTTCCATTCAGGTGTCCGTCCGGCGATAAATCCCGGTATTTCCGTCAGCCGTGTAGGCGGCTCGGCGCAGCTCAAGGCGATGAAAAAGGTTTCCGGACCTCTGAAACTGCTGTATTCACAGTACAGGGAACTGCAGGCATTTGCCCAGTTCGGATCGGACCTTGATGCGGATACAAAAAAGAGACTTGCCCTTGGGGAGAGAATAGTCGAGGTCCTGAAACAGGACCGCAACAGCCCTGTCCGTGCCGGATGTCAGATAGTGGAGATATTTGCGGCGGTCAACGGATACCTGGATTCCGTACCTGCGGACAGGATAAAGGATTTTGAAAAAAAACTGTATCCGTTCCTTGAAAGGGAATACAGCGGTCTGCTTGAAAGGTTTGAGGCGGGCAAATATGAAGATTCCGACGTGGAAGAGATGAAACAGGCGTTGGAACGGGTAAAGGGTGACACACTTGGCTACTGATATAAAGGCTCTCCGGACCCGGATAAAGAGCGTGGATTCAACGCTGCATCTTACCAAAGCTATGGGACTTGTGGCGTCGTCCAAGATACGGCGTGCCGCTGAGAATATGAGCAGAAGCCGCCAGTATTCCGAGGCGGTGGCGGAGACCGTGAGAAAACTCAGTTCTTCGCCCTCCTGCCGTCGCGGTCCGTATCTTTCATCCCCCGGGCAGGGGATGCACAGGATAATTGTGATTGCCGGTGACCGGGGTATGGCGGGCGGATATAATTCGAACGTTTTTCGTGCCGCAGATTCTCTCGCGGGGGAGACGATTTCCTTCCTCCCCATAGGAAAAAGAGCGTGTGACAGGTACGGAAAGGGCTTTGCCTCTTCGGAGAAGTTTTCTTTTTCCGATGCCAAGACACTGGCGGACAGTCTCTGTGAAGAGTTTTTGTCCGGGAAGACGGCGGAGGTTGAGATAATATACACCAGATATGTTTCGATAATGTCTCAGATCCCCGTGAAAATCAAAGTTTTACCTTTGCCCGTGGGCGAATCGTCGGCTTCGGATATGATATTTGAGCCGGATGAGGAGTCTGTGCTGAAATTTGCCGTCCCCGAGTATGTGGCGGGACTTATTTACGCTTCTGTCAGGGAAAGTTTCGCGTCGGAGGTCACTGCAAGACGTATGGCGATGGATTCTGCCGGAAAAAACGCACAGCAGATGATAGATTCTTTGTCTTTGCAGTATAACAGAGCCCGTCAGAGTGCAATAACCCAGGAAATTACGGAAATAGTCGCCGGAAGCGGTGACTGACCGGTGCCGTGCCGTCCGAGGATCGACTCCCATCATAAAGGAAAAAGAGAAAACCCTGCGGATTTTGAGCGGCGCATTCCCCCGTCCCGTACCTTTGTTTTACCGGACGGAGATCAAAAAGAAAAGGAGCTGACCGTATTTGAATATCGGAACTGTGGCGCAGGTAATGGGACCTGTGGTTGACGTCAGGTTTCCCGAAGGACATCTGCCCGCAATAAATAATGCTCTTACAATTCCCATAGGCAAGCGCACCCTCACCGTTGAGGTTGCCCAGCACATAGGCGGGAGTGTTGTAAGATGTATCGCAATGTCGTCTACCGATGGGCTGGTGAGAGGAACAGAAGCTACCGACACCGGAAAACCCATAACCGTTCCGGTAGGAAGAGATACCCTCGGAAGAATATTCAATGTTCTCGGAGATGCGGTGGATGATCTTCCTGCCCCCGAAGGATGTGAACGGCAATCAATACACAGACCCGCTCCGGAATACAAGGACCTTGCTACCTCTACGGAGATACTTGAAACCGGAATAAAGGTCATAGATCTTATCTGCCCCTACTCGAAAGGCGGAAAAATAGGACTTTTCGGCGGCGCAGGGGTCGGCAAGACCGTCCTGATAATGGAGCTTATAAACAATATTGCCAAACAGCACGGCGGTCTTTCCGTTTTTACGGGCGTGGGAGAGAGAACCCGGGAGGGCAACGATCTTTATAATGAGATGAAGCAGTCCGGAGTCCTTTCCAATACCGCTCTGGTTTACGGGCAAATGAATGAGCCCCCCGGGGCAAGAATGAGAGTCGCTCTTTCCGGTCTTACCATGGCGGAGTATTTCCGTGATGCTGAGGGACAGGACGTTCTGCTGTTCATTGATAACATATTCCGCTTTACTCAGGCGGGAAGTGAGGTTTCCGCACTTCTGGGAAGGATGCCTTCTGCTGTGGGTTATCAGCCTACTTTGGCAACCGAAATGGGCGCTTTGCAGGAACGGATAACCTCCACAAAAAGAGGTTCGATCACCTCCGTACAGGCGGTATATGTTCCCGCTGATGACCTGACTGACCCTGCTCCCGCCACCACGTTCGCCCATCTGGATGCTACTACGGTTCTTGCCCGCAGTATTGCCTCGCAGGGTATATATCCGGCGGTGGATCCTCTGGAATCATCCTCCCGTATCCTTTCCCCCGACGTTGTGGGCAAGGAGCACTATGAGGTTGCCCGTGAGGTTCAGAGAATACTTCAGCGTTACAGGGAACTGACGGATATTATTGCGATAATGGGCATGGATGAGCTTTCCGACGAGGATAAGTTGCTCGTGTCCCGGGCAAGAAAGATTCAGAGATTCCTTTCTCAGCCTTTGTTTGTATCCGAAAAGTTCAACGGTTTCCCCGGTGAGTATGTTCCCGTGGAGGAAACGGTGAGGGGATTCCGGGAAATAATTGAAGGAAAACATGACGATCTGCCCGAGTCTGCGTTCCTGTTCGTGGGAGCGATAGACGAAGCCGTGAAGAAGGCAAAGGAATCGAAGTAAAGACCGAGCGAGGTGGAAGGTGAATTGAATACATTTTTGCTTACCGTGTCCACTCCGGACGGAAACGTTTTCGAGGAGCAGATAAGGGAGCTTATTGTCCGCGGTGCTGAGGGTGACCTTGCGGTTTTACCGGGGCATGCTCCAATGACGACCTTTGTCAAGGCCTGCGTATGCCGTATAGTGACCGATAACGACGAGCTTATCAAAGTCAGAACCGATGGCGGGTTGCTTTCGGTAGGTGATGGCGGCGCAGTCTTCCTGTGCTCGGGATTTGAGGAAGAATAGAATAAAAATACGTACACTGCCCGGACAGGGCAGTGTACTTGTGATGAACAGGGAAAAATATGAATAAGGATCTGACCGTAGGCGAACCGTCAAAGGTACTGTGGAGGTTTTGCCTGCCTTTGTTCGGAAGTATAATCTTTCAACAGTTATATAATATTGCGGACAGTTTTGTTGCCGGTAAGTTTATAGGAAATGATGCTCTGGCAGCGGTGGGAAACAGTTATGAAATAACGCTGCTTTTCATAGCCGTTTCCGTGGGCTGTAATATAGGCTGTTCCGTTGTTACGGCGCAGCTTTTCGGCGCAAAAGAATACGGGAAACTCCGTACCGCCGTCTGGACTACCTTTATTTCAGTTGCGGTACTGTGCGTAGTTCTTATGGGGGTCGGTTTCTGCTTTTCGGAGTCATTGCTCAGGCTCATAGATACACCTGAGGAAGTTCTTTCGGATTCCAAACTTTATCTTGACATATATATCCTCGGTCTTCCCTTTGTCATGTTTTACAATATTGCCACGGGCGTTTTCTCCGCCCTCGGAGACTCCCGGACTCCTTTCATTTTCCTTGCCCTGTCTTCAACGGCGAATATAGGCGCGGATATACTGTTTGTAAAAGTGTTCGGTATGGGAGTCGACGGGGTCGCGTGGGCAACATTCATCTGTCAGGGACTCAGTTGTGTTCCGGCGGTGGCTTTAGTTCTGAAACGTGTGGCAAAAATGCCGGTAAGAGGGAATACCGCCCGTTTCTCTTTCCCTATGTTGGGGCAGATAGCCAGGGTCGCTGTTCCGAGTATCCTTCAGCAAAGTTTTGTTTCTGTGGGAAATATTTTCATACAGGGTCTGGTAAACGGTTTCGGGACTCCGGTAATGTCCGGATATTCTGCGGCGGTGAAGCTTAATAATCTTGTTACCACTTCTGTAATGACTCTTTGCAACGGTATTTCAAACTTCGCCTCCCAGAATCTGGGGGCCCGGCAATACGACCGCATCCGGCAGGGTTTCAGGGCCGGACTCAGGATAGTCATGTGCATCGTAATCCCGATAGGGCTCCTGTATTTCTTTATCGGAAATATTTTTGTGAAGGCCTTTCTTGAGGATTATACCGGTGCCGCGATGTTGACCGGCGTACAATTTCTTAAGGTGGTTTCGGCCTTTTATATTGTTATGGGAACGAAGGTTACTGCCGATGCTGTTCTTCGGGGAACGGGGCAGATGCGGAAATTTATGTTCACGACTTTCACGGACCTTGCACTGAGAGTCATATTGGCGTTTGTTATAACCAAGTTCATCCTTCCCGAGCCTTTGGGAATATGGCTGTCATGGCCCATAGGCTGGGTTTTCGGAACGTTTCTGTCGGTTCTGTTTTACCGGAACAGCTGTTTTGAAGAACTTAAGGCGACGGGGGAAGATTTCCGGGAACCTGAACCGGATATCAATGCGGAATGAAAAAAGCGGAGAGATTTTTCTCTCCGCTTTTCGTGTCCGTCAGTATTTTCTGCGCCGGATGAAACTGTATTCGCTGACATATTCCGGGAACTCTATTTCCGCATATTGCTCCGCATGAGGTACGGAGAAGATCAGCTGCCCCTGATCATCGTACATCTTCCCGATAGTGAAAGATACGGGTGCTTTGCCCGGTTGCAGTATTTCGCAGGCATCCCCCACGGAAAACTTGTTGCGCTCCCTTACACAGATTCTTTTTGTGGCAGGGTCCCATCTTTCCACCGCCGCAATAAGTTCATAGTCACGGATATATGATGACTCTTTGAAGTTTTGTCCCTGATCCGGGTATCCGAAGTAAAATCCGGTATAGTATTCCCGATGGCTGACCTTACACGCTTCCGCATAGTAGTCGTCAATGTGTTCCATGTATTTGTCTATATCCGTAAAGCAGTCATCAATTGCGCGGCGGTAAGCCTGGACGATGCTTGCCACATAAAATTCCGTCTTGACCCGCCCCTCTATTTTGAAACTCGAAATTCCCGCCTTTACGAGCTCCGGAATATGATCTATCATGCAGAGGTCTTTTGAGTTCATTATAAAGGTTCCGGTGTCAGTTTCTTCTATGGGGAAATATTGCCCCTCACGTTTTTCTTCACACAGGGCATATTTCCAACGGCAGGGTTGGGCACAGGCGCCTCTGTTTGCGCTTCTTCCCGTGAGAAAATCCGACAGCAGACATCTGCCGGAGTATGATACGCACATCGCTCCGTGGACGAAGGCTTCAAGCTCCAGATCTTCCGGTATGCGGTTACGGATTCGTTCTATTTCTTCGAGAGACAGTTCTCTGCCGAGAACCACTCTTTTTGCGCCCATTTTATACCATACGTTGCAGGTACGGTAATTGACCGTACTCGCCTGGGTCGAGACATGTATTTCCATATCCGGAGCATACTGTCTGACCATATCAAACATTCCCAGATCAGTGACAATAACGGCATCCACCCTCATGGACTGCAGTTTCTTTATGTAATCTTCAAAACGGTCTATTTCATCGTCGTGAGGTACAGCATTGCAGGCAACGTAAACCTTTACTCCCCTTGAATGTGCGAAGTTTATTCCGCGCATCATTTCCGAGTCGGTGAAATTGGCGGAAGCCGTGCGCAGTGAAAACTCTTCTCCGCCTATATATACCGCGTCAGCCCCGTAAAGTACCGCATATACCAGGCGGGTATAATTACCTGCGGGCGCAAGGAGTTCAGGTTTTCGGATCATATCACAGACCTCACTTTATTTTTTGATCGGCAGATTTCTGGTCAGCCGCCGCAGCGGACGGGCAGTACTACCCGTCCGCCCTCCGTTTACGGAGGGCGGAACTTGCGGAGCAAATTCCGTGCTGCGGCTCTTCTGATATTTCAGTTACCGGAATTCGGGGTAATCTGCGGGAGAGAATGACTCTCCGGATATCCCTGTAAATAATATACAATAAAACCGCCCCGATGTCAAGTGACAAAGGGGCGATTTAAGGTTTTTGTCGAAAGGTATGTT
The DNA here is from genome assembly GCA_905207625.1 of uncultured Eubacteriales bacterium. GTDB lineage: Bacteria > Bacillota > Clostridia > Oscillospirales > UBA644 > HGM12619. The sequence goes on along the minus strand of CAJLLT010000012.1, from coordinate 43,919 downwards.
ATTTGTCGGATTCTGCCTTGTCGTTCTGGGGCAGGATTGCATTGACAATTATACCGAGGATAAGCGCACATGCTATTTCCGTAAGTTTAATTACCCCTCTGCCGGTGACGAAGGACAGAGAAAGTCCGCCGATACCGCAGATAAGAATGACGGCTACAACAAACAGGTTACGGTTCTGGTTAAGGTCGACCTTCTGAATCATTTTCAGACCGCTGACGGCGATGAAACCGTAAAGGGTGATGCACACGCCGCCCATAACACAGTTGGGTATGGAGGCAAGGAAGGTTACGAAGGGGCCGAAGAAGGAGATGACTACACACATGATCGCAGTTGTAAGAATGGTGAGAACGGAGGCGTTTCCGGTTATGGCAACGCAACCGATGCTTTCGCCGTAGGTGGTGTTGGGGCAGCCTCCGAAGATAGCTCCGGCAATGGAACCCACGCCGTCACCGAGGAGAGTTCTGTGAAGACCGGGCTCCTCCAGCAGGTCGGTATCAATGATGGAGGAAAGGTTCTCGTGATCGGCGATGTGCTCTGCGAAAACAACGAATGCTACGGGGATGTAAGCCACCGCTATGGTAGCAATAAAGGACAGATCTATTTTGTCAAGCCCCTTTACAGCCTCCATGAAGGTAAAGTCGGGGACTTCAAATATTTTGAGATTGCTGAATACGGAAAAGTCTATTACCTGAAGGGCGGGGTTTCCGGTGACATTGCCGATTACGGTGAATATGGCGGCGACTGCGTATCCGGCAAGTATACCGATTATGAAGGGGATCAGCTTCGCCATCTTTTTGCCGTATACGGAGCAGATTATTACTGTGAAAAGTGTTACCAGACCACAGAGGATCGCTATGTAGGGGCTGCATACGGATACATTTGCGGCGTCAAGAACTTTACCCTTGGACAGATCCGCAACCGCATTTCCCGCAAGGGAAAGACCGATTATGGATACGGTGGGACCGATAACAACGGCAGGCATGATTTTGTTTATCCATTTAACGCCGGCGAATTTTACGATTACCGCGATTACAACGTATACCAGACCGGCGAAAGCTGCACCGATGATAAGACCCGCATATCCGGCCTGAAGGGACGCGGCCCCTCCGAAAGCGGCACTCATGGAGCCGATAAAGGCAAAGGATGAGCCGAGGAACACCGGGCTCTTGAATTTGGTGAAAAGAAGGTAAACAAAGGTACCGATACCGGCGCCGAACAGGGCTGCGGACTGGCTCATGCCATTACCGACGATGGCGGGTACGGCGATGGTAGCCGCAAGGATCGCGAGAACCTGCTGGAAAGCGAAAACAATGAGTTTTCCGAACTTCGGTCGATCCGAGACTTTGTAGGTGAGATTCATTCTTTCATTCCTCCGAAAGTTTTTTCTTGCGGAATTTGCGCTTTTACACCGAAAAAATACTGCCGTTCCGAAAAGAAAGGCAGTTATCAATTATTTTCTTGTGGAAAAAAGAAGAGGCAAAAATACTTACGTTCGTTCAAACGGCTTCTCCCGAGCAGTTTAACCGAAGTAACCATCCTCGCATCCTCCCCCGCAAATCCATTTGAACTATTCTACCACAGATGTCGAATATTGTCAATAGAACTTCGGGAAGTGTCACAAAAAACTCAATCTTCGTCTGAGTCCGAACGGGAAATGTCGCAAAAGGCGGCTGAAGCCTGGGGAAACATATCCGAAGTCCGGGAAATGTCACCGAGGGATATCATTCCCACCAATCTTCCGTTGTCGCATACCGGAAGTCTGCGGACCTTATGTTTTGCCATAAGCCTGGATGCTTCCGTGAGAGAGTTTTCCGGACTGACGGAAATTATTCCTTTGCTCATGATTTTTTCCGCATAGGTGTCGGCAGGGGCTGTTGCCGATACCGCGCAGCGTATTGCTATGTCCCGGTCAGTTATTATTCCCGCAACTCCGCCGTGCTCATCCGTAACCGCAACTGCACCTATATCGTATTGATTCATCAGCGCGGCGGCTGAACGGACGTCATCTTTCGGCCCTACCGTTACCGCCGGTTTGTTCATTATATCTTTTACTTTCATTTTTTCTCCGTTTTCCGTCTTTATTTACGGAGTTTTTTCCGGAAATATACGGTTTCCGTTCCGGTACATGCTATTTTGCGGTGACGGCGGGTGATTTCCGAAAAAAACTTCCTTCTTCTTATTCTGCCTTTAAATCCGGCAGATATCCGAAGAAGGAAGTTACATTTTTAAATTAAAAGCGCAGTGTTTGCTTATTTTATGGTAGTGATAGTCAGATCCACCGTGCACTGTCCCGTAGTTCCGCTGCTGCGGCTTTCAAGAACATAAATAATCAGTGAATACGAATCGGAGGTCAGCACGAAACTTTTTCCAAGTCCCAGTGATGTTATTTTAGCCCCGGGAAGACTGTCTCTGTAAAACTGCACAGCTTCTTCGTAGGTGGAAGAGGAGTTGTACAGAACCTGGTACTTATTGCTGCCGGAATCAATCTTCGTGACTTTTGCGGATATAAGCTCAACCGGTCCGGTCAGCGGGAGCTTTTCGTAAGGATATCCTTCGGGCAGCATTGCGATGAGTTCTTCTTCGCTGCCGGTATATGTTCTGTTCCCGTCACAGGCGGCAAACGTAAGGCATATGACAGCCGCAAGGACGAAAAGTGTGAGCTTTTTCAACAAAACTTTGCACCTCTTAGTTTTATCTCTCAATAATTATACACGATATACCCGTATAAGTCAAGTTCAAAATTGTGAATATTTATGGTTAATTGGACATCAGGTCATTGACTATATATTTTATCAGGTCCTCCGTGCATGCGGCGCCGATATGTGTTGCCGCCGCCTTCGTTTCGGCTATTGCATTTTCCGGGGCATAGGAAATGTCCGCAACGGAAAACATGGATATATCATTTTCGTAATCCCCTGCGGCAATAACGGTATGGATAGGTTTTGAAGTCATTTTCAGTACCGTTCTGAGCCCGTTGCCTTTGCCTGCGGAAGGCGAAAGCATTTCGACCCCTCTGTCCCAGGTATGAAGGAAAAGGAATCTGTCAGGAAAAAGCCTCTTCAACTCATTTTTCAGCGGAACGGAATACTTGGGTTCCTGTCTGAACATGACCTTTGTATACATCGTCTCACTGTTTCCGTTGCCGTCCGGCACCGGATATGTTTCGGATATTCTGATGTCGGTCTCCGGATGATTAGCCCTGACATGATCCACAACTTCCAGGCAGTCTTTATGCATCAGGTTCAGCCGCACCGGGAGTCCGGTTACGGGATCGTTGATTTTGCAACCGTTCATGCAAACCATATATGTGTCCGGGGTGAAACTTTTGTAGAAGTTCTGCATTATGTATTCGCTGTCCCTGCCCGTTGCGAGGGTAAAAAGTCCTCCCTCTGACCGGAAATATGCGATCGCATCGGAATTACCTTCGGAAAGGATACCGTCGTCATCTGTGAGTGTTCCGTCAATATCGGTACAGAGAAGAAACCCGTCGAATCTGCCCATATATCATATCTCCCGTGCGGCATCATACAGCGCCTGAATGGCCTGCTGAGCCGTTTTTAGTCTTATCAGGGCTCTGTCCCCGGACAGATTGAGCACATAATGGCGGACAGTATCTGTCCGGGAGATGTATGTCGCCATGTGAACCAGGCCTACGGGTTTTTCCGGCGAGCCTCCGCCCGGACCCGCAATGCCCGTAACGGCAACGGCTACGTCTGCGTCGGAAATCCGTGCCGCCCCCCGTGCCATCTGTTCAGCCGTTTCGGCACACACCGCTCCTTTTGTACGGAGGAGGGATTCATCCACCCCGAGGAGCTTTGTCTTTATTCTGTTGGAGTATGTCACCGCTCCGGCTTCGAAAACGGCAGAAGCGCCCGGAACATCAGTTATCATTTTTGCTATCAGTCCGCCGGTACAGCTTTCGGCGGTAGCGACGGTCAGTCCTTTTTCTTTCAAAAAAAGTATCAGTTTTTCAGGTGTGATGTCCATATTCAAGGCTCCTGACAGGTCTTTCGAAGGGTGCCGAAACACATGATCGGCTTAATTCCACGTTTGTATCGGCATTTCCTCTGTTAAGACGAAATATGATGTCAAAGGTTCCTGTTCCGACCTCAGGATCGGAACAATAATTCATAAACCGGACCTTTACAGCCGGATAAGCTCCGTTCTGTCTACAATCCCATCGAGAAGACCGGGGATATCAAGACGCTGTTCCTCTCTTTCCACTGCCGCTATACGGGGGTTTACCCTGGGGTGTTTGGGTGTGAATACGGTACAGCAGTCTTCGTAGGGGAGAATAGAGGTTTCGTACGCACCGATTCTGCGGCTAAGTTCCACTATCTCCATCTTGTCCGTGCCTATCAGGGGGCGGAAGACCGGCATTGTTGCCACCGCATCGGTGCAGCCTATTGCAGGAAGTGTCTGACTTGCCACCTGACCGAGACTTTCACCTGTTATAACGGCGCCAGCACCACACTTTTCCGCCACTGCACATGCTATGCGGAGCATGAAGCGCCGCATTATTACCGTAAACAGTTCCTCATTGCAGCAACGTCGGATCTCTTCCTGTATCTTTGTAAACGGTACAACGTAAAGATCTATCTGTCCGGCATATTCGGAAACTATTCCGGCGAGGGTCAGAACCTTTTGTTTTGCTCTTTCGCCTGTATACGGAGGGCTTTCAAAATGTATTGCCGAGATTTTCATGCCCCGGCGAGCCATCATATAGCCCGCCACGGGACTGTCAATCCCTCCGGAAAGCATGAGCATTCCGTGTCCTCCGGTGCCTGTGGGAAGTCCGCCTGCCCCTTTTATGGGATCCGCATGAACGTAGAAATATCCTTCCCTGAGTTCCGCATATACCGTAAGCTCCGGTTTGTCCAGGTCGACCTGAAGCCGGGGCTGATTCGCTTCGTAAATGTATTCTCCCAGCTTTGCTGCTATCTGCGGGGAGGACAGGGGGTAATTCTTGTCCGTCCTCTTTGCCTTCACCTTAAAGGTACGTGATCCGGCTATTTCATCGGCAAGGTATTCCGACGCTTCTTTGCACATTGCGTCAAAGTCCGCGCTGCACTTTTTTGCTTTGGTCAGTGTTGCTATGCCGAAAACTTTGGCACAGGCGGCAAGAGCTCCGTCAATATCCGCATTTTCATCATTTAATTCAATGAAGACCGTAGACTGGCTGAGGGTAACCGTTGTTTTTCCGAAGGGACGAAGAGCTCTTCTTACGTTGCTTTTCAGGCTGTCTTCAAATTTATACCGGTTTAATCCCTTGAGTACAAGTTCTCCTACTTTAAGAAGTATAACTTCATTCATATCCGTACCTTATTTAACCTTTATAAGAGTTGCCGTCGCATCCCTCAGCCCCTGTTCCAGCAGGGATACTTCCTGCATCGTGTTAAGATGGGAGAAACTGATGCGAATGGCTGATTTTGCGTATTTTTCCATTCCGAGGGCTTTGAATACAGCGCTTCCTTTTTTGGATGAGCATGCCGAACCTGTGGAGACATATATATCCCGGTTGGAAAGAAAATGCAGTATGTTTTCCGACAGGAAACCCTCAAAGATTGCATTGAGAATAAACGGGGAAGCGTCTTCCGGGGAAACGATAACTGCCCCCATACTGGTAAGGGATTTTCTGAGTGCCGCATTCATCTGCCCGACAGTGTTCCTGCTCTGCTGCAGTCCTGAAGAAAGCACCTTTACGGATTCAGCCCACGCCGCTGCCGCCGCGGTGTTTTCCGTTCCGCAGCACAGACCTTTTTCCTGTCCTCCGCCGTATATCAGAGGTCTGAGTCTTATTCCTTTCCGGACATAAAGACCTCCTATACCCCGGAGGGCATGGGTCTTGTGGGCGGCAAATGATGCCATATCCACACAGGAATAATCAAACGGTTCCTTCATGAATCCCTGAACCGCATCGGTATGGAAGACCGCATCGGGACATCTGCGCCTGGTGAGTTTTGCCAGTTCTTTTATCGGGTTCACGGAGCCTGTTTCGTTGTTGACGTGCATTATGCTGACCAAACGCGTGTCATCGGTCAGCGCCGCCGCCAGAACCTCCGGGGTGATTATCCCGTTTTCCGGTCTGAGGCGTACAATTTCAAACTGCTCCTCAAGGCTTTTGAAGCTCTCGGTTACCGCCGGGTGTTCGTATTCCGATGTAATAAGTCTGCCGCCCCGTTTTGTCCCGGCGTAACCCCTTATGGCGAGATTGTCCGACGCGGAACCTCCCGGTGTAAAAAGAAACTCATCGGGTTTCACCCCTGCCGCTTCCGCAACCGTCCGCCGTGCCTGTTCAAGCGTCTGTTCAGCCTGAAACCCGGCGGCATGGAGTGAGGACGGATTCCCGCAGACCTGAGTAAGTACCTGTTCCGCAGCCTTTATCGCTTCGGGCAGTGGCATGGTCGTAGCCGCAGAATCAAAATATATCATTTTCGTTTTCATCCTCGTCGCCGTCATCCATACCCAGCATCGTACGGGCGTCTTTTTCGGGAAGTTTTTCCACACTTTTGAGCTTTCGCATCATGCCCCGAGTTCTTTCTCCCACAAGTTTTTCAAGTCCGCCCTGTGCCGTTTCAAAGTTCTTCTGTACTTTCTTGAGCTGATCTTCAAATTTTCCGAATTCCGTCTTAACCGCGCCCAGTACGGACCATACCTCGGAGGACCGCTTTTCAATGGCGAGGGTGCGGAACCCCATTTGCAGGGAGTTCAGGAACGCGGAGATCGTCGAGGGACCGGCAACGCTAACTTTGTAGTCTTTGCGCAGCGTTTCTATAAGGTCAGTGCGTCGTACTACTTCCGCAAAAAGCCCCTCGGTGGGCAGGAACATTATTGCGAAATCAGTGGTGTTCGGCGGGTCGATGTATTTATCCCTTATATCCTTTGCATTTTTCTTCGTTGCCGCTTCCAGGGCTTTTCCCGCGGCATCGACAGCTTCCTTGTCGCCGCTGTCCATGGCTTCGATCAGGTTTGCGTAGATTGTGTTGGGGAATTTCGAGTCAATGGGAAGATATACTTTTTTGCCGTCTTCTTTACCCGGGAGTATGATTGCGAACTCAACCGGGTCACGGCTGCCTGCCCTGGTACAGACGTTTTCCTCATACTGATCCCTTGTAAGTATGTCCTCAAGAATGCGCGAGAGCTGTGTTTCTCCGAATATTCCCTTTGTTTTCACGTTTTCAAGGGTCTTTTTGAGCCCTCCTACGTCTGAGGCAAGGGTCTGCATCTCTCCCAACCCTTTCTGGACGTTTTCCAGCTGAGTCTGGACAAGCCTGAAAGATTCGGAAACCCGCTTTGAAAGGCTTTCCTGCAACTGTTCATCCACGGTGCGGCGCATCTGTTCGAGTTTTTCTTCGTTGCTTGCCCGCATCTTATCCATTTTTTCTTCGTTGGATTTCTGCATTTCCAGAATACGGTCATTCAGTGTCTGGTTTATCTTTTCGAGCTTTTCGGTCTGGGTGCGCAGACTGTCTTCAGTCCTTTTTGAAAGCTGCCCCACGAGATTACCAAAGCCCCGGATTGCCTGATTCTGTGCCGCAGATGCGGAACGGACGGACTGTCCTGCAGCTTCAATTATGGTGTGCTGAGCGTACCGGAGCTGTTCTTCCGTAACGGGTTTTTCTCTGTCGGTTTCCCGGTTGATCCGTGTAAGCACGGTAAGAGCAACGGCAAGGGCTGCCAATGAAGCCGCCAGACCCAGGCCGGATACTATCAGCAATACTGTTTCCATTTTTTCTCCTTTTCCGTTTCGGACAGCGAAGTCGTCAGCCTATCCGACTACGGTCATTTTAACATAGTTGGTCATGAGCTTTTTGATACCCTTTGCTCCGAAGTCCACCTCCACCATAGTGTCTCCTGCCATAGGGGTGACGGAAATCACTACTCCGTCTCCGAACACCTTGTGGCGGACCGTCTGCCCCTTTTTATAAGGACATTCGGTGTTTTTCTTCGGTACGGAGACCTCGGTCTTTGCAAAGAGAGGCTTGTCCATGATATTGCGCTTCGGTCTCGGAGATTCCGAGTCAAACCCGGAGCGTTTGTATTGCGGATGTTCCACGGTTTCAATGAGTTGAGGCGGTATTTCCGCAAGAAACCGGGAGGGCGTTGCAACCCGTGGGGCACCGTACATCATGCGGGACCGGGCTGAGAGTATGTAGAGCTTTTTCTTTGCTCTGGTGAGTGCCACATAGCAAAGTCTCCGCTCTTCTTCTATTCCGCCTTCTTCCATTTCCGACATGGGGGAGGGGAACAGTCCCTCTTCAAAGCCTGCAAGGAACACATTCGGGAATTCCAGCCCCTTTGCGCAGTGCATGGTCATAAGGGTAACGAAAGGCTCTCCCTCATCCAGTTCATCCACCGCCGATACCAGAGCCGTCTGCTCCAGGTAGTTCGAAAGTCCTGCTCTTCCGGGATCGGCTGCCTGTTCAAACTGAACGATATTGTTATAAAGTTCGTCAAGGTTCGCTTTTCTGGAGATCGCTTCAATGCGGTCATAAGCCTTATCCAGACCTTCGGAATATCCGGTGATATCAATAAGTTTGCGGTAAAACTCAGAAATCGGCAGTTGCTCCGCCAATTCACCCAGCTGATTTATCATATTCGCAAAACCGGTAAGTTTTCCCGCGGAACGTTGCAGGTCGGCAAAACTGTCCGCGCGGCTGATTATGTCAAAATCCGTGGTGTCGTTAGCCTCTGCCAGGGCAGTGACCTTTTCAAGTGTCGTATCTCCTATGCCACGTTTGGGTTCGTTGATTATGCGCATGAGCCGTGTACGGTCGGCGCGGTTTACGATTACGTTCATATATGCAAGGATATCCTGGATCTCTTTGCGGCGGAAAAAGGGCTGGCCTCCGAAGACCTTATAGGGAATGCCGTTTCCCCGGAGTGCCATTTCTATACTGTTTGACTGCGCGTTTGTGCGGTAAAGTACACAATAATCGTTAAAGGATGATTTGTCTGTTCCTATACCCGTGAGGATAGTCCGGGCGATATAGTCTCCCTCCTCATGCTGGTTATTGACGTTATTTACGATTATTTTACAGCCGGTTCCGTTTTCTGTCCAGAGCCTTTTGCCCTTGCGGTGGGAGTTGTGGGCTATTACAGCGTTTGCGGCATCAAGTATAGTCTGTGTGGAACGATAATTCTGCTCCAGACGGATGACCTTCGCATTCGGGAAGGATTTTTCAAAACTGAGGATATTTTCAATACTTGCCCCCATGAACCGGTAAATACTCTGGTCATCATCACCGACGACGCATATCCTTCCGTTGTTGCACAGCAGTTTCACCAGCTCATACTGTATCGGGTTTGTGTCCTGGTATTCGTCAACCAGAAGATAGTGGAAACGCTTATGTACGGACGCCCGGACCTCATCAAATTCCTTCAGAAGTTTTACGGTGAGGCAGATAAGATCGTCAAAATCAAGAGCGTTCGCCTTCTTCAGCCCGTTCTGATATGCCCGGTAAACATCGGGAATACGGGGCGTAATACGGTCACGGTATTCCTTCGAAAACTCCTCCGGATCCATTCCGACATTTTTTGCCGAGGAAATAATGTGCCGTACAGTCTTCGATTTGTAAAGTTCCGCCGGAAGACCCAGATCTTTTATACAGGAATCCGTCAATTTCACGGAATCGTGGTCGTCGTATATGGTAAAGTTTCTGTCGTAACCAAGGCGGGGTATAAACTGGCGGAGTATTCTGACGCAAAGGGAATGGAAAGTCAGGGCCCACAGAGCTGACGGGTCAATGCCGAACCTGGATTCGAGCCTTTCCCGCATTTCCCCAGCCGCCTTATTGGTAAAGGTTATCGCGAGAATGTTTCTCGGGTCCATCGGATCGCAGCTCATAAGTCTGAAATATGCCGGGTCGTGTATGTTACGGAGGCTTTTGTCTTTGAAACAGCGTTCGAGAAATTCCTCTTCGTCATCGGATCCGGACAATTCCGTGTTGTAAGAGTTTCCGTATTTTATGAGATAGCTTATTTTATTTACAACGGCAGTAGTTTTTCCGCTTCCCGCACCAGCGAGGATAAGCAACGGTCCGTCGTTTGAGTATACCGCCTGCCGTTGCTGCGGGTTAAGCGATGAGTACTCGTCGTCAAGTATGGCACGGCGCAGTGCTGTAAGATCTTTCATTTTTCACCTTTCACTCCGTCTTTCCGCAATCGGTCGGAACGTTGCCGGTCGGGCATCATGACCGTGCTTCCGGAGTCTCTGTTTACATATTTCAACAGTAATTTAATATCACATCAATTATACTACAGATTTTGTAAAAAATCAAGTGGTCCGTGCTAAAGTTCGGTATAAAAAGAACTGTTGGGGAGAGAATACTGACAACAGAGTAAATATCTTGAAAGAAAGGCGAAAAAGATGAAAACAAGACGGCTTTTTATATTGGTTTTTGCCCTTGCACTTGTTGTGGCTTCGGCGGCGATCCTGGTTTCCGCCATCAAAGATCAAGAAGCCTCGGTTGCGACCCTTTCCCAGTACGGGTCACGGGGAGATGAGGTACGGAAAATTCAGCAGGCTCTGAAGAATAAAGGGTATTACGGCGGTTCCGTGGACGGAATATTCGGCTCTGCCACACGTCAGGCTGTTGTGGCATTTCAAAAGGATCAGGGGCTGACCGCCGACGGGATAGCGGGACCGAAGACCCTTAAAGCATTGGGTATCTCTTCGGGGCAGAACAGTAATTCTTCAAATGACACCTATCTGCTTGCCCGCATAATCTCCGCCGAGGCAAGGGGCGAACCGTATGTGGGACAGGTTGCTGTGGGAGCGGTGGTTCTTAACCGTGTGGACCATCCGTCATTTCCCAATTCCATTTCCGGGGTCATTTATCAGAATAATGCCTTCACGGCTATAGTGGACGGACAGTTCGATGAACCTATTGCCGACAGTGCGTGGCAGGCGGCACGCGACGCGCTTGGCGGCTGGGATCCCACAGGGGGCTGTATCTATTATTATAACCCGAAAACGGCTACGAATAAATGGATCCGTCAGCTTCCGATAGACATGACAATAGGAAATCATGTCTTTTCCCATGGGATAAACGGTCAGTGATGCGGCGGAAGCTTCAAGGTAGTGATAACTTTCGGTTTGATATGACTGAGGGGAAGTCCGGATGGACTTCCCCTCAGACCTGCTGTGGTTTCACTTTCTGACGATCAGCTGTTACTGATAACGGGACCTCCGCAGACATAATGCGGAGATCCCGTTTTACATTTATATTTTACTCGCAGTTCACTGTCTTTTCTGAGACTTTACGAGTACTGCGTGTACCGCTACCCGAACATTTTTGTCTGAGCCTTTGCAGGTTGACAGTGTTACTATATGGCTGTCCTTATCAAATTCAAACTCCGACAGCCATCCTTTCAGCTGATTTTTCTCCTGGCGTTCATAGCAGAAATCTATAAAATCCTGATCCGTGGGGAAATAGGTGGTTATGTATTTGTCGTAAATATCCGTTTCGTACCAGGAGAATACCTGCCATACCGTGTCGTACTCAGGGGTGCTGATGCGTATGAAGTGATTGTATCCGTTCTTATACCATTGGGGGCGTTCGTTGAGGTATTTCAGTCCTCCGAACATTTTATAACTTTTAGCGTGACCGTAGAATATGGAATTCCGGTTGCTCAGCAGGGAGGATTTATTCCTGTAGTCCATATACACCCAGCCGTTGCCGCTGTTTTTCCGATTGAAATCATGATCAAGGTAAAAACTGTTATCCGTGGTCTTTACCGCCGGTATATCTATGGGAAGCCCCTTGACCGGATCCTTTGTCGGACCCTCAAAACTGAACCAGCACACGAACTGAGAATTCTGTTCCCTGAGTTCAGCTATTTTTTCGGCTGAAATATTCAGATACGGGATATTGTCCAGATCAACCAGATCCGGGTGTATCTCGGTGTTCTTCAGTTCATTGTATGTTCTGGGGGGCTCCGTGGGCTTTTCAGTGGGGCGTTCTGTCGCGGGAAGTGTTGGAACTTCCTTTATATCCTCGGTTTTCTGTTCTGTTGGCGGTTCCGTACTTTCTGTTCCCGGCTCCGTGGCAGAGTCAGTGGGCTCGGAGGTCCCGGGTTCCGTTCCCGGCTGAATTACCGGAATTGTGGGGGGCTCCGTCCCGGGATCCGTCGGAGTCTCCGTGGTTCTTAACTGATCAATGATCTTTGCCGTCCTGTAGTCCTCTATGGCCTGCTTTGCCACAAAATATCCGCTCGTGCAGAATACTATGGCGCAAAAGGTTACTGTCAGTATGACTATAACGGGCTTTTTCCTTTTTTGCTGTGTGTCCCGGACTTTTTTGTCATAATGCCTGCCCGGATAAACTTCTTTTTTCAAGGCGGGATCCTCCCCTGAAATGTCCCCCCGGATCATCTGTAAGATCTCCGGGAATAACATATGGTTTCCGAATCAAAACAACGGTCTGCGGAGAATTTCCGCAGACCGGATGTTATTTATCAGTTAGTGCGGGGTCTGCTCTTTATAAGCTTAGCGCAGATAACGTAGCGGACCGGACCGCTGGCATCGGCACAGGTGGAGAGGGTCAGGACCTTATCGCCGGGCTGAACGCTGACACCGTAGCTACGGGTCTTGAGGGCCCTGTTTGCTTCATTGGAGAAAGATGTGGAAGAGTCCGAGTAAGTTTCAAGCAGACGGTTTCTCCAGTCGTTCATATATTCCGCAAAGGCATTGTCATCGTGGATGAATTCCATCATTTTGTACTTATCACCGATAAGCTCGACTTTTTGCTGAGTTGTGAGCTTGGAAAGCTTTGCCTTCTGATCCGCTTCGCTTATGTTCCAGTCGGATTCAATGTAGTAATGCTTATCGCTGTCGGTGTAGTAACATGCAAATACCTGCCAGACAGTTTCCTCTTTCAGCGTATTGAGATAGACGTATCTGTTGCTTTCTTTCTTGAACCAGTTGGATGTTCTGGTAACATCCTCAAGCTGGTCAAAGATATATTTGCCGCCGGCATGACCGTAAATGACGGTGTTTTGGTTGTAAATATATCCGGAAGCTCCGATGGTACTGTTATTCATGTATGCGGAGCCCCATTTTGCGTATTTGCCAGTTGTGTCATGAGTGAGGTACCAGTTGTCGGTATATTCCCCGTCCACCAGATAATTGCTCTTATCCCTAACCTGTTGCATAACGGGGATATTGATATTTGTTCCGGGCAGATATATCCACGCAACGGCATCAATGCTTTTGCCGTGATTTGTGGCTATAAGTTCATCGTTTACGAAAAATCCGTCCTTATCTATATCCGCGGGTTTTACAATAACCTCATATGTGGTGGGCTCGGTTACGGACTGATTGCTGCTCGCTATTGTTATCTGGCAGGAGGCGGAGAATCCTCCGTCCACGGTCGTTGCCGAAATGATAATGGTTCCCTTCTTATGGGGAGTAACAAGACCGCTGGCATCAACCGTCGCTACGGAAGCGTCGGAAGTTGACCATATAACAGATTTTTCCGTTGCACCGAAGGGAGTCACGGTTGCCTCCAGCTGGAGGGTGGAACCGGTACCTTTAAGGCTATACTCATCATAGTTAAGAATGACACCTGTTACCTTTACCGTGGGGTCAACGACTATTTCGGTCACGTCTACGGTAATGGTGCAGGTCGCGGTGAATCCGCCGTCCTCGGTAGTTGCGGTTATAACGGCGGTACCGTTGCCTACGGGATAAACTTTATTGTTGCCGTCCACGGCTGCCACCGCCGGATCGGAACTTGACCAGATAACATTGGTATTCGCAGCATCGGCGGGCTGAACAGTCGCCACAAGCTGCATTTTCGTATCATAGTCGTTAAAGGTCCATTCGGTAAGGTTCAGGGAAACGCCCTTTACACTTTTATTGTCCGTTTCTTCTTTACAACCGGCAAATAACGTTACAGCCGTTATCAGAGCCAGAAGAAGGGTAAGAAATTTAACTGTTTTTTTCATCTCAGACCTCCGCTGATTTGCCTTTTTCTTAATTTTATCATAAATAAGGCGAAAAATCAATTATAAGAAAGTGGTAATTTGCCGAATATATGTTTACAATACGGCATTTGGAAAATGCCGGATCGGAATTTTCAACTCAAGTATGTTTTCAGACAGGGACACGGGACGCCGCATCCCTGTCTGAGGTGTTTTTACAGTGTGAAATCGAAACCGGAGAGTTTTTCGGGAGCCTTTGCCTGGAGAATTTTCTTTGTGATCTCAACCGCATCAAAGCCGTATTCTTTAAGAAGAGCGGCAGGGGTTCCGGATTTGCCGAATATGTCCTGTGCGCCTATTCTGACGAGTTTTGCGGTTTCGCCGCCGCAGCATACAGCTTCTGCAACAGCACCGGCAAGACCGCCGATTACATTGTGGTCTTCAATTGTGCAGATAAGTCCGGTGTCCTTTGCATCCGCAAGGACTTCCTTTTCGTCAATGGGTTTAATGGAGGGCATATCCACGACCCGGACCTTGAGTCCGTTTTTGGCGAAAAGATCTTTTACCTGCATTGCCAGAGTATAGAAGGGTCCGCAGAACATAACAGTGGCAAAATCGCCGTCGCACAGACGGTCGCTCTGGCCGAGGGTATATGTATATTCACCCTCTTTGTTCGTTATGGGGAGGGGCAGACGTCCGAGACGTACATAAACCGGGCCGTCATAAGCCGCAGCCCAGCGGATGCAGGCTTTTGTCTGGACCGCATCTGAGGGCGCGAGGACTACCATTCCGGGGACGGCTCTCATCAGCGCCATATCTTCCAGGCACTGGTGGGTTGCGCCGTCTTCGCCTACGGTAAGTCCGGCATGGGTAGCCACTACCTTGACGTTGTTGTGGGGATAGGCAATGCTGTTACGTACCTGTTCATAAGCTCTGCCTGCGGCAAACATTGCAAAAGATGAAGCAAAGACTATATTTCCGCAGGAAGCAATACCGGCGGCCACAGCCATCATATTTCCTTCCGCGATACCGCAGTTGATGAATCTTTCGGGGTATGCTTTAGCAAAGGAAGCGGTCTTGGTGGACTTTGTAAGATCCGCATCCAGAACGTACATATTCTCATATTTTGCGCCCAGTTCGGCAAGAACCTCACCGTAGGCGTCTCTCTGAGCTTTCATTTCAAAATCAGCCATTTGCTTCTACCTCCTGAATACCCTGTTTAAACTGCTCTTCGTTGGGAGCGGTACCGTGCCAGGAAGCAACGTTTTCCATGAAGGAAACGCCTTTTCCCTTGACAGTCTTTGCCACGACGGCGGTGGGCTTGCCTTTGCAGTTTCTTGCAAGAGTGAGGGCGGCTCTGATCTGATCCAGGTCATGACCGTCTATTTCGATAACGTTGAAGCCGAACGCACGCAGTTTTTCCGGAATGGGAAGAGGGGACATGACATTTGTGATGTCGCCGTCTATCTGAAGTCCGTTGAAGTCGATAAATACGCAGAGATTGTCCAGTTTATAGTGGGCGGCAAACATGAACGCTTCCCAGCACTGACCTTCCTCTATTTCACCGTCGCCCATAACGGAATATACACGGTAGTCCTTTCCGGCTCTTTTACCTGCAACGGCCATACCGCAGGCGGCGGAAATTCCCTGTCCGAGAGAACCTGTGGACATATCTACACCGGGAATATGCTTCATATCCGGGTGTCCCTGAAGGATAGAATCTATCTTTCTGAAGGTTTTGCAGGTCTCAACGGGGAAGAATCCCTTGAGAGCCAGCGCGGAGTAGAGGGACATGCACGCATGACCTTTGGACAGTACGAATCTGTCTCTGTCCGGGCACTTCGGATTTTCGGGGGAAATATTCATTTCCTCATTAAAAAGCACAGCTATGATATCTGCGCAGGAAAGAGATCCTCCGGGATGTCCGCTTTTGGAGTTGTAGATCGCTTCAAGGATCAGCTTTCGCATATTCTTGGCAAATTCTTTTGTTTCCATGATCTGACCAAGCCCTTTCATAAAAATATTTTTCACATGATTTTCAGTGCGGAATATACATTGTAACCATTATATCACAGATGCTCTCCGATTTCAAGCCGAAAAACGGAAAATTTTTAGATATTTTTGCATAGTTCCGCAATCCCCGGAGAACCTTTGACTGCGTCCGCGGAAACAAAGGGCAGTCCCGATCACTTACACCCTTGCGACGCAGAAATGAGGGAAATGTTCCTTTCACGGAGTATGTTTTTCATAATTTTTCGTTTTTTCTCTTCCGGTTCATTTTCCCAAAGCCGTTTCCGCAATCTCCGGGTTATCTCTGTTTTCCCGACCCCGGCGGTGTTTCAGTTGAACTCCGGTATGAATTCCTCCGAGGACGAAGACAGTGACTGTATATATCCGTCGGTCAGACCGAGGTTTTCCGCCGCCCGGGTGACCCTCCGGTATTCCTCCCGGGTAAGCTTCCGTTGCAGTTCCGGAAAGTCCGTCAGTTCTCCTGCCGGGGTGTACTGCCCCATAATGCTTACCGGGACTCCCTCCGGAAGATGTCCGGAAAGCCACTTGAGAAGCCTTACCGACTGCCCCGTGGCTCCGGGCAAAACAAGATGGCGAACAAGTGTTCCTTTTTTTATCATGCCGTTTTCATCATACAGTGCCGGACCTGTCTGGCGGCACATTTCCGCCAGAGCACGGGCCGCAGTATCAAAATAATCCTCCGCCGCGGAGTATCGCAGCGCCTTTTCCGGGCTTATGTATTTCATGTCGGGCAGATATACGTCCACATATCCCTCAAGAAGCCTGAGAGTCTCGGTTCTTTCGTATCCGCTGCTGTTCCATATTACCGGTATTCCGGGCCGGAATATGTCAAGTGCGGCTGCTATCTTGTCGGCATAATGCGTCGGCGTTACAAGGTCAATATTATCGGCGCCGCGGGCTTCCAGATCCCGGAAAATATCCGCGAGTTCCGCAACGGAATAGTCTGTTCCCGAGACTTTGTGACTGAGGTCGTAATTCTGGCAGTAAACGCAGCGCAGATTGCATCCGGAAAAGAAGACCGCTCCCGCCCCGCCTTTACCGCTGATACAGGGCTCCTCCCAACGGTGTATCATGACCTTGTTTATACGGATCTTATCTCCGGATACTCCGCAGAATCCCGGAGTTTCTTTCCTGTCGACCCCACACATTCTCGGGCACAGAAAGCATCCCGTGACGGTCAGTAAGGTGAATTTTTCCGAAGAAGTCATTCTTTATCCGCCTCTTTGATACCGACAGCGGTCTTTACTGTTTTTTCAACATCGGACAGGGGAACAGACGTGTCTGCCTTCCGGATAAAACAGACGCAAAGTCCTTCCTCGTACAGCTTTTTTGCAACCTCTGTTCTGGGTTTCGCCACATCCGGGGTGTTGTATCCTATTCTCAGCATATCGCCGTCATTCACGACGGAAGCGACAAGGGAAGAATCGATAACCGTGTCCGGCATGAAAAGAGCCTTTGATACAAGGCGGTCTTTCTCAACGATGAAGCACGGTGTTGCGGCAAGTACGATGTTGAGTATGAGGCTTGCCGCAAACAGAGCGGCAGCGGCTATATATATTCCGGGATTGTGTCCGGCTGTCAGGGAATAGACAAAAAGTCCTGCGGAAAAAAGAGTCATAATTCCGGAGAGGATGATCTGCCACGTTCTTTTTCTGTAGAATTTTACTGGAAAATCCATTTTCAATACCATACTTTCTTCCCGGCATAATATTTGCGTTTTCGGGAATATTATCAGAATTATCTTACATTTCTCCGCAGGCTTTGTCAAGTAATCGGGACATTTTTACACATTTTTTTTCGTTTTCGGGCAGAAGATCCTTATAATTCCGGATACCGCAGATTTGTCTTTCCGGAATTATAATCGTCTCATACAAAAACAGCCCCCCGGTACGGCAGGGGGCTGTATACATAAATCTGGTTATTTGTTTCGGTTCCGCCTGACCGCACTTACCGTCAGCGTAATCAGCACTATGACGAAGGCGGCTATGAACGCTATGATCCCTTTTGCTTTACGGCTCAGTCCTGTTTGAGCCGCTGAAGGTTTTTCCGTAGGCATCGGGATCTCCGGGTCCGTATAAGGTTCTGTACGGGGATCCGTCGGGATGTCCGTCGGAGGGTCGGTCACAGTTTCCGTTGCCGGTACTGTGGCAGGTTCAGTCGGGGCGATCACGGGTTTTGTGGGCGGTTCCGTTTTCGGTTCAGTGGGCTTTTCTGTGGGGCGTTGCGTCGGAGCCTCTGTTGCCGGAACGGTGGGGGGCTGTGTCGGAATCTCTTCGTGGGGTTCCGTTGCCGGCTCCTCCACGGGTACTTCGGGGGGTTCCGTAACCGGTTCAGTTGCCGGTTCTGTGGCAGGCTCGGGTACTTTGCCCAGTTTTGCCGAAAGCTTTACATCCGCTTCCGGTCCGGGGTCTGTTTCAATGCTTGAATATCTGCAGGCAAGTCCGCGGGAATCCTCAAACCGGTAGTCTTCATATGACACCGAGTAGGGTATCAGCATCCCGGAGGCTTCGGGGTAGAACCTGAACCTCGGGTTATCCGAAAAATGTTTCCACGGAATAGCCGCTTCAAATGTCACGGTTCGGTTGTTTCTGCCGACCTTTCCCGTAACGGACGACGATATATCGGAATATTCCCCGGTCACAAGATCCCGGGAGCAGACCACAAGACTGTCGGAATTGTTTTCCGAAGAATTGAAGCTGAACGTAAAGCTGAAGTAATCTTCAATGTCCGAAAACAGGTTGAGGGTAAACCTGTCCGGCTTCAGATCCTGTCCGAATTCCAGAAGACCGTTTACGGGAAGCTGATCGGTATCCTTTATTTTTGCGGCGATATACAGGTTGTCGCTGTCGTATGTCATACAGATATCCAACCCCATTGTCGCACGGTCGAAGCTCCCCGTAACAGCACTTTCCGGCAGAGTGTTCAGAACACTGCTGTCAAGAGTGAAGACCGAGGATGCCGGATATTCTCCGATCCCGATTCTGCCGTCAATTACCGGGGTCATGTACGGTATGTCTGTAACTGTTTTTTCCATTGCGTAACATGTAGCCGGCATAAAGCTCAGTGTCAGTAACGTAAGTGCTGCAATAGTAAATATCCGTTTCATTAAAGGAATCCTTTCAAACTCCTGAAGTATTTTGAACATCCCCCGGCAGCGGCTGCCGGATTTCCCGTCCCTTATATCTGTCCGGAGCGGAAAATATTATTTGCGCTTGTCTTTAAGTGCCAGCGCCGCAACAGCTACAGAAGCAACCACGGCTACGGATGCCAGAATTATGTTAAAGGTTACGTTGCCGCTTTTTTCACTGTCATCAGAGGGGTTATCCGTGGGAACGGCGGGGTCGGATGCCGTTCCGTCAGAAGAAAGAAGGCATCTTACGGGTATATTGTTCCCGCTTCCCGGAAATTCAGACGCGGATTTATACGCAAGGATCGCGTTATAGGAATCTTCAAAGTCTATGCAGGCAAACAGA
Organism: uncultured Eubacteriales bacterium; assembly: GCA_905207625.1. Taxonomy (GTDB): domain Bacteria; phylum Bacillota; class Clostridia; order Oscillospirales; family UBA644; genus HGM12619. Next base: position 24,489 of record CAJLLT010000012.1, on the reverse strand, counting down.
ACGGCAAATTCTTCCCCTGCCTCTGCTATTGCGGCGTGGGTAGTTCCGTTCGTGACATACTGCCACGGGATCATGAATTCGTATACCGTCACACCGTCATTTCTGACCGATTTCCCGGTTATCTTTCCGTTGAGATTGTCTCCGAAACCGCAGACGTTTTCGTCCGCATAGTGGGTTCTTCCCACGATAGTCCCGTCAGCTCTCGCACCGACGGTAAACCAGTAATTTGCCGCAGAGTCGGAAAAAAGATTGATCTGTACGCAATCCGCAAGGCTGCTGTCCCAGGTCGTGGCATATATGGGAGTAGTGTCCCCGTATACCGATGCCGCCACATACAGGCCAGTTTCATCCCATGCAAGGTTGAACACCGTACGGGTTTCATCGGACATCTGTCCAACCCAGCAGGCGTCCCCGCCAAGGGACTGAACAAGGGGTTTATCTACGGTATAGCTTACGGCGTACTCTCCCGGTTCGACGATACCGTCCAGGGTAACTTTATCCGCTCTTTTGACTTCAAGTATATCGGTTGCCGCCGCAGACGGGAGAACTGCAGCTGCGATAACCAAGACCGCAGTCAGAATAACAAAAAATGTCTTTTTCATCTATATATTCTCTCCTGTTTGGAAATCAGTGTTTCTTTCTGAGCATGTTCATTATAATTATCACCGCCGCGGCGACTATTATAACTATTACGGCTATTCCGATCCAGACCTCAGCTCCGTAACCGGTGCCGGAGTTATCCTCAGGGTCGGTTTGTGAAGATGTCGGAGCCTGTGTCGGGGCTTCGGTTGAGGGCTCGGTCGGCTGTTTTGTATCTCCGGATCCTCCTATTACTCCGAAACGGCTTAGAGCCAGATACTGAGGATTATTGCCGATACCGTCGTCATGTTCGAGGGTGACAAGGGAGAGTATCTGTATATCCAGTTCGTCCGCCACGACCTCACGGTTCAGTTTGAAGAACTGACTGAGCTGGTAGCTGTAAGAAGATGATGAGGCGCAGTTTGATCTTTTTCCGGCGGTATAAATATTGACGGAGTCCACTGTATTTCCGCCGAGTTTGAAGGTTATTCTGAAGGCGTTGGGCTTTGCGGTCCGTTCATACATGCTTATTCCCGATCCCCAATGGGCAAATCCGGGGATAATGTCAAAACCCGCTATGGTCCGGGGCTCGGAGTATTTCACGTTGAAGGAGGGCAGGTCGGAAAAGCCTACGGAGGCGTATTTCCCCGATTTGGCCTGCTCGGGAAGTGTCGCCTTCCAGGTTCCTTCAATCAGCTCCCGGAGCAGTACGGAGTATATCGTATCCGGTTCCGTTTCAAGATTTTCCCGGAACACGCCGTCAAGACTGCTGTCTTTTGTCTGTTCCGAAGCCGTAACGGAGTCCGGATATATGTAATTCGGGACAGATTCCCCCGTTATGTAGTCTATGGATGTGGAGTTTCCGAAGGCTACGTAGGCATCTGTATAATATTCGGTGCTCAGGGGTACGCTCGCGTCGGAGGTGAAAAACGCCAGGTCACACATGAAAAACCACATTTTAGACCAGGACGCACCGTTTGTAACGCTGATGTCCGTGGGAGTTATGTCTATTCTGTCAGCCAGGATCTCATTCTGCAGGGTAAAGTATTGCTGTAGATGGGCAACGTCTTCACAGCGGTTAAGAACCGCCGTTTCCACGAGGGTGTTATCTCTGTAAAAATCGAGTCTGGCTCCGAGGGAATGGGGATTCCTGGGCATCAGCCCCACAGGACTTGTAAATCTCACACCTTCTATAGGATACACCTTGTCGAAGCTTATTGTAAAGGTCGTTCCGGGGACATATTCATCGTTGCAGTCCACCTGATTCTCATACCAGTCGCTTTGAGGATTGTTATCAAATATTCGCATAGGGTCGGTGGTATCCGGGTAAACGGTGGGACTGTTGCAGGTTGCGGAAACGGGCATGATGTGAAACAGACTGTCAAAAATTCTGTCATCGGCGGGGATAAGGGTTGAGACTGTCTTTTCTTCGGCTGCCGAAGGCAGGACAAAGAGTGACAGCAGAACAGTCACGCACAGTATGAGTGCTGGGAGTTTCCTCATAAATGATCTCCGTTCTTTATGTTTTCTATACTTTAAGGTTGTTTTGAAATCCATGTCTTTTAAGCAAAAGGAAGCGCCCTTTGCGGAGCGCTCCCCATTGAATCAAACAGCTTATTTCTTCTTCTTTGTTGCAACGAGTATTATGATAAGTGCAACTACCACTATTACACCCGCTCCGATGCCGATCCAGAGAACGGTGTTGTTGGATTTGTTTTCGGTGGGAGTGGTGGGTGCATCCGTCTTGGGCTGAGTGGGAGCGTCTGTAGCAGGCTGAGTCGGGGCATCAGTTGCGGGCTCCGTAGGCTCATCCGTTACAGGCTCCGTGGGAGTATCTGTAGCAGGTTCTGTGGGCACATCGGTAGCCGGATCCGTTGCGGGATCAGTAGCCGGTTCGGTCTTGGGCTCAGTCTTGGGCTCGGTTTTAGGCTCGGTCTTAGGCTCAGTTTTGGGTTCGGTTTTAGGCTCTGTCTTGGGCTCAGTCTTAGGTTCAGTTTTGGGTTCGGTCTTGGGTTCAGTCTTCGGCTCAGTCTTCGGCTCGGTAGCGGGCTCTGTGGGCTGATCCACGGGTTCGTTGTTGTCGGAACCTATGATACCGAATCTTGCAATAGCAAGAATGTCCGCACCCTCTTCGTATGCCTGGTCGTCATGCTCAAAGGTAACCATGGAGATTATTTCTATGAGCAGCTCGTCGGCTGTAACGGTTTTGTTGAGCTTGTAGAACTGGCTGGACTGGTAGCTGAAGTTATTGACTGCAGCAGAGGAGGATCGTTTGCCGGCGGTATAAATGTTGACCGTGTCGACTACCTTTCCGTCATTTTTGAAGGTTATTCTGAAGGCGTCGGGCTTTGCCGCTTTTTCCTGATAAGCATCTAGTCCGGATGCCCAGGTGGTAAGCTGCCAGCGTCCGAGACCGGGAACGATGTCAAAGCCTTCGATCTCGCAGTCACCGTTGAATTTGACGGTGAAGCTTGCGAATTTATCGTATTTTGTGGAGGCATATCTGCTTGCAGTCGCTCCGGCGGGGAGTTTCTGTGCCCAGAAGCCTTCGTTGACCTCGCGCAGGTTTATGGATGCGTGATCCTGGCAGGTGTCAGGCTCGGTGTTGGGAACATTCCAGAAAATATCGTACGCATTGCCGTCCGAGGTTTCGGAGGCATCAACGCTCTTGGGCTGTATGTAGGGGGCTCTTACTTCTCCTGTCAGCTCATCAACGGTGGTTCCGTCAAAAGCGAACAGCGGATCGCTGTAGTAAGAGGTGGACAGGGGAACGTTCTTATCGGTAGCAAAGAAAGCCATATCGCACATATAAGCCCACATGGTGGACCAGTTTGTGTCGCCCCATGTCTCTATGGCATTGGGTTTAACGATGATCTTATTGGCTTTTATGTTCTTATTGAAGTAGAAGTACTGGAACATACGTTCTTCATCTTCGCACTTGGGAAGTTCAGCCGTTTCCACAAGATCGTTTCCGTTGTAAAACATCAGGGAAGCGCCGAGAAGACGAGGGTTGTTCTTTCTCAGGGCAATGGAGGAGGTGAAACGCAGACCTCTGAAAGAGTAGACCTTGTCATAGGTAACGGTGAATGTTGTTCCCATGACGTATTCATCATTGACACCGGCCTGATTTTCATACCATTCGGATTCTTCGTTGTTGTCGAATATTCTCATGGGGTCGGTGGTATCGGCATATTTACTGTCGCTGGTGGCAGATGCGGGCATGACGTAGTTAAGCTTGTCGAAGTCAGCTTCCTCAGCCTTTGCGATCTTTACAGCCGCAGAGGTCCCGAAAGTGAAAAGAGAAGCCAGAACCGCAATCATTACCGTGATTGCAAACACTTTTTTCATTTCAATTTCTCCTGTTGTTGTAATGTTTTCTGAGTGTTTCTACTTGACTTGATTATATCATATAGCGGTCAAAATGTCAAGAGAGTTTTTGATTTGGGAAAATTTTTTATGAAAAATAATGGATTTTTCTTTTTCAGGAAGCTTTCTATGGTCATTTTGCCGATTTTTGTCAAAATACATGTTTTTTCCTTGACAATCCCCGGAAACGGGAATATACTTACAATTGAAATACAGTTTGATGGTGGTGTGATAATTTGGTATATACCGTGACGTTCAATCCTTCGCTGGACTATTTTGTTGATGTTCCGGATTTTCGGACGGGCGAAGTCTGCCGGGCGGAGACCGGAGTGATCCGCGCCGGGGGAAAGGGAATAAATGTTTCACTGGTTCTTTCTTTGCTGGGAGTGAAGAGTTTTGCCACGGGGTTCGTTTCCGGATTTACGGGAAGAGAGATCTGCCGGCTCCTGTCAGATTCCGGGATCGGGTGTGATTTTGCGGAAATTCCGGGAGGAATGAGCCGCATTAACGTCAAGATCCGGCACGGAATGGAAACCGAGATAAACGGCTCAGGTCCGTCTGTAGGCGAAAAAGAGAAAAAATTGCTTGAAGAAAAACTCAGTCGTGTGAAAAAAGGGGATTTTGCGGTCTTTTCCGGAAGCATACCCAAGGGAACCGAGACCTCTTCTTATGCCGATATCATCGCTTCTTTTGAGGAGGGAGTGAACACTGTTGTTGACGCGGAGGGGGAGATCCTTCTGAAAACTCTTCCTTTGAAGCCGTTTCTGATAAAACCGAACCGGTCTGAAGCGGAACGGATTCTGGGCCGTAAAATATCTTCACCGGACCAGGCCCTGGACTGCGCAGAGATCTTCCGGGCGAAGGGCGCAAGAAACGTCATAGTGTCTCTCGGGGCTGACGGTGCTGTTTTTTCGGCAGAGGACGGGAAGGGGTATATTGCCGGGATCCCGTCCGATAAAACGGTGAATACCGTCGGTTCAGGGGACAGTACTGTAGCCGGCTTCATCAGCGCCTGCATTAAAGGAATGACTCCGGATGATGCTTTTGCCTTTGCCGTGGCTACCGGGACCGCTGCCGCGTACAAGGAGGGGTTTCCGGATGAAACGGATATCAGAAAAGTTTTGAAAGGAGTCACCGTTATCAGGAGACGGTAATCCCTGCCGTCACCGATATTTGAGGCGGCAGGGTAACAGTGTACGGTCCGCCTTTTTTCCCTAACTCAGTTCAGAAAAACACAGAAATTCCTTCGGATTTTTCCGTAACTGAAAAAACACTTTTCAGCCTGTTTTCGGTTATTGCCGTCAGAAGTCTTTCAATATCTTCGTTTTTATTTTTTTATCAGAACAGCGTCCACCGCTGAGACCTCGTCCTTGCTCAAGGCTACTTCGTATCCCCGGAGTTCGACCCTGGTGACGTCCCCGTGAAGTGTTATCTGCCTGATTCTGACCCCTGTTCTCGGGGTGAAACCGAGATCCAGGAGCTTAAGTCTTGTCTTTTCGTTTCCGCCGATAGAGGATATAAGCGCCTCCGCCCCCACAGGCATCTTGTCAAGAGTCATAATTTTACCTCCGTCAATATTACAGTTTACATGTAATATATGACTTCCGGTCGGAATGTATGAGTGCTTCAGGTATATCGCATTCACTCAGAAAATAAAAAGCAGCGCCGTCAGCGCTGCTTTTAACATTATTTACTGTTCGTCCACCGTACGTGAAAACGCCGGGAGAAATTCCTCCTCAAAATATTTCAGAGCAGGAAGGTCCATAGTTTTCAGCTTTTGGGCAATAGTCTTTTCCGCCACCGCAAACTCTCTGTTTCCGGCGCTCAGCTCTTCCGTGCACTTGATGTAGGCACTCAGAACGTCCGCTGCCTTGACATAACGGTATTCTTCCGGAAACTCCTCTTCCGCATAAAGTATTGAAGTGTACTCCGGCTTCATGTCTTCCGGCAGTTTTTTCAGAAGTATCTGCTTTGCGCCGTCCTCCATCTGTCCGTAGCTTTTTTCAATGACGGTGTTGTGTTTTATCGGAGTCGGCAAGTCCCCGGTGATTATTTCCGTTGCATCGTGATACAGGGCTATGACCGCCGCTTTGTCCGGATCCACACCGGCACCGAAACGGTCTCTGCCTATTTTTGCAAGGGCGTGGGCGAGAACTGCGGTCTGGTGTGAATGTTCGCAAACGTTCTCTCTTCGTACGGAACGCATGAGTACCCAGCGGTCAATGTACTTGAGCCTTGCGAGTACGGCAAAAAATTTGAACATTTCTTTATTTCTTCATGGTTCCCGCTTTATACGCCGCAACGAGGTCGTTTATCTTCTTTGCGGGTTCAAGCAGGGTCGTGACTGACTGATTCATATGGGTGGAAAGAATGAAGTACGCGATGTACTTTGAAAGGTCAGCGCTGATGTACCAGGGCTGAGCCATCATCTCGGGACTCTGATAGGTCAGGTTCGTGGAAATGACATAGTCGAATACTCCGTTCTCATATGCCTGCTTGAACTTGTCCAGTCCCTCGGTGAACAGGGCATAGGTTGCAGTGAGGAATATGCGGCGGGCACCTTCTTTTTTCAGATCATATGCAAGGCTGAGCATGCTTTCGCCGGAGGCGATGATGTCGTCCGCAACAAGGATGTCTTTTCCCTTGACGGAGGAACCCAGATAAACGTGTTCCACGATGGGGTTTCTGCCGTTGACTATGGTGGAGTAATCGCGACGCTTGTAGAACATGCCGAGATCGAGACCGAGAACGGAGGAGTAATAGATGTTGCGGTTCATAGCGCCTTCGTCGGGGCTCACCACCATAAGATGATCCTTGTCCAGGGTCATGTCGTCTATGCGTCTGAGAAGTGCTTTGAGTATCTGATATGTGGGCATAGCGTTGTCAAAGCCCATAAGAGGAGTTGCATTCTGAACTCTCGGGTCGTGTGCGTCGAAGGTTATGACGTTGGAGACACCCATGTTGTGCAGTTCCTGGAGAGCCTGAGCCGCATCAAGGCTTTCTCTTGAACTTCTCTTATGCTGTCTGCCGCCGTAAAGAATGGGCATAATAACGGTAAGACGCTGAGCTTTTCCGCCTATGGCTCCGATGATGCGTTTCAGATCCTGAAAATGGTCGTCCGGGGACATGGGAACTTTTCTTCCGTACATTGAATACTCGCAGTTGTAATTTCCCACGTCGGTAACAATGTACATGTCATAGCCTCTTACGGTTTCGCCGATGATTCCCTTTGCGTCTCCGGTATAGAAACGGGGGCAGGAGGCTTTGATGATCAGGGATTCCCTGTCCTCTTTATTGTCAATTATACCCGGGTTGTTGCTGTAATACCAGTTCATTATGTGTCCGTCGATCTTCTGACCGAGATCCCGGGCGCTTTCCATCGGAATTATGCCTATAGGGAAAAAATTAGTCTCAAAATTCAGCATCGATATTGGCTTTCCGTCCATTATATCCAGTCCTCCGAAAAATAACGCATTTAATGTATATTTTGGTAACATTATAATATACTTTTACGAAAAAATCAATAGGCGGAAGCAAAGTTCAGAAAAAGTTTTTTGCCTTCCGGCACAAATCGCCGGTATTCGGGAAAAATCCCAAAAGTATTACTTTGCAGTTCATTTTTTTGACATAAATTTGTTTTATTATATTAAAAAAGATTGGAAGGGCGGGTACTGAGTGCAGATCACGTCTTCATTTTGTCGCTATGAGAAAAAATATGTGATTTCGCAGCAGCAGTCCGAGGAACTTCTTTTGAGACTCGGGGACAGGATCCATGCCGATGCCTACAGTATGGGACAGGCAACATACAGGATCTGCAACGTGTATTTTGATACGGATAATTCCGATGTTATCCGGTATTCGCTTTCGTCTCCGTTCTACAAGGAAAAGCTCCGCCTGAGGACTTACGGTACTCCGGAGAATTACAACGCCGTTGCGTTTCTCGAACTGAAAAAGAAGGTAAACGGTCTTGTACTGAAACGTCGCGCTACCCTTACCCTGGGACAGGCTTACGATTTCCTTCGGACCCGCAACAGACCCTCCGGGTTGGGATATATCGATGAGCAGGTCCTTGATGAGATTGAGTACTATCTTGACACGAATGACGTTCATCCGGCGGTGTATATAGGATACGACAGAGCGGCGTATTATTCCAAGGATGATCCGACCCTCCGTATAACTTTTGACAGGAATATAACTACGCGCAGGGAGAACGTGCTCCCCGAGAACGGAATGTACGGGGCGAAACTTCTGCCTGCCGATGCGAGGCTCATGGAGATAAAGATCTCATCCTCAATGCCTCTGTGGCTTGCACGTCCCCTTACGGAAATGAAACTTTTCCCCAGGAGCTTTTCCAAATACGGCAGGGAATATGCCGGCGCAATAAATGAAATGAGGTGAACCCATGGCTGGTATAGAATCATTTTTTTCGACTCAGTACGGACAGAATTTTACGTTGCTGTCAACCCTTGTCATAGCCGCTGTGGGACTTCTGACCGGCTTTGTAATAAGCGGTACTTATATGATTACCCATCGCCGCAGAGGGTATATGTCCTCTTTTGTGCTGACACTTGTGATCCTTCCCACAGTGATTTCCATAATAATACTTCTGGTGGGCAACAATTTCGCCCGGGCGTTTTCCCTTGCGGGAGCGTTTTCCCTTGTCAGGTACAGAAGTGATCCGACGGACCCGAAGGATCTTGCGTATGTGTTTTTCGGACTGGCCTCAGGTCTTGCCGCAGGTATAGGCTATATAGGATATGCGATGCTTTTTACCGTTCTCCTTTGTCTTATACTTGTGATCCTTGAGAAAGTCCATTTCGGGGAACGCAGATTCACTTATTTCAATCTCAAGATACTCGTTCCGGAGAACCTCAATTACGAAGGTGCTTTCGACGATATACTCCGGAAGTATACGACTTCCTTTGAACAGACCAAGGTGCGTACCACCGATTTCGGAACCATGTATGAGGTTTGCTACCGTATAACCATGGCGTCCTCGGTTTCCCGGAAAGAACTTATTGACAGTATCCGGGTCCGCAACGGAAACATGAACGTCGTTCTTACTGTGAGAAGCGGTGAACGCGTGATCGCCTCGGACTGAACCTGTTCTGGGTCTTAACAAGCTATTTCGTTCATTTTGACTCTTTTAAACTATTTTTATTTCTTTTTACATTGAGCCCTCCGGGGCTCTTTTTTTATTTCCATTTCCGTTTTTTACCGGGGCTGCCGTTATCCAGTAATATATCAGACCGCAATAAAAAGGAAGACCCGGGTCGGGGTCTTCCTTGTGTGCGTATGTAAATTGAAATGAACATACAGGAGCGGCGCAGATCCGATATCAGGAAAAGCGTCTCCTCCCACCGGGTTTGAAAACATCCCCCTGGCTCTTTTATTTCATTTCGGTCCCGTCGGGATTGAACAGGGGCAGGGGCTGAAGGTAGATTATGTCGTCTCTGTTCTTCGCATCGCCTTCGGCAAGGCAGAACATTTTTCCGACGATATTTCCTCCGGCCTGATGAACCAGATTTTCCACAGCCTTCAGGGAACCTCCGGTGGAAACCACATCATCGATTATAAGGACTCTCTTCCCTTTGAGAAGAGCAGCATCCGCTCCGTCCATATAAAGCTTCTGGGAACCTTCGGTGGTTATCGAAACGTCTTCCGCTTCAAATACGCCGTTCATATACGCCTTTTTCGCTTTACGGACCAGCATGTATTTATTTCTGCCGCTTTGTCTTGCCATCTCGTGGATCAGGGGAATAGCCTTGGCTTCCGGTGCGACCATATAGTCGAAATCGGGTGCCTTCTTGAGCAATTCACGGGCACAGGCAACAGTCAGCTCCACGTCACCGAAAATAACGAAAGCCGCTATTGTAAGGTGATCGTTCAGCGGGCAAAGGGGAAGGTCTCTTTCCAGTCCCGCAATGTGCATCTTGTAAACCATGAAAATTTCTCCTTTACTGACCGCAGCGGAGCTCTTTTCCGCCGCCGTCATCATCAATACCTTATTATTATAGCAGATGTTTGGGAAAAAATCAACTCCCGTCTATGAAAAATGTTTAAAAAGTTAAAATAATGAAAAAAATTCCGAAAAAACAATCGAATTTGCCGCAAATAGGTTGACAAAGAGAGAATTATGGTGTAAAATGTAACTAACTTAATAACGAATCCACCGTCAATATATGCGCAAGATATGGTTGCGTGTCTCTACCGCCGGCCTTAAATCGGCGACTACTGATGTGTTTTTTCGTATTTTGCGAGAACGGCGGTCTGCGCCGTTTTTTATATTTCCGGGGTTCGGAGTGGCACGGGAGCTTCTTTGTGATGAAGGAGGCTGCCGGAATATTATTTTTGGAGGAAAACAACATGGCAACTCAGCAGACTGAGAAGCGCGTTTCCGGTTTTGATAAGTTTTTCAAGATCTCCGAACGCGGCTCCAATGTCAAAACCGAGATCATAGCCGGTCTCACCACTTTCTTTGCGATGGCATATATCGTGATCACTCAGCCCAATCAGCTCATTGGCTTCAGCTTTGACGCCACCGATGCCGGAAGAGTATGGAATGCCGTTTATATCGGAGCTATCCTTTCCGCAGTTATCGGTACGTTGCTTTATGCCGTTTACGCCAAACTTCCTTTTGCACAGGCATGCGGCATGGGGCTGAACTCCTTCTTTTTTGTTTCGTTTGTTCTGCCCAGCGTTATCAAGGGCGAGAGCATTGTCAAGGGCTATCAGTCCGGTCTTGTAATAATTCTTGTCTCCGGTCTGATATTCATGCTCCTTTCCGCTACGAAACTCCGCAGCTATATTGCGAAGGCTTTGCCGGATTGCCTTAAGAAGGCCATTCCTGCCGGCATAGGTCTGTTCATTGCCATGATAGGTCTTAAAAACGCCGGTATCATCCAGGACAACCAGTATACCTTCGTTCAAATCGTCGATATCAAGGGCGGCGACTGGAAGACCGTTATCGCCCCCGCACTCGTTGCCTTCCTCGGCTTCATAATCATCGCTTCCCTTACCAAGCTCAACGTCAAGGGCAGCGTCATCATTGGTATAGCGGCATCCGCTGTTATCTACTACCTGATCACATGGCAGGCTCCCGAATTTGATATTACCCAGATGGGAAGTCAGATTGCTACCGCCTTCAAGGATTTCGGCGAAGTAGGTATTACCGGTGTGTTCAAGGCTGAATCCTGGAAGGAAGCCTTCACCGGTGAAGCTATCGGCGGTGTGTTCTCCGCTGTCATGCTCATAATCACTTTCTGCCTGGTGGATATGTTCGATACCATCGGAACCCTTTACGGTACCGCTTCCGAGGCTGATATGCTTGACGAAAACGGCGACCCCATAGATATGGAGAAATCCATGCTCTGCGACTCTGTGGCAACTGTTACCGGTGCCGTTTGCGGTACTTCCACCGTTACCACCTTCGTTGAGTCCGCTTCCGGTGTTGCTGCCGGCGGCAGATCCGGTTTCGCTTCCCTTATCACTGCGGCATGCTTTGCTCTGTGCCTGTTCCTTTCTCCCATTGCGTCCATCATTCCCTCCTGCGCAACCGCTCCCGCACTGATTTTCGTCGGCGTTCTCATGCTCAAGAGCTTTGCAAAGGTCGATATGTCCGACGCCCGTTCCGCAGCTCCGGCATTCATGGCTCTTATCATGATGCCTCTGACCTACTCCATTTCCAACGGTATCGGTATCGGTGCCATAACCTATACCCTGATAACCCTCTTCACCGGCAAATACTCCAAGAAGGATATCGTTGTTACCATTATAGCGCTGCTGTTCATCGCCAGATTCGTGTTCATCACCATGTAATTCCGGTTGACAGCCTGAACTTAAAGTATTTTCCGGATTCCCGGGCGTTTTGCGCCCGGGAATCCCGCTTTTCAGCCTTTTACGGTATTCTTCGGAGAACTTCTCTCAGGGTACGGAAAAAACGAATGTGTCACAAATGTGAAAAATGTGGTCTTAATTATAAAAAAGCGAATGAACCTCTTGACAAACGGAGAAAATAGTGGTAAATTATCGGTGTTGGCACTCAGAGGTAAAGAGTGCTAAAAGTAAACGGGAAGGTGAGACAATGGAACTTGACAGCCGCAAGAAGCGGATACTTGATTCTGTCATCTCCTCCTACATTTCCACCGGTGAGCCCGTGGGGTCAAAGACTCTGCTTGACAATATGGACCTTAACGTTTCCTCCGCCACCGTACGCAGTGAGATGAATGAGCTGGAGAAAATGGGGTACCTCTGCAAGCCTCACACTTCAGCCGGACGTATTCCCTCCGAAGAAGGTCTGCGGTATTACGTCAACTCTTCTCTGGATAAATACACTCTGGATGAACGTGATCTGAAGATGTTCATGCCGGCTTTCCGTTCCTGTGTGGGGCTGCTTGAGACCATCCGTTCCGCTTCCGCGTGTCTGGCGGAGTTTTCCGGATGCACCGTTTTCAGCGCCGCTTCTTCGGGCGGAGACGGACGTTTTACCTTTGAGGTCATGCCCTCCGGCAAACGCACCGTGGCTATCATGGCCATCAGCGATACCGGTGCGGTGAAGTCCGTGTTTACCAAAATGGATCAGGACGTAACCGCTGAGGACTGCACAAAGCTTACAAAGTTGCTGAACAATGTGTTTGCGGATTATCCGGTCAGTCAGATTGGCGGAGTACGGATAATGCTTTTCCGGGATGAGGTGGACAGAAACTGTCCCCAGATGAGCTGTGTGGTCGTACCCGTGGCAAACCTCGTGGATAAAATAAAATCTTATGAGCTTATTGTCAGCGGCAGTGAGAAAGTCCTGTCGTATCCGGAGTTTTCCAACGTTGAGGCGGCAAAGGAATATTTCAGTCTGCTGAGCAGGCACGAGGATATACTTTCCCAGCTTCTTGATGCGGAAAAAAGCGGAGACATACACGTTTCCATAGGGCATGAAAACAAGCTCCTCGGAAAACTCCGTGCCAGCGTTGTCAGCGTGTCCGGACAGGCGCGGATCCCCATAGTCATAGGTGTTCTCGGCCCGGCAAGAATGGATTATTCCAAGGTTATCGCCGGATGCAAGCATGTTATGCTCAGCCTTCAGGAGCATATTGAAAAAGAATTTTGATACGGAGAGGATATATAATGTCAAAGGAAAAGAAAAATAAGGAAAAAGATCCCGGTACCGAACCCGAGACGGAGCAGGTCACTGCGGATGTTTCCCCCGAACCGGCTCCGGTGAAGACCGATGAGGATATGAAGGACAAATTCCTTCGTCTTGCCGCCGACTTCGATAATTTCAAAAAACGGAGCAGAGCGGAAAAGGATGCCGTTTACGGTATGGCGGTCGCTGACACCGTCAGCAGATTTCTGCCGGTGACCGACGATATGGAGAGGGCGCTTGCAGCTGCGGGTCCCGAAGATACTCCCCTTAAAAAGGGAATGGAGCAGATTTACGCAAAGTTTACATCTATACTTGATTCCCTTGGGGTAAAATCCGTAGGGGAGAAAGGCGAAAAGTTCAGCGTTGACCTTCATGAGGCGGTCATGCAGGGCCCGAGCGACGAATACGAAGAGGGCTGTGTGGCTGAGGTTTTTCAGAAGGGTTATAAGCTGGGAGACAAAGTTGTGCGTTATGCCAAAGTGAAAGTCGTCTCAGAATAGAGCGGCGAAGCTTTGTTTTATAATATTGATATTGAGTATATTCTGAATATTACAGGAGGAAAAAATTATGTCCAAGATAATCGGTATCGACCTGGGTACCACCAATTCCTGCGTAGCAATAATGGAGGGCGGCGAACCTGTAGTCATCGCTAACTCCGAAGGCAGCAGAACCACACCTTCCGTTGTCGCTTTTTCCAAAACCGGCGAAAGGATCGTCGGTCAGGCGGCTAAACGTCAGGCTATAACCAATCCTGACAGAACCGTCATTTCCATAAAGAGAGAAATGGGTTCCAATTACAAAGTCCATATTGACGGAACCGATTATACCCCTGAAATGATCTCCGCAATGATTCTTCAGAAAATGAAGGCTGAGGCTGAGGCTTATCTGGGTGAAAAAGTCACTCAGGCGGTTATTACCGTTCCTGCGTACTTCAGCGACGCCCAGAGACAGGCCACTAAAAATGCCGGTACTATCGCCGGTCTTGAAGTTCTCAGAATAATCAACGAACCTACCGCCGCGGCTCTTGCCTACGGTGTGGATAAGGAAGCCGAGCAGAAGGTCATGGTTTATGACCTTGGCGGCGGTACCTTCGATGTATCCATACTCGATATCGGCGACGGCGTGTTTGAGGTTCTTGCAACCAACGGTAACAACCGCCTTGGCGGCGATGATTTCGACCAGAGAATAATGAACTATCTCGTTGCCGAATTCAAGAAGGACAGCGGTATAGACCTTTCTGCCGATAAAATGGCTATGCAGAGACTTAAGGAAGCGGCTGAGAAGGCAAAGATCGAGCTTTCCGGCATGACCTCCACCAATATCAACCTGCCCTTTATCACCGCCGATGCCACCGGCCCCAAGCATCTTGACGTTACTCTCACCAGAGCCAAGTTCAACGAACTGACCGCCGATCTGGTCGAGGCTACGATGACACCCGTGAGAAAGGCTCTTGCCGATGCGGGCCTTACTCCCGATAAGATCGATAAGGTTCTGCTTGTGGGTGGATCCTCAAGAATTCCCGCGGTGCAGGAGGCTCTCAGAAAGTTTATAAACAAAGAACCTCACAAGGGTATCAACCCCGATGAATGTGTCGCTATCGGTGCGGCTATTCAGGCAGGTATCCTCGGCGGCGATGTCACCGGTCTGGTGCTGCTTGACGTTACACCCCTTTCCCTCGGTGTTGAGACTTACGGCGGCGTGTTCACCCGTGTTATAGACAGAAATACCACCATCCCCGTAAAGAAGAGCCAGATATTCACCACTGCCGCTGACGGACAGACCAGCGTTGAGGTTCATGTTCTTCAGGGCGAACGTGAAATGGCTGCGGATAACAAGACCCTCGGACGTTTCGTCCTTGACGGTATTCCCCCGGCACCGAAGCAGGTTCCCCAGATTGAAGTCACCTTTGATATCGACGCAAACGGTATAGTGAACGTTTACGCAAAGGATAAGGGAACCAATAAGGAACAGCACATCACCATTACCGCTTCCTCGAATATGTCCAAGGAAGAAGTGGAGAAGGCTGTTGCGGATGCCGAAAAGTTTGCTGCGGAGGACAAGAAGCGCCGTGAAGACGTAGAGGTCCGCAACAACGCCGACCAGGTCTGCTATCAGTGTGA
Source organism: uncultured Eubacteriales bacterium (assembly GCA_905207625.1). GTDB lineage: Bacteria > Bacillota > Clostridia > Oscillospirales > UBA644 > HGM12619. The sequence goes on along the minus strand of CAJLLT010000012.1, from coordinate 9,285 downwards.
GAAGACTCTTTCCGAAGCCGGAGATAAAATCCCCGAGGCTGAAAAGAACGGGTTGACGGAAAAAATCAACCATCTTAAGGAAACTGCCAAGAATTCCGATACGGACACCATAAAGAAGGAGACCGAAGAGCTGCAGCAGGCATTTTATAAGATTGCCGAGAAGCTTTACGCTCAGACTCAGCAGCAGCCCGGTGCTCAGGGTGCCGCGCCCAACGGAAACGATGCCAACGGCGGTGCCGACTATACCGTTGTGGATGATGACGGAACCAATAAATAAGTAAACTAAAACGCTGATTTGCCGGAGGTAAAGCCTTCGGCAAATCTCGGCGCATAACAGAGGGTAATATGGCAGACAAAAAAGATTATTACGAGGTGCTCGGGGTCTCAAAGAACGCCAGCGAGGACGAAATAAAAAAGGCATACAGAAATCTGGCAAAAAAGTACCATCCCGACCTTAACCCCGGCAATAAAGAGGCTGAACAGAAGTTCAAGGAAGTTGGAGAAGCGTATTCCGTTCTTTCCGATCCGGACAAGAAAGCCCGCTATGATCAGTTCGGTCACGCCGGGGTGGATCAGTCCTATTCCAGCGGTTATACCGGGGGAGTGGATTTCGGGGATTTCGGTGACCTGGGAGATATTTTCGGGAGCTTTTTCGGCGGCGGCGCGGCTTCAAGACGTTATTCCTCCGCTGTTCCCGGTGAGGATGTGACTGTTTCGGTAAAACTTGATTTCAACGAAGCGGTTTTCGGATGCAAGAAAAGCGTCAACGTCCGCCGGACGGTAAACTGCGATGCCTGCGGAGGTTCCGGAGCTGCTGCGGGGACTCAGCCTGAGACCTGCAAGATCTGCAACGGTACGGGAAGGGTCCGTCAGATGAGGCAGACCTTATTCGGAAATATGCAGACAGAGACCACCTGCTCATCCTGCCGGGGAACAGGTAAGATAATAACGAATCCCTGTAAAAAATGCGGCGGTACGGGACAGGTAAAGCAGTCCTCCGTGGAGGATGTGACCATTCCCGCCGGAATAAACAACAATCAGACCCTCAGGATAAGGGGAAAAGGCGGCGCGGGGCTTCGGGGCGGCGCTCCCGGAGATCTGAATATCCGCATCTCGGTCAGACCCCATCCTATTTTCGAACGCAGGGATTTTGATATATACTGTGATATTCCGATAACGTTTGTTCAGGCGTGCATGGGATGTACCCTTGATATACCTACGGTTGACGGGGCAAGTTTCAAACATAAAATTCCCGAAGGCACACAGCCCAATACGGTCTATAATTTCAAGGGCAAAGGGGTTCCTTACCTCAACGAAAAAAACCGCAGGGGCGATATGTATGTAAAGATAGTAGTGGAAATCCCGAAAAACCTCAACGCAAAGCAAAAGGAATTACTTAACCAATTTGCCGAAACCCCCGCAAGCTATGAAAAGAGTACGGGTTTCTGGGATAAAGTGAAGGGAATGTTCCGCTGACCGGCGGACAGAAACATAAAAATGACGCATCAACGGTTCTTCCGTTTTTGCGTCATTTCTTTTGCCCTAGCTTATTTCCCTTTATGATTTTTGCCTATAAACGGCATTCTCGGGGTATCTTTGGTCATTTCGCCTATTTTTTCTTCCAGCTTTGCCGCCTTTTCCTCGCTTATCAGTCCGTATTCCCTGTATTTCCTTATGATCGAATTGTCAATGGCCTGTTTCTGGGAGAAAAGTCCTTTGAGAGTGTCTCTCTGGCCGGAGGGAAGAGTTTGCCATACGGAGGAATTCACGTCATATTTTGCAGTCTGCGCGGAAGGTTCCGTAAGGCTTTTTTCAGCGGGAGCCGCAGCGGAAGTGACGGGTACAGCCACACATGCCGCAGCGACAAGTCCCAATATCGCACTGTTGATTTTTTTCATTTTTTTCCATCCTTCCGAAGCCTTGTTTTATTCGGCTTCATAGCTTATTATATGCCCGATCAAGCGGAAAAACAGTGAAAACAGTTGCCATCGCGGAAAAAGCGGCAGACATGGGCAAAAGGAAAAATTTTCAGTTTTTTTAAATGGAATTATCATTGACACATGGCTAAAAATATGCTATACTTGTACGAATAAGAGGGGAAATTGAAATGAAGTTCTGCGTTTGCGGTAAACTTATGACAAAAACGGATTTCGGCTACGAATGTGTCTGTGGCAGAAAGACGGACAACAACGGAAATCCCATAGATGAGTCGGAGCTCAGGACTCTGACCGATGAAGCCGCGAGAATCGCCGCCATAAAAGCAAAATATCATTCAAAATATCCGAATATGTCCGATCCCGTAGTACGTGTCACGGAACCTGTGGCTGAAGATCCGGAGGAAGACGAGACATTTTCCTCCCTGCGTCCCTCGGAACGAAGAAAAAAGCGCCTTCACTGAAAAATCGTTTAACCGTAAGGAAATTTGCAATGAAAACATTTCTCAAGCTCATGCGCCTGGCAAAGGAATACCGTGTGCAGCTTATAATCACCGTAGTATCTCTTGTTGCGGCCTCCGCATTGAGTCTGGTTTCTCCCGAGGTCATACGCCGTTTTACCGCAACCCTGACTTCCTCTGACGGCATAACCGCCGCGCAGATAGGAATTTTTGCCGGAATACTCGCGCTTTCTTACCTGCTGAAGGCAGGTTTCCGGTTCACGAGTATGTATGTGGGGCATATTGCCGCCTGGTCTTTTGTTGCGGATCTGACGCTGAAGGTCTATGACAAGTATCAGACCCTCTCAATGAAATACTATAATGACAAGCAGACCGGTCAGCTTATGAGCCGTATGATAAACGATACCCGTATGCTTGAGGTCCTTATTGCGCATGCTCTGCCCGATCTTATAACAAACGCCATTACGGTGATCGGTGTCGCGGTAATGATATTCACTATCAATCCCATGCTTGCCGCAATAGCTCTTCTGCCCGTTCCTTTCGTAATTGCTGCAAGCGGGGTTTTTTCAAAAAAGATAGCACCTCTTTTCAGAATAAATCAGCGTGTCCTCGGTGAGCTTAACGGCACGGTTCAGGACAGACTTACCGGTATGAGGGAAATTCAGGCCTTTGCCCGTGAGGACCGTGAACACGGGAACATGGCTGCGGAATGCAAGCATTATGCTTATGTCAATATTCACGCAAACTTCGCCAACGCCATATTTCATCCCACGGTTGAGTTTATAACTTCAATGGGAACCGTTGCCGTGGTCGGGATCGGCGGAATGCTCGCCCTGGGAGGAAAGCTTTCCGTTGCGGATATCGTCGGTTTCTTCATGTACCTTACGCTTTTTTATACTCCTCTTTCCACTCTTGCCCGTCTTGTGGAGGATGTGTCTTCATCTCTTGCGGGTGGGGAAAGGGTCATAGGCGTCCTTGAGGAAGAGAGTGACGTTAAACAAAGACCCGGTGCAATGGTCCTGAAGAATCCTGCCGGCAGGGTGAATTTTGAGAATGTCAGTTTCGGTTATGACGGCAAAAATGACGTTCTCGATAATGTTTCTTTCACCGCTGAACCGGGACAGATGATAGCCCTTGTGGGACCTACCGGAGTGGGAAAGACCACGGTCGTGTCTCTGCTTGAGAGATTTTATGACGTAAAGTCCGGCGCGGTGAAGGTGGACGGGTATGATGTAAGGGATCTGACTCTTGAAAGTCTCAGGGATTCCGTTTCCATGGTTCTGCAGGATGTTTTCCTCTTCAACGGGACCATTGCAGACAACATCGCTTACGGAGTGGACCGCTGTACCCGTGACGATGTGATCCGTGCCGCCAGGACTGCCTGCGCTCATGATTTTATAATGCAGACCGAAAACGGCTACGATACATATATCGGAGAACGGGGGGTCCGGCTTTCCGGCGGACAGAAACAGCGTATAGCCATTGCCAGGGCTATACTTTGTAAAAGTCCTATACTTGTGCTTGACGAGGCGACCTCTGCGGTGGATACCGAAACGGAGAATTCAATCAGACAGGCTCTTGAGACTCTTTCGGGAAGCCGTACAATGATCGTCATCGCCCACAGGCTTTCCACTGTGAGGAAAGCCGACTGTATCCTTGTACTCCGTGACGGAAAAATTGCGGAATGCGGGACCCATGAAGAGCTTATGGCCCGGGGCGGTCTTTACTCCGAACTTTGCGGCGCACAGATAGTGTAAATTATTTTTAAGGAGATATACATATGAAATTTTCAGCTTGCGGTTGGTGGTTCGACGACATCACCTGTTATGAAAAGGCAAAAGCCATGGGCTTTGACGGAATTGAAAAACTGAGTTGGAAAGATTTCGATCTGGACGAGCATGCTGCTGCCATCAGAAAAGCGGGAATAACCTCTACCGGTATAATCGTTGAGAGTAAGGATGAAAGAACCGCTTCATATCTGGCGTGGAACCACGGTATGGTCTGTGACGATACCTTTGAGCCCATGCTCAGAGCCCTCGACGAAACCATAGCTGCGGCAAAGAAGCTCGGCGTTCCGAACATAATTCTTACCACCGGCAACGCACTGGAATATGTCCCCAGAGCGGATCAGCATCGGAACATAGTGGAGACTCTCCGTGCAATGGCTCCTGTTGCCGCTGAGGCAGGGCTGAACATAGTCCTTGAAGCACTGAACTCCAAGATCAACCATAAGGGGTATTATCTTGACTCTTCTGCGGAGACCTTTGAGATCATCCGTGAGGTCAATATGCCCAATGTGAAGATGCTTTTTGATATTTACCATATGCAGGTGATGGAAGGCAATATAATCAATACCATTCAGGATAATATCGAGTACATCGGCCATTTCCATATGGCAGATCTTCCCGGAAGAGCTCAGCCCGGAACGGGAGAGATAAATTACGTAAACATTATCAAGGCCATCAAGGAGACCGAATACGACGGATGGATGGCGTTTGAGTGCAAGCGTACCGTTGAACTTGACGAATTGCAGCGTCAGCTTCAGCCCATACTCGCTCTGAAATAAAAAAAGAAAGGGGCGTATCCGCCCCTTTCTTTTTTGCACCGGGTTACGTTTCAAGAAAGTTACCTGACTCAGAAATCTTCCGTATTTTCCGTGATGACTTCAGGTTTTCCGAATATATCCGAGGCATTGACTGCTCCTTTTCGTATTGCGCTGTTCCGGATGACTATATAAGCCTCAGCCTCCGCAGCCTGTGCGTAAGGCACAACGAAAACCGTACCTATTCCGCAAGCCATCAGTCCGAGTATAAACCAGCCGATGAAGGAGAGCCCGAGAACAAACATATCCCATTTGTGCCCGTTGCTGATGTTACGGCTCATTCTGAGAGCCTGCCCGATACCCAGGTCAGGGTTTTCCGCCAGAAGGTACGGGACAGGGAGGTAAACATAAAAAAGGATAATTGACGGAATTACGGAAAGTACGGATAGAAAAACAAACAACGGAAATCCGGTAACTACAGCAATGATCCCTGAGATCAGGGAAATTGCTATCGCAGGAAGAAAGATCAGAAAAGTCATTGTGAACATTGCCAGGCAGACTTTGAGGTATCCATTTGAAAACGCGGAAAAGATCGTGGAGACCTTTGACGCCTCACCGGTTTTCCTGACATTGAGCATGTATCTGCGGAATCCCACAGAGAGCGGTCCGACCACTAAGAACGAGTACGCAACGGACAGAAGTCCCATGACAGCCGTGACCACCATCATTCCTCCGGTGATCTCCAGGGTAAGGCTGTTCTGTATCAGTTCAACTATGCCTTTGAAGTCCAGTTTGCCGGGATTGAATGAAAAGGAATAACCGGAGCCCGAAAAACTGACATTGAAGTTCAACAATCTGCTAAGAAATCCATAGATCAGACAGGTCAGGAACATCCACCAATAGTTTTGGCTGAGGACCTGTTTCGCGTCACTTTTGATTTGTTTACGGTCAAACACAGTAAGACCTCCTTTTCCATGATTTTACCATAAAACGGATATTTTGTCAAGGAGATGAATATGACAGACTGGCTCTTGAAACAGACCTTATCCTCCGCTTCCGCCGATGTCTTTGCGGTACCGCCGACGGTGGGTCTCAATCCACGGGCGGAAAACAATGATCCCGGTGATCCCTCAATACGCAAATTTTTCCGGATGGCGATGGATATGCAGCGTGGGATATACGAACCCTCATGCAGGGTCTTTGCTCCCTTTTACCGCCAGGTCACCGTTCCCGTGTACGGGCTGGACGAGACCGAAGCTGCCCCGTATTTTGAGCTGGCTTATTCCGATGTCAGGATGGCTTTCCTTGAATATTTCAATGACTATAACTGCGGCAGACCTTTTTTCCTCTGGGGCTTTTCTCAGGGGGCGGATATGTGCCTTAGGCTGATGAAGGACATTTTCGGGGAGGAAAAGTACAGAAAGAATTTTGTTGCCTGTTATGCCATAGGGTGGAGACTTACTTCCGACGAGGTCCGAGCTTATCCTCAGCTTGTTCCGGCTCAGGGAGAAGACGACACCGGAGTCGTCGTCTGCTTCAATTCGGAGACTGCCGGAGTCAGGGGGTCAATAACCGTGCCCGAAGGAATCAGAAGTGTCTGCATAAATCCCGTATCCTGGAAAACTGCGGGTCATACGGACAAAAGTCTCAATCCCGGAAGCCGGTTTTTCGACCTGATGACCGGAAAAGAAACAGGTTCCGAGACCGGAAGCTGTGCCGTTACCGTAAACCCGGACAGGGGAACGCTTTGTATAGACGGCTTCGATCCGGAAGACGGAGACATCCTCGGACAGGGAAAAGGAGTGCTCCATTTATATGATTATATGCTTTTTTATGAAAGTCTGAAACGGAATATCCCGTGCCGCCTGGAAGCCTTTCTTGAACGGAACGGAATTCCGAAACAAAACCGTTGCATATAACAAAAAGCGGATAAAAAACCGACAAAAAAGCAAAATGGGACTTTCTGACTTGAAAAATACCTGATTTTATGGTATATTCTTCTTGAGAGAGAGGTGTTTGAAATGAAAAACAATCAGAAAATACTTCACCTGGCACAGTTTTCCATACTTCTTGCCATTGAAGCCATAGTATGTTTTACCCCCCTCGGCTCCTTGCCTGTAGGACCGCTTGTGGCAACACTTGCGCATATTCCGGTTCTTATCACGGCGGTGTGCATGGGAACGGCTGCGGGAAGCCTTATGGGATTTTTCTGCGGATTGTTCAGCTTTATATGGTGGACGCTCAACCCCGGTGTTATGGGGTTTGTCTTTACGCCCTTTTATGCTCCGGGTAACTTCTGGAGCCTTGTGATATGTTTTGTTCCCCGTATACTTATAGGCACTCTTGCCGGGCTGGTGTTTTCCGCATTCCGTAAGGTTGCGGAAAAAAATCCCGTTGCGGATGTTGCCCGGTATGTTGTCGCCGGTATTGTGGGAACCCTCGCCAATACCGTTCTCGTTCTCGGAGGAATATATCTGTTCTTCGGGAAGCCCTACGCGGAGGCCAACGGTGTTGCCTTTGAAGCGTTGCTCGGTATACTTTGCACCGTGGTTCTGACCAACGGTATCCTTGAGGTCATTCTCGGCGCACTCTGTACCCTTGCCGTTGGAAAAGCCGTAAACAGGCTTGCAACCCGCAGAGCGGGCTGATATCCCGAAGGACCCGGGAATATTGTCAAGACCCCTAAAAAAAATGGACGAACGGTTTTACTGTATTTTCGTTACGAAATGCCGAAAAGAGCACCCATATGCTTCCTTCTCATAAGGATGAATTATGAGAAACAAAAGCAATCGGGCGGGAAGGACGAACAGTTTCGGCTGTTCGTCCTTTTCGTTTTGCGAAAGGCTTTGTGAGCCTGAATAACTTATGCGATCCTTTTCGAACTGAAAGGAATACTTGGCTTTGTGTTGCTTTCCGTTATTGTTTGCCTTGCGTCAAAGCTTTTGCGAAAGCTGTATTTGATTATTCCGGCGATCGCGGCGCTGACGCTGATGCTGTATATGTTGATAAAGAAATATTGCGTAGTGGGGACTTTTCAACTGTGAGTTAAAGCAGTCGTCGCCCGAATGCCTTGACAGGGGGGCGCCTGCCCTATATAATGGTATCTGAGCACCGGTGATTCAATTCTTAGAAACGGGGAGATTAATATGGACATGTTTATTGGAGAAAATATCAGGCGTTTGCGTCGTGAGAAGGGAATTACGCAGGAGGTGTTGGCAGAGCGTTTGCACGTCTCGGCCGCAGCTGTTTCGAAGCGGGAGCGCGGAGATAGCATCCCGGATATCGGAATGCTATTGCCGCTTGCATCCTATTTCAACGTATCAACGGATGAACTTCTTGGGGTAGACTCGGCTAAAACAAGGGAAAAGGTGAAAATCGTCTTTGAAGAACGGAATCGCTTGTCCGCTCTCGGCAAGGAGCGCGAGGCGTTCGCTCTGATTGTAAACGCTCACAGGGAATTTCCGAACGATTGGCAGCTTATGGAGGACTATATGTGGAAGCTCGTCTATGATCCGTATCTTGATGACCGGAGAGGCGATATTGCGCATAAAGAGGAGCTGTACGATCTTTGCGAGCGGGTGCTTGACGAGTGTCCGGTGGATCAGGTGCGCTATTCAGCGCTGAACATCCTTGAAGGACTGTACAGTTTGGACGGTCGAAGTGACAGGGCGCTGGAAACTCTAAACCGCTTTCCGACCATGTACTATTCACAGGAAAACCTGCTCACGCTTTTTTATGACGAGGGCTCCGACGAATGGTGGGCGGCTGTACGTGCGAAAATTGCGCAGTTCGCCGAGACGATGGTGGTAGACATTCGGAATCTTGCGCTGAAAACCGAGGATCCTCGTGAGTCCATTCGCGTTATGAAAAAGGCGGTCGCGCTGTGCGAGCTGGTGTACGATGAGGGGGATTACTGCTTCTTGTATACGCATCTGTCCGATCTGTACATCTTCATTGCCCACCGATACGTCAGAATTGATGACACGGACACTGCGCTCGACTGCTTTGAAAAGGGCTTTCTGTATGCTAAGGCGTACGATAATCTTCCGCTGACGAAGACGCATACATCGTTCCTTGTCCGTGGCAATGTCTATGACAAACGCAATACAAGCTCTATGACAGACCGAAATAAGGTCGCAGAGGAACTCGAACACCTTCTTGAAAGCGGTTCCTACCAGCAGTTGAAGGATACCGAGCGAATGCGGGCACTGATTGCCGCATATCAGCCGCTTTGCGGCAAGAAAGCGCTCTGAAGCGCCTGTCGACCCACTGCTCACAAATCCTCAACTAACAATGGAAGAGATCATCCCGTGGAAAGCATGGGTAGAAATGATCAGACCGTACTATC
>CAJLLT010000011.1 GCA_905207625.1 uncultured Eubacteriales bacterium | reverse complement strand
GCAGGTCCTGCGCGATGGGTAAATCTTCTTTGGTCGCAATCTCCGACTTCCCGGCGAGGAAGATCGGATCATGTATCAGTTCTTTAACCATTTGCAACCTCAATTATCTTCTTTAATATCTCCTCATCCGCCGGGCAGAAGGCATAATTCGGGATTTCGCCAGGCGTAATCCACCGGATATCGTTATGCTCAAGCTTCTGCGGAACACCATCGGCAATGGTGGCGTTGAACAGCGTCAGATGTACGGTGATATCGGGATATTCGTGGACAACATCCATAAACACATCGCCGACAGAAAGAGTAACGGCAAGTTCTTCTTGGCATTCCCGAATGAGAGCCTGTTCCTTGGTTTCGCCGGGTTCCACCTTGCCGCCGGCAAACTCCCAGAAGAGTCCCCTTGCCTTATGTGCCGGGCGCTGGCAGATCATAAATTTGTCGCCCTCCCAAATGAGAGCCGCTACTACTTCGGTCATAAAAATCGCCTCATTTCATTGCTTGTCCTGTTTCAGAATGGCATAAAGTAATGCCGTACACCCATCGTATATATCCCGATATGCCACATCAAAGCGCTCGGAATACCACGGATCGGCAACATCACCGCCGCGATCGGTAAAGTCCATCAGCTTATGTACCTTTCCCGCGTGATCATCGCCGAAAATGCGGAGCATATTACGGATGTTTGCGCTGTCCATGCCGATGAACAGATCGTATTTGTCATAATCGCTCTTTTGCAGCTGCACCGCCCGCTTGCCACTGCAAGACAGCCCATGTCTTTCAAGCTCGGCTTTTGCCGGAGGATAAACCGGATTGCCGATGCCGTTCCAAATCTCTTCCGTGCTTGTGGCAGAAGAAGTGACTGAAAAGCGATCTGCCGCGCCCTGCTTTTTTGCAAGATCTTTGAAAATAAACTCTGCCATCGGACTGCGGCAGATGTTGCCGTGGCAGACAAACATGATTTTTATAAGCGTAGTTTTATATTTCTTCAATTCCCAAACCCTTTAAATATTGATATGTTCCATTGTAATACTCAGGCAAACGAGTACTATCTTCCCAAAAGCCACCGAGCGTCTTATTGTCGTTACCCGATGGCACGCAAATTACCATTCCTGATCTGGCCCGTGTAAGCAAAACACGGTAGGCATTCAGCATATATTTTTGCAATTCAATATTGCTCTCTGTCTTACCGGTCTGCTCCACCCATTTCGTTTGGCCATTGAAACGATAAAAGTGCCATTTCCCGTTTTCATATCTCATATCTGCATCCCACAAAAGACAGGTGTAATCAAGTTCCAATCCCTGCACCTGAATTTCAGTAGCAGCGTCTTCAAGGTAATTTGACGAGCGAGTATCAATTTTATCTTCAAGGAACCAATGGACCGCATTCTCGTCACCGGACGGCAGAATGTGAATACCTAGAGGTTTGTACCTTGCGGACTCTTTCGTGACCAGCACACCGGTGCGCTCTGTTCCTCTCACCTTATCGTGAAGCCATTTCTTCGCCTTTTCAATATCTCTCGTCAATATGATCGGATATCGATCTTTAATTTCTTGATATATTTGAGCAGCACTTTCATTATTGAAGGACAATAAGGCATGAACGAATGCAGAAAGCTTCTCCGCACGATAAGATCGCAAAGAAACGCCAAGGTGCAGGCTTTCATTAAATGTCACGTTACAATTCCACTTCAAAAGTTCATTCACCCTACCCTCGGCATATTCCGGCTCGGTCAATTTAGGCGAAATGTAGATCTTCCAATGCGAAAACTTTTCATTCAGGGCCTTAATCCACTCTGAAATTCCAGCCTCACCTGTGTTAATCTCCTGTCCGCCGCCAACAAGACAAACAATGGTTGCCCAGTCCTTTCGCTGGTCGAGAGACCAAATCAAAAAGGCGGCTTCTGAGTACGGGAAATTCGGCACCTTCAGTTTATTGCCATATGTTCCGCCTCTTTTGAGATAATCGGCGAGTCGCTTGTGCGTCCAAGAACGTTGCGCCTCATCAAAAATTGCAACATGCTCCACTTCACCGAATCCCGCTTCCCCGTTTTCAACCGCCTTGTGCGGATCTATCTCAAGAACACCGTTCTCCACGGGATTTTTGATCTTCGCCAACATATTATCGCGGTATCGGTGGATCATCTGTATGGATTTGCTGACTTCCCGGCGAGAATCCGTAATTTTCTTTTTTTCATTTCGACCACGGCATCTTGTATAGTTATCCTGCGCAAGTGCCTCAGTCAAAACTGCAACAAGAGGACCGTTTCCCGACAAATAGACAGCTCCTTCATCTTTTACAGGCTCATCCTGTCCCTGATAGGTCTGCTTAATCGCCACGTCCAACCCGACCAGTGTCTTACCGGCACCGGGAACACCTGTAACAAAGCAAATGCTCTTTTCTCCGTTTTCTTTGCTTTTGTGGATGATGTCGAGAATATAGGCAATCGTCTTATCAGTATCCACCTTGTCCGCCTCATGGCGCGTGATATCCTCGACTGAATGATTTTCGTACAGTGATTTTGCGGCTTCAATAATTGTCGGTGTAGGTGCATAGGGACTTATAATCCAATTTATATTTACAGGAACTTCATCCGGGAAACGTGCCAAAACAGCAGAGATAATATCTGCAATTCCCGCTTCGCCCGTCACCAACGGGTTCACTACTCTATCGTCATATACAGACATCCGGATTTCTGAGGATGAGTTGCGGTATTTGGTTGCGATCAGAACCGGAACAATGATCCTGTCCTCGCTGAATTTGTGAAAATTCTTCAAATCAAGAGCGTAGTCAAGCACCTGGTCAATATCCGCCTCCAAAATGCTGGATTCTCCGACCTTAAATTCAAGGCAAAACACAATGCCGCGAAGAAGCAAAACAACGTCAATCCTTTTGCCAAGACGTGGGATGTCATATTCAAAAACGACCTGCCCGTCTATGTATTGATGAAGTGCAGCCTTTAGGATGTATATTTCATTTTTCCAAGCCTCCCTCGTTGTTGTCTGTGCATCGCCGTGATATTTATCGCACAGTGCACCGAGAATGGCATTGCTATCGGCACAAAGAAATTCGCTGAAGCTGCTATTATACAAGCAACGATTGCTTTCTCGCATAAAAAACTCCTTTTGTCTCCGCAAATCAGTCTTCCATAATATCCGGAACAATTTCCATAGTTTCATCCGCCGTGCAACCGAGCTCCGTACAAATCTTCACGGGTACATCGTTAGAAACGATTGCGCCGTCTTTTTTCATTTTTGCGAGCGTTGCCGGGCTGGTTTCCTCCGTTGCGGCGAGCTCCTTGATTTTCATCTCGCGGTCAATCAATGGAGCAACTTCAGGCTGTCTGAAGATAGCTCCGTTTGCCGAAACGCAGTCTTTGCCCGCATTTTTGCAGGCATACAGTTGTCTGTCGGCCTTGGTTATGATTGAAAGATCTTTCAGTTCTTCCGCTGTCCCGCAGGCAACTCCGAATGAAGCGGTAACAATACTTCTGTCAGGCAAATCCTCCCTCGGAATGGCAGCAGCCCGTACCGCGAAGAGAAGTTCGCAGGCTATCAGACGGGCTTCATCCTCGGAAACGTCAGGCAGGATAACAACAAACTCCTCGCCTCCGAAACGAAACAGATACCTGTCGGATCTGTCAAGGACATTGACAACGGCTCCGGCAACAAGTTTCAGAGTTTCGTCGCCCTTCATGTGAAAATAGTGATCGTTGTATGATTTGAAATTATCGATGTCATAGATTATCGCGCTGACCTTTTCCGGCATCATTTTTTCGGTAATAAAGGCGCAGTAAGTCTCCATCGCCTTTTTGTTGAGAGTCCCCGTCAGCACGTCATTATACGCCAGTTTTATGAAAGAATTGCTCATTTCCTTGATATATCTTTCATCGGAAGATTGACGCAGAAAAATGGAACGGACAGCAATAAGTCCGGCAATTATTGAAAAACGAAGCAAAAAATGCTTGAATAAATTGTAGTTATCCGCATAGGGAAGGATTGAGGGTAGCCACCAGCTTACTGATATCAGGACACAGATGACAACCGTATCAAGTAACTTATATGTAGGCGCGACCATGATCACAAACAGGTAACACATTGAAATCGAAAGACCGATTCCGTGAAAGTTACAGGAAACCATAAATACCGTTACACTCGCAATAACCACTGTATAGAACGCAAGCAGAACAAATCTTGACAGGGATGAACCGTAGTTTTTGTTAAATATCAGGAAAATCAGCATCGCAAGTGAAGATACAACCATCATGTAAAGAGGTATCATATCTATGACTATCATTGTATTGAATACAATGTTTTTGACAAGATAAAAACCGTTGGTGAGTAAAAACAGGATTGTTGCGTAAAAAACCATGGAAAAGCTTTGCCTCATAAATATACTCTGTTCAGAGGGCAACTCATCGATCCCCGTCCCGAGGACGTTATTGCTGAAACTTCTGAACCGGGAAAACGCCACATCCGAAACCCAACAAAACAGATCTCCGGCTATACCGGACCGGTCTTCATATTTTCTCATGACACTCTCCTAATTAAACGGTTTATTGTTTTATCTGTAAATAATACCTCACGCCGCAGATATCGGAATAAAAATATCTGTTCATTTTACTGATTTTGTATTACGGAGTAAAAATGCTTGCTCGCAAGGGCATTTTTACGACGCCGTCAATAAAGCAGCTGCCCGACAGGGCAAAGGCGGCATAGCCGCCGGGGATTGCAAAGCAAGACTGTCTGCTTGTATTATACCACAAAAACGACAAGAAAGCAACCTTTTTGACTTATTTTTCACATCACCGATTTTCATGAACAGATTTAAGGTTCGGATGTACTGTCACCCGAACCTTTTTTGCGCTATTGTGCCGTTTTAACCGTGGGAGATCAAGCATGTACTCAGGCATCGTGCACCGGCACAGATTGCGTCCGCAAAGAGTCATACGCATAATACAAAAGCAAAGCCAGTCCGTATTCCGCGGACTGGCTTTTTCTTTATATCCCATATTTTTCAGCGTATTTGCGGTACACTTCACCGAATTGGCTGTTGCCTTTCTTTGCGTTCTTCAGAGTTTCATGAAGATTCAGATTATGCTCTGTCCGATCGATAACGCACCCGGCGATATTGGAACAGTGGTCGCTGACCCTTTCCAGATTTGTCAGCAGATCAGACCAGACAAAGCCGACTTCCACCGAGCATTTACCGCTTTGCATCCGAAGAATATGGCTTGTTCGGAGACTGTCTTTAAGATTGTCAATCACCTGTTCAAGAGGTTCAACCTTCACCGCAGTTTCGGTATCCGATTCAACAAAGGCCTTTTCCGAAAGTGTAAGTACTTCTTCAACCGCTTTCGCCATGACCTCATATTCTTTCAACGCATCCTCCGTAAGAGAAAGTTTCTTATCCCTCAGTTCTTCCGCAGATTCCAGGATATTCACCGCATGATCGGAAATGCGTTCGTAGTCTCCGATCACTTTAAGCAAAGCGGTTGCCTCTTCGCTTTCTGCCTGACCGAGTTTTGCCGAACTGACTTTGATCAGATATGTACCGAGAACATCTTCATACTCATCGCATTTGCTCTCCGCCTCCCGTATCTCGGCAGCGACTGCCGGAGAATACGAAAGAATACTTCCGAGAGCCTTTTTCAGCGCTGATCCGGCACATTCAGCCATTTTCCGTGCAACAGCCTTACTCTGCGCAAGGGCAAGCGACGGCGTTGCAAGCAACCGCTCATCAAGTTCATTCTGTTTTTCCTTCTCTTTGGAATCGGGAATTATCCGGCAAACAAGCTTTTCGAGAAGATTACCCATCGGCAGCAGCAGAAGAGTACAGAGTACATTGAACACGGAATGAATAACGGCTATACCGAGAAGAGAAGCGGAACTCTCCAGGATCACCGGGGCGAAAACCGCCTTTACAATACAGTAGACCGTAAGCCACACGGCAGTTCCTATTACGTTAAAGGAAAGGTGCACCATTGCCGCACGTTTCGCATTCTTATTTGCCCCCACAGCGGAGATAAGAGCCGTCACGCAGGTTCCGATATTCTGTCCCATGATAATCGGTATTGCGGCGCTGTATGACACAGCTCCGGTGGAAGCCAGAGCCTGAAGTATTCCGACAGACGCGGAGCTGGACTGGATTATCCCCGTAAGTACCGCACCTACGACCACTCCGAGGATGGGATTTGAGAACAGCAAAAACAACCTCTGGAATTCCGGCACGTTGCCCAGTCCCGATACTGCTCCGGACATGGTCTCCATTCCGAACATCAGCGTGGCAAACCCCAGAAGTATCATTCCGGTATCCTTACTTTTATCCCTTTTGCAGAACATATACAGAACAATGCCTATAAGCGCAAGTACCGGCGTAAACGATGAGGGTTTCAGAAGCTGAACCCAGACGTTGCCGCTGTCTATTCCCGCAAGACTCAGGATCCACGCGGTTACCGTGGTTCCGATATTTGCGCCCATAATGACATTGATTGACTGACGAAGCGTCATTATTCCCGCATTGACAAAACCTACCACCATGACCGTTGTGGCGGAGGAACTCTGGATGACAGAGGTCACACCGAGTCCCGTCAAAAGCCCTCCGGTCTTACTGCCGGTAAGTTTTCCGAGCACGGTTTTGAGACTGTTACCCGCCCTGCGTTCAAGCGCCTGCCCCATAATACTCATTCCGAACAGAAACAGGCACAATCCCCCGACCATGGTCAGAAAATGAAAAATATCCATATGTTATACTCACTCCTTATTACGGAGTGAGTATAACATACCAATGTCAAATCGACTATCATCTTATTGTTAAATCCAGGTAAAATCTATCGGCTTTCCTGCTCCGGAAATAATCCGCCGTACATTCCGTATCCGTTCCGGACAAACTTAAAGGACCCGGCCGGATACCGGTCGGGTCCTTTGCGATTGTTCGATTTTTCCTATTGTATTTTCCAGTCTTCGCTTCCGGTCTGAAGATCTACCATATGGGTGTAAATCCCGTTTTTCCGATAAAGCTGTTCCGGAGTCCCCTGTTCGGCAACAACGCCGTCGGAAAGGACTACTATTTTATCTGCGCCGGCAACGGTACGCATACGGTGAGCTATAACCAGAACGGTCTTATTCCGTATAAGTCTTGAAAGAGCCGTCTGGATAAGCGTCTCATTCTCGACATCAAGGCTTGCTGTGGCTTCATCCAGCAGAATTATGGGAGCATCCTTCAAAAACGCACGGGCAATTGAAATGCGCTGCCTTTCACCGCCGGACAGTTCACAACCGTTCTCACCGATATCCGTATTCCATTTATCGGGCAGTTTTTCCACAAATTCCTCACAGTTGGCAAGTCTCGCCGCCGCAATGACCTCTTCATCAGTTGCGTCTTTTCTGCCAAGACGAATGTTTTCCATAACGGTATTGTCAAAAAGAGTGACATCCTGGAAAACTATGGAGTACAGACTCATCAGCTTTTCGGGGTCAGTGTCGGAAACTTTCATGCCGCCGACAGTTATTGTCCCCTGCTGATTATCCCAGAATCTTGCCGCGAGTCGGGAAACCGTGGTCTTGCCGCCGCCGGAGGGACCGACAAGAGCCGTGACCTCTCCCTGTTTTGCGATAAATGAAACATCCTTCAACACGGTCTCTCCGCTGTTGTAAGAGAATCCCACATGATCGAAAACCACATCATATCCCTTATTCGTAAGGGTCTCACTTCCCTGCTGGACGGGATGATCCAGAATCTCATTCATACGCGCCACATTGGTCCGCATAGCGATAATCGCCGCAAGATTCTGAAGTGCACCCTGCATCGGGTCATAAAGCCGGGACGCCACCAGAAGGAACATAAACAGAGTCAGGACACTTATACTTCCGTTCACAAGCAGTACAGAGCCGACAAGTGCAACGGAGGCTATACCGAGTTTGAGGATCATCCCGGCGGAAGTCACAAACACGGCAGTGGTAAGTTCGGCTCTGACCGACTGTTTCTCCACGCCTCTGATCTTACCGGAAAGACCTTTAAGATACTCTTTTTCGGCATTGTTGGCTTTAAGATCCCTGACGGTCTCTATATATTCCTGAATTCCGTCGGCACAAACCATCTTCACCGCCATATTCCTGGCCTGAACCCTATCCTGTACCCGGTAGCTGAGGAGAACAGTCAGCACCGATACGGGAATGACCCAAAGTGCGGCAGCGGCCATGCGGGGATCGAAGAAGAACATTCCCACGGAAATCAGTACGGTGGAAATCAGAGAGCCGAACAGCCCGGGAACAAAATGGGAACAGGTTTTTTCCAGGACTTCACAGTCAGCCATGATAGTGCTCGTCAGATCCGCAAGGTCTTTTTTCCCGAAAAAGGACAAAGGAAGCTTCCGGAGCCTTTCGGCAAGGCCGAGCCTGCGTTTTCCGCTTTCCTCGTAGGTGGTAAAGTATGTATTATTGTACTGAAACCAGGTGGTGAGCAGTATCACCGCAAAACAAACGACACAGCCCAAGACATAAAAGGCGATCCTGCCGCCGGTCACCCCGCCGCTCATCAGATCGGAAACAAGCAGATACAGCAAGGATGTGGGAAGCATGAAAGCAATGTTCTGAAATGCGCAGGCAATGACGCCCTTTATAAGTCCCACCGCACCTTCCCGGGACGACGCGGTCTTCTTTTGAATCCACTCAATCATTTACGGACTCCTCCTTTACCACTTTCCATTCCACCGATGCCTGATAATCCGCCCACATTCCGGCAAACAGACCGCCCTTACGGCACAGTTCATCGCGTTTGCCGCTTTCAACGACCTCTCCGTCCCTTATAACGTAAATACAATCGGCGTTGGCTACGGTAGAAAGCCTGTGGGCGATCATAATAACGGTTCTGCCCTGAGCCATCTGTCCGAATGCCGCCTGCACCTTCGCCTCATTATCAGGGTCGGCAAAGGCTGTCGCTTCATCCAGAATGACTATCGGAGCGTTTTTCAGTACGGCGCGGGCAATGGCGATCCGCTGTTGTTCCCCACCGGAAAGGTAGACCCCGTTGGTACCGATCACGGTATCCACGCCCCGTGGGAACTTCTCAATTATATCCATACACTGAGCCGTCCTCAGAGCTTCCATCACTTCGTCCCTCGTAGCATCGGGTCTTCCCATTTTTACGTTTTCAAGGATAGATGCCTTTATCAGCTTCGAATTCTGGAACACGAACGAAACGTTGTTCATCAGTTCGTCCTTTGAAATATTCCTTACGTCGACTCCGCCGATCAGGATGCTTCCACCGTCCACATCAAAAAACCGGGAAATAAGGCTTGCCAATGTGGATTTTCCTCCGCCGGAGGGCCCGACAAACGCCACAGTCTGTCCCGGATCGATCTTCATGGATACGCCGCGTATAGTCTGATTCTTCCCGTCATAGCTGAAGCTGACATTATCAAGCACCACGGAGGAATCCGCGGGATGTGCGGGAGTACCGCTCTCACGCATAGGCTCAGCATCAAGGACACTGTCAATCCGCTCCATCGCATCGGCGACGATCATATTGTTCTCACTCATGTACATTACTTTGGTCAGCGTCAGGGATATGACCGGGGTGATAATAATGTAAAACAGAAGGTTCAGCAGAAATTCATTTGTCACCCCGTTTCCGGTGAACCACAGAGCCCCAGCAATGAGGAACGCAAACACTCCGTTTATGGCAGCGGTATAGAGCATCATGGGTACCCTCAGATTCTTGGTATAAGCTACGACCCACTTCTCATATTCGTCAATCGTACCTTTGAACTTCTTGAAGGAATACACCGACTGTCCGAAGGTTTTGACAACGGGAATTCCGCGGACATATTCCACCGCCTCATTGGACATGGTTGCAAGGGCATTATTGTACTGGCGCATTTTCTCTTCCATGCGCTTGCCGGTCATGGCAGTCATGATGAGGAAACCGAGAACAACGGGAACAAGGCTCAGCAAGCCCAGCCTCCAATCAAAGGCAAAAAGGAGAAACAGCAAGCCTATGGGAGTTGCCACAGCCGCATATTTGTCAGGAAGTTGATGCGCAAGATATGTTTCGGTCGCACCGGTGCTGTCGTTGATTATTTTACGGAGTCTGCCGCTGCCGAAACGGTCCGTAAACCCAAGAGGAAGCCCCGCGATATGTTCCGTTACGGCAAGACGCATGTTTGTCGCCACACGGAATGCCGCAAGATGCGAACACATAAGAGCGCCGATATAAATAAGGAATGAGAGCGCGGCAAAAACCATTGCCATCACGCCGTAATGCACGATATCGGTCGCTTTGGCAAAATCCGGAG
Source organism: uncultured Eubacteriales bacterium (assembly GCA_905207625.1). Classification (GTDB taxonomy): domain Bacteria; phylum Bacillota; class Clostridia; order Oscillospirales; family UBA644; genus HGM12619. The sequence goes on along the minus strand of CAJLLT010000011.1, from coordinate 60,757 downwards.
CAACATCAAGTACGTCCCTGATTATTTTCCATATATACAGAAACGGGACCAGCGCAACAAGTGCGCTCACAGCCGAGAGCAGCCATGAGGCATAGGTGAAGTATCTGTATTTCCCGGCATACCCCATCAGCCTTGACAGATTTGATTGCTTTTTCAAGAAAAAACCTCCTAAGAATCCAAGTGATAAAATTATTATAACAAAAGGCAATAGACCTTTCTGTATTCCGAATAATTCAAGGTTAGCATACGCTAATCCGTCCCCGGAATTTACGGGAGCTTCACCCCATGAAAGATAATCACGGTTGCCCCCGAATCATACAGTCATTCCGTCGCAGAACCCTCCACGGTCTCCAGGATGATCTCCCGGCACCGCACAGAAGAATAACCTGAGTCATATCCGCAATGCCGGAATACTCCGTAAAGCCCGCAGATTACGGCATCAAAACAAACAGGACTCACGGCTTCAGTTCCCGAAATCCAGTCTTATGATCCTCATTTTCATCATTCCGTCGCCGACTTTTGCCAGCAGCCTGAAAAAACCGCTTATTGACGGATCCTTAAGGTCGTTATAACCGTACATATATCCCCGGCTTGAGACCTTCATATTCCCGCCCCATGCGGAAAGTTCCTTCTCCGCGTCCGAAACAGAAAAATATACGCCGATATCCTGTATATCCGCTGTTTTTATCCATGTTTTCAGCATAAGTTTCACAGCGGTTCTGTTTGCCGCGTCGAAAACAAGACGTCCCCCCGGAAACCTTTCAGCCATAGCCCGTACGAGGGCCCTCACCTGTTCCGATGTAAAGTAATAGAATACCCCGGCGGCAAAAAACACAGCCCCCTCCGAGGCATCAATACTGTTCATCCAGGAGGTATCGTTAAGGTCACACGGAATGTTTTCCTCCCGCTCTCCGGCGGGAAGAAGCCGGTTGCGTACGGAAATAACATCGGGAAAATCAAGGTTATATATTCTGCAGGTCCCGTTATCGCACTGACGACCGGTATCGTCAAGCCCACAACCGAGGTTTACCACCGCCGCCCCCGGATGGGTCCCGAGATAGTCCCGGACCTCCCGGGCGAGGCCGTTCTGTCGTACGGCGACCTCAAGAAAACCGAACCTATGCATAACACTTCCGGATTTCTCCGACAGCTGTGAAAAATCATAGTCTATCTGCTCCATAAGCCGGACAGCGGTCCGGTCATGATACAGTGCCGGATACAGTTCCGAACAAATCTTTCGCCCGTACAGGGGGATGACAAGTGTCTCCTGCACGGTATTCCTTTCAATGTGATATTTCATATATTACCCCACAATTCAACAGTAAATACAATCAAATATATATCACTTGATTTCTGCTTTCACGCACTCGGCATAAGTAAGTGGGAAAGAAGCTTTGATTTCTTCACTCTTTACTACCTCCCACCCGTTCCGGCGCAGGAAATCAAGATATTCGTTCCCGGACCACTTTGTGTGCAACGGAAAACCCGCAGGTTTCATGAAAAAGGATCTAATTTTCCCGGAGAATGTATTCTTCCCGTGGGTAAAAGTGGGAGCTATGAGCACCCCGTCGTCCCTGAGAACCCTCCGGATCTGCTCAAGGGCTTTTTCCGGCTCAGGTACAATATGCAGGGCATTTGCGACGATTACGACTTCAAAGCTCTTCTCCGCATAAGGCAGATCAAACATATCCTGCACCGAGAAATGAAGTTTTGCCGATACACAGGTTTTCTTTGCCTCAGCTATCATATCCGGGGACGCATCCGTCGCCTCCACCGTCCGTGCGGCACTGACTATGTTTTTTGCAATCAGTCCCGTTCCGGTTGCCAGCTCCAGCACTGCTTTATTCTTCACCTTACACCGAATCAGCTCATACATTCTCTCATACGCCGCAGAGTCTTTTTTCATGAACCGGTCATATATGCCCGCATTTCTGTCCCAAAAGTTTTTTTTCATAGCCGCTCCGTAGTTAGCCACCGCTAACCCTTTTCCTTTTTAAAAGCTGCCTTACAGCAGCTTTTTCTATTCCTCAAATAATTCTTTCATCGCTCCGTGAACCAGCAGTCGCAGCACTTCCGGGTATTTCTCCCCGATTTCATCCTGATGGGATACCGTAAGAATAAGTCCGCGCACGGTTGCCACAGTCAACTCAGTGCCTCGGGCCGGCATAAGACCGCTTTTCAGCAGAATATCCCTGATATGGGCTTCATCATCATGATAATGTCCGGCTTTGACGGGTTCCGGAATCCTCCGCAGAAGGAATTCAGCATCGGATTCTATAAATCTCATATCACCTGTCTCTGAGAGATGCCGGCAGACTGTCAGGAGAGTCTCAGTCGCCCGTTCACCCGACGGAAGTGACGCATACTTTTCCAGCGAATCGGAGGCAATTTCGTACAGTTCGGAATGAATGTCCTCCAGGACAGCGAAAAACAGCAGTTCCTTGGAATCAAAAAACTTATAGAAGGAACCCTTGGATATTCCGGCAGCTTCTGTCAGTTCCTCTACAGAGGTTTTCCTCATTCCCACCGTTACGGCACATTTCCTTGCGGCACTTATCAGCTCTTTCCGTATTCTCTTGTTTTCTTCATCCGAAAAAGCCATTACAACCTCAAATATGACCAAAATCGTTTATCTGGTCATATTATAGCACATTTATACGGAAATTGCAATAGGTTAAACGAAAAAAATTTATTTTTAGGTTTCCCCGGAGTAACTGCACGGCGACGGTTCCGGACAACCCGGAATGATACCGGATCCTGTTCAGGATGTCCGGGAATACGGCTACTATCCCAGACCACGGTAAAGAACGGAACAAAGGATTATCAGGACAAATATTGGTAAAAACAGTCAAAAATCTTGTCTGTCTGATGATTCTTTTTTCCGTATTCTGTCGGATCAGGAGTGTGAATTCTATTGCTTTTTGATGCAATTTATGGTATAATGTAGCTAAATGAACGATTATTCATTATTCAAAAGGGAAACCATGTATACAAATACGGAAGAACAGCACCTGAAAAAGAAAGAAGCTTTGATGGAAAAATGCTACGAGTGTTATGCGGAACACGGGTTGACGGGAACGGGGATCAAAGCCCTGGCGGAAGCCTGCGGGTGCACCCCGGGAAACCTTTATGTTTATTTCAGGAATCTTGACGAGCTGATAATACAGTCCACGGAATACTGTATGACAAAGGTTGAGGATGAATTTATGGCCAAAGCCCCTGCCGATACCGGGGACGTAATGAGATTTATAGAGGAAATCCCCTACTGGACGGCGGAAAAGCACGGAAAGAAATACAGACTGATGTACCAGGTCTATACTCACCCCAAATACATAGAACACGGGAAAAAGTTCTTCGACGGTGTCAACCGGCGTTATACCGCATATGCTAAACTGTTGGAACCGAAACTCGGAATACCTTACACGACCATAACTCCGCTGATATTTGTATTTGTCCGCGCCTGCGTTCATTACGCGATGTTTGAGGACGAATACTATATGAAAACACAGATGGAGGTCCTGAAGCAGGGTGTGGCTCTGTTTGCCGACAAATATAAAAACAATTGACATGGAGGATATTATCATGAAAAAATTCAGATTGCTTTTCATCTGCGCCGTCCTGATATTCTGCACCGCAGTTTCAGCCGGATGCAAAGGAGAAACGGGGACTTCAGGCAAAGCGGGCATTGATATGCGGAACAACGGAAAAACCATCCAGTGGAGATACGGCGAAAATGACACCTGGCACGATCTGGTGGATGTTGACGACCTCAGGGGCGTACCGGGCCAGGACGGCGAAAAAGGAGAGAACGGTCAGAACGGTACCGACGGCAAAGCCGTTGAGATCAGGAATAACAATACGTTTATACAATGGCGATATGAGGACGGGGAATGGGAAAACCTCGTCGCGCTGTCCGCATTGTCCGGTTCTGACGGCAGAAACGGAAAGGACGGAAAAGCGGTTGAGGTAAGAAATTCCGGTTCATACATACAGTGGCGGTACACCGGCGGGGAATGGCTGAATCTTGTTGCTCTGTCCGATATTACGGGTCCCTCGGGGAAAAACGGTGAGAGAGGAACGGACGGCAGGACACCTGAATTCCGTGTGGACGGTTACACGTTGCAGTGGCGCTACATAGGGGATGACGTGTGGCTCAACCTGTATAATCTGTACTGGCTCCGGGGCGATGACGGAAGAAACGGAATAAACGGCAGGGACGGAACCGACGGCACAGACGGAAAAACCGTGGAGATCAGAAAAACAGATTCGTGTCTGCAATGGAGATACACGGGTGAAGAGTGGAGGGAGCTTATTTCCCTTTCCGATATTACAGGGCCCACAGGAGCGGACGGTGATACACCTTTCATCGGCGAAAACGGAAACTGGTGGATCGGTGCGACCGATACAGGAATAAAAGCTGCCGGTCCGCAGGGTGAAAAGGGAGAAACAGGCGAAAAGGGCGAAAAAGGAGACAAGGGAGACAAAGGCGACAAAGGCGAACAGGGAGAAGCCGGCCCCGCAGGACAGGATGGCAGCTGTCCGGGCTGGCTTTACGGCGAAATGTATGCGCAGTCGACCTTTTTGCAAGACGGCGCCATCACCCCCGGTTATAGGGAAAAACTGAGCAGCGGCGGCCTTGTGTCGTACGAGAACGGCACTTTCAAGTTAAAAAAAGGGCATCGCTACAATCTGAGTTTAAGCGGATCGATCGGGACGATGACGAATGACAACAGCGGGATCTGCGCCATTCAGATGACAGACGATTACGACAACTCCTTCTGCAGGTTGCTCACACGCATAGAGTCGGAGGACAGAGGGCAGCATTCCATAAATTTCAACAGAATATACAATGCCGAAGAGGATATCACCCTGCGTTTCTCCATTGAGCAATCCGACTACAACACCTATCTTATTTCGTTCAGATGCTCGATCGTAATAACCGCTCTTGACTGAGCCGATACAGGCAAAAATGGAGGAACCGGTATGAAAAAACGCATATCAGGAATACTGATTGTTCTTTGCATGATAATCTGTCTGTTCCCGGTGGCGGCACAGGCGGCGGAAATCTCGTACGTAAGCACGGAAGCCGAACTGACCGGCGCTGTCTCCTACTACAACAGAGAAGTCATCCTGACAAGAGACATCTACCTCACGTCTCCTCTGACGATCAGTCACGAGACCACCCTCGACCTGAATGGCAAGACCCTGGGGGTGACGACTAGCGACGGGCAGAAGGTCATTTATGTTCCGGAAGGCGGCATGCTGACCCTGAAGGACAGCAGTGCGCTCGGTGACGGAAAGATCGACGGAGGCGGCCATAGCCGCGGAGTACATGTTGAAAGCGGAACCTTCATCATGAACAGCGGCGTGATCACGAACTGCGTCTTCCCGACCGTGGGCGGCGGCGTGTACGTTGAACATGGATTCTTTACCATGAACGGTGGAAAGATCTTCGGCTGCGATTCGGGAGACGGCGGCGGGGCTTACATTTCTCCCACGACCGGCACCGTATTTACCATGAACGGCGGGGAGATCTACGATTGCTGCAGTCGCGAGGACTCCGTCTGCGTGGAATCCAACGCCACAATGATAGCCAACGGCGGCACGATTACAAGCCGTATCGGTTTTGCGCTGGAGAACGGACGCACCGTTACCACCGAGAGCGGTTGCACCGGGACAGTTTTCAAAGGGGCTGTTTACAGCTGGGGCCCCCTTGGAGGTGGCATCTATTACGGGGAGATATCGTACCGGTGGGATAAAAACATCTCCGGCATAATGGTGACCTTTGAGGACGAAAACGATACTTATGCCAGAGTCATTATCCCTTCGGGCGAAAAAGCGATCAAGCCCGTCTCTCCCGTTAAGGACGAATTGCTTTTTACGGGATGGTTCACTGCCGACGGAAACAGATTTGATTTCAGCACTCCCCTTACGGAAGATATAACATTGACTGCGGGATGGTTTGACCCTGCTGCGGGGGGTAGCGGCGAAAAGGGAGACCCGGGAATAACACCCGAGCTCCGCATCAATGCCGCAACCAATGAGTGGGAGGTATCCTATGACAACGGTTGGACATGGATCACCATGGGTGTGAAAGCCACCGGACAACAGGGTGAAGAAGGCGCTCCCGGCAGAGACGGAACCGACGGGGAAATGCCCAGGCTCATGATCGGGTCGGACGGATACTGGTATATTTCCTACGACGAAGGAATGAACTGGACTTCTCTCGGAGTAAATGCCATGGGCGAAAAGGGCGAAAAAGGAGATAAGGGAGACAAAGGTGACACCGGGGAGAAGGGTGATAAGGGCGACCCCGGCGAAAAAGGCGACCGAGGAGATACGGGTTATACCGGATTTCCCGGACAGAAGGGTGAAAAAGGCGATACCGGGCCCGCGGGACGGGACGGAAAAGACGGTTCTGACGGTCTTATTCCATACATCGGAATAAACGGAAACTGGTGGATAGGGGCTACGGATACGGGCATAAAAGCCACCGGGAATGACGGAGCCGACGGTTCTGACGGTAAAGACGGAACAAACGGCAGAAACGGAAAGGACGGCAAAGACGGGACAGGAATCGCAAAGACCGAGATAAATTCCGACGGAAGGCTGATAATTACATATACTGACGGAACGGCAGCCGATCTGGGAACAGTAGTGGGTGCGGACAGCAAAGACGGACTTACACCTTTTATCGGCTCCAACGGCAACTGGTGGATCGGACAGAAAGACATCGGAGTAAAGGCCGCAGCGGAAGTTTCCGTTCCGGCAGGTTCCGGGGCAGTGTCCGAAACCGGGATGGAACGAACCGTAACACTTATCGCTATTGCAGCAGTCCTTGCCCTGGCGGGAAATATCGGGCTTGCCGTGTACATCGTATTAAAACGTAAAACCGGTCGCATATGACATCAGAGGTTACATTTCTGAGCAGATAAATTAAAAGCTTAAACCGTGTGTTCCCTCTTACGGGAAGAAATCTTCTTTGTAAAAAAATGTAATCTGCACGATATAGTAAGAGGCAGGCTCCTTTCAGAGCCTGCCTCTTTGATTTCTGCCGGATTATCTGTATCTTCCCCGGCGACAGCAGACGCTGACCGAAGGGCTGTTTTCAAGTCCCAGAAGATCATCCATTTCTTTTGAAACATTGGTATATGAATTCTTCTGATGGTGTACGATAATATAGTCTGCCCGTTTTATTTTTCCCCGAGCCTGCCGGCAAAAAGCTCTGACGGGAGCCGAGAGGGCAAAGACCCACACAGGGGTACACACGGTCACCTGCTGATATTTATCCAGGTTTTCCGGAATCGGTTCTATGGGCATTTCCCAACGGTGCATACCGTACCTGCCGCACCACCAGAAGCCGGAAGTTCCGGAGACCTTTTCCGTGGCTTTGATTTCATAAACAGATGCCCCGGTCCTGTTTGCCCGCTCATACGCCTTTTTCCTCACATAGCCCATACGGGAAAAGTAAACCACAAGCTTATCCGGATCAGTCCCTATATCAGGATAATCCGATTCACGGAAGACGAAGGATTCCTGACTGTAAAAAACCCACGCCATATACCCGGTAACAGCCTGAATAAAACCGAAAATAAAGTACGACGTGGACATGAAATTGAAGGGAAACATGTAGAATTGAATACATATCCACATCATCAGAGTAATGCCGAACACTCCACCGAGGATGACCCCGGACTTTCTGCGGGCAAGCAGCAGTGCCGCCGCGGTAAGATTTGTAAGTCCGTTTACAATCAGCAGGGCAATGCCGGAAAACTTCAGATCCCGGAACAGAATATCCGCAAAGGGAAGCTTCTGGAAATAAGGGAGCATTGATGCCATACCGAAAGTCTTCCCCGAAGGATCCGAAAGCATTCCGACAGCCCCCGCAACGGCTCCTATACCGATGAAAAGTGTCCAGAATATCAATGCTTTCCGGGTAGGCTCAAATCTTGAACAGTTCATTTTCCCACTCCTTTGAAAATGGATCTCGCATTCGGATCATATGAAGCGCGGGTAAGGTGTATTATAAGCTCCTCTGCCGAGGCCGCCGCCCCGATAACGCATACACATATGCAGTAAGGAATACGGTACGGGGTAAGCAGCGCAAACGGAATAAGAAAGACCGCCGCCCCGGTAAGCTTGTTCATGTAGGTATGGACCGCCGCAAACCGGTGATATTTCACCGCCGCGGCAACATATGCGCCGAGTCGCAGAATAATTACAGCCCCCGCAAAGACAAATATCCGCACGGGCAATTCCTTTATAAGTACCGGAAGTAACTTTATAAGCATAACTCCGTAGAACACAAGATCCGCCACAGAATCGAGCCGGGCTCCCAAGGGGCTTGCGGTTCCGGTTCTCCGGGCAAGCCATCCGTCCGCCGCATCTGTTATTCCGGTAAGGGCATATATGACAAAGAACCACGCAGACAAGGGACGGAGAAACAGCAGTGCAACAGTTCCCGCTATCCGGAGCAGAGTTATTTCATTCGCGGTTATCACAGGTTTTTTCATCTCATTCTCCGGTTTCTGTTTTCTCAAAACAAACGGTTTTTTCTTTCATGGATATTTTCCCGACCTTCCGGCCGAAACTATTCAGCTCTTTCTTGAAGGTAAGAAAACTGTGGTCTATGGGAAAGCCAAGGATTTTCTCTATCTCATCAAAACTCAATTTTATCCGCGGACGTTCATCCGCGGCGACTGTTCGCCATAGCGGATCATATTTACTCATTTTCCATTCCTTCTGCCGTTTTTCCGGCGATCATACTTTCTTTTATTCTGTACCGGCGGGTTTTGTGATAATTCCTCCCGGTCAGGGGACAGTGGATACAGCATAAAGCCGGTTTTACGGTCTGTTTCAACGCTTTTCTTGACAACACTCATTTTTTATGATAGAATTAACGGCGGATCGTGCTTCCGCACAGCCCAAAACATTCACGGGATTTCCCGGAAACATAACCGAAACTCTTTGAAACATGGACAGCGTTCCCTTCAACCGCGAAACAACCTGCAAAAAACAGATCCGATAAAATCCGGCAACCTTCATTTACGGCAGAGGCTGTCAGGCCCTTTACCGCAAAAATAATTACGATCAGAAGAAAGAAAAAAAGCCATGGATACAAAAATCCCGAGAAGTGAATACCCGAGACCTCAGCTTGTCCGGAAGGACTGGCTTTGTCTTAACGGGGAATGGAATTTTGAAACTGACAACGAAAAAAGCGACATGACACGTCAGCTTTACAATACCCCGGATCTCAAAGGAAAAATCACCGTTCCGTTCTGTCCGGAGAGCAGGCTGTCCGGGGTGGAGAATACGGACTTCATGCCCTGTGTCTGGTACAGCCGCAGGTTGTCCATTCCCGAGAACTGGACCGGAAAGCGGATACTTCTGCATTTCGGCGCCGTTGATTACAGTGCCACGGTTTTTATAAACGGGGAGGAAGTAACCGGTCACCAAGGCGGATATACCCCCTTTTATGCCGACATAACGGAGAAACTGAACCGTAAAAACGACTTTGTGACCCTCTGCGTCTATGATGACGTGCGCTCACATAAACAGCCCGGAGGAAAACAGAGCATCAGCCGGAATTCCAACGGATGTTTCTATACTCGGACCACCGGAATATGGCAGAGCGTGTGGATGGAAGCAGTTGACGAATGCTGGATAAAGGACATATCATTCACTCCGGACATTGATTCGGGTTCAGTCTCCGTAAGAATAAAGCTTTCGGGGAATTTTCCGGGCTCTTCCCTCTCCCTCCGCATATTCTGGGACGGGAAAGAGACCGGACGGCAGAACATCGGAAACATACGCACGGACACTCTGTGCTTTTCCGTTCCGCTCTCCGAAATACACCTCTGGGACGTGGGACAGGGGAATCTGTATTCCGTATCTGTTTGTGTTGAAAAACAGTCCCGTGTACTCGACGAAGCCGAAAGTTATTTCGGGATGAGGAGCATCTGCCTTGACGGACGGAAATTCATTATAAACGGCAGACCGGTCTTCGGTCGCTGGGTACTGGATCAGGGGTACTATCCGGATGGTATATACACCGCACCCACGGACGAAGATCTCGAAAACGACATAAAATACGCTATGGCACTGGGTTTCAACGGGGCAAGACTTCATCAGAAGATTTTTGACCCGAGATATCTTTATCATGCGGACAAGCTGGGCTTCCTTTGCTGGGGAGAACACGCCAACTGGAGCCTTGACGTTACGGACCCCGGCAGTATACTGAATTTTCTCCCGGAGTGGACCGAAGCCGTTCAGCGGGACTACAGTCATCCGTCAGTTATCGGCTGGTGCCCGTTCAATGAGACCTGGAATACCGAGGCGGGCAAGCAGTGCGACGGGGTTATAGACACCGTTTATCGAATCACCAAAGCCCTTGACCCCACACGTCCCGTAATAGATACGAGCGGCAATTTTCATGTACAAAGTGACATTTTTGACGTTCATGACTACGAGCAGGATCCGAAAGCCTTTGCGGAATATTACGCACATATACCCGACGGTATTATAAAGGACCAGATATGGCGGAACCCGAATATCCGTGACCGACAGCATTATAACGGCAAAGACCCGGTATTTGTCAGCGAATACGGCGGAATAGGCTGGATGCCGGGAAGCAACAGCGGCTGGGGCTATGGTAACGGTCCCGCTACAGAGGAGGAATTCATCTCCAGATACAGGGATCTGACCGATATATTGCTTGACAATGAATACATCATGGGGTTCTGCTACACCCAATTATACGACATCGAACAGGAAAAGAACGGTCTCATGACCTACGACAGGCATTTCAAATTCCCGCCGGAGACCATAAAGAAGATAAACTCCCGGAAAGCGACAATTGAAAAGGATTAAGCGTGCCCGTCATTTACACAGTACAAAGCGGTCTGTCCCACCCGGAGGCAGACCGCTTCCCTTGCGTCCGGAGTCAATTACAGTGCAGCAAAGATCTTTGCCCCGCGTCTTTTAAGCCACCGGTAAAGAAGGACCTCTGTCAGCACGAAAACCGCGCCGGATACGGCAAGATATATCTCCGCCGACATGAATTTTGCCAAAAGCAGATACACACCCGCGAATACTATCACGACCAACCATACTCCCATCAGGGCAAGGAATACAGGCATTCCCTGCTTTATGGGAACGATTTCATTTGTCCAGGTCAGATTAGGCATTCTGACCCCGATAACAAGGTCAAAAAGCGCAATAAACAGGACGATCAGAACCGTAACTGCCGCAACCAGAAGCAGCTGTACCGGAGAAAACGGAAATACGAAGGCGGCACAGATAACGCAGCAGACAGCAGGGATCAGAGTAAGAATTATCTGAACCGAGAGCTTTGCCTTAAGAGCCAGCCAGGGATCGACGGGAAGAGACTGAACAAGCCACAGACTCTTTCCTTCAAGAGATACTGAGGGAGCAGCCATATCGTTTGCAGCGGCGGCAAAACCGATAACCGCAACAACTATCACAGGGTAGATTCCGGACATTTCGAAAATTTCATTGAAAAGGGACACCATCTGTCCGCCGCGAAAAATAAAGTAGACACCCGCAAGAAGAAGGATCAGTGTACCCAGACCGCAGTTAAGGATGTAGTTGGGACTTGAGGTGAAGCGTCTGAATTCCTTGCCGAGCAAAGCCCCGAACTGACTTTTGGTATGGACCGGAGCAGATCTGTATCTGACTTTTGAAGTGTTTCCGGTGGAGGTTGCTATTTTTATGAAGCTTCTGGAAATTATGTAACAGGTCAGCGAGAACAGAGCCGCAACAATAACTGTCAGCAAGGCAAGTTCAAGCCAGCCGCCCTCACCTGCTCTTCCGAAGGCGTATACGGGATACGCAGCCTGTCTGATCTTTTCACCGTACTCTGCGGCGTTGGAAACAAGATCCGCTATCCATTCCTGAGCCTTATAGTACAGGAAGTAATACGCGCCCACAAAAAGAAGGGAGACAATTACGGTTACAAAGCTTTTATTCTTCAGTTTCAGACTGATCCTGGCTACGACCCAGCCGAGGGCACAGGAAAGGACAAGGACTATCAGAGAGATCACCGCCGTGAATACCACACCGCCCACAACGGAGGCAACGCTGAAGTTGCCCGCTATCCAGTAAACTACGACGGCAGGTACAATAACAACTCCGGAATACATCAGTCCCATCAGATACACTCCGAGAAGCCGGGATATCATTATATACCTGACCGGAATGGGCATGGAAAGAAGAAGATCGTTATCCTTGGACAGATACAGCCCGGAGTAGGTATTAAACACACTTCCGAAGGCACCTAGGAGTATCGCGAGAAGCCCGAAGAGGGCGAAATACAACCAACCCATACCGGCGCTGACGAAGGATCCGCAAAGGGTTACCGCAAGGAAGGTGAATATTGCACCGAGGAAAAATACCATTATGAAAATATACATGATTATAAGCATCACCGTTGATCCGGTTGAACGCTTTTTGTTCTTTTTGGCATCGTAAAAATAGCTGCGGAATATCTCCGTAAGCTGTTTTTTCAGAAGAGTTTTAAGCATTATTCCCCCTCCAGTTCAAGGAACACCTGCTCAAGGCTGTCGTCGCCTTTGACCTGTTCCATGGTGCCGGAACGTATAAGCTGGCCGTTCTTGATTATGGCTACCTTGTCACAGAGTTTTTCCGCGACCTCAAGCACATGAGTAGAGAAAAATATTGCTCCGCCGTCATCGCAGACCTGTCTCATCATTCCCTTGAGCAGGTGCGCGGCTTTGGGATCAAGCCCTACAAAGGGTTCATCCATTATTATGAGCCTCGGGTTATGTATCCAGGCGGAAACTATGGCAAGTTTCTGTTTCATACCGTGGGAATATGCGGCAATGGACTGTCCGAGGTCATTTGTAAGACCGAACATTTCCGCATATTTTCCGATACGTTCCTTTCTGTCCGATGCGGAAACACCGAAAATATCGGCAATGAAATTCAGGTACTTTATACCCGTCATGAATTCATACATATCCGGATTGTCGGGGATATAGGCGATCTGTTTCTTGCAGCCTATGGGGTCATCCTTCACCGACAGACCGTTAACTCGGATCTCACCGCTGTCAAACTGAAGTATTCCGGCAACGGATTTCAGTGTCGTGGTCTTACCCGCGCCGTTATGTCCTATAAATCCGTAGATCTCTCCGGGAGCGATATGAAGAGAAAGATCGTCCACGGCTTTTTTCTCTCCGTAAACTTTTGTAAGATGCTCAATATTCAGCATACTAGGTCTCCTTTATATATTTGTACCGTATTTACACTTATTTTTTAGCGCTTTTTCTTCCCGCAAAAACATTCATGAGTATATATATTGCAAGAAGCAGGATTATTGCTCCGCCGAGCACCGCATATTTTTCCCATGTTCCGACTTTCTGACCGAAGAAATACATATTGCAGTCTATGGAATCCTTTATACCTTCCACAACTTCGGAAGGAAATCCGACCTTTGACATTTCCCGGTAAACTCCGCCGAGAGCATGTTCCCGCACAAGACTTGTGCCGTATGTTCCGGGAAGGAACGAGAGAACTTTCTGAAGGCTGTCGGAAAAATTGGATATAGGCATATACGCACCGCAGAGGAAACCGTAGCCGGCACTGACAATTGTCCCGACGGCGGAAGACTGACCCTGGGTGGACAGGAAAAAGTTCACACAGGACGACAGTGCCACACCGAACAGTGTCAGCAGAGTAACATCCAGGACCACGAACATTACGTCAGCGAGACTCATATACCAGCCCATTTTCAGCAGATAAAGCAGACATACACCCATGGCAGTAAAGCTGATAATAAGGGTGGAAACGGCTGAGGCGGTGAAATAACCCACGGCGATGACTGACCCCTTAACCGGCGAAACGGTTATATCACGTCTGGCACCGCTTATCTTATCCTGAACCATAAGCAGATTCGAACAGAAAGCAACCGTCACGCAGCATACAGCCAGAAGAGAAGAAATCAGCTGTCCGCCCACGGTAGCGTCTATCAGGGACGGATCTATGCCGAAGCCCTCAGGCATTGCCGAAACAAAACTGTCACGGTATACCTTGGCAAGGAAAGACGCATACAGCACCAGAAGTATCACCGGGGTTATAAGGGACGAAAAGAACATGCCCTTATCCTTGAAAAACAGTTTGCAATTCCGTCTTATCATGTTTCCGAGTCCGGTCATTTGTCCTCACCTCCGTTCAGTTTCTTGCCGGTCACGGCAAGGAACACATCATCCATCTTGCCTTTTGTTATTTCATAGTCGGTAAAAAGTTCGGGACGCTCAAGAATAAGCTTTGTGGCAGTCGCAGTATCGGGAACGGAAATGCGGAAAGCATCCCTTATACTCTCGTATCCGAATCCCAGGGACGCAACTGAATTCTCCGGCTGTCCGTAAACGGTTATAAAATCGTCGGCATAACGGTTTTTCAGATCCAGCGGGGTCCCCTCCGCGGCGATCTTTCCGCTGTCGAGAATAACCACATAATCCGCATCCGCCGTCTCCTCCATGTAATGCGTGGTAAGGAAAACGGTCATTCCCTCTTCACGGCGGAGCTTCCGGACCACATTCCAGAGAAGCTTGCGTGTCTGAGGATCAAGCCCAGTGGTAGGCTCATCAAGGATCAGTATTTCGGGCTTGTGCAGAAGGGCCCGTGCGATATCTATTCTCCGTCTCTGTCCCCCGGAAAGCTTACCGACAGTCCGGGACAGGAGATCTTCAAAATCCAGAAGCACGGAAAGCTCCTCCATTCTGTCCCTGAAAACCTTTCCCGTTATACCGTAAAGTGCCGCACGGCTGCGCAGATTATCCCGGACCGAAAGAGACTGGTCCAGTACCGAGGACTGGAAAACGACTCCGAGATTACGGGAGATACTATCCATACCTCGGTCGATGTTTTCCCCGCAGATCATCACGTTTCCGCTGTCTTTGCATAACTGTCCGCACATTATGGAAATGGTAGTGCTTTTTCCCGCGCCGTTGACTCCGAGAAAGGCAAAAAGCTCTCCCTTACGGACATGAAAAGACAGATCCTGTACGGCTTTTACTTCGCCGAACGATTTGTTCAGATGTTCGATCCGGATTATATGTTCCATCCAGTTCACCTATCCTTTATATTCTCATTGTTTATTCCGTTATCTTCTGTACCGAGGCTCTTTGTAATGCTCCCGAATACCTTATCCCGGTCAAAATCACCGGATATAAAACCGGGGATTTCTTTGCACGCCTTGCATAAGCCCACTGCAAAAGCGGTAAATATCCGTTTGATCTCATCATCGGAGTATGTACAGCCGCCGGTCACCACAAGAACCGAAACACTGTACCCCACAAGCCACATCCGCCGGAAAAAGAAGTCCGCGGTAGCTTCATCCATGGAGTATATGCGGCATATTGACTCCAGCACAAGATCACGGGTATGCTCCATCGCAAGCAAAGCTCCGGATTCCCCCTCCGCAGGCGGAGTCAGGAACAGAAGTCTGTACAGTTCAGGTTCCTCCCTTGCGAAACGCACAAACTGAACCCCGAATCCGAGAAACGGGATCTCTTCCTTCAGACCTTCGGAGGAATACTTCCGGTACAGGTTTTCAGCGGAAAGCCTGACCTCTGTTTTCAATTCATCCATCGTCCGGAAATAAGTGAATATCGGCCGGGTGGATGTCCCGAGAGCCGCGGCAATATCCCGGCAGGTCAAAGCCGCTGTTCCTCTCTGCCGGAGAAGATTCAACGCGGTGTCAATTATTTCTTCCCTTGTAAATTTAGCCTTTGGCGGCATTTGATCCTCCCTCATTTCTGAAACAATAGGATTCATATGTTGCGCAACGGTAGTTGCGCAACAGCCATCACAAGTATATTCTATGCACTGTCTTTTGTCAATACCCTTCAGCAAAAATTCATATATTCATATAAATATTCGCAATATTCCCACGGGAAAAACCTGCCGAAAACCCGTGGATCAACACGAAAGCCGTCGGAAAAACAGTATTTTTCCGACGGCTTTTTACAAACAACGGCAAATTATCTTATATTTCTCAGAAGCAGACGATTACATATACTTTGCCTTGATATAGTCCGCGCTCTTCCTGGCCCCGTCAAAGGGATCGCCGGTGCAGTAATCCTGCTCCACGACAAAACTCTTGACTCCGGTCTTAAGACACGCCGCAACTATCCCGTCAAAGTTCATATTGCCTTCGCCTATTTCACAGATACGGGGTCCCTGCTCCTTTTCCTCATCAAGGAATTTCATATCCTTGAGATGGATAATATCAATTCTTCCGGCGAGTTTCTCAACCCACTGAGACGGATCGCATCCGGCAGCCTGCGCCCAGTACGTATCAAATACAAACGAAGTGGTCTCCTTATCAAAACCCTCCACAAGGTAATCATAGACACGTTTGCCCTCAAGCTTTGCGAACTCCCAGGCATGGTTGTGATAAGTAAATTTAAAGCCCTGCTTATGAATTTTCGCGGCGAACTCATTCACCACATCGCAGAACTCATGAAGAGTATCCGCACTTGCGGCATAATTGCCGGGCATACCGCCGATACCGATATTAGTGGTATGCATTGCGGCATGATCCGCCATCGCCTTTTCGGGATCCTTTATCATACTGTCCCAGTCCCAGTGCGTGCCGCAGATGGACAGACCGTTTTCTTTTGCAAGCTCATAATATCTTTCGGGAGTAGTGCAGATACCTACGGTATGAAGCTCATTATAGCCCATATCCGCCAGTTTTTTAAAGCTTGCCGCAACATCCTCTTCCGTCTTGATAAACTCACGGATGCCCCAAAGCTGATAACCGAGTTTCTCTATTTTATTGCTCATACTCAATACCTCCGTTTTTTTTTAGCATAACTATATCACACGCGGCGGAAAAAGTCAAGGGGTCAGCGCTGAAAAACACTTTCCGTCCGTCTTCGGCCCAGAAAGCCGCTTCAGTTGCCCTCCGGGGGAATTATGATCTCTTTACCCAGGAAAAATGACCATATACTCAGTTTTTTCACCGGTCCGTAGCATTTTTCCACCGCATATCCGTAGCACCGGAGCTGTTCGGAATATCTCTGCCTGAGCTGAGACTCATCGGCATGATCGGTTTTATAATCCACCACAACATACCCGTCACTGTATTCACAAAGCAGATCCAGAGCCCCCTGCATTATTACGGTCTCATCACCGCCTCTTCCTATCCTGGAAGCGGGAATACGGACCACAAAGTTCTCCTCCCGCCGAATACGGAGAGCCCGTTTTATTTCCACGTAAAGCTCCGACCGGGCAAAGATCTCAAAATTCTTACCGTAAAGGGAAACATACTCCGCCTGTTCGTGGCTCAGAAGCCCCTTGCGGACGAGTCTTTCCGTTTCCGAATCCATATCTTTTCCCGGATCCGCGAAAGACAGATACGTATGTATTGCCGTACCACGGCGTGTTCCGCTTTTGTCCGCAGATACAAACTCCGGAACCGGAGCTGCGAACTCTTCTTCGAAAACGGTCTGTTCTCCGTCGTACAGCTTATTTTTCGCAACCTCCGTGACACTTACCTTCGCCGGAGCAGACGAGACGTGATACCTGTAAGAGAAACGGCGGTCAAGTTCCTCCCCGGTTATATCCGCACCGGAACCTTCAGGGGCTTTGCCGGTCTGTGCCTGCACATTATCCGGAGGAAGGACTCCATAGAGTATTTTCGCCGGGCTTTCGCACCGGAGTTTTTTCACACCGGAAATATCATCAGGATCGAAATCGGGATGTCTCAGAACCGAAGCGTAAAGCAACCCGGGAACTGAAAGATTCTGCGTCACATTAAGCGGGGACGGCCGCGGCATCATAATATCTGACTGAGCAGCCTCAATATCCCCCTTGGATGGCATCTCGGAAATGATCACCAGTTTTTCCCTTGCACGGGTCATGGCTACATACAGTTTCCGGAGTTCCTCCGAAGCCTCCTTACGGCGACGGATATATTTCAGGGTATATGTCATAAGGGTGTTCTGCTGACTGAACCTGTTTTTATCCCTTATCTTGGCGGCGACACCGTACTCCGGATCGAAAAGCACAGGTTTGCTTTCGGATCCGCGCCTTTGCGGAACACAGAAAATGCAGACCGGGAATTCCAGCCCCTTTGACCCGTGTACGGTCATTATCCGCACAAAATTCCCTTTTACTTCTCCGTTTCCGGGAACGGTCTCTTCCTCCGCCGCAGCTTCGGCATATTTCAGAAACCGGTAAAGACCGCCCTCTGTCCGTGAGCAGTAATCCCTGGCAAAATCATAAAGCTGCATAAGGGTCGCCCTTCGCTGAGCTCCGGCAGGAAGGCAGGATACCGCATCCGGGTATCCGGTATCGGTATAAATACGCCATATAAGCTTGTAAACCGGGAAATCATCAGCGAGAAGACGGTATTTTTCTATCTGTGCAACAAAGGCGTCCGCCTTGTCATCCCCGTCCTCTGCAGCCTTCCGTACGGCTTCGTAAAAAGCTCCTTTCCGGTCATAAAGCCTTATCCTGGCAAGTTCATCGGCACTGAAACCGAAAAGTTCGGAAAACATCACCGCAAAAAGCGGAATATCCTTGAAAGGGTCATCTATTACCTGAAGCAGTGCCATAATTATATTCGCTTCGGTACGGCAGAGAAAAGGTTCGTTGTCCCTTCCTACGCAGGGAATGCCCGCTCTTTCGAAAACCTGCATATACACAGAGGCGACACCCTTGAGCTTTGGGGTCAGTACCGCAATATCGGAATACCGCAACGGACGGGTCTGCCCACTGGGTCCGACGGTCATTGACTGCATCATTTGCAGTATTCTCTCCGCCGCAGTTCCGGCAAGCGCAAAAGCCTTCTCCTCAGCATTTCCTTTACAGTCGGTAAAATAAACCTCCGCATCGGGTTCTTCCTTCCCGGGGTAAGAGGTATTTCCGTGACGAAGAACATGATCCTCGCCGGAAAGAGGAGTTGTTTTATCCCTTTTCCCGCCGAAAGGATCGTCCGGCTCCGGTTCAGAGTAACACACTCCCCCTGTCCGTTCCGAAAAAAGCTGTGAGCACACAAAATTGGTAAAGTCAAGGACACCTTTCCGGCTTCGGAAATTGCTGTTGAGCCATACCGTATCCATTTCCCTGCCGCGACGGATAAAGTTTTCCGGCTCGGCATTTCTGAAATTATAGATACTCTGTTTAACGTCACCCACAGCGAAAAATCTCGGTCCGTTCCCGTCAACGGGAGCAATCGCGCGGAAAAAGCAGTCCTGCAGGGCGTTGGTGTCCTGATATTCATCCACCAGAACCTCATCATACTCCCTGCGTATTTCCAAGGCTATCGGCGTAACCTCAAAATCGCCGCATTCAGGAGTAAAGCTTTCTTCCTTCACAACCAGTGCAAGCGCCATCTGTGCCACTGCGTTGAAGGAATACCTGTTACGGCGGTCCATCTGAGCGCGAAGAGCGGAAATATATTCGCCTACAATGTCAAAAAGACATTTCACCGCCGGACGCTGAGCCTCCATGTCTTTTTCGGCATCCGCAAGACTTATACGGTAAAGCTCCGCATTTTTGTCCGCATCCGTCGTCCCGAAAATATTGTTTCTGACCCATCCGCGGTAATAACCGTAGCTTCTGTTCCACGGATCGGACTTATCTATTCCGCCTTTGGAAGGCATATTTGCCATACCGAAGTTTGCGGCAGCGCATACCGCATCCCAGTCCGGAAGATCCGCCTCAAGCTTTTCGTAAACGGACTCAAGCTGAGAACGCTCCGCCCGGCACATTCCGGTAACTTTTTCATTCAGTGTTCCGGACGCGAGGATCCCGTCATACACCGCCGCAACAGACTCCAGATCTCCCCGGATTTCGGTGGAAACAGCAGTTATCCAGGGCCGGATATCCGAATACATGCCAAGCCACATATCCAGCCACTTGCCCGGAAACGGCATAGACATAGCCTTATCATAGATACTGTTTACCGCATCGGAAAGGCTCTTTTCCCGGTCGTCGCCGCCGAACACGGCAACAAGGGTTTCATATTCACGGCTTCTTTCGGCGCAGAATTTTTCCAGTATACCGTCAAGGATCTCGGAGCGCATCAGCCGGCTTTCCCCCGCGGAGAGAACTGAAAAATCGGGATTCACCCCGGCAACACGGAAGTTTTTCCGGACAATGGAGCCGAAAAGACTGTCAATGGTCCCTATCCGGGCTTTGTACAGCAAAAGTCTCTGACGTCGGACATGGTCTATATCCGTCCCGCAGTCGTCACTGCGCAGAAGTTTCCCGATCCTGTCCCTCATTTC
The DNA here is from genome assembly GCA_905207625.1 of uncultured Eubacteriales bacterium. Classification (GTDB taxonomy): domain Bacteria; phylum Bacillota; class Clostridia; order Oscillospirales; family UBA644; genus HGM12619. Next base: position 40,475 of record CAJLLT010000011.1, on the reverse strand, counting down.
CCCAGCGGCAAGTTCGGTGAAGGTAGCTATCAGAAGGCGGTCGAGACTTCCTCCGGAACGGACATATTCAAGAACCCGGTTGGAAAGGACCGATGTTTTGCCCGATCCCGCCGCGGCGGAAACCAGCATGGTGCGGCGTTGTTGTATTGCGGTAAGCTGTTCAGCGGTCCACGCCATCTTTACCCGCCTCCTCCATTTTCTTTTCCATAAGTCCGTAAATACTTTCGCTGTCGGGTTTCTCCGTCATCTGTCTTCCGACGCAGGATATGGCTCTTTCCCGGTCGCAGTACCTGTTTATCAGGCAGAAATCACAGGGAGAGTCATCCTTGCCGCAGCAGAGAGGATTTTTCCCGAATCTCCCGTGACGTATATCCTTCCCCATATCCGCAAGAAGGGAGCGGATGTATTCAAAAAGCTTCCCGAACTGCTCCAGAGTTGCTGTATTAATTTTCCGCGCCACGGTAGGAACAAGTCCTTCACCCGCGGCTTTTATCACATCATCGTCTTCAAGGATAAGACCGGTGGGACGTATATTTTTAAACTGTTCACGGATAACCTTTTCCATTCCCTTTCCCCGGAGAACATTGACCGGGGGGGTATCGGATTTCAGGTAAAGGACCTCCGCAGGCAGACTTCCCTTATACTCACCGTCGGAACAGGTAAGGGTATAAAGGTACATCAGTATCTGTACATCCGTTCCGTAATACACCTGTTTCAGGTCGAAAGGATGATTTCCCGTCTTATAGTCAATTATACGCAGATAACGCTTTCCGTCCTTTTCGTAGGCATCCACCCGGTCAACTTTTCCTATCCAGACAACGTTACCGTCCTCAACGGGTATGAACATGGGCTTTACCCTCTCGTCCTGTCCCACGGTAAGCTCAAATTCCACCGGACGAAATTCCGATCCCCGGAGCTGATCTCTGAACAGGCATACAAGGGTCGCAAGCTTTTCCGTCAGCCGGTCGAAATATCTTTTTGTCCGGGCTTTTCCGTCATCGACCACGGCGAAATAATTTCTTGCGAAATCTCTGGCACGGGCACGGAGGACCTCATCGCTTTCCTCCAGCCCCTGGGGAACTATCGCTTCCAGAGCGGCATGGAAAAAGTTACCGGTGTTGAGTTTGTCGAGAGCCGCCGCACGCTGCTCCTGAAGCCTCAGCCCGAATTTACAGAAATAAGAGAACCGGCATCCGCCGAAGGTGTTCGCCTGGGATGCGGAAAGATACATATCCCTGCCGAAAAGTTTTTTTGAAGTCTGCTCGGAAAGTTTCTCCTCACCCGGGGCATTTTCCGCCATATCAATAAACCTTGAGTACGGTGTTTTTTCAAAGTATGCCCTGAGCACGGGATCAAGGGTCCGTGTGTATATGTCAAATGATGCGCTCTGATTCTGAAGTCTCCGGCAAAAGCCCTCGTCAGCGGAAGTTTCCGGCACAGTCTCGGTTTTTATATCCGGGAATACCCGGCAAACCTCATCTATGGCGCAACTGCTTTCCCTGTCTGAGTTATAGGACAGAAAAAGGCCCTTCCGTGCGGCGCTGAGCGCATTATATACAAGGTATCTTTCATACATAACGCTTTCGTCGGCGGACTGTCCCACTGTTTTTTCAAGTTCCGTTTCGAGCAGGACTTTATCTCCGTCATCCAGCAGATCCCCGTCGGAAAAAGCCGGCGGGAATACTCCGTCGTTGAGTCCGAGCACAAAGACATAATCCGGGGAAAGGAACGGAACGGTCTCCGCCCCTCCGGCAACAATGCGATCCCCTGATGTGGGAAGTATTCCGATATCGGTCCGGTCGATTATGGACAGAAGCATTTCCCGGTATTTGCCTGTATCCATCACATCGTCGCCCGCCGTGACGACAAGCTCATCAAGGGCTTGCATAACGGTCTCATAGGTCCGGCACTGTTCCGCATACATTGCGTCCTCGCCGAACCGGAGATAATCCTGCCCCGCTTCGGAAAGAGTTTTGTCCACCCCGAGAGCCGTGAACACATCGTATACGGCAAGGGATATCTGCCGGACGGTCTTGTCTCCCTTTACTTTTTCCGCGAAACCGGTAAATATTTCCATTACCCTGCGGCGGACCCCGTTTATCCTCTCAAGAGCCTCGCGATCCCGTTCATCAACGGGTCTTCCGTATCCGTAAACACTGCGGGTAAAATCCGAAAGGAAACCTCCGTAGTTTATATTCCATTTCTCAACATAGTTTTCAAAGACGGAAATATCCTCTATCGACAGAGAGGTCAGCCCGGTTTTGGGCAGAGAAAGGACCGTTTCCCGTTCCAGCCCGTATATCACCGAGGAAAAAAGAGCCTGTATCAGAGCCACGGGCTTTTTCTGTCTCAAAGGTGTTTTCTTATGGTAAAAAAGAGGTAATCCGTAGCGGTCGAATATAGGATCAAGGTAAGCGGCATATGCATCCAGATCCCGGGCTGTTATTACGAATTTCTCCGCTTTGCAACCGCCGTCACGCAGCATTTCCGTAATAGTACAGGCAACATGATCAACCTCGTCCGCCATATCGGACGCTTTGTATATCCGGACAGACCCGGGCTGCCCGGGAAAAGACTGAGGGCTTTCCGAAAAAATGTTTTTCTGGAGAGCCGCCAGGTCCGCCGACAAAGCCCTTTTATTGTCTGACAGCACCGTGACCTCAATGGATCTGCCGTATTTTTCCGCCGCGGCACAGATACTTCTTGCCTGGGCGGATACCGTATCCAGCAGTGTATACCTGTCCGCCCGGAGTCCCTCTGCCGGAAGTGCTGCGGTTACATCCGCACCTCCGGCAATGAAAGCGCAGAGAGTCCTCAGTTCCTGATGGGAAAAAGTACGGAAATTATCAAAAAAGATCTTCCGGCCCTCGAAAATCCTTTTTTCCGTAGCCTGAACCGCAAGCAGATTAAGTCCATCCGTGGGATCAAAAAGTCCGCTTGTCAGAAGCGCCTCATACGCGCCGTAAACAAGGGAAATATCGTACAGTTTGTCGTTTCCCGTCTTCTGCGCCGTACGGGTCAGCTCCTCCGGAGAAACGCCGGCAGCCTTGAGCTGGGTCAGAGAACGGGCAAGGGAGGTGTAAAAGCTTATCTTCCCGTTTTCCGGACGATACCAGCGAAGCATCGGCGCAACGGCGTCAAACGCTTTTGCGGTAAGAACATTTTTGCCTCCGTCGCCAAGGACTCGGAGATCCTTGCCTCCGCTACGGGCAAAGGTAAGCCGGCAAAGCTGCTTGAAAGACATAACCTCTATCCGGGTCATGGATTTTTCGCCAAACCGCTCAAGGTAATACTTCTCGATTCCCATAGTATACTGATCGGGCACGATGACAAGAATCTTTGCCCCTGTCTCCGTGCCCGGATCATTTTTTTTATCCAGGAGGTCGGAGACTCTGTCCGCGACAAGACGGCTTTTGCCGCTGCCCGTTCTGCCGAGAATAAGTTCCATATATTCCCTCCGTCGGTTATTTATCTGTTTTCAAATCCCTGTACATTGTTCATGTGCAGATCCCTGACTTCGCCGCCGTTGAAGAGGATCATGGGGATCTCCTCGCAGTTATGGAATTTCTGGGTCATATCCGAAAGCACAAGTCTTTCCACAGTGCTGTCGGGATCTATCTGTACCGTGGGGGCTATGGTATCGGCATATTCGTCGCGGTGTACGTTTCTTATGGATACGTTACCGCTGTGGGTACCCCAGGCAAACCAGATTATCGGCTGAGGATTCTTGACGGTATCCGTGGGCTTGGAGGCAAACACACCGTCAACGGAAATATTGTTCATCCATACCGGACCGTAGGGCGGGCAACGATGGTGCGTGAAGGATACGGCATAGTATCTGTAGGTTCCGAAAATATTCCGTATCTGGATATTATTCATCGGGTCGCCGCTGGACAGCAGACGTACGGCGGTATAGCCGTTGTCGGACCAGAGTCCATCCACGAGAATATTTTCTATAGCACCGTGGGTTATCATTGTAGACCAGCAGTCATCGCAGTTAAGGGCGACAAGGTCATCGTTTGTGGCACCCTTTATGTCAATGATCCTTCCGTTTCTGGCGGGACCGTTGATATGTACACCGTCCATATTCTCCCGGAGCAGATTATAGTCAAACCGGATATGCTCCACGGTAAACCGGTCCACAAGAGATATCTGCATGGCGTAAGCTTCAGGGTTCTTTACAACAACGTCACGGAGCGTAAAATCCTGCATCCCTATAAAGCGGGTGAGCATTCCGTAATAGCATTCATCATGGAACTCATGATAAGTGTCCCTGACCTCGTCCGAAGTTCGGACCTGATTGACGTTGTTACCGTCCCAGGTTCCACCCTCGATAATAACGTTTTTAGTTATTTTTTTGCCTATATCAGCCTGTTTTCCGTATCCGTCATTGACGATGAGGTAAGTATTTGCTCCGTCAGCCAGACGAAGTACCGCGCCGGGCATCAGGCTCAGGCGGGTATTATCGTGAATGACAAGTGAGCGGGTGATGTCGTACACTCCGTTTTCAAGGATTATGTGTCCCCTGTCGCTGTCAAGCATCTGCTGTATCTTTCGTGTGTCATTGCTGTACTCAAGCATTTTTATGTCCTCCGAAGGTTTTATACTCTGAATTTATATTTACGGCGTCCGCCGGCAATCACAGGTTTCTGACTATACCCCACGCCACAAAGAAAAGGGCAAAAACACATCCGGTGGCAGGTATAAGTTTATCCGCCGTGGGGCAGGGTCTGTTGCGGCGCAGACAGGAATATTTAAGCCCGCACAGGAAGGCAAAGACCCAACCGGTTATTACGGGAAACAGCCATGAAAAATCGATCAGAATTCTCATTTCCGCTCCTTTTCCGGGTGCAGTCCGCCAAAGCAGGTGTAATAAAGAGTCTCTGTGGCTGAAAGCCGGAATTTGCCGAACAGACGGATAAAAACAGTATATATGTCCTGCAGCAGCACCAGAAATGCGGCAGGGGCAATCAGACAGGTTACAACGGGATTATATCCGAACGCATCCCTGAACCGGAAATGAAGCAGGCACACTGCCGCCCTTGTTGCCCCGCATCCGGCACAGTCGTATCCGGTGATGTTTTTTATGGCGCACACGGAGGTTGCGGGAAGATCGCTTTCCGCTCCGAAAAGCAGAAAGCAGACAAGAAGAAAAATCAGCACCGCTATTATTCTTATGACACCGAAACGGCGTAAAAAGGCTATTTTTTCCATCATTTACCCCGGAATAAAAATTTCCCCGCCGGACATAATTCTATCATAGTACAATAAAAGGCGACGGAGAGTGAAGGAAAATAAACAAAGTGGAGATCTGCGGAGTAAACACCTCCGAGCTGAAGGTTCTGTCTGAAGAGAAGCAGGCACAGCTTCTCGGACGCATGGCAAAAGGAGACAAAGCCGCAAGGGAAGAATTCATCAACGGAAATCTTAAACTTGTGCTGAGCGTCATACAGCGTTTTGCGGGAAGGGCGGAAAGTCCCGATGATCTGTTCCAGGTGGGATGTGTGGGGCTTATAAAAGCACTGGACAATTTCGATGTTACCCAGCAGGTCAGATTTTCCACCTATGCCGTACCGATGATAATCGGCGAGATACGCCGCTATCTCAGAGACAATAATCCTATCCGGGTCAGCCGTTCCATGAGAGACACCGCATATAAGGCGCTTGCCGCAAAGGAAAGGCTCATGGCTGAAATGAACGTGGAACCCACGGTGGAGCAGATATCCAGGGAACTGGGAATGCCCCGGGAAGAGGTCGTGGTGGCAATGGATGCCATTGCGGCGCCGATGTCACTTTCGGAACCGGTTTTCGGACAGGCTGACGACACCATATACATCATGGATCAGGTCAGCGACAAAAGCGATGGGGCATCGGACTGGATAGAGGAAATAGAATTACGCCGGGCGATAAAGGAACTTACTGACAGAGAGAGAAAAATACTGTCCCTGCGCTATTTCAGCGGAAAGACACAGGTGGAGGTCTCGGAAGAGATCGGGATATCCCAGGCACAGGTGTCAAGACTTGAAAAAAGCGCTCTGGGGCACATCAAACGAAGAATGGGGTCGGAATGATCAGCCCTTTTTATATACATTGACCACAAACTCCAAAGTAACAAGCATACCCGGACAGAGAAGAAGCCTTTCAAGGGCTTCTTTTTTCGTTCTGAAGGAGTACGGAGTCATCAGAAGCAGATTTCTCAGGGACTGATTATCCAATTCCGCCTCAGTGCTGACCTTTTTGAAGTCAACAAGCCTGAAATCAGACGGCATTGACGGATCTTCATCGTTTTCGTAGGGATTTTCGTAAAGGGCGCATTTTATCTGCCACAAATGCTTTTTTCCCGGAAACACCCGGATTATGTATCCGTCGGAGGAAAGAACACGGTAAAACTCCTCCGCCGCAACCGGGGCAAATATATGGGTAAGAAGCCCCACACTTCCGGTCTCGAGCGGTATATGAGACACATTTGCGGTAAAGTACTGAGTTTCAGGGTCAGCCTTTGAAGCGATCTTCACCGCTTTTTTAGACAGGTCAAAGGCATAGCATGCCGCTTCGGGAGATTTTTTCCGCACCCGGGCCATTATCCTGCGCGTAAAATACCCTTCTCCGCAGCAGGCATCCGCGGCGGCGGCAATCCCGGAAACAGGCAAAGAATCAATGATGGAGCAGAGGGTCGTGGCAAGGGGTTCATAATAACCCGCCGGGTGAGAAAAAAATGCCCGTCTCGCGGCAACGGTCTCCGCAGGATCTCCGGAAGAGGACTGAGACGGACGCGTAACGAGATTAAAATATCCCTCAGCCGCCCGGTCAAAAGAATGTCCCCGGGGGCAAAAAGCCCTCTTCCGTGGCACACTTACAGTAAGGCTGTCTCCGCACACGGGACATTTCAAAAAGCCTCCGGTCATTTGCCGTTCACCTTTCTTATCCGTTTTTCGTTGCGTATATCCACAGACGGGAAAGTTACTACGGCAAACTCATGTGCAAGCCTTGAACGCAGCCGGTCGTGATACACATTCTCCATATCGTCAATGCTGTAGTTCGTACTTATTATCATGGGTTTCTGCATATTTATACGGTTATTTACCACGTTATATATCACGGAATCCGAAAACGGGGTCTGGAACTCAGTACCGAGATCGTCAATTATCAACAGGTCACACCCGGTATAAACGGAGGTATCCGCTCCGCCGTTCTTACCGAATTTTTCATTCTCAAATTCCGCTATCATGTCCTGGACCGGCGTATAGCATACTACGAACCCCTTGTCAATTAGGGCATAACCCACCGCACAGGAAAGAAACGTTTTTCCGCATCCGGGGACCCCGGTAAAAAGAAAATTTCTTGAGCCGTTACCGAAAGATGAAATATAGCGATGCATTATATCGAGCATCTGACCCATTCTCTTCTCATCGGAGCCGTAATAGTCGGTTCTGAATTTGTCAAGGGTCATCTGACCGTATGTCCCCGCAAGGTTGGAATTTTCAATCAGCAACCGGGAATATTCACGCTTGAAACATGAACAGCGCTCATATTCCACATACCCGGAATCACGGCATTTCGGACAGAAGAATTTAGGATCAAGGGCATCGGGCTCGAATCCCGCCTGCTGAAGCAGGTCACGCTGCCGCTGCTGCAGGCGGAGGTTCTCCTCCTGACACCGATCAAGATCCTCCTGAGTCGCCCCGTCAAATATAGCCTCGGCAAAAGAGGCAAAACCGGAGCTTATCCTGTTTTCAAGATCCCTTGCCTCGGGAAGTTTCTGAAAAATCTGTTCTCTCCGATAACTCTGTTCCTCGTCAAACTTGCGGCGTTTTTCCGCAAGAGCCGCTTCCGCCGCCGCAAAAAGGCTGTTCTTATCCATACTTTAATCCTCACCGAATTCCTGTTTAAGGATCTTCCAGGACAGATCTTCTGTCTGGGCCGAATCTATGACTATCTTACTGTCGTAGCGCTTCTTTTTACCGGATGCGGCCGCAGGTCTGGAATTCTTTGCCGGAGAGGCGGTATCCTTCTCCGCTTCCGCAACATTTTTTATACCCTTTGCCGCCCAACCGGCAATAATCTTATCCATATACTGATACGAATATTTTCCGGTCAGACGGACAGTCTGATCGTACGCTATCCTTACCATATCCGCCCCGTATCCCTGTTCTGTCCAGGAGGCAAACGCTTTCTTTTCCGCATCGGTCAGTCCCCTTCCGGTTATACCGATAACGGCGGCAATACGCCTTTCCGCGGATTTCTTTTCCTGTTCGGCGGCAATATAAGCCTCGGCCTTCTCATAGGTAAATATCTGCCGGTCAGCCCAGTCAAATCCGGTTTTTTCTATCTGGCGGAGGGTCACCTTTCCCTCCCGTGCACAGTACTGAAGCAGTAAAGCCATAACCTCAGTCGGAAGCCCGGCATAATCCACAAGCGAGAGGATACAGGAGGCATCGGAGGAGGTCAGGGGCTTTGCAAGAATCTGCTCAGTCTTGTCGTAAAGGAATTTCAGCCCGTCATCACTGTCGAGACGCTTCGCCACATCAGAGGCGGAGTACACCATAACATCGCTAGCCTTCACATTGGGACGGGTCAGTGAATACTTGCCCGCGGATTTAAAAAGAACTCCCCGTTTCACCCAGAATCTGAGGCAGTCCTCAAGCTCCTGTTCCGACATATCAAGGCTGTTGAGAATGTCCGGCTTCATGAAAACAGAATTAACGTGACGAAGCAGAAACAGCAGACATTTAAGCTCTTTTTCGGGGGCATCAAGATGCCTGTCCACAATCTCTGTGGGCACGCTGAACATTTTTGTGGATTCAAATATTATCTGATTATCCGTCATGGTACGCCTCCGAATACTATATCACGTTATATTGTAGCATAAAAACAAAAAAAAGTAAAGGGGTAAATATCAAAAATACCCCCGAAAAACGTATCGCTCGCAAATGATGTTTCAGTGACGATAAAACGAAGGCAGACCCACCGGATCCGCCTTTCCATACCGTATTGTTTTGTCTTCCTTGACACGGAAAACCGAAAGAAACGGGCTCAGTTTTCCAGATCTTCCCGCGTGAAAACATATTTTTTACCGCAGTAATTGCATACCGTTTCAACGCTGTCCGAACCGTCTTCTATTCCTCCGGCGGACAAAAGAGCCCTCTTGACACTGCGCCGGGAACAGTTACAGCCGTAAGAAATATCCCTGGTCTGAATAAGACGGAAGCCCGACTGTTCCATACGTCCGAGATCCACGTTCATAAAAAGCGGAGATTTCAGGGCTTTCCATGCAGCCCCGAGTTTTCTTGAACCGGGCAAAGCTTCGGCAAACACGGCATAGTAAACGTTCCCGTCCCGGAACATCTTGTATTTCGCCTTGCGCTGCATACTTTCGTTTATGTAAGCGTTTATTGCCCCCACCACCTGTTTTCCGCATACAACGCTGGAATAGTCGCCGGTTGCGGGATTATGGAGTACGGACTCAATGACCATTCCGTCGGTAAGGGATGAGGGGGGAACATATTTCATTTCGGAGGCACATATCCGTCCGTCGCCGTAAGCCACGGCGTTATATGCGGTTTTTATCGCCGGAAGCTTCATGGATACATAGACCGAAGCTTCCGCATCCTTAAGTTCCGCACCGAGAATTCCGGCAAAGCATTCCGCTGCCGCTATCCGGCTTATGCGTCCGCCAACGGTCAGATTATGGCTTCGCGCCGCCTGTACAACGCACTCACTCAGAACCAGCACCTGAACCTTGACGTCATTTGCATAGATATATTTGTAAAGCTTATCCATATTACATCTCCGGTTTGCGGCATATACGAACGGTACGGCCGCAGAAATCAAATCTGTCGCAGACATCAAACCCGGCACTCTTCAGAACCGGATTTATCTCCCCGGCGGAATAGAACCTCTCCTCCACCAAAGAATCTTCCCGTCGGAAAAGTCCGTTCTCATCCGGCTGAAAAGCGGTTATATCGTAATAAGCCATACCGGAAGTAAATTCTCCCCGTATGATGAGGGTCACTTCATCCCTCTCCTCGACCCGGACCCCCACGGTCTTTCCGAAAGCCGCTTCGGTCTTTGTGTCAAACACAAAATATCCGCCCGGCTCAACGAAATTGTACATCCGGCGGATGAAAGAGACCATATCGCGCTTATACACCAGATGGTTCAGCGTATCAAGAGAGCAGAAGGCTATATCGTACGCGCCGTAAAGATCTATCTGTTCCAGAGACTGGCACACAAGGTGAGGCCGGTATCCGGCATCGGAAATCTTCTGCGACGCGACGGCAAGCATATCCTCGGAAATATCGACACCTGTGCAGCTGAAGCCTCTTTCATACAATCTGAGCAACAGTGTTCCCGTTCCGCAACCGCAATCAAGAGCAATGCCCGTTTGCGGCAAAGGCGCACGGGCAAAGATCTTTTCAATATAACGGTCATAATCAAACCCGTCGGTAAACAGGTCATAGACCCCGCTTATAGGGGAATATTCTCCCTGATTCATTGTTTGTTTTCCTTGATTCTCGCAATGACGGCCTTATAACCGTCCGCACCGTAGGTAAGGGCTCTGTTTACCCTTGAAATGGTAGCAGTTGATGCACCGGTCGTCTCCACTATATCAGAATACTGAGCGCCGTCATCGAGCATCATCGCCACATGAAAACGCTGCTGCATACTTTTAAGTTCCGAAACAGTGCAAAGATCCTCAAAAAAAGCGTAGCACTCCTCTACAGTCTTCAGGTCGGCAATGGCCTTCATAAGCTGATTCATGCTCTCACTGCAAAGTTTACCGTTCATCGGACACGGTCCTCCGTTGTTCTCTTGTTTTATTCTTCTCTTTTCTTCCGTGTGACACCGGCCTCACGTCTGCGACGGCGGCGTTCTCTTGCCCTCTTTCTGCGACGGGATTCGGCAACGGCATAAAGAACCGCGAGCATAACGGCAAATGCCGCAGCGACAGCAAGGATTATCAGAGGTATCTTTATCCAGAGAGACATTCCTTTCTTCACAGGATCCGTATCGGGCTTTGAAGGCCCGTCCGTGGCATCCTCGCTTTTGTAAGAATAGGGCTGATCAAGCTGACTCACATTGTAAGAAAGGACATAGGTACCTATATCCGGACACATCTGTGTAACAGTGGGCGGAAGAGATATTATTACCTCAGGGGCAATATCATACTTCGTGTAGACTTCCCTGACGGAAAAATCCATTTTTACTGAATCCGCGGAAACAGCCTTATGCAGCAGATATGTCGCTGAATCCCCCGCGTATATGCCCACGGTAGCCACGACCATACCGTTTTCGACTACAGGAACGGAACGGGGTTCGAAGGTTACGGTCTTCCGTACAAAATTATCGAAACCGTAATCCAGAACACCTTTGAGGGAGGAATACCGGGAAGCCTTGTTCTTCGCGCCGAAAACGACCGAAACAAGGAGCATGTCACCGCGCTGAACGTAAGCAAATCCGGAAGACCCCTCGCTCTTTATATACCCCACAGCACCGCCCAGGGCACCGCTGTAGAAGTACGGGCTCTCACGGTCTATCATGGCGAAATCGGATTTCTCTATGGAAAATACGGTCTTGCGGATATTGTTCGGAGGAAGATCGTAACCGGAAGCGGTACAGATTCTGCGGAACGTATCGTTTTCCAGAGCTTCAAGCAGAATCGCCGACGCATCCGCAACGGTCGTATATGTCGTTTGTTCATAAGCCCCGCCGGGATTTCCCAGGAGAGTATCCGTGGCTCCGGCCTGCACGGCTCTCTGGTTCATTTTATCCGCAAAGGCTTCCAGTGACCCGGAAACAGAGATACCTATCGCATTTGCGGCATCCTCCGCACCGTATATAACCGCCGCGTACATAAGGTCTATATAGCGGACATTCTCGCCTTTTTTCAGTCCTATATTCGACGCTCCGGCGGCAAGAACCACCGCATCGGCGGTAACAGTGACCGTCTCCTCCGGATCAACCGTCTCGCAGGCAATAAGAGTCGTCACCACACGGGATACAAATGACGGAGAAACGTGTTTGGTACCATTGTTCAGATAAAGCATCTGCCCGGATTCAGCGTCAAAAAGAGCGTAAATATCAGCGTCGGAGGCGGGTACCGCAAAAGTAACCGCAGAAAAAACGGAAATCAGCAGAACCAGGCAAAGTGCTGCCGAAAGAAGAGATTTTAAGAATTTTCTCACAGTGCTTGTCCTCCGTATCAGAATGCCTTTTCTTATTCCTTATAATTATACACCATTTTGTCACAAATGTCAAGGGTAAGCGGGGAGAATATTGTAATTTCCCCTTGCATTTTTTCATTTTCTGTGCTAAAATGTGTAAAAATGCGGAAAAACGTCGAAGGACTCAACATGCATATATACTGCTCCACCGGTGCATTCATCGGAAAGGTAAACAACAGAGACTACAAACTCATTCCTCCCACAGCGGAAAAGCTGATATTCAAAGAACTTGAACTGATGATAGTACCCGCATGGTACCCCGAATCGGATCTCATTACAGAGACCCTTCTGTCCCTTACGGCACGGGGAATATCTTTTCCTGTCGTACATTTTGACAAAGATATAGGTGAAAATCTGAGCCGGGGAACGAAGGAAAGCATACGGAACGCCTGCGGAGCGTTCTCGGAAAACTGCCGTATGGGCAGAGCGCTCGGCGCGGAAAAAGCGGTGCTCCACCTCTGGGGCGGTCTGCCTTCGGACGGGCATTTTCTCCGAAACATGTCCTTTTACCCCGAATTCCGGCAGGAAGCGGAGGAAAACGGAATTCTTCTTACCGTGGAAAACGTACCCTGCAACACCAGAGATCCGCTGGCACATCTTGAGACCCTGAAGGAAAAGTATGCCGATGCGGCTTTCACTATAGACACAAGATTTCTCGCCTTTCACGATGAGTTCGGGGACTTCTATTCCTCCGGACTTGTAAGCAACGTGAAACATATACACATCAGTGACTGGGTCGCTGCTCCCATGCAATGGGAAAAGCTCCGGCCTATCCCCCAACCGGGAGAGGGTCACGTTGATTTCCTCAGGTTTTTCTCTTTCCTGCGCCGGAACGGCTATTCCGGAAGCGTGACCCTGGAATCCCCCGCAATGTTTCCGGGACATATAGACACGAATCTTCTGAATTCTAACCTTACTCTCCTTGACCGCTGGTGCAACGGCCCCGGACTTTGACCTTTTTCATACTCAGATATTTCGCCCTTGTCGCAAGTCCGCCCCTGAGATGACGCTCGTCCTTGTTTTTATCAAGAACATGACGGACCTCTTTATAAAGCCCGGGACAGACACCGCGAAGCCGCTGGGTAACATCCTTGTGAACCGTGGATTTTGACAGTCCGAATTTTGCCGCAGCCGCTCTGACGGTGCATCCGCTGTCGATTATGTATCCGGCAAGGACCTCCGCTCTGTCTTTTATCTGCTCCATTCCGAGACTCCTTTCTCCCGTCGTACTGTTCAATTAAATGCTCCCGACCGGATTTTTATTCCTTGAGAAGCGGGAAGAACGGAATCCAGGAAGGACGGAATCGGATATCTGACCAGATACGGACGCGAACCGTCCGGTCATACAAAACAGAAATCCCCGTCCTCGAAAGGACGGGGATATATTTTATCTGTTTGATCAAAAGGCCCGTTAGCGACGGAAACGGTTAAAAGCCGAAATATTCTTTGGCGTTTTCATAGCACACGCCACGGACTATTTTTTCCAGCATCTCAGTGTCATCCGGATACTCTCCGTCATGGACCCACTGACCGATCAGGTTGCAGAATATGCGGCGGAAATACTCATGACGGGGATAGGACACAAAACTGCGGGAATCAGTAAGCATTCCTACAAAAGCACTGAGAAGCCCCAGATTGGCAAGACTCCGCATCTGGTTTTCCATACCGTCACGCTGATCGTTAAACCACCAGCCGGAACCGAACTGTATCTTTCCCCTGCGGGGTCCCTGCTGGAAATTGCCCAGCATTGTACCGAGAACGTAATTATCCTTGGGATTGAGGGTATAGAGTATGGTCTGAGGGAGAAGATCCTCGGAATCCAGAGCGTCCATTATACGGGAAAGGTTCTCCGCAACGCAGAGATCGTTTATGGAATCAAAGCCGGTATCCGGTCCGAGTTTCCGGAACATCCGGGTATTATTGTTGCGCATTGCACCAATGTGCAGCTGCAGTGTCCAGCCTCTGCGGGCATACTCTTTTGCGCAGAAAAGGAGGACAGCAGTTTTGAAAGAAGCTTCTTCCTCGGGGGAAACGGTCTGACCCCCGATTTTTTTGGCGAATATTTCAGCGGCATCAAGTGTCCCGAAGGGTACGGTTTCCAGTGAGTGGTCCGCAAGTTTGCAGCCGTTAGCGGCAAAATGATCCATTCTGAGGCTGAGTTCAGCACAGAGTCCGTCAAAATCGGAAACCCCGAGTGTTTCCATGTACGGCATAAATGTGGGGGCGTTTATATTCATCGCCTTGTCGGGACGGAATGTGGGAAGGACCTTACAGCCGAAACCGCTTTCTCTTATCTGCTTATGATATTCCAGACTGTCCGCAGGGTCATCTGTGGTGCAGAGAGCTTCCACACCCGAACGGAGGATCAGATTTTTTGCGCTCATGCTGTCACAGGCAAGCATTTCATTGCATTTTTTCCAGATATTTTCTGCTGTTTCGGGGCAAAGAGCCTCATCCACACCGAAATAGCGTTTGAGCTCAAGATGCGTCCAATGATAAAGAGGATTTCCGATGCAGTACGGCATCATCTCCGCAAATTTCATGAACTTATCGTGCCCCAGGGCGTCCCCTGTTATATATTTTTCATCTATGCCGAAGGATCTCATGGCGCGCCACTTGTAGTGATCCCCTCCGAGAAAGAGCTCCGCGGCATCGGAAAATTTATGGTCTTTTGCGATCATTTCCGGGCTGAGATGGCAGTGGTAATCTATTATGGGAAGGTTCTTGGCAAAATCGTGATACAAACGTTTTGCCTGCTCCGTATGAAGCATAAAATCGTCGTTTACTATATTTTTGACAGACATGGTTTCCTCCTGAATGTTTTTTATGAAAGTATTTTACCACGAAAAAACCGCTTTGTCAAGAAAAAACCGCTGCATACGAGCCTCTTTCCGACACTGAGAGGATTTCTCAGAAATTTTTCAAGAAATGCATCTTGCTTTTCAGGCGGAAATAGTATATACTGTGGTCAGATAATATTCTGAAAGGATCAGAAGAAAATGAAAAAATCGGGAATTATCGTTATTCTGAGCATTATTCTGTGTCTGGCGGTATTTGCGGGATGTTCTCCCTCACAGCAGACTCCTACCGGAGATAAAGACCCCACCGGTCCGTCCCAGTCAGCGGTTACGGGGAACAACACCGTGGTTTTTTCCGATACCGCGGCAACGGTTTCAGGACAGTCGGTGAAGGCTGAGGGGACCCGTGTCACGATCTCCGCGGAGGGAACATACACTGTTTCCGGGTCCTGCTCCGACGGAAGCATAACCGTCAGCGCGCCTGACACCGCTACGGTATATCTCATACTTGACGGACTTACCCTCTGCAACAAAAACGGAGCCGTCATCAACGGAGTCTCCGCGAAGAAAATATTCATCTGCCCGAAAAAAGGAACCTCCAGTGTTCTCAGTGATACTTTCACTGCGGCGACGAGATCCGATGACGCGGTCATTTACTCTAAGACCGATATAACGCTCAACGGCGAGGGAAAACTTACCGTTGAAGCCAATTACAAGGACGGCATAGCAACCTCCGACGACCTTAAGATAAAGTCAGGTGAAACAGTCGTCACCGCCGTGAATAACGGTATGAAGGGCAAGGACAGACTTGAGATCAGCGGAGGTACGGTAAACGTTACCGCGGGAAACGACGGACTGAAATCCACAAAAGAAACAAACCCCGACCACGGTTACGTCCTTATAGAGGGCGGCAACGTCACGGTCAAAGCCGTTGATGACGGAGTCTCTGCCTTCAACTATTTCAGAATGACCGGCGGGACCCTCGCTATAGAATCAGACAATAACGGCATTAAGTCGGAGACCCTCATAGATATTACCGGGGGAACGGTGAATATCACAACCTCCGATGACGGACTTAAAGCTCCTTCACAGACAGGGGCTGCAACCGCAGATGTCATCGTAAACGGTCAGAAAATATACTTCAAATAAAATCGGATAAGGAGAGCCGGCGGATATGCCGGCTCTTTTCGACAAAAAACAGAAAAAAAACCTCGGCTATTGTTTTTTGCCGTGGGATATGATATACTTAATCAGAGACGCTGATACAGTAAGAGGAAACGAGGACAAACGATGCCCGAAAGAATACCATCCGACATAGATATTGCCAGAGAGGCAAAACTTGAACCCATCTCCGTAATAGCCGGAAAAGCGGGTTTTGGCGAAGATGACCTGATTTTTTACGGCAGATACAAAGCCAAGATATCCGAGAGCGCGATGCTGAAAAAGTCCGGCAAAAAAGGAAAGCTTGTCCTTGTTACAGCCATAAATCCCACTCCTGCCGGAGAAGGAAAGACCACCACGACCATAGGTCTCGGACAGGCGCTGTGGGGCATGGGCATATCCTCGGCAATTGCTCTCCGTGAACCCTCCCTCGGTCCTGTTTTCGGAGTCAAGGGTGGTGCCGCCGGAGGCGGATATTCCCAGGTCGTGCCCATGGAGGATATAAACCTTCATTTTACCGGGGATATTCATGCGATAACCGCGGCAAACAACCTGCTCTGCGCAATGATAGACAACCACATTCATCAGGGAAATGAACAGAACATAGACCCCAAAAGAATAGTATTCAGACGCTGTCTTGACATAAATGACAGGGCTCTGCGAAATGTTGTAGTAGGCCTTGGGGCTCCCACCGACGGGGTCACCCGTCCCGACGGTTTCCAGATAACCGTTGCCAGCGAGGTCATGGCTGTGTTCTGCCTTGCCAGCGATATTTTCGATCTGAGGAAACGGCTTGGGAATATCCTTATCGGCTACAGGTATGACAAAACTCCCGTATTCGCAAAAGACATAAAGGCGCAGGGGGCAATGACGGTCCTTCTCAAAGAGGCTCTTCAGCCGAATCTGGTCCAGACCCTTGAGCATTCTCCGGCATTCATCCACGGAGGCCCCTTCGCAAATATAGCCCACGGCTGCAATTCCGTAAGGGCAACCGCACTGGCTATGGACAGATTCGATTACTGTGTGACCGAAGCCGGCTTCGGCTCTGATCTGGGCGCAGAGAAATTTCTGGACATCAAATGCCGGAAAATGGGAGTTGCTCCATCCTGCATCGTGATTGTAGCCACGGTACGCGCGCTCAAGTATAACGGCGGCGCGAAAGTCTGTGACGGAGCAAAGGAAGACCTCGGAGCACTGGAAAGAGGCATGTGCAACCTTCGCCGGCACATCCGGAACATGAAAGGTTTCGGTGTCCCGGTTGTTGTAGCGCTGAACGTTTTTGCCACCGATACGGAAAAAGAAAAGCTGGCGGTGCGCAATGCCTGTGAACAGGAGGGCGCGGCAATGGAGTATTCCTACGCCCACGCTCAGGGAGGAAAAGGCACGGAGGCTTTGGCGAAAAAGGTCATTGAGGCCTGTAACGAACCCTCTTGTTTTACCTTTACATATGATGAAAAGGATTCTGTCGAAAACAAAATAAATGCCGTAGCCACGAAGATATACGGTGCGGACGGAGTGGATTTTTCCGCTGCGGCAAAAGCGTCTCTGGAAGAAATAAAAGCCCTTGGAATGACAGATCTGCCGGTATGTCTGGCAAAGACCCAGTATTCCCTTTCCGACGACCCGACGCTCCTCGGTTGTCCCTCGGGATTCCGCGTAACTGTCAAAGACCTCAGGCTCTGTGCCGGAGCAGGCTTTATCGTCGGGTATCTTGGAAATATTCTGACGATGCCCGGACTTCCGAAAAAGCCCTCGGCGGAAACAATAGATATTGACGAAAACGCAAATGTTGTCGGACTTTTCTGATATTTCCGAAAGGATCTGAAAAATGATTAAAAGATTTTTTGCCGTGCTGATGACCCTTGTTATCGTTACCGCAGCAGTCCTCCCCGCATCCGCGGCGACCGTATCAAAGACAGCCTCCGCAGTACGCACGTATATAATCCGCAATTTCAATACCGCAGAGACACCGGAGCAGAGGTTTTTCCTCGCGGCAGTAGGTGTAATGACCCAGACGGATTTTCCGGAAGTAACGCAGAAGGAGTCTGCCCTTGCGTCGGCACAAACAATCCTTTGCAAGCTCGCGGTCAGAAAAGCGGAGGAAAAGGAAACCGCTATCCTTGCCGCAAAGCAACAGGATGACGGCTCTTTCGGAGACCTGATCTCCACCCTTTATTCCGTTATAGCACTCACCGCCGCAAAGCAGGATTTTTCCAGTGAAAAAGCGGTCAAATACATTCTTTCCCGTCAGCAGGAAGACGGGGCTTTCGACTCCGATCTCGTCCTTACAGCCCGGGCCGTAACGGTTCTCTGCTATTTTCGTCAGGATGCGAAGGTGAACAGCGCTGTCGACAAAGCACTCGGGTATATTCTCTCCGAAAAAAAAGAGGACGGCTCATACGGAAACGGAGAATGCACAACCACAGCAATGATCATGACCGCGGTGTGCGATGCGGGACTGAGTCCGAACACCGGGGACTGGAGCGGACTTGAAAAACTACTCCTGAACTACCAGCGGAAAGACGGCTCATTTATAAAACCGAACGTAACCGCCGAGACGGCAAAGGCTGAAGACCTGGTTGCGGACAAGGATTCCACCCTCATGGCGTACATGGCTTTTGACGCCGCGGAACGGGGCGGAAATTCCGTTTACCTGAGACTGATGGAGGACGGTCAGGTGGCAAAGGTACACCTGAAAAACATCAAATACGGCCTCGTTGCCTACGGGGTTTTTGCCGTGGCTGCGGTAGTCTTCTGGATAGTTATATTTGTCAGGAAACCGAACAAAAACAAGAAAGAACAGCAGAATTTCTGAATCATGCCGAAAAGCGGAGCCGTATAAAACGGCTCCGCTTTGATTTTATACCTGAATAATAACTCAGATTCTTCCGGAGACCACGAGAGTTGAAGTTCCGGGAGTAGCTATCCACGCACCGGTGGTGGGGTCCTGGGTATAGGTTGCGGCGGGAACGGTTATCTGGCCGGGAACGGTGGAGAAAACTCCGGTTGCCTGGTCATAGTTGTACTGGGTTCCCTGAGTCCATGCGGTACCGTTGAAGGTTACGGTCAGGTCAGACAGTTTCGGATCAAAGGTATCCGTCAGAGCCGCGACATCAGCCGCATCGGCGGCGGTGTTTCCTATATTCTGAATAAGGAAGGTATAAGTCAGAGTTCCGTTTTCGGAAACAGGAACAGGATTGATGGATTTAGCGACGCTGAGTCTGGGATCGTTGGTGGCAGAAACGGTTTCCGTAGCTGTCAGAGCAGAAACAACGCCCCCGGACAGTGTTGCGGTATTTGTTATACTGCTTTCCACTGCGGGCGGTGCGAAGGAATTGGTGGTAGTCTCATAAACGAGAAGTATATTTCCTCCGGCGGGAACAGTAAGTCCGGTTATGGTCAGAGGATTGGTGGCAGCCACTGTGGGACTTGTCTGCAAAATACCGTTGGAATAGTATCTGACAGTGTCAGCGGTATAATCGAGGGGAACAAGGGTCCGGGTATTGAAGGTATATGAGCCGAGGTTATCCGTCAGGGTAAGTCCCGTAATATCCGTTGCGCCGGAATTGACAACGCTGATTATATACGTTATCCTGTCTCCGTCACCGTAGGAGGTGGGGACTGCGGTCTTGGTCATCGTAAGACTCTCGACGATCTCACCTACAGCCACGTTGGACTGAACGGAAAGGCCGTTATACGATAACTGAGCCTGGTTTGTAAACTGTGCCATTTATAAAGCTCTCCTTTCGAGAGATAGTTTTCATAGGAACGCCCTTGGCGTATCCAGTACATTTTATGCTGAAAACCGTCTTCCTGTGAAGGAGAGCTTCCGTATTCAGTTCAATGCCGCAAACATTTCCCGGCTTCTGGCAACAAGGCGGGAGTTTTCGGGGAGAAGCTGCCAGTCTTTTTTTTCAAAGATCTTCGCCGCGATCTGCCCGGATAGAGTAAGGGAATTCATATCCGTCAGGCCCGCGAGCTTCAGATCGGGCAAACCGTGCTGCCGTGAGCCGAAAAAGTCGCCGGGTCCGCGGTTCTCAAGATCCATCCGGCTTATTTCGAAACCGTCGGAAGTGGAACAGAAATCCTTCAGCCGCTGTTTTGCCCCTTCAGAATCGGAAACGACAAAACAATAGCTCTTCCGGCTTCCCCTGCCAACCCTGCCCCGGAGCTGATGAAGCTGAGAAAGGCCGAACCTTTCTCCGTTTTCCACTATCATCACCGTGGCATTGGGCACGTCCACCCCTACCTCCACAACGGTAGTACATACAAGAACGGATATTTTATTATCCGAAAATTCACGCATTATCCTGTCTTTTTCCGCTCCGCTCATTTTCCCGTGAATGTATCCAACGGAAACGTCAGGGAAATACCGTTCCCGGAGTTGCGCTGAATACTCCTCCGCCGAGGGCATATCCGAACTCTCCTCCGAGGGAGCCGCCAGGGGACAAACCACATACGCCTGTCCGCCCGCCGCAACCTCGTCATGCAGATACCGGTACATCCGGTCGTGATAGGAGGAATCCACCAGAAAAGACGATATTTTCTTTCGCCCCGCCGGGAGTTCATCTATAACGGAAACATCCAGATCACCGTACAGTATCAGAGCCATTGACCTGGGGATCGGAGTCGCGGACATAACAAGCACATGAGGGTTCTTACCCTTTCCGGACAGCGCCGATCGCTGCTCCACACCGAAACGGTGCTGCTCATCCGTAACAGCAAGTCCCAACCGTAAAAAATCCACATTTTTCTGTATGAGCGCATGGGTTCCGATGCAGACGTCAATATCTCCCCGGGCGAGACCTTCAAGGATTCTTTTCCTTTCCGGGGACTTCGTCGAACCGGTAAGAAGCGCCGCCGTCACACCGTTTTTCTCAAAGAGAGGCATGAGATTTGCGTAGTGCTGGTTCGCCAGTATTTCCGTAGGCGCCATAAGAGCACTCTGGCATCCGCACGCCGCCGCAGCACATATCAGCACCGCCGCAACAGCGGTCTTTCCGCTGCCCACATCCCCCTGCACCAGCCGTGCCATAGCCACATCACGGTTCATATCCGCACAGCACTCGTCTATTACCCGCCTTTGCGCCCCGGTAAGAGCAAAGGGGAGGGTTGATATTATTTTCTCCTCATACCTTCCGCAATCCAGTTTTTCCGCACCTTTTCTGAGATTTCTGCGGCGACTGAGTTCGATCCCCGCCCGGAGACATACGAGTTCTTCGGTTATGAGACGTTTACGGGCAAGGACGGACTCCTGTTCCGTATCCGGAAAATGTATTGAACGGTACGCCCGGTCAATATCGGGCAAACGGAATTCAGAGGCAATCTCCCGGCCGAAGACCCCGGAAACGAAAGAAGAATAACGGTCAACGGCAAGGGACATCATTGACCTCATCATATTCTGCGTCAGCCCCTCCGTCAGAGGATAAACGGGAAGCAGAGGTCTGCAGTCCACGGGTTCCGTTATGGGGGAGAGCATCTCCCGGAAAAATCCCACATGGCTTATTTTTCCGCGGAAAAGCCAGGTCTGACCCTGTTTCAGTTTTTCCGCAAGAAAAGTCCGATTAAAAAAAGAAACACTCATCTCGGCTGTCCCGTCACTCACAAGAAACCGGAAAAGAGTCATTTTCCCCTTTTTTCCGGTTCTCTTGCAGGTCACATCCGAAATGAGTTTCGCTTTTACGGTATAAACTTCGCCGTCTTCGGTTACGGATATGGGGGTTACATTTCCCATATCCGTGTACGTATGAGGAAAAAGATCCAGTAGATCGCCCACGGTAAAAACACCGAGCCGGGCAAGGGCTTCCGCTCTCTTTTTACCTACTCCCGGCAACACCGTAACCGGACGCGACAAAGCCGCATCCGGTGTCATATTGATCTTTACCGTTACGCTTTTCTCCATTTTGTACCGTTGGCGGTGTCCTCTATAACTATACCTTCTGCCTTTAACTGATCCCTTATCTCGTCGGCCCTGGCGTAATTTTTCGCCTTTTTGGCTTCCCTGCGCTCGGCTATGAGGGATTCCACGTGCTTTTCCAGTTCATCATCGGTCTCATCGTCCTTAAGCAGCAGACCCATAACGTTGGCAAGTCTTACGAAAGTATCCTTTGCGGACTGCAGGAAGGCTTTGCTGTGACTTCCGTTCATGGTCACGGTATTTATATCCCGGGCAAAGTCAAACAAAGCGGAAAGCGCATTGGCGGTATTAAGGTCATCATCCATAGCCGCTTCAAAAGCCGCAACATAGCCTTTAAAACGTTCCGACGCTTCTTTCTCGTCCGCAGATACGGTGTCACTTGCGGAAGAAATCAGAAATTCAAGATTTTTTTTGCATATGCGGAGCCTGTCAAGGGAAGCTTTTGCCTGCTCAATAAGTTCGGGTTCGTAGTTTATGGGGTTACGGTAGTGAGCGGAAATGGTAAAATAACGCAAAGGCTCGTAACCGTATACCGACGCAAGATCGCGTACAGTAAAGAAATTGTTTTTGGACTTGCTCATTTTTTCGTTATTCACGTTTACGAATCCCACGTGGAACCACAGTCTCGCAAACTCACAGCCGTTGGCGCACTCGGACTGGGCTATCTCATTCTCATGGTGGGGGAATTTCAGATCGTTTCCGCCGCAATGGATATCTATGGTGTCCCCAAGATAATGCTTTGCCATGGCGCTGCATTCAATATGCCAGCCCGGTCTGCCTTCTCCCCAGGGGGAAGCCCAGCTAGGTTCCCCGGGTTTTGCCGCCTTCCAGAGGGCGAAGTCCAGCTTATCCTCCTTCTGCTCGCTTACACTTATGCGGGCGCCTGCCTCAAGGTCGTCTATGGACTGTTTGAAAAGCTTCCCGTATTCCGGATCGCTTCTGACCCTGAAATAAACGTCACCGTTAACGGCATAGGCGTGACCTTTATCCACAAGGGTCTGGACCATATCAATTATGTTCTGAATATTTTCCGTGGCACGGGGATGGAAAGTCGCCCTTTCTATACCGAGACCGTCCGCATCACGGAAATACTCCTTTATGTACTTTTCCGCAACATCGACAGTACTTATTCCCTCTTCTCTGGCTCGGTTGATTATTTTGTCGTCAACATCGGTGAAGTTCTGGGCAAAAAGGACATTATATCCCTTATACTCCAGATACCGGCGAAGGGTATCATAGACCGAAAAAGCCCTGCCGTTGCCGATATGAAAATAATTGTAAACGGTGGGACCACAGGCATATATCCGGACCGTATTGTCCTTTACCTCCAGCTCACGCCTGGAGTTCGTCATACTGTCATAAAGACGCATATCGTTATCTCTCTCAATCCTTAAGGTATTTTCTGTTTGAAATATAGTACGGAATACAGGAAATCACTGTGTACGCCGCCGTTATCCAGAGAAGTATTTCGGGAATAACTATTCCGGAAGCGATATCCGAAGTAAGGGATGGCGCTGTACCCGACTGAATTATAACGCAGACAAAAGCGGCAACTATAGTCACACTCTGCAGGCAGGTCTTTATCTTTCCCCACATATTTGCGGCAACGACTTCGCCCTTTCCCGCCGCGGCAAGACGCAACCCCGTCACGAAGAACTCACGGGCAAGGACTATAAGGACCGGCAGAGTGGACATTATCCCCTCGTCCACGAACATTATCAGCATACTCAGCACGATAAGTTTATCCGCTATGGGGTCGATGAATTTCCCGAAGTCGGAAACCGCATCGTATTTACGGGCTATATTACCGTCGAAAGCATCCGTAAGCATAGCCACGGCAAAAACTATCGCTCCGGCGATATATCTACCCCTTACAGTCGAAAAAAGCGCGGCAGAGACCGGATTTTCGAAGGTAAAAAGGAGTATGACCGGGATCAGGGCTATCCTTATTCCGCAAAGAATATTCGGAACTTTCTTTATAAAAGGTTTTTTCTCCGCCATCGCAATTCTACTCCTGTTCAGCATGACCGAAAAGGTCATACACGTCGAATCTGTCTATTTTCACTCTGACGAATTCTCCGCGCACTGCCCCGTTCTCAGCCGTAAAATAAGTTCTCCCGTCAATATCGGGAGCCTGGAAATACGCTCTTCCCACGTACATATCCTTTTCTTCGTCAAAACCTTCGCACAGTACATCATAACTTTTACCTACATACCGGGGGTTTATACGTTCAAGTAAAGACATCTGAAGGTTCATCACCACGTCCGCCCGCTCCTGTTTGAGCTGCTGAGGTATCTGCCCGTGCATACGTCCGGCAGGAGTACCCGCCTCCCGGGAATAGGTGAATACCCCGAGATTGTTGAAGCCCACGCGCTTTATAAAATCGCACAGTACGGCAAAGTCCTCTTCGCTTTCCTTGGGGAAACCCACTATGAACGTGGTTCTCAGGGAGACCTCAGGTACAGTGTCCCGGATCTTTTTCATCAGTGCCTCAAGGCTTTTGTCGTCCATGGAACGGTTCATGAGCTTGAGGATCCTGCCGCTGGCATGCTGCAAAGGCACGTCAATATAATTGCATACTTTCGGATTTTCCGCCATTTTATGAAGGAGCTGATCCGTTATTTCCTCGGGACGGCAGTAGAGTATTCTTATCCATTTTACGCCGTCTATAGCGGAAATATCATCTATCAATCCGCAAAGACCGGGATATGCGGTGGTGTCCTGGGCAATAAGATTTATTTCTTTTGCACCGTTTGCGGCAAGGCTTCTCGCCTCTTTCAGAACGTTTTCCCTGTCTCTGGGCTGAAATTCGCCCCGGACGGAGGGAATAACGCAGTATGAGCAGTGGTTGGAGCAGCCGTCGGCAAGCTTCAGATAAACGGAATATTCGGGGCTTGTCAGTATCCTGCCGCCCTCGGGAGTCTGTTTTTCCAAGCCGTCATACCGGCGGAACTGCCCGTCGGCGGACAAAGCCTCACAGATGGCATCAAAGCTTTTTGATCCCAGCACGGCGTCCACCTCGGGTATGGATCCAAAGATCTCATCCCTGTATCTTTCAGCCATACATCCGGTAACGACAAGCTTTTTCAGCTTCCCTTTTTTCTTCAGCTCAGCCGCACGGAGTATATTCTCTATGCTTTCCTCATTGGCTTTGTCTATAAAGGTGCAGGTATGCACGATTATTCCGTCACAGTTTTCCTCCTCAGCACACAGCTCAAAGCCCGCGTCAGCGAGTCTGGCAAGCATTACCTCGCCGTCTATCCTGTTTTTCTCACAGCCGAGACATATCATTCCGATCTTCATAGGGTCATTCATCTTCGTTTTCTCTGTTTTTTCCGCAGAGTTCAAACGCTCTGCTTATATCCTCAAAATCATAGCCTTTCCGGGCAAAAGAACCGAAAACACGGTTACGGACTTTCGGGTCCCGCAGGTCCTGTCCCCGGAGTTTTTTTTCCATCTGCGAGACAATGTCATCGCATGGGTCGAAATCCGAATAAAGCTCATCCAGTATCTGCCGGCACATAGTTCTGTCTATTCCGCGCTGGAGAAGTTCGTTTTCAACGCCCCGTCTTCCCATTGCGGACATTTTGCGCTCCGCAACACTCTCGGCATAACGGGCATCGTCTATCAGCCCGTTTTTTACCGCGCGGGCTACCGCAGCGGCGCTGTCCTGTTCGGAAAATCCCTTTCTGACAAGCTTTGAAAAAACCTCCACGGACGAATAGTCCTTGTAGGACAGAATATCCAGAAGCTTGTCATAAGCGTCATTATTCATCAAAATCGTCAGCGCCCACGTCTACGGACACGGGTTTCGCCGCAGGAGCTTTTGCGGGAGTCTTTGCCGCGGCTGTGGCAGCCGGGGAACCGGCGGCTATCGCAGCCTTGACCTTCTCCTCCAGTTCAGCCATAAGTCCGGGATTGGATCTGATGTATTCACGGACATTATCTCTGCCCTGTCCGAGTCTGTCCCCGTTATAGGCAAACCATGCGCCGCTCTTGACAATGACACCGAGTTTGACGGCAACATCAAGTATTTCGCCTTCTTTGGAAATCCCTTTTCCGTACAGAATATCAAATTCCGCTTCTTTGAAGGGAGGAGCGACCTTATTCTTGACCACCTTCACTCTGGTACGGGAGCCCACAGGTTCGCTGCCCACCTTCAGGGTCTCTATCTTACGGACGTCAAGACGCACGGAAGCATAGAATTTAAGGGCAATACCTCCGGTCGTGGTCTCAGGATTTCCGTACATTACGCCTACCTTCTGCCGGAGCTGGTTAATGAATACCGCGACGCATCCGGTTTTTGAAATGGTACCGTTGAGTTTTCTCATTGCCTGGCTCATAAGTCTCGCCTGAAGACCCACATGGCTGTCTCCCATTTCTCCCTCAATCTCCTGACGGGGAACGAGTGCGGCAACAGAGTCCACAACAATAATGTCCACAGCACCGCTGCGTACGAGAGTCTCTGTTATTTCCAGAGCCTGTTCGCCGCTGTCCGGCTGGGATACAAGCAGAGAATCTATATCTACTCCGAGGTTTGAAGCATACACAGGGTCAAGGGCGTGTTCCGCGTCGATAAAAGCTGCGGTTCCACCGAGTTTCTGGGTCTCCGCAACCATATGAAGCGCCACGGTGGTCTTACCGGAACTCTCCGGGCCGTATATCTCAATTATTCTGCCCTTCGGAACGCCTCCGACACCGAGAGCCATATCCAGGGAAAACGAACCCGTGGGAATATGATCCACGTTCATAGCGGTATTCTGCCCCAACAGCATAACGGAGCCTTTCCCGCAACTGCGTTCGATCTGCGAAATCGCGGCTTCAAGGGCTTTTTTCTTATCTTCCTGCATTTTATGTTCCGGTCCGCACGAAAGCAGACCTTCTCCCTTTCGTCATAATATCAATTTAAGTACATTATACTATATATTTACGAAAAAATCAATACCTTTTTTTACGCAAAAAGCAACAAATCCGTTAATGCCCGGACCTGCGGAAATTTGGCGCGAATATTAAAAAAAATAGTTTTTTTTGCAACCCTTATTGATTTTTTCGGTGGGTTGGAGTATAATCGGAAAATGTAGAAACATTATAAAATCTTATATTTCTGGGAGGAAAGTACAAATGGCATTCAAAAACAGCTACCTTGCAGGCGTTTACGAGAAGGTCTGCAAGAGAGATCCCGACCAGCCGGAATTTCTCCAGGCGGTCAGAGAGGTTCTCGAGACTATCGAACCCGTTGCGGACAAACGTCCCGACCTTATCGAAGCGGGCGTATTCGACCGTATAGTCGAGCCCGAACGCATGATAATTTTCAGAGTATCCTGGGTTGACGACAAGGGCAAGGTTCAGGTAAACAGAGGTTACAGAGTTCAGTTCAACTCCGCCATCGGTCCTTACAAGGGCGGTCTGAGACTCCACCCCTCCGTCAATCTTTCCGTTATCAAATTCCTCGGTTTTGAGCAGATATTCAAGAACAGCCTTACAAGCCTTCCCATGGGCGGCGGCAAGGGCGGTTCCGACTTTGATCCCAAAGGCAAGTCCGACGGTGAGATCATGCGTTTCTGCCAGAGCTTCATGACTGAACTCGCAAAGCATATCGGTGCGGATACCGACGTTCCCGCGGGCGACATAGGCGTGGGTGCAAGAGAGATCGGATTCCTGTTCGGTCAGTACAAGCGTCTGCGTAATGAATTCACCGGCGTTCTGACCGGAAAAGGTCTGAGCTACGGCGGATCCCTCATAAGACCCGAAGCCACCGGTTACGGCCTGTGCTACTTCACCAAAGAAATGCTTGAGCACAACGGCTCTTCCTTCAACGGCAAAACGGTCTGCATTTCCGGCTCCGGAAACGTCGCTATATATGCCGCCGAAAAAGCCACCGCTCTCGGAGCAAAGGTCGTTTCCTTGTCCGACTCCAACGGCTATGTTTATGACGCAAACGGCATAAACCTTGCGGTTGTAAAGCAGATCAAGGAAGTCGAAAGAGGAAGAATTTCCGAATATGCCAAGAGAGTTCCGGGTTCCGTATACAAAGAGGGACACGGAGTATGGACCATCAAATGTGACATAGCTCTTCCCTGCGCTACCCAGAACGAGGTCAACCTCGATGACGCAAAAGCTCTTGTGGCCAACGGCGTTATGGCTGTAGCGGAAGGTGCGAATATGCCCTCTACCCCCGAAGCCATAGAATACTTCCAGTCCCACAACGTTCTCTTCGGGCCCGCAAAGGCGGCAAATGCCGGCGGTGTCGCAACCTCCGGTCTTGAGATGAGCCAGAACTCCATCCGTCTGTCCTGGACTTCCGAAGAGGTTGACGAAAAGCTTCATTCCATCATGGTCAACATCTACAAGAACGCTGCAGAAGCGGCAAAGGAATACGGTTGCGAAGGAAACCTGGTTGCAGGCGCGAATATCGCCGGATTCCTGAAGGTTGCGGAAGCAATGAAAGCCCAGGGCATCGCTTATTAAGCCGATCCGGATCTCCGGAATATAAAATCAAATCGAAATGCACGAAAGGGATGCGGAATTCGCATCCCTTTCATTTTGCAGAGACCGGAAATTTTCAGGCAGATACAACAAAGAATTTTTCTCCGTATTCCGCGGAGCACTGCGGCAAACCCCGACATACTGGGGGTTGCCTGTCTGTGCCGACGGCACAGACGGGCGGAGACTGTAAGAAAACAGTCTCCGCCTCAGTATCAGTGTATTCATGTTGAAACGCCCGTATTCACCGAAACCGGTACCGGGAACAATTTCACCGTGTCCGGACCGCAGCCCGGAAATTTCAGCGTTCCTTCTTTTTCTGTATGTTGTATCCAACCCGGGCAAGGATCCCGTCGGGGAGAAGTTTTCCCGCAATACGTCCGAATTTTATCGCTGCGCCGGGAACTATGACCTTCTTTCCATTCAGAAGTCCGTCAACGGCAATTCTTGCCACATCCGGGCTTTTCATTGCCGGAACCCCGAATCTGACGCCTGCAACGTCATTGAATTCCGTATCAACGGGACCGGGGCAAAGCACACTCATACTCACCCGGCTGCCCGCCCGGCGAAGTTCCTCCGAAATTCCCTGAGAAAGGCGGAAGACATAGGATTTTGAAGCATAGTACGCGCTCATCAGAGGACCTACGGTAAATGCGGCAGAGGAAGCCACATTCAGGATCCGGCCCTTATCGGCGGCAACAAAGTCCTTCAGAAAAAGTTTCGTCAGGATATGCACCGCCGTAACGTTTGTATCAATGAGACTCAGTTCCCGGTCGAGATCGGTCTCCGCAAAATTCCCGAAGACCCCGAAACCGGCATTGTTCACAAGTATATCCACGTTTTCGCAGGAGGTTTTTCCGTACAGTTCAAAACAGTTCTCCCGAACCGAAAGATCCGTTGAAATGATCCTGACCGAAACTTTTTTTCCCAGACTCCGGGCCAGAGTTTCCAAAGCATCTCTCCGCCTTGCCACAAGAATAAGATCACAGCCCATGTCCGCCAGGCATTTTGCGATCTCTGAACCTATCCCGGAGCTTGCGCCGGTTATAAGAGCTTTCATAAACACACCTCGTAGCCCAGTTCCGTAAGCTTTTCCCTGATCGTTTCTTCAGTGCCGCTGAGACTCCCGCGGCACATTTCAGCCTTTCCCCCGCCCCTGCCGGAGAAAGTATCATTCAGAACCTTTGCGTCACCCCGTATATCCGATCCCGCGGAAACAAGGGCATACCGGTATTTCCCATCCCCGCCTCCGATAACGGCAGCCTTGGCTCTTCCCTGAGCGGCAGACACGGCGAATCTGCCCACAAGATCCCCGTCCTCCGTCTGTACAAATACAGCGGGGGTATTTTTGCCCTTTGCGGCAAAATCCAGGATGAGTTCGAAGCTTTTCATCTTTTCTTCTTCCAGGGCATGTTTCAGCTCAGCCTTGTCCGCAATCAGCTTTTCGACGCTTTCCCCTATTTGAAGAGGCTTTGCGGAAAGCAGATCTCCGCAACGGTAAACCTGATCGTTTTTTGCCCTATAATCAAGATATGCGTCCTTGCCGCAAACCACAAAAAGTCTTGTACCTCCCCGGGAATGCTGCCAGGACAGAACTTTTATAACTCCTATATACCCCGAAGAGGGTACATGAAGTCCGCAGCAGGCACAGGTATCGCAGGAACCGAAACGAACGATACGGACATTTCCCTCTATAGCCTTTTTACTGCGGTATTCGATATCTTCCGAGCCGTCCGTATAAAATATTTCCGAGGGGATATTTGAAAGAACAGCGTCGTTTGCAGCCTCCTCCGCCCTGTCAATATCCTCCCCGGTCAGAACCGCACTGAAATCCAGGGTCATAAAATCCGTTCCCATGTGGAATCCCACATTGGAACAGCCAAACCGGGAGCAGATTATCCCGGAAAGGATATGTTCCCCAGAATGATTACGCATAAGACGCATACGGCGGGGCATATCGATACGGCCCTCCGCCTCCGTCCCGGGAGCGATCGCCCTGGAAAGAAGGTGTACGACTTCCCCGTTCCTTTCCTGTACGTCAAGCACCTCAATCCCGTTGACAGTTCCCCTGTCAGCCGGCTGACCGCCCCCTTCCGGATAAAAAGCAGTCGCGGCAAGGGTAACTTCATAACCCCGGTCAGTCCTGAAGCATCCGGTAACCTCGGAGCGGAAAACATCGGTAAAAACCGAGGAATAATAAATACGTTCAGTCATGGTATCCCCTTAAAAAAGACGGCACCGCCCGTAAGCGGTACCGTCCGTAAAAAACAACTTATTTGCAGAGAGTCTTTCCGGCAGAGTGCAGATCGTTGCACGCCTCCACAACTCTTGCGGTAACGCCCGCTTCGCCCTTCTTGAGGTAAGAACGGGGATCATAAACCTTCTTCACGCCGACTTCGCCGTCAACCTTGAGAACACCGTCATAATTGGTGAACATATGAGCGGCAACGGGACGGGTGAACGCATACTGGGTGTCGGTATCGACGTTCATCTTGATGACACCGTACTGTAGCGTTTCCTCGATATCCTCCTTCGGAGAACCGGAGCCGCCGTGGAATACCAGCAGGTAGTGGGCATCGGGACCGTATTTGGCCTGGAGAGCGTCCTGACCGGCTTTGAGGATCTTCGGATTGAGCTTGACATTACCGGGTTTGTAGACGCCGTGAACGTTGCCAAAGGTTGCGGCAAGGGTATATGTACCGCCGACTTTCTTGAGAGCTTCCTCAACCATAAGCATATCTTCGGGGGTGGTGTAAAGCTTGTCTCTGTGGACATTTTCGGTATTGACACCGTCTTCTTCGCCGCCTACGACACCGGCTTCGACCTCAAGAACGATATCGCTCTTCGCGCAACGCTCGAGGATCTTTGCGGCAATCTTTATATTTTCGGTGTGAGGAAGTGCGGAACCGTCAAACATATGGCTGTTGAAAAGGTTGGGCAGGCCAGCGGCACGACGGCGCTCGGTCTCTTCAACCAGAGGCATAAGGAAAGTGTCGACCTTATCCGCCTGGCAGTGGTCGGTATGAAGGGCAACATTGATGTTGTATCTGTCGGCAACAAGGTGAACATAATTTGCCAGTGCAATGGCACCGAGCACGGAATCTTTGACGGTTGCGCCGGACGCGTGAGCTCCGCCGCCGGTGGAAATCTGGATAATACCGTCGGATTTGGCTTCCGCAAGACCGGCAAGAACGCCATTGATGGATTCAATGTCAAAAACGTTTATTGCGGGGTATGCGTAATGCTCCTTGTATGCGGTCTGCATCATTTTGCAATACTGTTCGTAATTTACTACAGGCATGGTAAAATCTCCTTGACAATATTCTTTATACCGACATTATAGTCCATTCCGGACAAATAGTCAATAGAAACGGGAATTTTTCCCGAAAAAATTCATAGAATTTGCATACAGCGGGTTTTCGGAGGTGATGGCAATTGCTCCTGCGGACCGAAAAGAAGCTCTCCGTCGTCCTTGACGCGGCAATTGCGTGCATATGCATCGGTGCGGGTTTTCTGACGCTGAAATACCTGCTTCCTGCGGCAATGCCATTCCTGGTGGGTATGGGAGTGGCTTCCGGAGTAAGAAAACTGACGGAAAAAATCCTGCACCGGCAGACAGGCAAAGCGCTCCGGATATCCGTGACCGTGGCAGTATGGCTGTGCGCGGCTGCGGCTGCGGCTTTTACGGCAAATATTCTTTACGATAAAGTCACGGTGCTTCTGGGAAGGGTGATCTCTTCTGATTTCCGCCTGGCGACAGAAAGAATTATCCGCCGCATACTCGGGAACCTCCCGTCGGTCTTTCCCGATCCGGAAACCGTGACGGCAATCGTTCTCGGTAAGCTGACTGAATGGGCAACAGGTGCACTTGCGGCAGTGGCAGCCCTTCTGTTCCGGCTTCCGGCGGCGGTGGCGGCAGTAATGACTGCGGCGGTATCCTCGGTTCTCCTTGCGGCGGACGGAAAAAGCATCGGGGATGCGATCGGATCCGTTATGCCTGAAAAGTCCGGAGACAGAATAATCTCCGTATTCAGAGCCGTGACCTCGGGATTGAGGAAACTGCTGAAAACAGGCGGGATTATTTTCTGTCTGATGACAATTCTTCTGACGGCCGGATTTTTTCTGCTGAAAATCCCCGACCCTGTTTCCACAGGTGCGGCGGTAGCCCTGTTTGATCTTCTTCCGGTATTCGGAAGTGCGATGGTGCTCCTTCCCTGGGCTGCAATAAGCCTTATGACCGGAGATATACCGTTCGCCGCAGGACTTATCGTTCTCACCACCGTAACCGAGACCGTAAGGCAGATAACCGAACCGAAGCTTACCGGATCCTCCGTAGGGCTTCACCCCATCATAACACTGGCCTGCATGTATACCGGCACCCGTTTCTTCGGGTTCTACGGAACAGTATTCGCTCCGATTCTTGCGCTGACGGCAAAAACCGTAATAAAAACAATCAGAGAAAGGTGAGAAAATGTTTATCAGCAAACTCTATTCCCCCGCATTCGCCCCCGGAATAATCCCTTCAGATGACAATATGTTTCTCCTTACCTCCGGGGGAGAAAGGTTCAACACGATGACCGCTTCCTGGGGCGGGATCATGAAGATCTGGAACAGTGACTGCGTCTGCGTATTCGTCCGCCCGCAAAGGTATACCTGTTCGTTCATGGAGGAAAACAGTCTGTTCACTTTATGCTATTTTGACCCTCTGTACAGACCGGTGTTCACCTTCTGCGGAACGCACTCGGGAAAGGACTGCGACAAAGCGGAACAGACAGGGCTTATTCCTGTCACTGAGGACGGATACACATACTTTCTCCAGGCGGAAAAAGCTGTGGTCTGCCGGAAGATATTCGCCGGGGATCTTGATCCTGAGGGACTGACGGAGGCCCGGATGAGAGAAAGGTTTTATCCGGCAGACGACCGGCACAGAATGTATATCGGTCAGATAGAAAAAGTTTTGTTCAAGGCGTGATTTTTTTGTGAATATACTTGACAAAGGGTTTTGTGTTGCGGTATAATCAAAATACCCTGTCAAAGGGTAAATTTTATTGACAAACGTGAGGTGAAATTGATGGACACCGGAAGTAGTAACGGCACCGGACCGCGACGGCGGCGTGTCGGCAGATTCTGCGCAACGGACGGTGTCCGTTGTTTCAACCTGTGATATACCGTTCCGACCGGTGACAGTGTCATTACCTTCCTTCTAAATCTGAAAATTAGGAGGACAAGCCCATGACCGAAAATGTTGCCGAGTTTCTGGAAACAAAAAACTTTCCCGAACTCAAAAAACTCCTTGAGGATATGAACCCTGCGGATATTGCGGCATATCTGGCACAGGTCCCCGAGGAGACCCTTCCCGTCATTTTCCGCCTGCTTCCGAAGGAGCTTGCGGCGGAAACCTTCGTGGAAATGCAGAGCGACGAGCAGGAGCTTCTCATAAAGAGTTTCTCCGACCGTGAGATTCACGACGTGATGGACGAGCTTTATGCCGACGATGCGGCGGATATCGTTGACGAAATGCCCGCCAATGTGGTACGCCGCATACTTGCAAATACCGACGTTCAGACCCGGAAGACAATAAACGAGCTGCTCAAATACCCCGACGACAGCGCGGGAAGCGTAATGACGGTGGAGTTTGTTGACCTTAACCGTGCCATGACCGTGACCCAGGCTTTCGACAAGATAAGACGGACAGGGGTGGACAAAGAAACCATCTACACCTGCTATGTAGTGGACTCTTACCGTCATCTTCTCGGAATCGTTTCCGTAAAAACGCTGCTTCTTTCCGACCCTTCAATGACCGTGGGGGATATAATGGAAACAAACGTTATATCCGTACAGACCCTTGAGGATAAGGAAACCGTGGCACAGATGTTCAACAAGTATGACCTTATGGCTCTTCCGGTGGTGGATTCGGAAAACCGTCTGGTGGGTATCGTCACCTTTGACGACGCTATCGACGTACTTCAGGAAGAGACCACGGAGGACATTGAAAAGATGGCGGCCATTCTGCCGTCAGATAAACCGTATCTGAAGACAGGCGTATTCGAGACCTGGCGCAAACGTATACCCTGGCTGTTGCTGCTGATGGTCTCGGCCACTTTCACGGGGAAAATAATTACGTCCTTTGAATCCGCACTGGCGGCAATGCCGGTTCTTACCGCGTTTATTCCGATGCTTATGGATACCGGAGGAAATGCGGGCGGACAGTCGTCCGTTACAATAATCCGAAGTCTGTCACTGGGCGACATAGGGATGAAGGATATTTTCAGGATAATCTGGAAAGAACTCCGGGTTTCCCTTCTCTGCGGAATCGCTCTGGCGGCGGTCGGATTTCTTAAACTCCTGATAATCGACCGTACCACCGTTCCCGTGGCAATTGCGGTATGTCTTACCCTTTTGTTTGTGGTGGTAATAGCGAAACTCATCGGGTGTACTTTACCCATAGCGGCAAAGGCGGTGGGCTTCGACCCGGCGGTAATGGCAAGCCCGTTCATTACAACAATCGTTGACGCCCTTGCTTTGCTGATGTATTTCTTCATTGCGACTTCAATGCTCGGATTATAAAACGGATAAAACAACACCCCCGCTCCGGTTCGATATCCCGGAGCGGGGATTTTCCGTTGGTTGTTTACTGTTTTTTCTTTGCCTTGACCTTTTCAAACGCATCCCGGAGACCTTTCAGATGCTCCGTAATCGGACGGTCTGAGGTGAAGGGACGGAAGAAATGATACTTCCCGGCGGTCTGAGTACAATATGCCCGGATATTGGACTTGAGGTGCTCATAACGGATAACAAGATCGTTGTCCCTTGCGAATTTTCTGAGTTTGGAAACGATCTGCTTGGAATGGGCAAAGTCGATAATGAAGATCCCGAAGAAAACTCCGATAAAGAAGGAAAAAGCAAGATTCCTGCCCAGCCATTCCAGAGCCTGCTTGATATGGGGATGCACAAGGAAGTAATAGACCGCCCCCAGCAGCCCCCAGCAGAGAGAAAACTTCGGGCAGATAAGCCCCTGAATGTTTCCCCACTGATTCGAATAATCCCACAGCCGGATATGGTCTACTTTCAGCGCCCAGATACCGGCAATATACTCTATGACGGTCATCAGTACTGTCATGATAACAAACAGAAGTATCTTATCCGCTACCTGATTTCCGAAAATACTGTACTTTTCAAGGGATGCCACAAGGTACAGCACACAAAGTCCAGTGCCGTACAACGGCAGATACGGTCCGGTACAGAATCCCGGATTTATCCACTTTCTCTCGGGATTGGCAGAAGAAAAGAAACGTCTGAAGAACACTTCTATCACCCAACCGATAACCGAGCCTATAAAAAACAGAAATGCCAGTTGCAACAGCAGGTTCATATGCTTTCCTCCGTATTCGGTTTAATATCCGGGTCAGATCTTAGCCAGAGATATGCCGTTTATCATCATATTGTAGAGGGCAAAGGTCTGCGCCGAAGCCCCATCATGGGCATCGGAAGAAAAGGTCCGGACGGCGTTCTCTATGACTATGACCTTTCCCCTGCGGTTGTTTTCGTTGAAATACGCCTTCTGGGACAGGGCAAACTGCAACACATCAATGTCCGTCATTCCCCCGACAATAACAAAATTATCGGCCGTACGTTTATTTTCCGCAAGCCAGCGGACGTAATCAAAGGCAACAAAAAGATTAGCCGAGTTCTTGTACATGATATCACCCTGGGGCACAAAATGGGCAAGCTCGTCCGCGACCTCCCTTTCCTCCTCCGACGTGCAGTGATCCGGAAAATTCTTCAGCTCAGGGCTTTCCTTGCTATGGGCGTCTATGGCGAATATTTTCCGGGAACGCATAAAATACTCATTGACCCGGAGCATCTGCTCCACAGCCTTCCCGAGGGCGGGGGAAGCCATGTTACCGAATCTGAGATACCCGTTCACGGTGTTCATATTCACCACCACCGTACGCCCCGGGTTTATGGGAATATTTCTCAGATCCTCAGTGTTTTCCCTCACGATCCGCTCGTGGTTTACCGAAAAAAGTCCCATCAGGGCGCTCCTTGTCAGTTATATTTATTCTTCAGTCCGCTGATAAAGCCGTTTCTGTCTTCCTTGGCAAAAACCGCAGATCCCATCACAAAAACGTCTGTACCTGCCGCCACTGCCGCATCCACGGTCTTTTCGTTTATACCGCCGTCAGCCTCCACAAGAACGGAAAGTCCGCGGCGGGCAATTTCTTTTTTGAGTTCCGTAACTTTTTTCAGGCACTCGGGGATCATCGCCTGTCCGCCGAAACCTGGTTCAACGGTCATGACAAGAACCATATAAAGGTCGTCGAGAAGAGGAAAAAGAACCTCCGCAGGGGTCGCGGGTTTTACGGAAACGGAAGGTCTTACCCCCAGCTGTCTGAGTTTTTTCACAAGAGCCGCGGCATCGGAAACCGCTTCATAGTGAAATGTTATTATATCCGAACCGGCCTTTGCGAAGGCCTCCGCATACTTGTCGGGATCGGAGATCATGAGATGTACGTCAAGGGTCATATCGGTACAGCGCCGGAGAGCCTGCACCACGGGAATACCTATACTGATATTCGGTACAAAGTGACCGTCCATAACATCAACATGGAGCATATCGGCGGCGGAAACGGTCTTTACCTCATTTTTGAGATCGGCAAAGTCACAGGACAAAAGAGACGGAGAAATAAGCATACGAAACCTCAATCTTTTAAGTTTATTCTTGTAATCACACTGTCGTCGGAATCAAAAAACACACCGTTGAGCATAGCTCTGCCCTCCGCCTGTTCAAAGGGGGAATACTCCCGGGTAAGAAACAGATTAATGCTTCTGTCTGTCCGGACACCCAGGACTGAATCCGCGGCACCGGTCATCCCGGCGTCGGTTATATATCCGGTACCTTTAGGAAGAATCTGCTCATCCGCAGTCTGCACATGGGTATGGGTACCGAAAACGGCATCAACCCTGCCGTCAAGGTAATACCCGAGAGCGCGTTTTTCGCTGGTGGCTTCGGCATGGAAATCCACAAATATGAAATCCGGCGCCGGATCAAGGGATTTCAATATCCGGTCGGCGCAGTAAAACGGATTGTCGACAGGTTCAAGCCCTATCTGTCCCGCAAGGGAAATGACACAGGCTTTTCCCTTCGGAGTGTCCACGGAAGCAACGCCTTTGCCGTGGGCGGCGGAGGGATAGTTCGCGGGACGGATCAGCCAGGGGCAGTCATCGAGAAAATCATAGACCTTTGTCTGCCTGAAAGCATGGTTTCCCAGAGTGACGACATCGGCACCGGCGTAACGAAGTCTTTCTGCCTCGTCGGGCAGTATTCCGTTGCCCCGGGCAACATTTTCCCCGTTTATCACCGTCAGGTCCGGAGAATATTTCCCGATCAGTCCGGGAAGCATCCGGCACACCGCATCAAGTCCGGTTTTTCCCACAACATCCGCTATAAATAAAAGCTTCACACCGCACCTCCGTGGTTTTATATGAAAATTATATACCAAATCGGAGAAATTGTCAAGTCCGGTAAGGGTTTTCACTTGACTTTTCCGCCGTTTTTTGATACAATATATCCGAATACGAAAGAATCGGGAATCGGAATGAAAGAATACAGAGTCTGCGCCGTTATAGTTGCGGCGGGAAACGGCGAGCGCATGGGGTGCGACAAGATGATGTTGCCCCTGGAGGGGATCCCCTGCATCGCAAGAACAATGCTTGCTTTCCAGAAGGCGGAAACGGTGAACAGCATAGTTGCAGTCACCCGTCCGGAGATCAGGGAAGAGATAGAAACAATGGCCCGTGAATACGGAATAACGAAACTTGCGGCGGTCACCGGAGGCGGCGGATGCCGGCAGGAATCTGTGCTATGCGGAGTGGCACACGCCCCCGCGGGGACGGAATTCTACTGTATCCACGACGGAGCAAGACCCTTTGTGAAACCGGAGGAGATAGACAGGGTAAACAGAGCGGCGTTTGATCTGGGAGGAGCATTCTGCGGAACAAGGGTCAAGGATACAATAAAGAAACTTGACGGCAACGGATATGTGGTAAAGACCCCGAAGAGAGCGGATCTTGTGGCTGCGGCGACACCGCAAACCTTTGATGCGGCGCTCTACCGGAATGCGGCAGAAATGTTCAGAAAAGAGCTTTCCGGTTTTACCGACGATGCCAGTATTTTCGAGGCGGCAGGACTTAAAGTCGGCTTCGTGGAATGCAGCTACGGAAACATAAAAATAACCACCCCCGAAGATATGGCGGTGGCGGAAAAGATAATGTCAGCTTATAAAAAGGACGGATCTGATGGCTGAAGCAAGGAAAAAGAAGAGGACAGGCCGGACAATACTTGTTATTTTTGCCGTTATTGCCGGAATCATAATAATATCAGCGGCAACGATTTTCGGGATAGGTTACGGAATGTATAAACGCGCCGTTTCAGCTCTGCCTGCAGAGCAGGTCTACCTGACGGCAAGTTCACAGGAAGGCTATGTGACCCTTGACCGGATAAGCCCGGATCTGCAGGCGGCGGTCATAGCCATAGAGGATCATCGGTTTTACTCCCACCCGGGGTATGATATCCGGTCCATGTGCCGTGCCGCAGTGGATTCAATAATAACGGGAAACCTTACCGGAGGCAGCACAATAACTCAGCAGACGGCAAAAAACGTATGGTTTACCCAGGAAAAGCGTTTTACCCGAAAAGCTGCGGAAATATTTGCGGCAAGGGATCTTGAACGGGTTCTCGGTAAAGAAAAGATACTCGAACTGTATCTGAATATATCCTTTTTCGGTAAGGGCTCATACGGTATAGGAGCCGCGGCCAGGGAGTTTTTCGGGACCACTCCGGACAAACTGACGCTTGAACAGTCGGTATATCTGGCAGGACTTCTGCAGGCGCCGAGCGTATACTCCGCAAACGAAGAGAAAGCGGCGCAGAGATACGAAAAAGTGGTCAACGCAATGAAACGTTACAATATGTATCCGTCCGACTGACGGGAAAGGAAACAATAATGAAAACAGCACTTCAGGTATACACCGTAAGAGATGCGGTCAACGCGGTTGGCGGGCTGGAAAAGGCTCTGGAAAAGATAGCCGGAATAGGATATGAGGGCGTGGAATTTGCGGGATATTATGATCTTCCGGCAAAACAGCTCAAAAAAGCCCTGGATGATAACGGATTGAAGGCGGCAGGGTCCCACGTCTGGTTCGACGATCTTACGGATGATTTTGACAACACCGTTCAGTACTGCCTCGATATAGGACTTGAATATGCCTCAGTACCCGGAATTCCGCCGGAGTTCCACGACTCTTTTGAGAAAACGGTAGAAACGGCGCAAACCCTCGGCAAGCTGGCTGAAAAATGCGAACAGCGGGGACTAAAGCTTTCCTTCCATAATCATAAGCATGAATTTACCACCGTTTATAACGGAAAATCGGTTCATGAGATACTTCTGGAATACGGTGCGCCGCTGGGCTTTGAGCTCGATACGGGCTGGTCCTCCGTTGCTGGTATAGAAAACAGAGAGTATATGCACAGGCTCGGAAACCGTCTGCATCTGGTACATCTCAAAGATGTGGTGGGTGACCATACCCCGGTGGAGATAGGCACAGGCGAAGTGGATATCAAAAAGGTAGTCGATACCGCAAAGGAAATGGGAGTGGCATGGGGCATAGTCGAACAGGACAACATGCAGACATACACTGACCCCTTTGAAAGTGTTGCAGTAAGCCTTGCAAATCTGAAAAAACTGCTGTAATTACCGGAATCCCGGTGATCGTTTCAAACAAATACGAAAATACAGAAAACGGATGACAACCGATGTCATCCGTTTTTCTGCGCAAAATAAATATCCCCCCGTAAAACGGGGGGTATTTCAGTTTCGGGCATAGCCCTA
>CAJLLT010000010.1 GCA_905207625.1 uncultured Eubacteriales bacterium | reverse complement strand
CTCCGCATGGTCTAAGCCATACGGAGGATTAACTGTTTTACGGACACCCGTCTATTCTCCGGAGGGCTTTTTTTAAATTGCTATAGGCACAAACAGGCTGTGATATGACACGATAAACATAAAAAGGAGAGCATGAGCTCTCCTTTTCCGCGGAATAAAACCACTTATTTTGCCATATTTGCAACTTCTTCAGCGAAGTTATCTTCCTTCTTCTGAAGTCCCTCACCCTTTTCGAAACGAACGTAGGAAACGAGTTTCGCACCGGGGCAAGCGGAAGAAATGAACTTACCGACAGTCATGGAAGAATCAATGAAATACTCCTGCTCAAGCAGGCAGTTTTCGGTATAGAACTTACCGATCTTACCGAGAATCATTTTTTCAAGGATTGCTTCAGGCTTGTTTGCAGTCTTGGGATCATTCTTGAACTGAGCCATCATGATCTCTTTTTCCTTCTCTATAACGTCAGCGGGAACTTCTTCCTTGGACATATAGTTGGGAGTCATAGCGGCGATCTGCATGCAGACGCCCTTCGCGGTAGAGGTGAATTCGTCAGCCTTACCCTCAGGGAGCTCAAATTTAGCGATAACGCCGATCTTTCCGTTGCCGTGATTGTAGGAATAAACGTTACCCTCGAGACGGGCAAAACGTCTGATATTCATATTCTCGCCGATAACGAAGACCATTTCTTTGCGCATATCTTCAACGTTCTTGTCGGTACCGGTATAATTCATCTCGAGAAGAGCCGCAACATCAGCAGGATTCTTTTCAGCAACGATAGCAGCGATAGTATTAGCGAAAGTCTGGAACTTTTCGTTCTTCGCAACAAAGTCGGTCTCTGCATTTACCTCAACGAGAGCAGCAACACCGTCTTTGCAATACTGGGCGATGACACCCTCAGCAGCAATTCTGGAGGCCTTCTTGACTGCGGTAGCAAGACCTTTTTCACGGAGATAGTCAACAGCTTTGTTCATATCTCCGTCGCAGGCAACGAGAGCTTCCTTGCATTTCATCATACCGACGCCGGTCTTTTCTCTGAGCGCCTGTACTTCCTTAGCGGTAATATTAGCCATTTTCAGTATCTCCCTTCAATTATTCAACTATTTCGGACTCGGCAACAGCTTCACTGTCTTCAAGCTGTTCACCCTGACGGCCCTCGAGAACAGCATTAGCCATAGCACCGGCAATCAGTTTGACCGCACGGATAGCATCATCGTTTCCGGGGATAACATAATCGATCTCATCAGGATCGCAGTTGGTATCGACAATAGCAACGATCGGGATATTGAGTTTGCGTGCCTCAGCAACAGCGTTACGTTCCTTACGGGGGTCAACAATGAAGATAGCCTTGGGCAGTTTCTTCATGTTCTTGATACCGCCGAGGTACTTTTCGAGACGCTCTATTTCAAGATTCAGCTTGACAACTTCCTTTTTGGGCAGAAGATCAAAAGTTCCGTCCTCTTCCATTTTGCGGAGCTGTGCAAGTCTTTCGATTCTGGTCTTTATGGTGGTGAAGTTGGTCAGCATACCGCCGAGCCATCTTGCGTTGACGTAGTACATACCTACACGCTCAGCCTCTTCCTTGATGGATTCCTGAGCCTGTTTCTTGGTTCCGACGAAAAGGATATCTCCGCCTTCAGCCGCGACATCGCGAACGAAGTTATAAGCCTCATCAAGCTTCTTTACGGTCTTCTGCAGGTCGATGATGTAGATACCGTTTCTTTCGGTGAAGATGTACTCCGCCATCTTGGGGTTCCATCTTCTGGTGTGGTGTCCGAAATGGACGCCTGCTTCCAGCAACTGTTTCATGGATACTACTGCCATTGTGTTTCCTCCTTCAGTTTTTCCTCCATACAGCCGTTTTTCCCGCAACGCAGAAGCGACTGAGCGGACAGCACCGTATGTGTGTAATTGCGCGGGTATACCGCATAAGATTTTTACACGAAAAACCTGTAAAATTTTGCCGGCTCCCAGCCGACTTCGGTATTATAACATATATATTGCGACATTTCAAGGCAACATTCCAATATTTCGCTAAAAGTTCATAAAAATCCAGGGGACTACACAGTGCAGTCCCCTGTTATCCGTTTTACAGACCGAGTTTCTCACGTCTGATGCGCTCACCGTCGGTAAAGTTTCTCTTCGGAACATAACCGGGGATGGGCATGATTCTTTCATGAATTGCGTCGATGATCCAATCGGGCTGGGGGAAGAAATGCTGTTCCAGCTCATACGCAGGAGTGATCCAGTTTCTGGATCCCACAACGACTGGAGGAGCATCGAGATAGTCAAAGGCAAGTTCAGCAATATTGGAAGCCATGGTCTTGAGAACAGAACCTCTGTCAACAGCGTCGGAGGCAAGAAGTATCTTTCCGGTTTTCTGAACGCTTTCGATAACCTTTTCATAGTTAAACGGAACTATGCTGCGGGCATCTATGACTTCAGCGGAAATATTATACTTTTCTTCGAGTTCCTTTGCC
Organism: uncultured Eubacteriales bacterium; assembly: GCA_905207625.1. Classification (GTDB taxonomy): domain Bacteria; phylum Bacillota; class Clostridia; order Oscillospirales; family UBA644; genus HGM12619. The sequence continues at coordinate 68,735 of CAJLLT010000010.1, read as the reverse complement.
GCTTTCAGCGCAGTGTAGAGGGTCGAACCGACGGTAAGGATAGTGATATCAGTACCCTTTCTCTTGATGTCGGGTTCGCCCAGTTCAACCTCATAGTATTCTTCGGGAACACCGCCTTCATGGAACTGTTCGCCGACGTCGTAAACTCTCTGGCTTTCAAAGAATATAACGGGGTCGGTTCCGGCAAGAGCCGCATTCATAAGACCCTTTGCGTCATAGGGAGTTACCGGGAATACGCACTTCAGACCGGGGATATGCGCACAGAGAGCGGTCCAGTCCTGAGAGTGCTGAGCACCATACTTGGATCCCACGGAAACACGGACAACTATGGGCATCTTCAGCAGTCCGGCACTCATAGCCTGCCATTTGGACAGCTGGTTGAATATTTCGTCACCGGCACAGCCGATAAAGTCGCAGTACATGAGCTCAACTATCGCTCTGCCTCCCGCCATTGCATAACCGACAGCGGAACCGACGATAGCCGACTCGGAAATGGGAGCATTGAAAAGTCTGTGGTAAGGAAGGACTTCGGTCATTCCTCTGTAAACCGCATACGCACCGCCCCAGTCACGGACATCCTCACCGTAGGTGATGATAGTGGGGTCGATCGCAAAACGGTGCATTATAGCCTCAAACAGACCGTCACGGAGCTGGAACACCTTATTTTTGGAAACAAGTTTGCCGTCCTTATCTATACCGAAACGTTCTTTTTTCGCTATAGCCTGAACCCTGGGGCTTTCCTCCACGGGCATAAGCAGATCAACAGGTCTGTCCTCCATTTTTTCGATTTTCTGATTGGAGAACATTATTTTTTCTATCTCATCGGGATTCTTGAACAGATCCATTCGCGGAGAGACGGTTTCGTCCACGGCAAGTTTGCAGATCTTTGTAATAAGGGTTCTGACATCCTCGCGGATAGCCTCAAATTCTTCAGCCTTCGCAACACCGGCCTCAATGAGTTTATCGCTGTAGCTGAGGAGAACATCCTGAGCCTCCCATGCCTTGATCTCTTCCTGAGTTCTGTAGGAGCTGGAGTCGGAAGGAGAATGTCCGGCGATACGGTAGGTAACGGTATCCAGGAGGACAGGACCTTTGTTCTCTTTGATAATCTCTATCTTGCGGCGCATCGCATCGATGACTGCAAGGGGATTGTAACCGTCAACACGCTCGGAATAGAGCTGTGTGGGGCTGACACCGGCACCGACTCTGGCAAGGATCTCATAAGCCATGGTTTCACCGTAAGTCTGACCGCCCATGCCGTAGGAGTTGTTGAAGAAATTGAATATTATGGGAAGTCCGCCCTTATGGGCCTCATCCCAAAGCTTTGTATACTGGTCCATGGAAGCAAAGTTGAGGGCCTCCCAGACCGGGCCTCTGCCCATAGCGCCATCACCGATATTGGAAACGACGATACCGGGTTTACCGTTTACCTTCTTGTAGAGAGCGGCACCGGCGGCAATGGTAGCCGAACCGCCGACAATAGCGTTATTGGGATAAATACCGAACGGCAGGAAGAATGTGTGCATTGAGCCGCCGAGTCCCTTATGGAATCCGGTTTCTCTTGCGAAAATTTCGGCAAGAGCTCCGTACACAAGAAAATCTATGGCAAGTTCCTTTGTTGTCTTCTGTCCTTTTTCAACAATGGAGAGTATCTTTCCGCCCATAAAGTTTTTCATGGAATCGTAAAGCTCTTCATCGGAAAGCTTGTTGATTGCGGAAAGACCTTTCGCAAGTATCTCACCGTGACTTCTGTGGGAACCGAAGATATAGTCGTCCTTATCAAGCAGGTATGCCTGACCGACCGCGGAAGCCTCCTGTCCCATGGAAAGGTGCGCAGGACCGGGGTTATTGTACTCTACTCCGTTATACTCGCTCTTGGTCTTGATAAGATAAAGCATGGTTTCAAATTCACGGATAACCGCCATATCATGATATATCCGCATGAAATCCTTTTTGGAGTAGTTTTTCTTTTCATCCTTTATGGATTTGGAATACTGGTTGAGGTCGATGTCCTGAAAATGCAGTTTTCCCGCCTTTCTTATTTCGGCAGGATCGATAAACTGGCTCTTAGGCATTACGGTTCACTCCTTATAGTCAAAATTCAGTTTCAGAATTGGAATATACCCTCACGGATTATTTCGGATACCGTGGGATGCGGGAAAACGAACTGTTTGATGTCGTCGATGACCATTTCGCTTTCGACCATCATTACCGCCCCGTAGATAATTTCGGAGGCATAATTTGAGATCATATGCACACCTATGACGTTGCGGTATTTCTTGTCGATCAGTATTTTGCAGATGCCGTTGCCGCCTTCGTTTTCAGCGACATAGCGTCCGGCGTATTTCATGGTTATATTGACTATTTCGTAGTCTATTCCCTTCTCCTTTGCGGTCTGCTCGGTTTCACCGACGCTTCCCACTTCGGGATTGGTATAAATAACGGACGGAATAGCGTTATAACGCATAATATCTTTTTTACCCAGAATATTGTTTACGGCAACTTCAGCCTCTCGGTATGCGGTATGAGCAAGCATACTCTTGCCGTTCACGTCTCCGGCGGCATACACGTTTGCCACATTGGTTTTCATGAAACGGTCAGTTTTAATCGCGCCCCGGACAGTTTCAACACCGATGTTTTCAAGTCCGAAGCCCTGACTGACGGCACGTCTTCCTATGGACAGAAGAACCTTCTGAGCCTTTACAGACTCCTGTTTGCCGTCCTTTTCATATACCACCGAATCGGATGTAACCTGAGTGACCTTACAACCCAGCCTGAAATCTATACCCTTTTTCTGATAATTCTTCATCAGTATTTCGGATATTTCACGATCGGTGGGGCCGGCGATCTTATCCAGCATTTCGACAACGGTGACTTTGCTTCCCACCGAATTATAGTAGGAAGCCATTTCGAGTCCGATAACTCCGCCGCCTATTATCACCAGATCGGTGGGTACGGAATCAAGGCTCAGAACTTCCCTGTTGGTAAGAACGAAGCCTGAATCAAGGCCTTCTCTGACACCGGGGATCGGAGGCACGACAGGCATGGAGCCGGTGGCGATCAGCAGATTTTTTCCTACATATTTTTCGCCGTTTACGGATATCGTAAAGCCTTCATCTGTTTTTCCTTCTATCATGGCCTCGCCCTCGACAGCGGTGGCTTTGTTTGCTCTCAATGAGCCCTTTATACCGGAAACCAGAGAAGAAACTACCTTGTCTTTTCTTGCAATGACAGCCTTATGATCAATAGAGGAGCCGTCAACATGAACACCGTAGGCTTCCCCGTGTTTTGTATAATCGAAAATTTTTGCCGAATAGAGCAGTGCCTTTGACGGTATACATCCTTCATTCAGACAGCAACCGCCGAAAGCTCTTTTTTCAGCCACAAGAACGGAGAGTCCCGCATGTCCGGCTCTCTCTGCCGCAACATAACCTGCGGGTCCCCCGCCGATAACTATAAGATCGTAAATCATCTCTGACCTCCTTATTTAGCAAGAAGCAGGGTAAAGTTTTCGAGGTTCCTTACCAGTTCCTGCAGGAAGCGCGCTGCGGGGGCGCCGTCAACAGCTCTGTGATCGAATGTCAGCGACAGTCCCATAGCCTGATAGAATCTGGGTTCTCCGTTAACCATCTTCACCTGGGTGCGGATATTGTCAACGCCGAGAATCCCGGTCTGAGGCGGATTGATAACGGGAGTAAAGCTCTCAACGCCGAGGGATCCGAGATTGGTAACGGTAAACGTTCCATTCCTGAGCAGATCGGGATTCACAGTTCCCGCCTGTGCACTCTCAATAAGACCTTTCGTACGGCGGGAAAGTTCATTAAGAGACAGGGTATCGGCACCGAAAAGGGTGGGAACAAGAAGTCCGCGGGAAGTATCAACAGCCACACCGAGGTTTACATGATTCCAGTATACAATCTTATCGTCATGGAAATGAGCGTTAAGGTCTTTGTGATTGGGAAGGGTTCTGGAAACGGCGTAAAGAACGATATCGTTCAGCGTTATATTGGCAAAGCCCATTTTTTCACGGTTTTCCTTGACGGAAGCGCGGAAAGCCATGATATTGGTTGCGTCAAAAGAGGTATTGAGCGTAAGCTGAGCCATTTCTGACAGTGAGGCATGCATGGATTTTGCGATAACTTTGCGGATATTGGGGAGTTTGACCTCTTCCCTTGCGAGAAAATCATCGGAAGGAGCAACTGCAGCCGCAACATTCTCCGCATCAGGAGTCCTGAGATCGGCAAGAGAAATCCTTCCCCCGATACCTGTCCCCTGAACATCGGCACCACCGGCAAAATACTCGGCCTTTGCCGCAGAGGTAACTACGTGTCCCTCCGCCTGAAGCTTACGGATGTCCCTTTCTATTATTCTTCCGTTGGGCCCGGTAGCAACGGCATAACGCAGATCGGCGTTCTGCTTTTCAGCAAGAGCCCTCGCTCTCGGAGATATCCTAAGTCTGTCACCGGTATTCACGGTTGCAACTGCTTCAGGTGCGGGAGCGACCTTGGGTTCTTCAGCTTTCACTTCCGCTTTTTCAGGCTCGGAAGGTTTCTCATTCCTGGGGTTGAATTCTTCGGTACTTTCGCCGTGATTACCTATCACACAAACATTCAGAAGGCATTCCACATCGTCGCCCTCATCAAAGAAAACCGCCAGAAGTTCGCCCTCGGTCTTCGCTTCTTCATCGAAGGAGGATTTGTCCGTTTCGTAGGAAAAAAGAACATCCCCGACTGCGACTTTATCGCCGACATGCTTGTTCCATTTTGTAATGATACAGCTTTCGACGCTCTGGCCCTGTCTCGGCATAATTACGGGTGTTGCCATAAACTCACTCCTGTATATTGGATTTTGTATATAGTAAAACTATTCAACAATCATCATTATTTCAGCATTACCTGACCGCCGGTAACGGGTATTGCCTGACCTGTTTCGTACTTCTGCTCCACACAGTAGAATATAGCCTTTGCCACATCGGAAGGCACACAGCCTCTGGACATCGGGATCTTGCTTTCATAATATTTCTTGACGTCTGCAACATTCTTTGCTCCGGGGACTTTTCCGGCATTGAGATACTGTATGAAAAGTCCTTTGACCGGGTCGCTCCACAGAGGTCCGTCAAAGAAGTTTCCGGGGCAGACACAATTTACTTTAATGTTATGTTCCACAAGTTCAAGGGCAAAGCTCTGAACGAGACCGACCCCTCCGAATTTACTTCCGGCATAGGCAAAGTTCTTGTTACTGCCGACAAGCCCCGACTTGGAGTTAACCTGAATAATATCAGCGTAATAATCGGGGGCATATTTATGCTGTATTTTCATTATCCGGGAAGCGTATTTTGAACAGAGGAAAAACGCAGTATAATTAACCTTTGTCACCAGTTCAAGGGTGCTCTGTGTCATTTCCTCAAGACTTCCGGCTTTTGCTATTCCGGCATTGCAGACCATTATGTCAAGTCCGCCGTATTCAAGCACGGTATCATAGACCATATCCCGGACGCTTTCTTCATTACCCACGTCCACCTTGCAAGCTTCAGCCTTGCCTGCTCCGTATTTTTCGCATTTTTCCATGGCATTATGCTTTGCTAGATCATAGTTGAGGTCGGCAATGACCATATTTGAGCCTTCATCCAGCATGCAGTCGGAAATACCGGCACCGAACCCCTGAGCCGCACCGGTAACAATGGCTATCTTTTCGGCAAGGCGACCTTTGGAGGTCTTTACGGAGGAGAGCTCGGTTTTTTTGCCTCCGGCGACAGCGATGAAAGATTTCATCACCTCATCAGCCTCGGCTTTACCTGCCCCATGGGCATATACGCCCAGTCCCTGAACATGGACTCCCACCGGGAGTTTTCCGTTGTTTTTCTTATACTCCGCTATTTTTTCGGCAACGGCAGTTCCCTGATCATCAGCGGCGGGAACGTATACGGTCTCAGGAAGAGACTTTGCATTAAGGAGTTCCGTACTGACCCCGAATACAACGCAGGAAGTATTCTTTCCGCCTTTGAGAAGCATTCGCACAACAGGTGCGGTCAGCGCGGCTTTTTCCTTATCAAAAGTAACATTTTCGGCTATAAAAGACATTTGTATTCCTTCTTTTCGTTATATGTTGACTTTATATCGATTTCGAATGAGCGAGGAGGTATTTTTCAGCCTCGGCGTTCCAGAGTCCGTTATGGCGTGAAACAATGACACCAAGTTCGTGTATAACCGGATCCTCGGACTTTTCCATATCGTCTATAGCGGTCAGCGGCATATCAATCTGGGTATAGATAAGCTTCTTACCACCGGGGATCTTGGGAAGATTAAGAGTAGTCTCAGCAACGGCATTCAGTCCACCGACATGGGTTATCATTGCGGCAGGATTGATCACACCGGCAGAAAGCATATCAAGAGCCTCTATCAGATCCTGGGCGTTTCCGCCGCTTGAACCGCAGATATGGGTAGCGGAGTAATGAACATTATAAAAGTTGAACATCGCGGAGAACTCGGTGTTTGTCGGACCCGCAAAGAAATTGAGACATCCGTCATATGCGAGGAGTCTGTCGGCCTGTTCAACAACAGGTTTAACCGGAGCAAAGACGAAGACATCGTCATAACCGTGACCATCGGTAAGTCCCTTCAGGTACGCATCTGCATCCGCGAGATTCGCGGTATTCACATAGTGAAGCTCAACGCCGTGTTTCCTTGCTTCCTCAACGGTGAGTATGCTTGCCGCACGCTCCAGACGGGCATCGTCTATATCGGTGACAACAAGTCTGCCGGGTCTGCGGGGATTATGGATAGCGTAATCTATTGCGCCGAGTCCCATAGGTCCGGCACCCGCAAGGATTGCCATATTTCCGCCGGGAACTATACCCATGACGTGTTCATATGTTCCCTGCTTGATATGATAGCAGGAATGGAATCCGCCTATAATACAGCTCATAGGTTCGCCCAGAGAGCCGAAGAAATAGCTGTCTCCGCTGTAATTGAGCAGACAGCCTCTTTCCATAACAACAGCCGGGATAATAACGTAAGTGGCATCACCGCCGATATAGCGGAAGGAATATCCGGGGGCGGCATAAGGATTTTCGGGAAGGTTGAGTGCGGTCTGAACGCAGAGTTTCTGTCCGACACTGAACTTGTCCTGCCACTTGCTTCCCACTTCAACTATCTCACCGCAGAACTCATGTCCGATTATGACGGGGTTTTCCGCCACATCCGCAGGAACACGTTTATGATCCTCGCCCTGAATTGCCGCCTTGTAGGATGACATACATATGCTGTCAGACACTATTTTGGCAAGTATTTCATCGTCCTTAAGCTCCGGAAGCTCAAACTCATCAAGTCTGAGATCGTTTTTGCCGTGAAGTCTGCATGCTTTTGTTTTCATTTACTGATCCTCCGTTGTATTATTCCGAATAAACTTTACCGTCGAAACCGGACAGTGCCGCACCGAGAGCCGTGGCATACTCGGCATGCTGCGGTAAATGGAAGTTTACTCCGTGTAATTCATGTATTACGTCAAAAAAGCTGAGTGCGTCGGGAATAGTTGTCAGATTTCCGCACAGAACCACGTCATTTACCCCGACGGATCTGCATGCGAAAGCCGCCATCATTCCCACAGTCTGGAAAACCATGTTAATCAGACCGAGGGCTATGTCTTCTTTTCCCGCATAGTCGGATATTTTACCGAAATTGGAAGCCGTCGTTTTTCTGGTAAGTTTCTCGGAAGAATCCTGAGAGATATCTCCGACGGCTAGATCCACATTATCAAGATTTCCACCCTGAGCAAGGTCACAGATGCTGGCAAAATTACGTATCTGCAGCAACTTGGAGGAAAGGCCGAGCAGCGTGCCGCCCCCGACGCCGGTACCTCCGATATGAGAGATATTGCAGCCATCGGCACGGACAAAAGCGGTACCCGTTCCCATACTTACGATTATTGCACTGTCGAGCCGGGTAAGATGAAGCCCCCCAAGACCTATACACTGAAACTCATTGGTCTTTTCGGTTTTTATACCGTAAATATCGCCTTTGAAATGCGAAGCGCCCACACCCGTCAGCCGTATTTCGGAGACGTCTTTAAGGTCAAGCCCGTTTTCGCTCATATATCTGCCGAACGCGCCGTAAAGAGAAGTAACAGGGTCAGTCGCGGTCACCTGGATCGGCTTCATAAGAAAACCCTCACGTATCCCGACTATCTTTGTGGTGCTTCCGCCTATGTCAATACCGATAACAGTCATACATTCCCTCCCCTGAAAACTCCCGGTAACATCCATATAATGTAATCTATAATAGAATAGCATTTATTTACAGGAATGTCAACGTTTTTTTTGTGACAAAAGCGAAATTCTTTTCTTTTTCGTAAAAAAAATTTAGATATTTCGATCAGTTGAGGGGCTCATTCAGCCGTTAAAAACAGGAGAAAGATTTCCGGCGGAAAGATGACTTCCGGCGGAAAGATGACTTCCGGCAAAAACATGACACCTTCCCGGAAATAAACAGAAGCAGACGCAGGACACCCTGCGTCTGCTTCTGTACGGAAAACGCATCAGAAAAATATTTGCGCCGGATTCCGGAACTTATTCCCTATCCGCAGGATAAATTCCGGAAAACGGGTATTTTCAAACGTTTTTCACGCTGACCCGACCGTATGTAAGTCTTATTCCACACTCACCGTACCGTCTTCATCAAGGGATATATTCATTCCGTCCCGGACGTAATCCAGAAATTCCTGACCAAGACTGTCCACAACGGGCAGAGGATGTCCCTCCAGCCACACATCGGACAGTATCGCGCCGGCGGCGGCAAGTGAATCTATGGGCTCGGAAAACAGCAGACACGCAGGCTGACGTTTCATTGCGCAGGCGCAGTACAGTACAAGCCCACCGGTGGTTGAACCTATGGTCCGGGGCAGACAAAGAGCCTTTCCAAGCATTTCCTTTCCGTACAGATCGGGGTTGTTCTGATCTCCGCAGGTTGCCTTTTTATCACCGAACTGCAACGCTTTCTGAAACGATGCCAGGGTGTTGAGTCCCCCATGGGAAACCAGTGCCGGCGCCGTCACTTTTCCGGCGGCAACAACTCTCCCTTTGAACTGTTTCATGATCATCTGCCTCCCTTCGTTATCTGCTCAAGTATCTCATCATCCGTATAATACCGGGCAGTAGTGTATGTTCTGAGTTTATTGCTGGAAGTAATGACAGGCATGCCTGAACTGAGAGGATTATTCATGTACATCAGGGGACAGATATAGCTCGTTATAACTCCTGTATTTCTGAGTCTTTCGGCGTATGGCGTCTGTCCGAATTTCTCAAGAACGGCGGGGGCAGCGGTGAACACCGTGGGGATCACGACCCTGCTGTTTCCAGCCTCTTTAAGACCCTGTTCCACCCTTTCCGTCCAGGATATGAGCTGCTCAAGGCTCATATGCGGACATCCCATGAAGCAGAGCCTTGGCTTCGCCTCCTTATTCTTCCATACTATGGGATAGCTGTCATATATCCGCTGCAGTTCCTCGTCGTCAATGACGTAAGTTACGGCGTTTTCAAGAATCAGATCTTCTCCGTATTTTACAGCCTCGGGGGTAATATTTTCAACGTGATACAGTCCTACAGCTCCGTTGGATGCCGTCGCGGCGCCGAAATCCTTCAGATATGTTTTCGCCGCATCGTCAAGCTTTCCGCCCAACCATTTGTCAAGCCCGCGTATGTAGGGCACATCCTCCATGACCTTCATTCCCACAGCGGAGCCGAGAAGCTGGGCTTCGGGCTTCTTTGTAGTTTTTATTTCAATTATCCAGCTGGCCTTTCTGCCCTCATCCTTCAACAGTCCGAAACAGGGCACATACCCGACGATTGACCCCATAAGGTCAATTATGCCGGAATTGCGGTTGCACCGCGCACCGAGAACAGAGTTAGCGTAGACCACAGCCGACGATTCGGACCAGGACAGAATATCACCGAACCCGGGGGTATTTCCCACCTCGTCCATGTAGCATGTACAGGTAAAAGCATCGGGACTCATAAGTCCGAGTTTCTGAAGTTGCTGCTCATAGAAATCCTGCTTTGAATACATGAAATGGCGGAAAACCACATTCTGAAGAAAACTGCTGGGAACATTCCGGTCTAATGGTCTCGGGTCCGCCGAGAACTTCTGGGAGGATACAGCCCCCGAATCTATCAGCTGTTCCATCAGCGCATACACCGGCGCCAGAGCCTTAAGACCGAATGATGTGACGAGGTGATTGTATTTGCTTGTCACTTCAACCATTTCATCCGCGCCGAAAAGTTCCCCGTAACGCACAAGTGTCTGCATTACCTTTGCCATGGTCTGCCCCTTGCTGCCGTTAAGTATTTCGGTCTGGGCAGGGGTAAGTTTCATTTTCGTTTCCAAGTTCGTACCCTACCTTTCTATATTTTCATGGCAGTCTCATAAGCCCGCCATATTACGGTACGGAGATTTCCGACCTTGTCACAGTCACCAACAAGAGGAACATTTTTTCTGCCCTCTGTCATGGGCGCGGGGATATATCCGGCACAGCTGATAACGCTGTCGCAGTCTATAACTATATCCTTTCCGTTCACATCGGTACATATTATCGAACCGTCATTTACCTGTTTGAGTGTTGTCTGCAGATACACGGGAATTCTGTGAAGTTCGAACCATTCACGAAGATAGGAAGAATTCGCGAGACAAACGCCCTTCTGACTGACGAGGTCATCTTTCATCTCCACGATGACGGGATTTTTGCCTTTGAGTGCAAGCTCGTACGCTATTTCGGACCCGGTAAGCCCTCCGCCTATCACAGCCACGGTCTGTCCCACATCCTTACCCAGAAGGTAGTCGCAGGCTTCGATCATTTTTTCATAACCGGGAACACGGCGCAGAAGTCTCGGTTCGGCGCCGGTTGCAACTATTACAGGATCGTTTCCGAACAGAGAGAGGTCTTTGATCTCGTCGTTCAGCCGGACGTCAATATTCATCTGCTGCATCTGTCTGCGGTACCATTTCAGCAGATCCCGGAGCTTACCTTTATACGACTCCGCGCTTGCGGCGATAAACGCCCCACCCAGTTCACCGCTCTTCTCGTGAATTACGGGGTTGTGTCCCCTAAGTTTCAGAACTCTTGCGGTCTCCATGCCGCCTATACCGCCGCCTATGATATGCACGGTCTTCGGTGCGGAGGTCTTTTTGATATAGTGTTTTGACCACTGCATTGTTTCAGCGTCCACGGCACAACGGGCGAGGTGAAGGCTGTCGGAAAGATCCTGATCGTTGGGGACCCCTTTGTAATGGCACATATTGAAGCAGCCGTTATGGCAGAGTATACAGGGACGGATATCCTCTTCCCTGTCCTGCATGAGCTTCGTGACCCACTCTCTGTCCGCAAGGAACTGACGGGCAAATCCGGCACCGTCGATCTTCCCTCCGGAAATGGAATCGGCGGCAACCCTCGGATCGAGCCTTCCGGCACAGATCACGGGGATATCAACGAATTTACGGATATGTTCAACATCCGCAAGGTTGCAATTCTCGGGCATGTATATCGGAGGATGAGCCCAGTACCAGGCGTCGTATGTTCCGTTGTCGCAGTTCAGGCAGTCATATCCCGCGTCCTGAAGATACTTCGCGGCTTTTTCAGATTCTTCCATATCCCTGCCGACTTCGGTGTATTCCTCCCCGGGAAGTGCACCCTGACGGAAGCCCTTTGTTTTGGATATGACACTGTAGCGGAGAGATACAGGAAAATCGTCGCCGCAGGCTTTTTTGATCGCCTTTACTATCTGAACCGGGAAACGGTATCTGTTTTCAAAGCTTCCGCCGTACTCATCGGTACGTTTATTCACATAACCCAGAGTAAACTGATCGAGAAGATATCCCTCATGAACCGCATGAACCTCAACACCGTCTACCCCCGCATCCATCAGCATTCTAGAGCATTTTGCAAAGGAATCGACAAACTCCTCAATCTCCGCAACGGTCATTTCCCTGGAAGGGACCTTGTCCGACCAGCGGTTCGGCGACGGACTTGCGGTGGCGGTAATCTTGTCGAGATCCATAAATGGTTTGCTCAGAACACGGAGAGCCTTGTTTGTGTACAGTTTTTCCATCATAGGGCTTATTGTAAAAGATCTTCCGAAACCTGCGGTCAGCTGTACGAAAAGCTTTGCGCCGGTCTTGTGAAATTCAGGCATCCATTTTTTGAGATCCTCGTACATTTTCTTGTTTTTGTGAAGCCACTGTCCGAACATGGGATTATACACCGGCTGACATCCGGGCATCACAAGCCCGGCATTGTTTTCGGCGACCTCAAGAATAAACCTTGCGCCGTCCCGGTCAAAATGGTTCTTTTCCATCCAGCCGAAAAGGTCCGTCCCCCCCATACTCGTCAGCACAATACGGTTTTTGATCTCGCATTTGCCTATTTTCCACGGGGTAAAAAGCGGTTGAAGTCTCTGCTCCATAGGTCTTATCCTCCATGATTTATTTAAACATTTTGATTTCACGGATAAACTGAAAAACGGCACCGGCCATGCCATGCCGATCATTCATAAACAGTATAGCACATTTTGACACAATTTGCAACAATCATTTTCCATTCCATGAAAAATTTTTTACAAAACAGACAATTGACCCGATACCGCTCCGGAATAAAGAGACCTTCGTCAATTTGCACATACATTTTTCCGCGATAGTGGCAGTATACCCGAAAACCGACGGAAACACTGTTTATTTTCAACATTTCCGCCGAAAACTTTTTGCGGTAAAATGTCGGCAGTAAAACGGAAACAGGAAAAAACCTGTCCCCGTTCAGAACTATAATGGTCCGGAAAGGAGGCTAAAAATGTCTACAGCAGAAAGACGCAGAGCTATTCTGAGATTACTGTGCCGGCGCAGGCACGATACCGTTTCAAATCTTGCCAGAGAGCTCGGGGTGAGCACCAGGACAATACGTCGTGATGTGGACATGCTCAGCAACAGCGAACCGATATACACCGTACAGGGTAAATACGGCGGCGTATACATAGTGGATGGCTACAGATTCGGTTTTGAATACTTCAGCAAGGAACAGGATCTGCTGATGAAAAAAATCTGCCGCGATGCCTCGTCGGGAACTCCCGTAAACCTGACAGAGGATGAACTTACGGTGCTGTACGGCATCACGGGAAAATACTCTCTCCCCGAAACGGATGGAAAGGAAAAAACAAAATGAATGTTTATGAAAGAGAACTGTTTATCCGCCTTTGCAAAACAGAGGATATCGACAAAGAAAGGATCTCCGATCTGACGGAGAGAGGCTTTGCAAACCACAAAGTCCTCGGCGCTTTATTCTTCAACAGAATGGCCGGTTGCGCCGATTACGTACTGACGGAATGCGGTGTTCCGGAGGGATTGAACAGAGAATTTTATCGCAGTATCCACAACGCAAGACAACAGAATATTCTCCGGAACCGGGAATTCTTTCAGTGCATCAGAGCACTTGTCGGAACACTTGACGGGCTTGAGGAAAAATACGTTTTTCTCAAGGGCGCCTACCTGTGCTCACTGTACCCGGAGGGATGCCGGACAAGCAATGACGTCGACATACTCACCGACGGAAAAAACGTGTCTGAGATCGGCAAAAGACTTAAAGACGCAGGGTTTGAGCAAGGATACCTGAAGAACGGGATCTTCCGCCGGGCAACACGGGAAGAAGTGATAAACGCCAGAATAATGAACGGCGAAACAGTACCCTATGTGATAAAGGTCGGTCTGCCGATGATGGATTATTTTGAGGTAGATATCAATTTTTCAACGGATTTCAGGGCTTCTGACGGAAATATAACCCGGGAGATTCTGCGGAAAGCCGGAACAAAGACAGTCAACGGAACAGCTATTCCTCTCCCCGACAGATATGATTTCATATTGCATCTGTGTGCCCATCTGTACAAAGAGATATCGACTATGCCATGGATCAGAATGAAACGGGATATGACCCTTTATAAATTTGCGGATATAAACCTGATGACCCGCAGTCTGACCGATCAGGACCGGTTCAATCTTCTCTGTCGCAGCTCGGAGCTGGGACTGGAAGAAATATACCGGCGGGTAACAGGTATGACATCGGAAATATTTAACCCCGGGACCAGGGATAAAAACTATCCCGGAGATTTTCCCGTGACCGATCCCGCAACGGCAGAGACCTACAGATACACGGACAGAAGCGCATTACGCCGGTTTTTCTGTGAAAACCGGGAAGGATTACTGAAACGAGAGGAAAAAGAATGAACGGAACGCTTGAAATGTTTCCCCATTCAGGGAAAGGAACACTTATAACTTTCTGCGGACTGGACGGATGCGGTAAAACCACGCTCATAAAACGGCTGACGGAATATCTGCGGGAGACCGGGAGGGACGTTTTTCTCACAAAACAACCTACGAATGCCGTCAGACAGTCCGAAATATTCAGGACTTATATGGACAGCCCCTGTCATGACGCTTTTGATTACATAAGCCTGTCCCTGCTTGCGGCAGGTGACCGTGTACAGCACAGCAGCAAAACCGTTCTTCCCGCCCTTGAAAGCGGAAAAACGGTCGTCAGCGACAGATATTTCTATTCCTGTCTTGCGAATCTCAGAGCAAGAGGATACGAAAACGAAACCTGGATATACGAAGTGTCCGGACACGTAGTAAAGCCCGATATTGCTTTCTTTATTGACATAGACGTAGATACTGCGGTGCGGAGAGTCCGTTCCAGGCCGGAGGAGCGGACACGGTTTATCGACATACCCTTGCAGTACCGGCTGAGAAAGGAATACAAGGAAATCGCGGAGGCAAACGGAGGAATACTTCTCAGTTCCGCGGAACCCGAGGACGAAACTTTCCGGAAAGTCATAAATACGGTGAACGATTACATGAAAAGGAGAAGAAAATGAAAATCGAAAAAGAAGTAAAAGCAGTTATCGCGGAGATCACGGCGGCGGATAAGATCGACCTTACCGACAGGCTTGCAGACGACCTGGGAATGGACAGTCTTTCAACAGTCTCCATGTTTGTGATGCTCGAAGAACGTCTTGAAATAACATTTGACGAATCCGACATGGACATGAGTGAAATAGAAACGGTCGAAGATGTCGTCCGGCTCACGGAAAAAAGTATGGAGTCCGTATGAAAAAATCAAAGCAGCTTCCCATAGTCGTTCCGAGATTTTCGACATATCACTACCAGCTTGCTTCGGGGATCCCTGCGGCGGCGAATCCGGGACTGGACAACTGGTTTATAAACAATTGCGTCAGTCTTCGCTGCGGCAGACGGTTTCTCGACGGTTTTACCACTCCGGAGGTAAATATCGAAGCGTCGGATATGAAGAGTATGCCTTATATGGAAAAGGTCATGGTATCCGGAAAGTTCCTCGACGGAAAAACAGCCCATGACATTATCTGCAGGATGATAGACAGGGACTATTATGTTTACTACGACGGAGTCGACGACAAACCGATAAAGGGAAAGACTTTTTACGGAATGTGGCACTTCCGACATGACGGTATTATCTGCGGGTATGATGACGCTGAAAAGACTTACACCGTAGCGGCCTATGACAGCCGCTGGGTATGCCGACCCTTTAAAATACGCCAGTCTCATTTTGAACGGGGAAGAAAATTTTACGCCGACAGGGACCTTGCCGGATCATTCATCGCCCTTAAAGCCGATCCCGATATCATAGAACTGGATGTACCGGGAATAACAGAAAAACTGCGCGAATATCTCCGCTCGGATATCACCGTATATCCGGAAAGCGGGCGGGAAACGGTTTACGGCAGCGCAGTACATCAGTATCTCGCAATGTATCTGAACAGACTCCACGACGGTAGAATTCCGTACGGACGCAAGGATAAAAGAATACTACGGGTGATATGGGAACACAAGAAATGTATGTTGCAGAGACTTGAAAGAATGAGTCTTGCCCTCGGACAGGAGACTTCCGACGCGGTAAAGGAATACCGCCGGGTGGTAAACATTGCGGACAATGCAAGATTATGTTATGCAAAGTATGTGATGAAAGAGGACAAAGCCCTGCTGAATACAGTAAGAGACAAGCTTCTGAAGGTATGGAAACTGGAGCGCGAAATACTCACCCGGTTTCTTTCGGAAACGGAGGAAAAACAAAATGCTATGGCAATACATTAAAGAAAAAATGCTCGGGCATCCGCAGAAAACCCTCTCCGAGCAGGAGGCTGTACTGACATTTGAACAGGCGGTGATCTTTGCGGAGTCCTTCGGACAAAAGCTTGAGGAAGAATGCTACGGAATACTCTGTAAGTCCGAACTTTCCGCCGCCCTCGCAATCCTTTCCTGTTTTGCCGCGGGAAAAACCGCCGTGCCTCTCGCTCTCCGCTATGGGGAAAAGCACTGCAGGAGGATCATTGAGAAAATCCGGCCACCGTACGTTATCACTGACATCGGCGGTCAGCTGCGGACGGTGGACGTTGACGACGGAAGTTATTTTTGTCCCGAAGACCCGGCACTGATTATGTGCACCTCCGGAACAACCGGACAGCCGAAGGGTGTAATGCTGAGCCGAGAAAACATTCTCGCGAACCTTAAATCTGTCTGCGGATACTTCCGCATAGGTAAAACAGACAGAATTCTGATCACCAGATCGCTTTACCATTGCGCGGTCCTGACCGGAGAGTTGCTCGCATCCCTGGTGAACGGCACGGATGTCGTGTTTTTCTCCGGGGGTTTTGATCCGGTGGACATCATACATACTATCAAAAAAAACGGGATAACGGTCTGCTGCGGAACACCTACCGTATTTGCCCTGATATCATCCTACGCAAGGCATCTTGAAGTCCGGCTGAAAAGTATTGTACTCAGCGGCGAGATACTCAGCGCACCGGATGCAGAAAAAATACGCATGGCTTTTCCCGGAACGGATATCTACCACGTCTACGGTCTTACGGAAGCGTCCCCCAGGGTAACCTATCTTTCCCCCGAAGATTTCGACAAAATACCCGGAAGTGTCGGGAAACCGGTTTCAGGGGTCAGAGTCACGGTGGTTTGTCCCGACGGAACCCCGGCAAGAGCCGGAGAAGACGGGGAAATTTGCGTCAGCGGAGCCAATGTGATGATAGGATATTTCCGGGACAGGGAAAGAACAAAAAAAGTGCTGACAGACGGAATTCTTCACACCGGCGACACCGGATATATGGACAGCGACGGCTACCTGTTCGTCAGAGGAAGAGCCGATGATATGATAATACGATCCGGGATGAACATTTATCCCGCCGAAATCGAAAATGCCCTGAGATCAGACCCGAGAGTCCGGGATGTCGCGGCTTACGGTTATCAGAGACTTCATTCCGGCACCGCCATAGGTATTCTTGTTCAGGGGGATTTCAGTGACAGGCAACAGGTGCTTAAACTTTGCTCCTCGCTTCTTCCGGAATATGAGATACCGTCAAGGATCGACATAGTGGAAACCATACCGAGAAACGGATTCGGAAAGATAATACGAACAGTTCCGGGAGGCGATGAAAAATGATCGGACCGACCCAAAGGATACGTCAGCTGAGAGGTTGCAATCTCCTTGAAATGCACAGACACACCCCTGACCGATTTCGCGTAATCGTACCTGAAAAAGACGGCTCGGAGTCATCATATCACTTCAGCGTTCCCATATATGACAGAACGGGAAGCGCCATAATCACGGATTTCACCACATTTACGGGAGGCTTCAGTCATACCGGAAGCAACAGTACCTCAGAGATATCCCCCTCAGGGATTACAATTACCGCCGATTTCGGTACGGTAAAGCTGAGTTTCCCCCAAAAAACGGAATTTTTTCATGATCCCGGCAGGCTCTCCGGTCCAGAAATGGATATATACCCCACATTCAACGGAGTTGCGGTGCGGATAAAAAGAATCCCGGAAGGCGGCATAGTCTTCAGGATGACCTCCTCCGTACCCGGGCTGAACTACAGGGCAAAAAACAGCGTGTTTTCACTGATGAAATTCATAAACTGTCCCTTCTGCACCCTCTCAGCCATAGCCGTTACCGACGAAAAAGGAACTCCTGTCGCTCCGGCAGAATTCGGATATATACCCGAGGGGCCTGATTCCTGGCAGATATATTTTCCGCACTGCGGTTACCCCGGGGCCGTTTTTGAACTCAATGCCCAGGATGACAAACTGATCCGGGACACAACCGTTGAGACGGCTCACCCCGACGACAACAACGCCTTCGGCTCTGCGGCGTATATCGGACAAACCGAGGCGTTCGGGGAACAGTGGCTGTACTCCTGCCCTGATATTTCAAGGGTAATTCTCGATAAGGAACTGAAAATTTCCAGGGCAACACTTCATGTCCCGAAGATCTGCGGGAGTGCGTCCGTAGCTTCTTTCACGCTCCGGAACCGATTCTGCAGTTTCGGTTCAAGCTGGAACAACCGCGCGCCGTTTCTGACCCGTGGTTCCGCCATGATAATGTCCGAGAACTTTTTATCAACTGAAATAACCCATCTTTTTGTCGATGATTCGGGACGCCCGGAGATCCCGGCGGGTATAGTCCTGCGTCCCCACGGAAGCTCAAAGTCGTTCAGCGGAATATTTACCGCAGACAGCTTCCTTTCACCCCAGATAATAGAAATCAACTACAAACCAGAGTAAAACTCTGAAAGGAGAATAAAAATGAACGATATTTTTAACAATATCAACGGCGAAGAAGAAATAATCGCCGACCAGAACACCGAAAACACCGATACACCCGAAGACGATGCCGTCATCAGCGAGGATACCGGTCTCAGGACCGACGTCAGACGTGTTTTCGAACTGAAAAACGGAAAGAAGAAGGCTGTATTCTATGCCGAACCCGTTGCCGGAGAAAACTCTCAGGGCGACGTGGCTCTCCTTTCCTCCACCCAGACCGAAATTGCCTCGGGAAGAATCTCGTCCTACGAGTACTCCGGCAACAAAGTCACATCAAAGGATTCCCCCACTCTCTGTTTCAACAGTTCCGCGCTGTATCAGTTCAATATGCCGCAGATGCCCCGCAACACCAAAATCGAAAAAGCTTACCTGAGACTTAACGCGAGTACTCTCGACTACACGGGAAAGTTCAACCTCTATAAAGTCACGGGCCCGATCGTTGCCGGACAGGATCTTCCCGAATACAGTTCTACGGTCAGGGCAAGCATTGACCTCAGTCTTGAAACAGGAAGGATCTTTGATTTTGACATCAGGGCAATTATTGACCAGGCAAAAAATGCAGGAGAAGAGGAGATACGTCTGCTGATAAAATCCGAGAACATATCTTCCCTGACATTCTCCGGCAGAGGAGGTGTCAATCCTCCCAAGGTTGAAATTGTTTATGATGAATCCAACGGCGCGGGAAACCCGCTGAGAAGTCATACCCACTCCCTCGGAAGACTCGGGACCGCGTCCATAGACCTTTACGACGGAAACATAAACATAACCTCTCCCATTTTTGCCTGGTCCGGCGTAAGAATGCCCGTAAACATGACCGCATACTACAACAGCGGAAAATCAGATTACGAGCCCTGCGGAAAGTACGACGCATTCAGTGCCATGAAATTCGGCAAAGGCTGGAAACTCAACTACGTCCAGTCCATGCGCCCTGCGACCTTTACCGACAACGGAGAGGCAGTCAGCGGTTATGAATACCTCACCACCGACGGTACAAAGATATTTTTCAGGGAGGGAAAAACAGACGATCTCAGATTCTACCGGAAAGAAGAGTACATCCCTGAGATAATAGTCTGCGACTGCCCGTCCCACTGTCACACCGAGCCCGGCGAGCCGGTGATGAAGTGCCGGGAACATTACCTCTATACGGACATTGAAGGATTCGGATATACATACAACGATCAGACCCGCAAAATGCAGATCGGAAACCTCAGCTACACCTTCGACGAGGAAGGAAGACTTATCTGCATCGATGACGACAAGACCAACCGGATGCTTATCAATTATACCGACGGCAAGCTTGTATCCGTCATTGACGGTATCGGAAGAGTTTTCGCCATGACCTGGTCCGGGGAAGGTTTCCTGACCCGTATCACCGCCCCTGACGAGACCTTTATCGGCTATACTTACACTGACGGCTGCCTGACCGGGATCACCTTCCCCGAAGGACAGAAAGCGGCGATAACCTACGGTGCAACCTTCAGCCGTCCCACAGAGATACTTATCAAGGATGAGGCTGACACGGTTCTTTACAAGGTAACTTATGTCTACGAAAACGGTGTCCTCCGTGATGTATGCGAGTACGGTTTCGAGGACGGTGTTCAGTCTGCCGGACAGTCTGCCCGTTACATTTTTACCCCTTCTGCTCATCGCACGAAGGTAACTGTTTCTGCCCCCACGGAGGAAAACCCCGACAATACCGTAACCACGGTCTATACCTTCAATTCCCACGATATGATCGGCAGCAGTTACGCCTATTCCGATGAAACCGGAAACGTGCAGGGCGACGGGCTTCCTTCTGTGATAAGCCCCTACGCCACCGACGGTTCCTCCATAATCAGGAATCCCTCGAACCTGCTGCTGAACACCGGATTTGACCGCATGGACTTCTGGCAGGCAGAGGAATCGAATGCGGAAAGCTTCCTTTTCCGTTCTTACACCGATCAGAAATACGCCTTCTACGGCGACAGGCTGCTGCGGATGGAATCCACCGAAGAGACGGCTCTTGCAAACGGAGTATATCAGCTTACGGATATTCTTCCCGCCGGCAAGTACACCTTCTCCGCATACCTGAAACCCATCACCGACCTGCCCGCCGGCGCTTATATCAGGGTCACGGACTCTGACGGTACGGCAATCGACGAAAGCGAAAAGCTTCATTTTATTGACGGAGAATATATCCGACTCAGTGTTCCCTTTGAGATCACGGAAGCAAAAGCCCTTGCGGTACATATTCTCCTTGACGGCGCTGGCGTTATTTACGCTGATGCGGCTCAGCTTGAAAAGAGCCCCTGCGCAAACTCCTACAGCCTTATCAGCAACGGCGACTTTGAGCTCGGCGAAAAATGCTGGGAAAACTTCAGCGGCAGTGAATGCCGCAAGGTCACCGATGAGGATAAATTCTCCATGAGTCACTCCGCAATGCTCCGAAGCTCCGATGAAGGCAGCTCTATTTCACAGTCAGTCAACATCAAAAGCTACGTCAATGTCAGGGAGCATTTCACCCTCAGCGGTTGGGCAAAATCCTATACCCTGGACAACGGGTTGAGCCACTTCTGTCTCAAGGCGGTACTTGTATACACCGACGGCACCTCCGAAAAATACTATGCGAACTTTACTCCCTGCACCCCGGAATGGCAGTTTGCCTCCGTAAGCTTTGCCAAAAAGAAATTCAAGGCGGCAAGCCATATTGACGTATTCTGCGAATACGCAAAGAATTCCGGAAGCGCATACTTCGATGCGGTATCTCTTGTCCGCACCCGGATGGAAAAAGATCTTACCGAAGAAGATTTTATAACAAAGACGGAGCGCGAAGAGACCGACGAATTCCTTTCCTCAGACGAAAACAAGGATACCTTCGAAGAGGCTAAGGATAAGTACGGCAACATTATCACCTCCACCGTCTATGCCGACGGTGAATTCGGCACGATCTATTCCTCCCGTGAATTCAATCCCGACAACCCGGCGACAGAAGCGGACGACGGCGGCAATGACATTGTTTCCGTTACCGACAGCCGCGGTAAAACAACTTCCTATACCGTTGATCCCGTAACCTCAAGAACCACGGCGATCACCGACCGCTGCGGCGTTAAAGTCGGCTATGAATATGATAATGCCGGACGCCCGGTCAAGGTCACAGTCCATAAGCCCGACGGCTCCGAGATCTCCCATGTAGGCTACGATTACGATCAGCTCAACGGCCTTAAGTGCATCACCCGTGGCGACGGAATGAAATATGCAATGAGTTACAATCCCTTCCACAGGATCGGACAGATCGGCGTTGAGAACTCCGCCGGAGAGATTGCACCCCTTGCAAGTTACAGTTACATCGGAGGCAACGGAAGAATAAAAACCGTAACCTATGCCAACGGAGACAGTATGACCCTCACCTATAACAGTTTCGGTCAAATAGTCGCCGAAACCTGGCGAGACCCGTCGAACGATGTCGAAAAAAGGTATATTTTCGTATACGATAATGAAAATAATATCGTAAGAAGTCTTGACATTACGGAAAAAATCGAGTATAATTACAACTACGAAGAAGGAAATCTTGCCAGAGCCACAGAATGCACTGTTACCCTCAACAATTCAGAAGTTGTTACATCCAGGATCATTCGGCGCACGGCTTACTACTTATACAATCTCAATGGATATCTTTCTTCTGTTCGCATTCAGGACGCTGAAGGCAATGATACAGTATATTCTTACGAGTATCTTGAGAATTCCAACGTTAAGGTTACTCTTCCTAACGGAGTTGTATCTGTAAGCAAGAACGACTCTTTCGGAAGACGTGCTTTTGACGAACTTCATCTAGATTCAGGCTTCTTAAGCAGGCAGTTTATCTACTCTGCCGGAGATGCCTCAGATGAGCATTACGCGAACAATAAACTGAAGTCCACTCCTACAACAAAACTTGTTCAGTCCGTGATCTTTGCGGATGGACGGACTATCGGTTACGAATACGACGAAGAAGAGCGACTGATAAAGGTATGCGATAATATCGATGGTCTCTCGGTCTATGAGTACGATGAACGCGGACAGCTCGTCAAGGAAACCAAAGACGGAGTTTCAACCGAATTCTCTTACGACGTTTTCGGAAATATCCTCTCCAAAGGTGAAACCGTATTCACTTATGATTCGGTAAATAAGGACAGAATTACGGCTATTGACGGAGTTCCCGTTACATACGATGCTCTGGGCAATCCCCTTTCTTACAGAGGTTTCACCTTCGAGTGGGAAAAGGGCAGACAACTTAAAAATGCTGTTGTGAGTGGAAAGACAATTCTCTATTCCTATTCAGGAAGCGGTAAGAGGATTTCCAAAACAGTAGATGGAGTAAAACATGAATACTCACTCTTCCGAGGAAAACCCGTAAAGGAAACTTTCGGAGAGACGGTGCTTGATTACCTCTACGACAACGCCTACTCCATTTGCGGCGTTATCCTCAACGGCACAGCGTATTATTTCAACAGAAGTCTTCAGGGCGATATAGTCTCCATAGCCGATTCTACCGGAACAGTAAAAGCGACCTACTCCTACGATGCCTGGGGTAAATGCACTATAACTTCGGACAATTCCGGCTGTAGTATAGCAACTCTTAACCCCTTCCGTTACAGAGGTTACTACTTCGATTCCGACACTGGCCTCTATTACCTACAGACCCGCTACTACGACCCCGAAACCGGAAGATTTATCAATCCCGATGACCTATTATACATTGCCGAAGACGGACTCAATCTCTATAAATACTGCTCCAACGATCCTATAAATTTCAAAGACCCCTCCGGTCTTTGCGGCGGCAGCGGAACATCAACAATCGATATAGACGATTGGTATAATGATATTCTGGACACTCTTCCGGAAGCCATATCTTCTGCCATAAAAGAAGCGGGACTCACCACAGCATCTTCAATGTTCCTTTTCCTCGTTAAGCTGACAAAAGCAATACTCGGCGGACCGGAAAACTCATTTGAATATGATCGCGAAGCGGCTGTGGAGTATGCGACAAAATGGTATGACGATTACAACCCTGTATATCGTAAAAATACTTTCGATTGCGCAAATTATGTATCTCAGTGTCTGTTTGCTGGAGGGATAGACATGACCGATGAATGGCATTCTTACAAATCCGAACATTTGTTTACAGAACTACTTAAGTTTGTCGGTTTTAAAGAAGAAAAACTGGTATACCTATTAGATATAACGAAGTCTTGGTCTGTGGTTACTCCGCAATACAACTATTTAACGGACGTAAACAACAATCTGATAAATGGGGAAGTGATTGAGATTAACAGCAATGACGAAATTTCAAAATATGCCCAAGGGTATGGAATTCGCCCCGGGGATGTTATGTTCTTTGTAAATGAAGCCGGATCAACGTGCCACTCCACCATTATTGTAGATGTTACCGACAGTGATATTTTTTATTCAGGACACTCGATAAATCGCAATCACGAAAATCTCTATGGACATATAAATAAAACATCATACTATTCGGTAAAAATCGTGCGTATTCGAGGATGAGAATTCAATGAGGAGTATTATTTATGAAAAAATTTCTATCTGTTATGAAAAAAATCCTGGCTGTAATAATCGTGGCAATTACAACACTTGTACTTTTGATTTTGATCTGCTGGGGTTTGTACGCCATAAACGAAGCTCCTCCTGAAATCGGATTTCAAAATGACGGGACACGCCTTAACCTCACCTTAGAGGAACTAATGTCTATCAAGGGATCCCAACCGATAAGAACCTCAACTGTAAACTTTTACAGTTACACCTACACTGAAAACGTTGATGATTTCACAGGTGAGGCAGAGTTCCTTTTTGATGATTGCAACAAATTGATTGGCTGCTGCATTCAAATCAAGATCGAAGATCCCTCTGTCGCATACTCGGAGTTTAAACGTTTGTATAAAAGGATAAAAAAAGACTTTTCATTTTTCCGTACAGGCTTCTTCTGTACAGATATTGAGCAAAACACAGACGGATACGACTTGAAAGCAGTTATCGGAATCAGCACGGACGGAGACAAAGATTATTCCGGTTTTACCATAGGATACAATGCATACATGACTTACTTGAACGGTAAAATAACAATTTTTTACAGGTCAAATTAACAGCAACATTTTGCCGATTTTTCAAAATGTAGACCTTGGTGCAGATTCAAAAGGTTTTTTCTGTACATAGTGAGCACTAGTAAATTCTGATACTGCTTATCCCTATCCTTTCTTTTCTGCCCCGTGCGGAACGATTGGCTTCTTTCGTGCGGGGCGCTTAAAAAACTTCAGGCGAACCACAAAATTGTAATTCACAATGAGCTTTCGGTCAGTTTACACCGCCGATTGCCCGTTGTTAATTAATCCCTTCTCCTTATATGTGCTCGTATCCCCAGCCCCTTTGCTACCCCGCTCAGACTCAATAAACTCTCTTCTGTGCGGGGTAGCCCCAAAAGGGCAAGGCACAAGCATACATCAACTAAGCTATTTCCACGGTATTATTCATCAGGCAAAACCTGTGAACAACAAGCCGTTTTTATAAATTTGAGGTTCATTATACCAATCCTCTTTTCTACCCCGCACAAACTCCAAACTCTCCGCCGTGCGGGGTAGCCCCAAAAGGGCAAAGCATAAAGTCACATTAACCAGACTATTTCCACGGTATTATCCATCAGACACGAAACCACGAATAATTACCTGTTTTTTGCTTTTCCCTATTTTAAATTGTGTATCCAAATCCTTTTCTTTTTTATTTGCCCCGCCCGGAGACTTCTGTTTCCCTGCGGGGCACTTTTTTTGCATACGTTTTCCCGATTTCCCTTGACAAACTCTATTTTGTATGATATAATTCAAATAAAACAAAAGCCCTCAAATATTCCAAGATTCCACAACTTATAAAGACGGACATTTCTCTGACGGAATATTGCTAAACTACGCCTAAGATAACGGATTGAAATGAGGTTAAAGCCGCCCATCACGACTACGACGCCCGGGGTAAATGCACCGTAACCTATGATTCCACCGCTTCCGAAGATTTCGTTGGTATTACCACGGTTAACCCCATCCGCTACAGAAGCTACTACTTCGATAGGGAACAGGGTTGTATTATCTGAACAAACGTTATTACGACCCCGAAATCGGACGATGGATTAACGCAGATGATACAGAGTACCTCGGCGCAGATGGCGGCGTGTTGAGCTACAATCTGTTTGTGTATTGCACAAACAACCCCGTCAATATGGACGATCCAACAGGAAAGTGGCCGAAGTGGTTGACTGGTGCATTAAATGTTGTTAGTGGTGCTTTACAAATGGCGGCTGGTGCTGCTTTGGGAGCCACTGTTGGCTGGACAGGAATAGGCGCAGTAGCTGCGGGGTTTTTAGTTGCTAACGGTGCCGCAACCGCAGCACAGGGTGTGGGACAGATTGTAAACGATGTCACAAAGTCTAATGTTATGCGAGAAGATAACATTGTACGCACGGGAGTAAAATCCATAGGAAAAACAATTGGGGGAAAAACTGGTGAAAAGGTTGCAGCTGTCGTTTACGATACTGCCGCAGTTGCTGCGAATCTTTATGCTGGTAAAGTAGGATTACAGCAAGCAGGTATTGCACCAATAAAGGTTAATACAAGTAAGGTACTAAATAATCCCCTTGATGAATTTGTAACCGTGGGTCCTGCACAGGGAGTAGTAAGCAATTATTGTAGGACAATTCCTACGAATGGATATGGTCGAATTTCTACAACTGCACTTCCAAACGGATATTATCAATTAGCAGATGGACATCATCGTGTAGCAGCATTGCGTTCTCTCGGCTACGACACAATTGAAATTTTTCTTACTAAATAGTAAGAGGTAATATAATGGGAATGGAAAGCTATTACATAACGCTCGACGTTGAAAATTTGAAATCTAGTAATTCTATTAGAGAATGTTTCAAACAACGGTATAGCGTTAGCGAATATAAAATGCCATCTAGAAAGCTGTTTAAGAAACCCACAGTTGATGATAGTCGATTTGTAATAGATGACAAAGCTGTAGTAACTATTATAAAAATGCATAATAAAGCAGAAATTACCTTTGAACTGTGTTTTTCTAATTACGAAGATAATCTGTCATATATTTACAATGTAGCGCAATGGATTTCATCGTTTGGCACAGAAACGAAGCTTATAGTTTTAAATTCTGAATTCAATTTTAGCGGCTTAGACTGTGAGAAATTTAAAAGAATAGTTTCTGAATCATTTAGTGTGAAAATCCAGCAATTCAGTGCACGTTACGGTAAAATTAACGCAGATATTCTTCCCAATGATTTTTATAGCAGCTGGATTCGACGAACGGGTATTAACCGAAAAAAGTGATTTACATTACTCCCGCAGACCTCTAAACATTGGGGAATTCCTGTCATTTATCATTGTTGCAGCTATTCAGTGACACCCAAAATGACTGCAAATATGTTCTATTTAGGTTGAGCCGACAGTAAAAAGAGGTTTCAGGATTTTCCTGACAATCGCCGTTGTGATACCTCTACACTTGTCGTCTAGACATACAAAGACTTTAAATCTATCTATTTTGTGCGTAATCGACACAAATATATTTTAACATTACTATCCCTATCCTTTCTTTTCTGCCCCGCACAGACTCACTAAACTCTCTTCTGTGCGGGGCAACCCCCAAAGAGAGGTAAAGCACACGCACCCATCAGCAACGCTGTTTCCACTGTGTTATTTGTCCCCCTTAAATAATTGCATTTTATTTTGTTTTTCTTGGTTTTGAATTTGTGTACCCTAATCCTTTTCTTTATTTATTTGCCCCGCCCGGAGACTTCTATCTCCCTGCGGGGCACTTTTTTCATATATTTTCCAAATTTCCCTTGACAAGCTGTATATTGTATGATATAATTCAAATAAGACAAAAACCCTCAGATATTCCAAGATTCTCCAACTTATAAAGACGGACGTTTCTCTGACGGAATATCGCTAAACTACGCCCAAGATAACGGATTGAAATGAGGTTAAAGCCGCCCGTCACGACTACGACGCCCGGGGTAAATGCACCGCAACCTCTGATTCCACCTCTTCCGAAGATTTCGTTGGTATTGCCACGGTTAACCCCATCCGCTACAGAAGCTACTACTTCGATAGGGATACAGGGTTATATTATCTGAACAAGCGTTAGCATGGTGTCTACCGGCAGTTGGAGCGGAGCAGGCACGGCCGCACTTAACGGAATGGGCGACGGGGCATTGTCAGGTGCCGTCACAGGCGCAATAACAGGTGCGGCTGGTAGCGCACTAAAAGTTGAAAAAGCAGCACAAGCATGGGATTCATCCTCTAAGGGCGGTCCGTGGACAAATATGTCAGATCATTACGAAAGACATGTCTTAAAAGAAGGAAAAAAGGCGATGACAAAGAACGTTATTACCTATACAGATGATGCGCTTGAGTTGTGGAACAATAGTAACGGAATGGGCAAACCAATGAGTTCAGGTAGTTTGAGATTGAAAGACGTGGGTGTAGGAGGATTCTATTCGCCGTCCGGTATGATTCGCTCATTCTTTTATCAGTGAGGGCTGAAAATGGAGAGACTAAGTAACGAAGAGACCAAGATACTTCGTGAGTTTTTGAGAATTCCGATCCCGGCGTACATTCGCACACATGAGAGGGGAGAATTCGATCTTCTGGATTGCTACGAGATAGGTTTTACTTTTGCAAATGACTTACTGAGGGGGAAAAAGATTAATCCAAATGCATCACCATGGGGAGACGGTAAAAGTGTTATATTCAGCCGCGATTATGAGAAGGTTCTATTGGACATTCAGAATACCGATTTAGACAGGAGCGTTAGGGATTATTGCACTTGCTTTTTAAAAGCGCTGAGTGTGCTTAAGTCCCATTTTGAGTAAGTTGAAATTGGACACATAATTTTGGTTTGTTTGCCCTGCAGGAGCAATCTAACGTTTTGGTATAGGTGAATCTAATGAAAAGCAAACAGCACGAGTACATTTTGAAAGCATTTTTGAACTCAAGTATTCCTATGGTAATTCGTAGAAATTCTCCAGAACTTATGGTTATTGATTCTGTTGTAGGGGGATATTGCTCTCAATTGATAAATCGAGCAAAATTCATCGAACTCCCATCGAGTGAGATTATTTCTAAAACCGAAAAAGCTGCTTTTTCAGAATTGATAAATCAATCAACAGGAATGGAAAAGGATGAATTAGTAGTGTACTATCGACTTGCAATACTTGTGGAATCTATATTGATTCAGTATCGCAAATAACATATACCAGCAAGCAACGCCTTTTGGGGACAAAAGGTAAACTGATGGGATAAAATCCCCTGCCTTTAAGGGTTTCATCAGGAGTACTCCTGACAAGAGCTGTGGTATCACAACGGTGATGCTTGCTGGCGCATAGCGGATAACCTGTGATATGTAAACATTCAAAATTGAGACTTGCATTTAAATGAGGAAACAGCTGGAGTGGCTTCTCTAACTGGAGCATACGCAAAGGAAGTAGCTCTCACAATGGGATATGAATTTTTATATTATGTTTGGTTAATGTGACGACGGGGAATAAGATTATGGGGAGATATGCGACTTTAAAAAAGGAATTTTGGTTTTTAGCAGAGACATACGGATTTAAAATAACATTGAAACAGAAGCATGGGGCATATTACTACATTCTCTGGACAAATCCAAATAAAAACATTATGGTCATCTATGATGAGCAAGTTAAAGACCACATTACTATACTGGTAGACGATCACGATTCGTTGGGATTCGATGCCATAGAATACAAGGATGAATTTGAACAAAGACTAAGAAAGCCCCGAGACAATATCCGTAGTGCGGCGGAATGGCTTAGAAATGCAATTGAGAACAATATTATTACAGTGTAACGGTTTCACCCGGCTATTGCGCTGTGCCGGCGAGAGTTGCCTCATAATACAACGATACCTCCCAAAACTATTACCGAAATCTTTAAAATGGCTTGAGCTTTGTCCCATTCCTGTGAGTGGTGACAACCACAAGTAAATTCTGATACTGCTTATCCCTATCCTTTCTTTTCTGCCCCGGAGGTATCTGATTCTCCCGGGGCACTTTTTTTGCATACGTTTTCCCGATTTCACTTGATAAACCGCGTTTTGTATGATATAGTTTAAATAGAATTAAAAGAAATTATCTTGATAATTTCACTTTCCGCTCAATAAACGTATACTTATTTTGTCGATGTCATTGATACCTTTGCACTGTTCCCGGAGACATCCTTATGGATATAACAGCCTGCGATCAAAGGACTCCGACCGGAAAGAAATGTTTTCCGGTCGGAGTCCTTTCAATATTTATAAAGTCAATATTAGGCAAATTCACTCACCGATGAAGGTCAATTAAAATATTGCCCCGTCTGCCGATACGGCAGACGGGGATTTTTTTCGTTTTCAGGACCAAACCGGTCAGAGACTGTCCTCCTTACGTTATATAATCATAACAGCGGAGAGAAAAAAACAAATTCAAAAGAAAGGAACACCGTATGACGTGAAAAAAAAGACAGAGAAAAAGGAGCAGCGTATATTCATAGCTGCGGTCGGACAGCACAGGGACCTCTCAGGCATTATAAAGTTTTGCAAAAAAGAAAAAACCGTGCGCGATGACATTATGATAATCCTTGGCGACGCAGGCATCAACTACTATGGCGATCGCAGAGACGAGCGATTGAAAAAAAAGCTTTCCGGAGTTAAAGTCACCTTCCTTCTGCTACAGGGAGACAAGGACAATCCACCGGAAAACATAAAATCCTATGAACCCGTCATTTTCAACAAAGGTCTCGCACTTTTTCAGCCTGAATACCCAAACATTCTGTGCAGTTTTATGGGGGAAATATACATTCTACACAAAATGAACACCCTGGTTATCGGAGAAAGCATGAACTGCGACACCTTCGAAAATACCCCGGAAACCGAATTCTGGGGCTATGACGGAGAAATAGGCGCGGCGGCAAAAAAAAGAGTGGAAGACAAGATCAGCCGGCTGGGAGGAAAGGTCGATGTAATACTGAGTCATACCCTGCCCTACAGCGTCATACCGCATCAAATGAAGGAAGACATCCCGCCGGTTAAAAACTTTTCTACCGAAAGATGGCTTGACCGTATACGGAGCAAGTCAGACTTCCGGCATTGGTTTTCAGGGCACTGGCCCGTAAACAAAAAAATCGGAAAAACAGAAATGCTTTACGACCGGATCGTGGAATTTCCGAGGAAATGAAAAAATGCAGACAATCAACTATATCACCGCAATATTCGGGATTCTGGGAACGGCGGCGGCTATAATTTTCGGATATATAGCCTTTGAACGGAACAGGTCCCGGGATGAAAGAAAAGAAGCGAAGCAGGACGGTGCGGTCCTGACAGAACTCGGATACATCAAATCCGGAGTCGACGACATCAAACGCAAGCAGGACAAGCAGGAAGAGAAAAACATTGAGATCATGACAAGACTGACAACCGTCGAGGAGTCAAACAAACAGGCCCATCATCTGATAAACCAGATCATGACAAAAAGCCGGACAGGAGAATGAAAAATGATTATCCGCAAATGTATTTTACCGAAAACGACAGCTTCAAGGCAGCAAAAAAGATATACCCCAAACCTTCCGGAATAGTTGTCCACAGTACAGGAGCAAATAATCCATACCTTAAACGCTATGTACAGCCGGTCAAAGGTCAATGCGGCTACAACGAGATCATCGGACACCTTGGGAAAAACAGATATTCCAATCATTGGAATCAGCCCAGGATGTATGTTTATCCGGATGGGACAAAAACGGTGGGAGTACGGGATAAAAGCAAGAAGCCGGTAAGGACGAATTACGAGGTTTCAATGCACGCATTTATCGGTAAAGCCGCAGACGGATCCGTTGCCGTATACCAGACTCTCCCCTTTGACATCTGCTGTTGGGGTTGTGGCGGCGGAAAAAACGGATCCTACAACTACAATCCCACAGCTCACATACAGTTCGAAATATGCGAAGACGGGCTCAATGATGAACATTATTTCCGTCAGGCTTTCGGTGTCGCAGAGGAATTCTGCGCGTATCTGTGCCTAAAACTCGGTCTTTCCCCGGACGACATATGTTCGCATAAAGAGGCGCATCGGCAGGGCTTTGCAAGTGATCACGGCGACCCTGAAAACTGGTTGAAGAAATTCGGGAAAACAATGGACGATTTCAGGCAAAATGTCAGAAAAATACTTGAGTATAAGGAGGTTTAGATCTATGAGAGAAGCAATTATCAGAGCCGCAAGAACTTTCATTCAGGCGGCGGCAGGTTACATCGCCACGAATCTTGTGTACATAGTATCCTCAAACAGTGAGGATATTGACTATCTGAAAACCGCGCTCGCCGGACTTTGTATTTCGGCAATTGCGGCAGGACTTGCGGCCATAATGAATCTGCCGAAGAAAAACAAAGGAGAATGCGATAATGAAAACTCCGGCATTTAATCCCCGGTTTACACGAAAATCCCGCTATGGGATATGTACGGTAACCGATACGGAAAAGAACATAACTTACCACCTTAACCGTAGGGAAAGTTTTGCCCTGCAGCTGGCTGAATCCTGCACCGGATACGAAGCTGAAAGAAAGTTTTCCGAGAAATACATAAAAGATTCAGACACAGCAGACGAAAGCAGAAAGCGTGCGCTGTATGATGAATACAGAGAGTACGAAAGCAATTTTATCCGCAGCGGGATACTTGTCAGACCATGACTGCGGAATATCAAAAATTTTAATTTATAAACAAAGGACAATTGAAATGAACAAAAACTTTGAAAACGGCTTTGAAGCCAAAAACACAAATATTTTTGAAGCAGATACCGAGGCACCCGGTCAGGAAGAAATTCTTACCGTCCCCGACGTAGGACATCACAATGCCGAAGCTTCGGAAAATCTTCGAGAGATACCGGAAATGCGTCAGTCAGACAAAAAGTTTTTTGAAATGGCCGACGGTTCTAAAAAGATGGTTTTCTACGGAAAAAACATTCATGATCTTGATCCCGTGACCGGATCCTTTTCCGACCATGACAGTTCCCTGTCAGAAGACGAGTCCGGAAAATTTTACACGGCAAAAGGCGAAAAATTTTCCGCAAAATTCAGCAAAACGGCCGAAAACGATGAACTTTTCAGCATTGAAAAGGACGGTTACAGAATAGACTTTTTCGCAAACCGCAATGCTGCGGAAAAGAACTCCGTAAGCAGACTTGAACCCGAACTGTCCGAAAAATCCGACAAACTCACCTTTACCCATGCGATCAGGAATGCGGATCTTGACTATTCCGTAGAAAGTGACAGGGTAAAAGAAAACATTGTCATACAGAGCAGACAACCCTCCTACAGATACCGTTTCAAGCTCAGATGCGACAATCTTACCCCGGTATTCAAGGCGGAACAGCGCCAGATAAAATTCTACAGCGAAAATCTCACGGAAGTATTCTGCATACCTTCCCCCTTCATGACCGACGCATCAGGTGCCGCAAGTGACGGTGTTTTCTACGAATTTACCGAAGGATCCGGCGGAATTTACGATATTTCCGTTATTGCCGACAGCGAATGGATAAATTCCGAGGACAGAGCCTTCCCCGTAACGATAGACCCGCAGGTCGTTATATCCTCAAACGATGGAATACGGCACTACAGGATTTCCGGGCATCTTCTCCAGTCCGGAGGCACGGGGACCATGGGCGGAAGCTACGACACTACCGTCTATTTTTCAGTTCCGATCCCCGAAATGCCAAACAACGCTCTGGTAACCGGAGGAAAATTCTGCATACACGTTGAGAAAATGAGCGCCGGAGGCTATTACGGCGCAAAGCTCAAACTTGTTTCGCTGTCATCCGAACCCCGTGAGGGAATGGCGGCTCCGGGAGCATCTTTCACCCTGGACACCGTCGACCTTACCGACGAGACAGACTACACCCTGAATTGTTATTCTACCGTTAAAAATGCGGTAGATGAAGGAGAAACGAAGGTGTCCCTCGGGCTTGTCCTGGTTGCGGGCTCATCTTATTTGACTACCCCTACAGTTCTTCTGACCACCTCGGGGACAAACAGCCCCAAGCTGGAAATTTCCTTCACAGAAAACAAGCTTCCCGACACCTCCGCCTCCGAGACGCTGCAGGATATTGCGAACTTCGGTAAAGTCTCCCTGGACATGCACAACGGAAATATGTTCATAGACTCCCCTGTCTTTTCCTGGGGCGGCACAAGAATGCCTGTAAGTATATCCGCACAATACAATTCGGTCCTTTCTGACGCAGAGTATAACAACAATACCGACAGAGGTGTTGTTACGGCAGACTACTCCGCGATGCACCTCGGAAAAGGCTGGAGATACGATTTCCTGCAGTCTCTTGTCCCCGGAAGATTCGTCCATGACGAAAAAATATGCACCGGTTACATTTTCACCGACGGAAACGGAAAAGAACTCAAACTTAAGGAAAGTACGTCGAAACAGACCTACATAATGCGCTCCTATGATGAGACGGTCACCGCCCCCTCAACATTTGTCACCGTCCCCTGCGATTATGAGGGGGAAAGTGTCGGAAAATGCGAAGACGGCAGCAAAATAATCGAGATCCCCGGAGAAGAGACCGTAATTACGCATTATTACAATTACTGTTACAATCTCTACGAGGATATAGACAAAACCGGATACACTTATGATCCGGAACGCCGTGAACTGACCATGGACAAGGAGGTTCTGACCTTCGACGACGCAGGCAGACTTATCAGGCACTGCGACGGGCACGGAAATGCCCGGATATATAACTATACCTCGGACAGGCTTACCTCTGTCACCGACGGTGCGGGCCGTGTGTTTGACCTTGACTGGTCGGAACAGGGAAATCTAACCTCCATCACCTCCCCCGACGGCGCGAGCGTAAGTTATACCTATACTGACGGCTGTCTGACGGGCATAACTTACCCCAACGGGCAGAAGATATGCATTTCCTACTCCGGTACCCGTTCTCTCCCGAGCTGTATTCTTGTTAAGGATGCGGCGGACAACAGTCTCTCCCGGACGGATTTCACCTTCTCCGGATCCGCTCTTCGCCAGGTTGAAGAATACGGATTCCTGAACGGAGAACCGGTGCCCGGTCACAATGCGGCGTACAAGTACGACACATACGCAAACCGGACCATCGTCACCAACACCTTCCCCGCAGATGACGGAACGGATATCTCCGTTAAAACGGTATATTGCTATGACGACAAGGGAGCGATCTCCCGTCAGTACTCATTCTTCCCCGACGGAATTGTTCCCACCTCCGGTGTCGGCGGCATAAATCCCATTCTCGGCAACGGAATCAGTGTTTCCAAACCCATTGTAAACATGCTGACCAACCACAATTTTGAGACCCTTGACGGTTGGAGTGCCTTCGGTTCCGGTTCCGCCTCCGCACAGTCCTTTGAAGACAGAGAAAAAGCCCTGTACGGTTCAAAAGTTCTCAGACTTTCCGCAGACTCTCCGGACGCTCTCGGCGGTGTACATTCCGAAGGAATCCTCCTTCCTGCCGGAGAATACACCTTCTCCGCTTACATCCGGGTCATTTCGGGTTTTGCAGAGGAAAATAACGGTGTATTCCTGAGAATCATCAACTCCGACGGAGAAGTGTTAGCCGAAAGCGAGAGGATCGCTACAGGGGAAAAATTCTACACCCGACTGGCCGCCTCTGTCACTCTTGACTCAACCCAGTCAATCGCCGCCGCCGTGGGTATCTGCGGTGAAGGTGTGGCTTATGCGGATGCGGCACAACTTGAAGTGGGTACAAATCCGAGCCGTTACAATCTCATCTCCAACAGCAGCTTTGAATCCGAATTCGCCGGTTGGGACAAGTCAAACTGCGATGAATGCCTGTCCATAAGCAACGAAGCCTTCATTCAGGGCGGCAGCAGCCTTAAAATGTACGACAAGGACTCCCGGCCCATTGAAATCGTTCAGCAGATCAGGCCCAACTCCTTCGCCAACGTGGTAGAGACCTTCACCCTCAGCACCTGGTTCAAAGGCTTCATAGGCTCATCGCATGTCCCCGCGGAAATCAGCGCAAAGATCCACTACAAGCCGGGAAGCTCCTACTCCCACTCCCCCGAGGTTCATTCTCAGGCCGTGGATATCAGAACCGAAGACTGGCAGCATGTCTCTATGACCTTCCACAAGAAGCGTTACAAGGCCATCGCCTATATCGAAATATGTCTTTCCGAGTACAGTTGCGATAATCCCCTGCTATTCGATAATATAATCCTCACCCGTGACAGCATCAAAACCGTGCAGAACGAGCCGGAATTCAAGGAGCTTTATCAGACTTCCGCAACCGAAGAAGAGGAAACAAAGGTTGATGACTCCGACGTAGTGTCCAAGGAAGACGAAACCTCCGAAAACTTCACCGAAGTCCTTGACGAATACGGTAATCCCCTCACCAGTACACAGTTTACAGGAGGACTTTTCGGAACTTACTACCGCAGCTATACCTACGACGAAAACGGGAACAACGTGGTCTCGAAAACCGATGAACGAGGCTATACCATGACTTATACGGTGGATGAAGAGACCTCCCGCATCACTCAGGCAACAGAAGCCAGCGGCACAAAGACCCTGTACGAATACGACAACGCCGGACGGCAGACCAAGGTAACCTCAAAAGCCCCCGACGGTACGGAGCTGTCCCACGTGGACTACGCCTACAGCTGCCTGAACAAACTTACGCGTATAACCCGTGGCGACGGTGAAACGTACGGAATGACTTATAACGAGTTCCATAAACTCGCCGGTGTGGGTCTGCTGGACGGTGAAGGAAACCTCACCCCCCTCACAAGCTATACCTACGCCAACGGCAACGGAAAACTAAAGACCGCAACCTATGCCAACGGATACACCGTAACCTACAACTACAACAATTACGGCCAGCTTATCACCGAAACCTGGCGGAATTCGTCGGACATTGTCGAAAAAAGGTATAAATTTTCCTACGAAGATCAGAATAATCTTGCGAAAGTACTTGACATTACCGAAAAAAGGTTGTATAATTATGTGTATGAGGACGGTATTCTAATTAAAGCCACCGAATCCGATGTTACGGTGGACGAAAATGAATACGTAACCTCCAAGGTTATCGCCCGTACCGTACGGTATACTTATGACAATGACGGTAATATCCTGAAGAAGCACATTCTCTTCCCTGACGGAACCGAGCTTGTCTACAAAAACGAGTACCACAAGGACGAACGGGCAAACACCTCCGTAACCCTCCCCACCGGAGCGATCTCCAACAGCGGCAAGGACCATTTCGGACGCAAGGACTTCGATGAACTTGTTCTCGGCAAAGGCTTCTGCTACCGTAAGTTTGACTATGTTGACGGCGTGATTCCCGACGCAAGCGTGGACGGCGGTACTCTCCGCTCCGCCCCCACCACAAATCTGATCAGTCGCCTCACCTTCTCCGACGGACGCACCATAGATTACACCTATGACGCAATGTCCAGAATCACAAAGATTGAGGACAGCGTGGACGGCGTTTCGGAATACACCTACGATGCGCAGGGACAGCTTCTGACGGAAACCAAAAACGGTGTAACGGTCAACACCATGACCTACGACGGCTACGGAAACATCCTTACCAAGAACGGAAAAGTCTACACCTACGGAGACCCGGTCTGGAAGGATAAGCTTACCTCCTACGACGGAAATGCCATAACCTATGATGCAAGGGGCAATGCACTTTCTCTGAGCGGTTTCACGTTGTCTTGGAGTAAAGGCTATCGGTTGAAATCGGCGATAGGTAACGGAAAGAATATATCTTATGATTACGATGTCGATGGTTTGCGTATAAGCAAAACTGTTGATGGGATTAAACACCGTTATTTCCTCTATGGTTCTAAAATTCTCCGTGAGATTTATGAAAGCACAATTATTGACTATCTTTACAATAACGAAGACGCCGTCTGTGGACTGATATACAACAGCACTCCGTACTACTTCAAAAAGAATCTTCAGGGTGACGTAATCCAGATTATTGACTCTGCTGGAAACCCCGTAGCAAATTACTCTTACGACGCCTGGGGTGCTTGCACTATTGAGTCCGACACCTCAGATTGCGAAATAGCAACTATCAACCCATTCAGATACAGAAGTTATTATCAGGATAACGAAACCGGATTTTTCTACCTTGAACACAGATACTATTGTCCTGAAATTTCAAGGTTTCTTTCAATTGACTCCAAATTTGACGGCTCACGACCGGGCTCCTTTCCAAGCATATTTTCTTATTGCAGAAATGCTCCGACCGTATATGTTGACGCCAACGGAACTTCAAGCATGCCCTTCAGTGAGCTAAGCTACCCCGGAGAGATTCATTATTATGTCGTTTTAAAAGTTTGTAAAGATGGAAACGAAATGGGTGATGGCTTCTTTTTCCCCGAAGTACCCATTTACTCA
This sequence comes from uncultured Eubacteriales bacterium, assembly GCA_905207625.1. Lineage (GTDB taxonomy): Bacteria > Bacillota > Clostridia > Oscillospirales > UBA644 > HGM12619. The sequence goes on along the minus strand of CAJLLT010000010.1, from coordinate 30,579 downwards.
AAAAGAGCGGATATCATAAGAATAAGGAAGACGCTCCCGTCGGAGATATATGAGGTCAAACCGATTTCCTACCGAAAAGGATACCTTACACGGAGAGCTTTGAATCAATTGGGGATGTACATTAATTTGGCAATCAGGGGAAAAGTTGATAATAAGACCGAGTTCGTACCCGGAACTTATGACTTTACAGGAGCTTTCGTTGTTTCGAGGTATTTTATCACCTATTATACCGAGAATGGAATCATATACTATAGATTCCAGATGTCCGACCCGGACCCCAGTGCAGTACCTGTGTATGATCCGGCAGACCTGAAGGAAAAGTCTTACGACAGGAGCAAGCCTAAACCCAAAGTAACCGGCGATGCCCCCGGACTTATAACGGAGGAGTTCGTAACTATAGTTGCGGCATGCGCCGGAACCTTGACAATGGTGTTCGCGTTGAACTTACAGTCAGAAACAAAAACAAGAACAGAGTATTCCTGCCATGTATGGTAAAAAGGAGTAATAAATGATTGAACCTGAGTTGAACTTAAACGAAGTTTATGAATGGATGATTTCTTCATTAATTAAGCGAGGATACTCGGAAGTAGAACCGGGAAGATATTTAAGAAGATACGGCGAAACCATATTGCAGGGAATAGCATTAGACGGTCTTAACGGAAGTCCGCAGGATATAATAAAGTATTCTTACGGTCCAATGGAAAAAAAATTCCCGAAAATTAGGTATTCTTTCTATGCAGCTCCATATTGGCTTTATGAAGAGACGGATGAGAAAGGATTCAGAGAATCACTGCAAATCCATTGTGATTATAGGGACCCTTTAATGATTCGTTCGGCGGAATTTTCGCAGGCAAACTCAGATACTGTATTTACAAGAAACCCCATCATGTTTCGCCCGGATGAAATCAGCGATACTCCATATGAGTACCTGACCATGGTATTCAAAGAGACTCTCCGGATGCTGGATCTCATTTACGATTTTAATTCATATTTCACACGGCGAAGAGCACGGACTTTCCACCTGAGCGGGGAAATGGATCCTGCAATAATTGATTACTTATTGTTGAAAGACAGAGACACTCTGGACTACTATATCAAAAAAAATAAAGCACTTATAGAGACTCGAATCGAGTCAAAACTGGATTTTTTCTCAGAAATAGCTGAATACTACAGAAAGCGTATTGACAGCGGTAAAAAGCTGGATGATTTTGAGTATGATGACTATTTGAAAGTTTCAGACAGAGACACTATCAGACAGAATGCATATAATTTACAGAATTGGTACAAAATGCGTCATGACATCGAACTTCCTGATGAGGAGTTGGGACATGTAAGAAAAAGATTGAGAGAACGAGCCGAAAAGAACAGAGAGTTTTACGCAAAGGTCCTGAACTTCGATTTTGGAGAAATTGATGTTTAAGAAATAACTTGGTTTTTAATGCTTACAGCCCGCACGTTTTGTGCGGGCTGTCCTTTAAAAGCTCACGCAAAATTGTAATTACATCACAATACATATTGACACAATACGAATTATGTGATATAATGAATACAGAGTGGCACCCTCTCCTACCCGGTTTACTCTCTCCAGGGAAAAACACAGCGAAACGGGCATAGACTACCTGTACGACAACGAAGACTCTGTCTGCGGACTGATACACGACAACACTCCGTACTACTTTAAAAAGAATCTTCAAGGTGACGTAATCCAGATAATTGACTCTGTCGGAAACCCCGTAGCAAATTACTCTTACGATGCCTGGGGCGTTTGCACTATTATCTCAGACAGTACCGCAACCGATGAATTCTCCGGCATAGCGACTATTAACCCATTCAGATATAGAAGCTATTTTTACGACAAAGAGTTTTCAATATACTATTTAGTGTCTCGATATTATACTCCTATAATTGGTAGATTTTTGACAATCGATGTTAGGTTTGATTCATGTAGTCCGGAGACGCTTCCCTCTTTATACAGCTATTGCGCAAATGCACCTTCCAACTATTATGATGAAGATGGAACAGTATATCAAGATTTTAAATCCCTGCCCAGTAAAGGGTTTATACACAACAAAGTAGTTAAGTATATTTGTTTGACTAACCCAAACTGTTATCACGAAATAAATATCACCACCAAAAGAGCTGATATAATCAGAATCGTGATGGATGAGGAGGCTGAATTATACAGGGAAATATATGAAGTTAAACCTATTTCATATTTGATTCCGTATAAAATGTCGAAAGCAAAGAATCAGCTTGGCAATTATGTTGATCTCGCCCCGCAGCATAAGCAGGACCCTGCCATTATCTATAAGCAGGGGACTTGGGTTTTCGCAGGAGCGTTTCAATCTGAAGGATACAATATTGAGTACACAACAATTGATGGGATTATATTTTATAGCTTCGAAAAATTAAGCAAGCCTCAAAAAGCCCCTGATTATTATATAAATATTGGGAAAGATACAGAGTATGCAAAAAATAGGAAGGACAAGTTTAAATTTGATGCCCCACCAGTAATTGATATGACACCGTATATTAACAGAAAAAATGGTCAAGAATCAACAAAAAAAGCTGCAGATGGGTTAGCCGCAATCACAGTATTACTTGCAATTACGGTATGTGCAGGGGGATTACTCGGCACGACTATGAAATGTTTTGGATATGATCCCTTAATTTTAAATTAAGTATTGTTTTGAGGTAGTCTGTATATGGATAAAGACGTGAATAAGCAGATTTTCGCGAAACTGGAAGACATGGACTTCAGAGTTCTAAAACACAATGTTTACTACAGAAAGCATGGATCTGAGTTAGTTCAAATGATCATGTTTAATGCTGAGAAAAACTCCAAATCAATATTAAAAAGATTTCGATATGGTATTTTCCCTTATTGGAATTTGCCTGAAAATGAAGATTGTTACTCGAATGAAAAAATGATATCTAATCTTATTACTAATGACCCTGGGTACCAGATGGCCAGAAAGCAAGCCAGGTCTTTTATGAGTACAACGGGACCTGTGATGCCTCCAGATGAAAGAGTTTTTTTTCCATCGGATGAAGATTATTTAGAAATAATTCTTCCCGAAACATTAGATATCCTTGAATCAACATCAACTTATGATAATATTTGGAAAACAAGAATGTCTCTTTATCTTTGGCCAAGTGAAACTTCTTGCGAATATATGATACTTAAAAATCATAATATTTTGCAATTCTTGATTGATAGGGTAGAACAATATGCAAAAATTGAATTGGATAGAAAAATTGAAAGCCTAAAAAAATCGATTTATATGCTTGAAACTCATGTTGAATATACAGATAAAAGAATCGGCGTTGTTTCTCAAATCCAAGATGAACTTAGGGATATTGAAAGATTCCCAGAAAAATATATAAAACAAATATGCAGTCAAATCTCATGGTACCAAAAGTTCATTGAAGTTCAAAGGTCAAAAGACTTCGATTTACTACGAAATGATTTTAACAAAAAATCAATAAAAATGTGTAAAACAGTCAACAACGCTCTTAAGCTTGATTTTAATGAAATCATTTTTTAACTTCAGTTCATCATTAAAAGGGATCGGAAAAGTCAAATAAAGAATTCAAATTTAAAAGCAACAGCAACAGATTTGCTTGACTAAAAACACAATTTTTGCTTCCATCCATCAAAAAAAAATTAAAGCACAAAGTCAAAATATTGTTCTTATAATTCTTTATTCTTTTTTAAGTTTTTCAGGAGGTGTCTGCATTGCAGACACCTCCCTCTTTTTAAATATTTGTAATTATAACGCAATACATATTGACACAATACGAATTATGTGATATAATGAATACAGAGTGACGTCCCCTCTCCTACCTGGGTTACTCGCTGACCTGGGAAAAAGGACGGCAGCTCAGATCTGCGGTCGGTAACGGAAAGAACATTACCTACACTTACAACCAGAATGGCATCCGCACAAGTAAGACCGTTGACGGAATAACTCATCGCTATTTCCTTTCCAGAAAAAAGATTCTCCGGGAGAAATACGGCGAAACTGTCATAGACTACCTGTACGACAACGAAGACTCTGTCTGCGGCTTAATCTACAACGAAACCCCGTACTACTTTAAAAAGAATCTCCAGGGCGATGTAATTCAGATTATAGACGCTAACGGGAACCCTGTCGCCGGATACTCATACGACGCATGGGGCGTTTGCACCGCGACCTCGGATAACACCGCAACCGATGACTTTGTTGGAATTGCAGCAATAAACCCGATTAGATACAGAGGGTATTATTACGACACTGAAACAAAAATATACTACGTTTCAAGTCGGTATTATAACCCATATATTGGAAGATTTATTAATAGCGACGAAACACTATACTTAGGTTTTAACGAACCCTCCTTGGGCTTTAACCTTTTCCCTTATTGTTTTAATAGCGTTTCAAACTATTCTGATCCAATGGGCACATCACCAATTCAAATACTATTAGCCGCAATATTTGGGTTAGTAGGTTATGCAATCGGAGACCATATAGCAAGAGGATGCGGTTTATCCCCCTCTGGTAGAGGCTCATGGAAATACTGGATACTAAGAAGTGCTGTCGCCATAGGTGGAGCAGCGTTAGGATGGTTCGCAGGCAGTCTTGTAATTAAACTGGCAGTTGACTTTATAGCAAAAAATCCAAGAATTCTTTTGAGCCTTGCCGCAAAAAAAGGAGCACCTCTCATTATCAATATTCTTTGGGTATTAGGAATTAACCCATTAAGCATGATGGATAAATCGTTGATGATGGGATTTTTAAACGACTTTTTTAATAAAACTAAATTAACTTTGCCATCCTCGTGGGCTGAATCATTAGTGGAAATTGCAAACAAGTTTGGGCTTCATGTAGAACTTCATTCCCCACACTTAGGTAACGCTTGGTGTTTCCCTCATTTAAAAATTAATAATTTACATGTTAGAATATCCGAAGAAGTTTTTTCACTCATTAAGAAACTTTTGGAAGGAGGTTAAATTATTGCTGATTACAATATGTGAAAAGTATGACAAGAGAGGATATAGAGGAATTTACAGAAGCTTCCCAACAATACCCGATGATAAAATATCCTCAGATTTTTGGATGGAATGCCTTAGGCTGACAGAAACTTCCAGTATTGATTACAGTTTTGAAAATTTCACAAAACTGTATAAACTGTCAAAACTTCTTGACAAAGAGAAAAACTATTCAGAGGTGTTACTCATAGACAGGGATTTGGCAACTCCATATATCAGCACTATATTCCTTGGGTACGATATAACAAATGATACAACGTATGAATCAGTTATTGGTGACAGTACTGATGCTTTTTTTGATACTCTGTGTAAGAATTGGAATCTAAACGAAAACAAACTTTTACCAGATGCAGCAACTGCAGATTCGTTAGTCGAGTATGTAAATCAAAATATCCATCGTTTTGAGGATAGCGATGGTTTATATCGAAAGGTTTCTGTTGAGTGTGTTGTATAAACTTCAGCTAATTGTACCGAATGTAATTGCACTCGTATATTCAACCTGAATTCCAATTATATGCAAAAATAACCACCGTCTGTATTCGCAGACGGTGGTTATTTTTGTCCAGGTAAAAATCTACTTTACCCGGGGAGACGGTGAAAAATACCGGATGACCTACAACGAGTTCCATAAACTTGCCTCCGTAGGACTGGTGGACGGCGACGGCAACCTCACTCCCCTTGCAAGTTACACCTACGCCAACGGCAACGGAAAACTTAAAACCGCCGCCTATGCCAACGGCCACTCCGTAACCTACAGTTACAACAATTACGGGCAGCTTATTGCCGAAACATGGCGAAATCCGTCGGGGACGAAAAAAGATATAAATTTTCCTATGAAAACCAAAATAATCTCGCAAAAGTACTTGACATTACCGAAAAAAGGTTGTATAATTATGTGTATGAGGACGGTATTCTAATTAAAGCCACCGAATCCGCGGTCGAAGTGGATGAAAACGAATACGTAACCTCAAAGGTTCTCCTGCGAACCGTACGGTATGCCGGTGTGAGATTTAAATATCGTGCAGTTTTCAGAACAGACAGTGACTCGTTCCTGATTCTCATATTCTTAGACAACAGAACTTTGGATTTATGGTTTGAACTGAAACAAACTAATCTTTCCTCAGATAAATTTAAAAAATCTGAGAACTTTTCCGATATTTCGGACGTGAAAAGTATCGACCCCGATGGAAAATTTCCTCTTGAACCCGGAGCCTTCAGCAGTTCAGTACATCTTACAAATGACGGCTACTTAATCTATGTCTTTTATGATTACAACGAGGCAGAAAATGATTTAATCATCAAAGATATAGGCAAGTTGAGAATATAACAGTCAGTACGTCAGAATAATCCCCCAGTAAGGCGCGAAAAATAAGCAAAAAGAGTGCTGACAAAAAAGATTTGTGTTTCATCTTACTGATAAAGACATCCGTTCTTTGCATTTGGGGCAATTCCTACGGTGGTCGCAGGGCAACCGCCTAAATACTTATAAAATAGATTTTGTTTGTGTTTTTAATGGCTACCTTTGCTGTCACATTGTAATTATACTATGTTTAACGAAGAAGTGCCTGACATTCAGACACTTCTTTAAATATCAAAGGAAGCACCTGTGTACAGGTGCTTCCTTTGTTGGAGCTGGTAATCGGAATCGAACCGATGACCTGTTCATTACGAGTGAACCGCTCTACCGACTGAGCCATACCAGCAATTTATTTTGCCTAAGTATTATAACACATTCACGGCTGTTTTTCAATAGTTATATATCGAAAAAATTGTAAAATCTGCCGCCCGGATGCTTCAGGGCGGCAGAGTAATATTTACGGGGCTTACTCGGTGACGGTACGGCAGGCTACAAGATCCACACCGCTTCCGGCAATGTTTTCAATAAGGATATCCCCTGCTTTTACGGGGACCCCGACCTTTATTCCCCGAGTCTCTCCGATAGCCTTTGCGATAAGCTCACGGGGAATCGGTGTAAGGCTTCTGACCGGAAGCCTGGGAAGAAAAACGGACTCAAGCGCAACGGTCGTGGTAAGTATACGCTCCGGAGCTGTTGCCTCCGCGACGGCGTAGCTGTAGCCTCTGCCGCAACTGTTACCGCTGACACTTATTATCTCTTTTCCTTTATGCTCAACATTAATCTCGCACCCTTTGGGGCAGACGACACAAACTACGGTGGTTACTTTCTTTTCTTCCATACTGCTACTCCCCCGCAAGAATTCTTCCGGCAACGATCTTCCCGACCTTTACACTGTCCCTGGTCACATTGTCCACCAGATCATAAACATGGGAAACATTCCCACAGGCATATATTCCGTCAATGTCAGTCATAAAGTCACCCGTATCCACCGGGCCTTTTGTCTTCGGATCAATCGTTATCCCAGCTCCCACGGACAGCTCATTTTCCGGTATCAGTCCAACGGAAAGGAGAAGCGTGTCGCAGGGAATGTACTCCTCGGTGCCGGGAATGGGGCGCATGTTGTCGTCCACAGCCGACACTGTAACCGCTTCAACACGCTGTTCACCATGAATACGGCTTACGGTATGCTTCAGTTTGAGAGGAATGCCAAAGTCCTCAAGACACTGCACTATATTCCGTTTCAGTCCGTTACTCTTCGGTGCGATCTCGTACACCCCGATAACCTTCGCCCCTTCAAGGGTCATTCTGCGGGCCATTATCAGTCCGATATCGCCGGATCCGAGAATAACAACTTTTTTCCCGGGCATATACCCCTCAATATTTATCAGACGCTGTGCCGTCCCCGCCGTATAGATTCCGGCAGGACGTGTGCCCGGGATACGAAGCATTCCACGGGTACGCTCACGGCATCCCATGGCAAGGATAATAAACTCAGCCTTAACGGTGATAAGCCCGCATTCCGCACCGGTAGCCTTAATGACCTTATCCGGACTTACGGAAGTCACCATGGTATCGGTAAGGACTCTGATATCTGTTTGCCCGACAAGGTCAATATATTTCTGAGCATACTCAGGGCCGGTAAGCTCCTGGTTGAAAACATGGAGTCCGAAACCGGGATGAATACATTGCTGCAGGATTCCACCGAGGGTTCTGTCCCGTTCGATTATAAGTACATTTCTGACTCCGCAGCGATAGCATTCAAGTGCCGCCGCAAGACCGGCGGGACCTCCGCCGATAACCGCAACATCGGTCTTAATCATTTCGAGTTCACCTCGCCGACTTTGCCCGTAACGAGCAATGATTTGCCTCCGCATTTAGTAACTTCCTCAAAGGGAATATTCAATTCTCTTGATATTATTTCAGCTACACGGGGCGCACAGAATCCCCCCTGGCACCTTCCCATACCGGCTCTTACACGGCGTTTCACGGCATCAAGACTTCTTGCGGGAATAGGAGAACGCACAGCCGCAACGATTTCACCTTCACTGACCGTCTCGCATCGGCAGATTATTCTTCCGTACCGGGGGTCTTCAGCTATCAGCCTCCTTTTCGCTGCGTCCGTGAGTTTATGAAGCCGGATAACTTTTCTGTTTCCGTCAAAGGAAGCATTCCTCACCAGTCCCACACGTTTTCTGATGCATTTTACCAGATATTCCGCCACTGCAGGGGCTGAAGTAAGTCCGGGGGATTCTATTCCCGCCGCGTTTATAAGGTCCGGGCACGCATCGGAAAACCCGAGTATGAAATCGTGTTTATCGCCCACGGGCCGCACTCCGGCAAAAACCGTTATGGCATCCCTTTCACTTACCGCAGGAACCGATTTTTTCGCGCCGGCAAAAGCCCTTGCCAAACCGTCCGCGGTGGTGGATCTGTCGTCTTTTTCTTCTATATTGTCCGCAGTGGGACCCACAAGGATATTACCGTCCACCGTAGGAGAAACAAGTATTCCTTTGCCGAATTTCACCGGAGGCTGAAAAAGGACATGTTCCGCAAGTCCTCCGACATGATTGTCAAGAATAGAATACTCTCCCCGGCGGGGTGTGATCCTGAAGCTGTGATCTCCGAACATGGAGGCAATATCATCGGCGTGAACACCGGCGGCATTTATTATCCACCGCGCCGAAACAGATTTTCCGTCAGCAGAGAATACCCTGTACCCATCTTTCTCCTTTTCCGCACGGACGACATCAAAATCGGGCATAAACACCGCCCCGTTGTTAACAGCAACCTCTGCGGGAGCAACGCACAGCTCGAAAGCCGAAACAACCCCTGCAGTCGGGGCATAAAGAGCACCGCAGACCTCGTCGGAAATATTCGGCTCTACGGCACGGACCTCCTGCCGCGTAAGAATTTCAAGACCCGGGACACCATTTGTCTGTCCCCTGTGATAAAGCTTTTCCAGGGTTTTCATATCGTCGTCGCAAAATGCGAGCACCATTGACCCTATCTGTCGAAAAGGAATCGACATTTTCCTGTAATATCTGCGGATAAGGGCATTGCCGCGGACATTCATTTCAGCCATAAGAGTTCCCTCTGCGGCATCGTATCCGGCATGCACTATGGCACTGTTTGCCTTTGAAGCGCCCATACACACATCATCGCCCTTTTCGACCAGGCAGATACTGACGTTGTACTTAGAGAGCTCGAATGCGGTCCAGGCACCCGTAACTCCGGCACCGATAATTAGAAAATCAAATGTTTCCATAAAACCTCTTATTTGCGGGTTGCTGAACGCTTGATGCGTCTCGACCCGAACTGAAGCGCTTTCGCGCTGTTTTCTTTAACTCTGACACTCTGAACAAGACCGAGGATTATAAATGAACTGAGAACGGAAGATCCGCCGTAACTCATGAAAGGCAGAGTAACGCCTATTACCGGCGAAAGTCCGAGAACCATGCCGATATTTATACAGGTCTGCAATATGATCACCGACGCAGAACCGATACAGATAAGCTTTCCCTTGGGGGATTCGGTTTTGGCAACCGCGAGAAATATAAGACCGACTATCAGCATTATTCCCGCAAGCACCGACACGCATCCCACAAATCCGAACTCCTCGCCCACAACGGCATAAATAAAGTCCGTATGCTTTGCCGGAAGAAGATCGTTCTGGATCTGAAGCCCCTCCATGTATCCCATTCCGGTAAACTTTCCCGAAGCAAGCGCCATACGGGAAACGAGCGGCTGATAACCGTAATGAAGAGGATCAAGTTCAGGTTGAAAACCGTATATTATACGCGATTTCTGGTATTGTTGAAGGAACTGCCACACTATCGGTATGGCGGAAAGGATCCCGACTCCGGCAATGAGAAAATACCGGTACTGCACCCCGGCAACAAAGAGAAGAACCACAAAAACCCCGGCATATATCAAAGCCGACCCGATATCCTTCTGCAACACTATCGGGACAAAGTAGAGCAGAAAATGCACGCACACCAGAAGAAGATCCTTGAAACGTATCGTCTCTCCGTCAAAGCGGGAAAGATGTGCGGACATCGTTACGATAAACGCGGCCTTGGCAAATTCCGAAGGCTGTACATCTATCTTGCCCAGAGAGATCCAGTTAGTGTTGCCGCCGGTGGTTTTTCCGAAAAAAGCGGTGAAAAGCAACAACACACAGGACACCGTAACTATCGCCGGAGAAAGATCACCGAGCCAGTCAAAATCCATCCTGGCAATAATAAGCATGCACACCAAACCCAAGCATATTCCCATGATCTGGACTGGGACACATCTGGGAATGGATGACGCTGCGGATCGGATGACAACGACCCCGAAGGCGGACAGAGCCAGAGCCACAAGAATTATAACCTTGTCAAGGCCGAAAAGATAGTTCTTTATGCCGGTCCGCAGTACCTGAACGTTCTTTTTCAGCATTATCCGACCTCCTTTTGGTTTTTACGGTATTAGAATACAACTTTTGTCGTAATATGTCAAGGACAATTTTCCGAAAAAATCACAAATAAACTAATATTGCCGCCGCTCCGGGCATATTCTTACAAAAGAAATCAAAGACGGTAAAACCGGCATCGTCCGGCAGACGTGGAATATCAGAACTATCCGGAAGGTCTATCATGAGAAAAACCTCGGTCAGGATAAATCCCCTGCTGTACGTGGTCTGGACGGTTTTTATCGTCGCGGGACAGACAGCCGCACTGCTCTATGCGTTTCTCGGGGCACTGTTGCATGAAAGTGCCCATATCTGCGCTTTTACCCTTTTGGGAGCAAAAATCAGAAAAATAGAAATACTCCCGTTCGGTATATCGATGTCTCTGGTTTCAGCCACAGCTCTGGACTGTCGGGGTGAGATCTTTGCCGCCGCAGCCGGACCTGCGGCCAATCTGCTGTGCGCGTTGGGACTTATCCTGCTCAGGCCCGTTCCGAACCTGGAGGGAACTACATTTTTCTTTTACTGTAACGTAGCACTTTTTGTCATAAACTGTCTGCCGATACTTCCCCTGGACGGCGGACGGATAATGTACTTCGGACTGCTGAAAAGGGTGTCCCCGGTAACCGCAAAAAAAGTCAGTGTCGGGGTATCTTACGCCCTGCTTGTGCCGCTGTTTGTCTTTGCCCTGTATCAGACGGTGACAGCGGGAAATCTGTCGGTTCTTCTGATAGCCCTGTACCTGCTGCTGTATTTGTTTACATATCCCGAAAATTTTTGACGTTGATTTCAACATTTTTGAAAAAAGTATTGTAATATCAAATCGGAAATAGTATAATTATCTTATTGCTCATGACTGCTGTACCGGCTGACATATTGCCGGCAATACCATTCAGGATTCGGAGAATATCGGATGAACGAAAAGATAGAACGCATACTGAAAAAAGTGCAGAAACCGTCCTGGTACACCGGAAACGAATTCAACGCCGTTGTCAAGGACAAAAACTCCGTCTCCATACGTTACGCCTTCTGCTTTCCCGATCTGTACGACATAGGAATGTCTCATCTCGGGATAAAAATACTGTACAGTCTTCTGAACACCCGTCCTGACACCTGGTGTGAAAGGGTCTTTACTCCGAACGATGACATGGTTGCGCTCATGAAAGAGTACGGACAACCTCTTTTTGCCCTTGAAAGCAAGGATGAGATCCGGAATTTCGATATAATCGGAATAACTCTTCAGTATGAGATGTGCTACACCAATATTCTGACAATGCTTGACCTTGCCGGAATTCCTTTCTTTGCCAAGGACAGAGGAGATGATATGCCGCTGATAATGGGCGGCGGACCGTGCTGTTCCAATCCGGAGCCCATTGCGGACTTTTTCGACGTAATAACCGTGGGCGAAGGCGAAGAAAACATAATGCAGATGATGGATCTTTATCTGCAGTGCGGTAAGAACAAGAGGAAATTTCTTGAAAAAGTCCGCGACATCGAGGGAATATATGTTCCGGCTCTTGACAACGGTCGCAAAGTGACCCGGTCCATAATAAAGGATCTTGACAGTTGCTACTATCCGGACAAGTTCGTTGTTCCTTACGCGGAGGTCGTACACGACCGTATAATGCTTGAAATCATGAGAGGCTGTGTCCGCGGTTGCCGGTTCTGTCAGGCGGGTATGATCTACCGTCCGTTCAGACAAAAGTCCCCCGGAACACTGCTTCGCCAGGCGAAAGCTCTCTGCGGCTCCACAGGATACGACGAGATCTCCCTCACATCCCTCTCTACCAGCGACTATCAGTATCTTTCGGAGCTGACAAACGACCTTCTTGTTTACTGCACGCCTCAGCACGTAGACCTTGCACTCCCCTCGCTGAGAGTTGATAATTTCACCAAGGAACTGCTTGAAAAGGTTCAGGCGGTACGGAAAAGAGGGCTTACTTTCGCACCGGAAGCCGGTACGCAGAGACTCCGGAACGTAATCAATAAAAACGTCACGGACGAGGATATTGAAAGAACCTGCAGAATCGCCTTTGAAGGCGGCACAAACTCAGTCAAGCTTTATTTCATGATCGGACTGCCCACGGAAACCAATGAGGACATTATCGGAATATCAGAAACGGCATCCAGGATCATGGATTACTTCTATAAATACTCCTCAAACAAAAAAAGAGGCGTATTCATTACCATTTCCCTCTCAACATTTGTTCCCAAGCCCTGGACTCCGTTCCAGTGGGAAAGCCAGATATCCCTTGAGGAAATAGACCGGCGCCAACAGCTTCTGAAGAACCATATCAGATCCCGCCGTATAGTACTTAACTACCACGACGGCACGACCAGTGCCATGGAGGGCGTATTTTCCAGAGGCGACAGGAAGCTTTCAAAGCTCCTCGTTGCGGCATGGAACAAAGGGTGCCACCTGGATGCCTGGAGCGAACACTTTGACTTTGACAAATGGACCGAAGCCATGGCTGAGACCGGAATAACCTTTGAAGATTATGCCCGGAGAAAAAGGGATTTTTCCGAAGTTCTGCCCTGGGATTTTATCGACATGGGCGTCACCCGCAAGTATCTTCAGCACGAATGTGAAAAGGCATACCGGGCTGAAACGTCTGCGAATTGCCTCGAAAAATGCACCGGATGCGGCGTAAACCACGTCTGTTCCGGAGATCTTTGCCCGAAAAAAGCGGAGGACGCACAATGAGTTTTCCCGTCAGGATATGTTTTTCAAAGACAGGCTATGCCAAGTACATCTCGCACCTTGACATGATGCGCTGTACCTCCAGACTTATTGCCCGGGCAGGGATCCCGATATGGTATACACAGGGATTCAATCCCCACCCCTATATGGTTTTCTGCGCCGCCCTTTCCGTGGGAACGGAGGGTATAAACGAACTGCTTGATATTAAAACTGAGGAAGAACCGGACTACGAGGCTTTGATCGGAAGACTGAATCAGGCGGCACCGGAGGGTTTCTGTTTCAAATACGCATATAAACCGCAATCCGAATTCAAGCAGATCACCCGTGCCGGATATTCACTTGAATTTACGGAAAAAGACCGAGCACTTTTTTCGGAGTTTCTCGCTTCCGATGAGATAAAAGCCGAGAAAAAAACAAAAAGAGGTTCCACAACAGTCGATTTTTCAAATGAAATGGCATATGCGCCTACGGAAAAAGGCTTTTATATAACCTTACCCTGCAGTGTCGACAGAGTGATAAGTCCGACGCTTCTTCTTGACACGTTCAATTCAAGATATGGTACGGATGCGGTTCCTTTGGTAAAAAGGCTGGAGTTTTTCAACGCAAACGGAGAAATTTTCCGCTGAACGGATATAAACTGATTTTAAAGTGACAGAATATGAATAAAAAGATTTATCGGATAGCGATTTGCGCAATGATAGCCGCAATGTATGCGGTCCTTACAATCGTATTGGGATTTATGTCCTTTGGCGGGATACAGTTCCGAATCGCCGAAGCGCTCACCGTGTTACCGTATTTTTCAGTCATGGCTGTACCGGGATTGACCATCGGTTGCCTTATTTCAAACCTGTTTTCCCCCGTCGGGCTGCCCGATGTTATAGTCGGGACTCTGGCAACCCTTCTGGCTTCAATACTTACGAGGCTCTGTGCGAAGAAAAAACTCAAGTGGCTTGCCCCGTTGCCCCCCGTTGTCATCAACGCGGTTGCAATAGGTCTGCTGTTGATGTTTGAGAGCGGTTCCGTAAGTTTTGTTTCCTTTGCCGTAAACGCCGCCGGTGTCGGCGCGGGACAGGCTGTGTGCTGCTACGGATTGGGGTTGCCGCTGCTTATATTGCTCGAAAAAAATCCCAAAATAACTGAATATATGTAATTTTACAATTGAGGTGTTATATATCATGTCCAAAGTAACAAAAGGCGTTATTCTTGCAGCAGGTCTCGGTACCCGTATGCTCCCCGCAACCAAATCCGTTCCGAAGGAACTTGTTCCCATTGTTGACAAGCCGGCTCTGCAGTACATTGTCGAAGAACTTGCTGCCAGCGGAATCAAGGACATAATGATCATTCTTTCCAGAGGAAAGACTCTTATCGAGGATCATTTTGACCGCTCTCCCGAGCTTGAGGAAAGACTCATTGCCGGAGGAGAAAAGAAAAAGGCCCTTCTGGAAGAAGTATACAAAATCGACAAACTCGCAAACATCGTTTACGCCCGTCAGAAGACTATGCTCGGAACCGGAGACGCACTCATGGCTGCCCGGGAATTCACCGGCAACGATCCTTTCGTGGTCTGCTACGGCGATGACGTTATAATGAATGACGAATATCCGGTAACAAAACAGCTGGTCGACGCCTATAACGAGTTCGAAAAAGGTGTTGCGGGTATGCAGGAAGTAAGCCCCGAGATGATAAGCAGCTACTCTTCCATGAAGGTCGATAATATCAGGAACAACATATACCATCTTACGGATATGATCGAAAAGCCCAAGAAGGGTGAGGAATTTTCCCTGTACTCGATTCTGGGCCGTATGGTCCTCCCTGCAAAGATCTATGACATACTGGAATCCACCAAAATGAATAACGGTGAGATATACCTGACCGATGCCATGAAGACCCTTTCCAATACCGACGGTATGATCGGTGTGGACTTTGTCGGCAAACGTTACGATATGGGCAACAAACTGGGCGTTATGGAAGCTCAGGTGGAAACGGCACTCAAGCACCCCGTTATCGGCGAAGCGTTCAAGGCCTATCTGAAAGAATTCGTAAAGACCCTGTAAGAGGCTGAAAATGGAATATATACTGAAAAACGACAAACTCCAGGTGGTTTTTTCCTCACACGGAGGAGAAATGATCTCCATTAAAAGCCTGGAAAACGGCAGGGAATATCTCTGGCAGGGCAACGGAGAATTCTGGACCGGACGTGCACCGAACCTCTTCCCTATCGTGGGAAGGGTAAAAGAAGGAAAGTACACCTTTGACGGGGTGGAGTATCAGATAAAAAGCCCCCACGGCTTTGTCCGTCAGTCGGAGCTTGAACTCGCGGAAAAGACTGCGGATTCCATTGTTTTCAGACTGAAATCCAATGAGGAAACAAGAGCGAGTTACCCCTTTGATTTTGACTATTACGTCAGTTACACGCTCTCCGGATCCACCGTGACGGTCTCCTATTTCGTGCTGAATCAGACAAACGAGCCGATGTATTTTTCCCTCGGAGCGCACCCCGGATTCAACCTTCCCTTTGAAGCTGACGAGAAATTCGAAGACTGCCGGATAGAATTCGGCGGCGACGTGGCGCCCAAGGAAATGCTTTGTGACAACTGCTTCATAACCGGAAAAACGAGAGATTTTTCCGTTAAGGACAAGAGGATCATTCCCCTTCGCCACGATCTGTTCGACAACGACGCTTTCATTCTCTCGGATCTTGCAAACCACGTCATAACCCTTTGCTCCGAAAAGTCGGAAAAGAGCGTGACCGTTGACTTTACTCAATTCAAATATGTAGCAATATGGCATAAGCCCTTCTCCGAAGCTCCCATGGTATGCATTGAACCCTGGAACGGGCTTCCCTCCTATTCCACCGGCGCGGAAGAACTTACGGAAAAGCCGGCAATAGTGACGCTTGCTCCCGACGAGACATACAGAGCGGAATATTCCATAACAATTAAATAAAAATATTGAAGCTGCATCCGGTCAGGATGCAGCTTCTTTGATGTAAAAACCCGACATGCTTTTACAGGTCGGGTCTGTTACTGTGCTAATCTGCTGCCGAAGTTTCGGGCGTATCCCGGACAACGCGACGGATCCATTTGTTGCCCCGGAGACGGATAAATGCTATTACCCATTTGAAACACTGATCTATCCGTGTACAGAGGAAAACCACCGGCAGGGGCCATTTGAACACAAAGACGGCAAGCAAAGACAACGGCAGCATTACACACCAGCCGCATATCATGTCAACAATGAACACGAAGCGGCTGTCCCCTGCGCCACGGTTTATTCCGGTGAAACAAGCCATATGATAACCGGTTCCCATCAGGGTAAGGGCTCCGATACCGAGAAGATCGTAGGCAAGCGCCCTGGTTTCCGGTGTAATCTTGCTGTAAAGGGATATAGGCAAAGAACGGGTAAAAAATATTCCCAGGCTCATTACAATTCCGACCGCGGCAAAGAGTATCTCTATAGTACGGGAATACTCTTTGGTACGGGCATAATCTCCTGCCCCTACGGTCTTTCCGATAACAACACACGCGGCGGCTGCCAGACCGTTGGCGAATATCAGCCCCAGTTGCATGACCGTATCCGCAATACTTGATGCTGATACCATCTGAACTCCAAGCTGGCCGATTATTGCCGCTTTGAAAACCCCGACAAGTCCCCACTGAGCATCGCCTATGAGAATAGGCAGTCCGTATCGGCAGTAGTCACCGAACATGGTCTTGCCGGGACGGAAAAGATCAACAGGCCGGACTTTTATACGTTTCTGTATACAGAAGAAATACACAAGAATAATGCACAATTCCAGAGCCCTTGTGATCACCGTGGCATAGGCGGCACCCACAACTCCGAGAGCAGGAAAGCCGAAATGCCCGTAGATAAGGGAGTAATTGAAAAACAAGTTTGAGAACAGGGAAAAAACAGATGCAAGAAACGTAATTTTTACCAGTTCGATACATCTGAGCATTCCCGTCAAGGTATCCGATATCGCAAAAAGGAAGTAGGACACGGCAACAGCTCTTATGTAATCCACAGCCTCGCCGATAAGTGCCTCATCATTGGCAAAAAAGCGCATCACGGCTCCGGGACAGGTAAATACAAAGACAGATGCCGAAGCGGAAAGAAATGCCGTCACAAGGAATACGACCGAAAAGATCTGCTTTATCCTTGCGGTATCCCTTTTGCCCCAGTACTGAGAAATCAGTAATGCGGCACCGCCGGAAAGTCCGCGTACGATATAGGTAAAGAAGACCGTAACCTGATTTGCCTGAGCCACAGCGGAAAGAGCAACGTCGCCCAGACCGCCCACCATAACGTTGTCAAGCATTACCACGCCCAGGGATATGAGCTGTTGCAGAGCCACAGGCAAAGCTATGGTCAGGAGGGTTTTATAAAAAGACTTTTCCTTTACCATTTTATACCTCATCGGCTGGATATACGACACCGCACTGACGGCGTGCCTCGTCCATTATCTGAATTACCCACATAGACAACTCGTGGCTGTTTACCGGAGACTCCTTTATTCCGTTTTCCACACAGCGGATAAACTCCTCCGCCTCGTAGCACATACTGTCTTCTCTGGCAGTAAAAGGAAATTCCTCACGGTGGCCGTCCCTGTAAATGATGCTGACATTTTCGGGAATGTTAAGTTTGTCCACGGTCATTGTTCCTTTTTCTCCGCCGAACTCGCAGGGCAGATATGATGTAGAGACCTTCGAATAATTCAGGGTAACCACGAACCCCTCATACTGCATTATAAGCGTTCCCACGCCGTCCACTCCGTCAGGAATGACTGCGGCGAGGGCTTTTATCTGCTTCGGTTTACCGAAAAGCGCAACTATCGGATAAAGACAGTATACGCCGAGATCCATCAGGGAGCCGTTGGAAAACTCCGGTTTGAATGTATTCAGAGCTTCTCCCCGTTTATGGGCGTCATATCTTGTGGAATACTTTGAAAACACGGCAAAGACATGTCTCAATGTCCCGATTTTCCGGAGAGCGTTCCGGTACACCTCAAAACCGGGCATAAGGAGACTTTTGAACGCTTCCATGAAGGTTACGTTGTTTTTCTCCGATGCCTCCAGCATCTGAAGGAACTCCCGTTCGTTTGATGCAATCGGCTTCTCACAAAGAACGTGCTTCCCGGCGTTCATGCACTTTATGGCCTGAGGAGCGTGCAAAGAGTTCGGGCTTGCAATATACACCGCATCTATTTCCGGGTCAGACAACATCAGATTAATATCGTTGTATACCTTTTCGGCTCCGAAACGTTCGGCAAAATCCCGTCCCTTTTCTTCACTCCGGGACAAAACGGCTTTATATTCAAAACCTCTGCAGGTCTTGGCTGCGGTCACAAAATCCCCTGTTATCCAGTTCGTTCCTATAGTCGCAAAACGTACCATTACAAAAACTTCCTTCTTTATTTTCGGGATTATCATACCATAATTGGGATGTTTTTTCAAGCCTTTACACAATTATTTCGGTTTCTTTTTCTGTACCTGCGCTATTGACAGTTAAGATGGGGGTGTGGTATAATACGAGCAGCGAGTCTTGCTTTGCAATCCTCTGCGGCGTCGCCGCTCACACTTAGTGCGGCTGCTCTTTTGACGGCGGCGCAAAAGCACCCTTGCAAGCAAGTATTTTTGCTTCTGGTATAATACTCGGCGAGTCTTGCTTTGCAATCCTCTGCGGCGTCGCCGCCCGCACTTAGTGCGGCTGCTCTTTTGACGGCGGCGCAAAAACACCCTTGCAAGCAAGTATTTTTGCTTCTGGCGTATTGGCATAATATTATAGTATAAACATCGGATAAATAAAGTTCTGGGAGGTCGGGATTTATGGCTCAGGGAAAAGCTAAAAGCGTATTTATTTGCAGCGAATGCGGCAACGAAACGGCAAAATGGACGGGAAGATGTTCTGCCTGCGGGGCATGGAACACTGTATCGGAGCAGATAATAACGCCGTCCATAGCTTCAAATACTCCGAAAGCCGTAAAGAAGACCACTGTCCGTCCTCTTTCGGATATAACCGGACAAGAAGAGGTACGCATAAGTACCGGAATAAGTGAACTTGACAGAGTACTCGGTGGCGGAATAGTCAAAGGTTCGCTCATTCTGATTTCCGGCGAGCCCGGAATAGGAAAGTCCACGATTCTGCTTCAGATATGTCTGCAACTGTCACAGAATTCGGAAATACTCTATGTCTCCGGAGAAGAATCTCCCCGGCAGATAAAGCTCCGGGCAGACAGACTCGGTGTCGCGGGAAAAAATCTTATGATAATGCCTGAAACGGACATAGAGACCATCTGTGAAAGAGCCCGGCAGATCAAACCCGATCTGCTTATTGTGGATTCTATCCAGACGATGAGCCGTGAAGAAGTATCCTCCTCCCCCGGAAGCGTGCCTCAGGTCAGGGAGTGTACCGCGGCACTTATGAATCTTGCAAAACAGGAGGATATAACAGTTTTCATTGTCGGCCACGTCAATAAAGAAGGTTCCATCGCCGGACCGAAGGTTATGGAACACATGGTTGATGCAGTCCTGTATTTCGAAGGTGACAGAAGTCTTGAATACCGTGTTCTCCGTGCGGTGAAAAACAGGTTCGGTTCAACAAACGAAGTAGGAATATTTGAGATGTCCGGATCGGGGCTGAAACAGGTACTGAACCCGTCACAGATGTTCTTACAGGGCAAACCCTCAAACATTTCAGGAGTAGCAACGGGATGCGTAATGAAAGGAACACGTCCTCTTCTCGCGGAAGTCCAGGCTTTGGTGACCCCGACCCCGTTCCCGGCTCCGAGACGTGTAAGTGTGGGTTTTGATTACAACAGGCTGAATCTGATTGTTGCAGTCCTTGAAAAACGTTGCAAAATGACTTTTTTCACCTCAGATGTTTATCTGAATGTTATCGGAGGTATCAGACTTGACGACACCGCCGCAGACCTGACCGTTGCGATCGCACTGGCTTCGGGTCTGAGGGATTTCCTTATTCCCGATGATACGTTACTTATCGGCGAAATAGGTCTTGCGGGAGAGGTCCGGGCGGTGGCAAGTATTGAGCGCCGCATCCGTGAGGCGGCAACACTCGGATTCCGACGGTGTGTGATCCCCGCAGGGAACAAAATCGATTTTGAATCCCCCATAGAGCTTATCAGAGTAGAATCAATAAGGGACGCCATGAATAAACTGTAAAAACGAGTTGAATTCGGGAGCCGGAAATGACTGCATTTGCACTGAAACTGATTGCAATAATTGCAATGACCGTGGACCACATAGCCTATACCTTTTTCCCGGATATTCTCTGGCTGAGGATATTCGGACGGATAACCATTGTTATAATGGCCTATTTTATCACGGTCGGATACAGAAAAACAAGAAACGTGACAAGGTATATGCTGCGTCTTCTTGCATTCGCCGTTATATCGGAAATACCGTTTCATCTGCTGTTCGGAAATCCGGATAAAATAATATTCATTCAGGATTCGTCAAACGTTATTTTTACCCTCTTTCTCGGTGTTGCCGCATTGTGGCTTTCCGATATCGCAGAAAAGAAGAACAGAGACCTCGGTTTCATTAGAATTATAGTGTATGCGGCAGCAATTGCGGTGGCTGTTGTTATCAGAAGCGACTGGCAATACAAAGGACTTCTTATTGTCTTCGCATTTTACCATGCGGGACAGGACCGGGCAAAAATGATCCTGTATCCCGGAACCGTTTATTTCATGTGCTTCATAGCGGATATCATCAGATTCTACCTCAGGTACTACTGGATAAGCGGTTCTTTGCCCTCTCAGGGGCTGTGTATTCCGCTGGTTGAACTCTGCGGAGTATTTGCGTTGCCCCTTATACTGTGCTACAACGGCAAAAAAGGGACATCGGCAAAATACCTGTTTTACATTTACTATCCCCTGCATCTGACCTTAATATGGCTCGCCAGAACCTTTGTTTTTTAAATATGAATTTTGGAACTTAAACCTTGACATCGGGCGGGAATAATGGTATAATTTTTTCTGGTATAAAAAATCGGAACAGGAGTTGTTGAAAAATGGAAGAAAAAGGCGGTATATCCGTTCAGACCCAGCACATCTTCCCCATAATAAAGCGCTGGCTTTATTCCGAGAAAGATATATTTTTGCGCGAGATCGTTTCCAACGCATCCGATGCAATAACAAAATACAGACACCTTGTAGCCATCGGACAGGCTAAAGACGACGACAGACCGTCGGAGATCAAAGTTATTATTGACAAGGACAAAAAGACCCTTACCGTCACCGACAACGGCATCGGCATGACCGTTGACGAGATAAAGAAATACATAAATCAGATCGCCCTTTCCGGTGCCCTGGACTTTGTGGAGAAATACGACAGCGGCAAGGGAGATGACGGTATAATCGGTCATTTCGGTCTTGGTTTTTACTCATCGTTCATGGTTGCAGACAGAGTCTGCATCCGCACAAGATCCTATACCGACGCCCCCGCAGTGTTGTGGGACTGCTCCGAAGACGGAGAGTTCAGCATGACAGACTGCGACAAGACCGACCGGGGTACGGAAGTGGTCATGTATATAAACGACGATGAGCAGGAGTACCTTTCAAAGGAAAAGATAGCGGCAGTGCTTGAGGAATACTGCAGTTTCATGCCCTATTCCATTTACCTGCAGGTCGTTGGCGAGAAGCCCGAAGAGAAAAAAGAGAAGGACGAAAACGGAAACGAGGTAACGGTTGTCCGGGAACCTGAACCGATCAATGACACCGTACCGCTGTGGACCAAGAACCCATCGGAATGCACCGATGAGGAATACAACGAATTCTACCGTAAGGTTTTCAAGGATTTCAGAGAGCCCCTGTTTCACGTCCATATCAATGCGGACTACCCGCTGAATTTCAAAGGTATTTTCTATTTCCCCCGTCTCAACAGCAACTATGACAATTTTGACGGGCAAATAAAGCTTTACTATAACCGTGTTTTTGTGGCGGACAACATAAAAGAAGTCGTTCCGGACTTTCTGCTTATGCTGAGAGGCGTTCTTGATTGCCCTGAACTTCCCCTGAATGTATCCAGAAGCTACCTGCAGAATTCCGAGTATGTAAAAAAAATATCCGCGCATATAGTAAAAAAGATCAGTGACAAACTGAACTCACTTTTCAATACAGACAGGGAAAAATACGAAAAATTCTGGGACGACATAAAGCCGTTCATTGAATATGCGTGCATCCGTGACGGTAAGTTCTACGAGCGGACGAAGGATGCCATACTTTTCAGAACCGTGGAGAAGACCCACGTTACCCTTAAGGAATATCTTGAAAAGTCGGGAAGAAAAACAGTGTACTACACCACCGATCCCGAACAGCAGGCAATATATGTGAATATGCTGAAGGCCCAGGGAATATCGGTGCTTGTCCTCGACAATATCGTTGATACCCAGTTTATTTCAAAACTTGAGCAGTCCGAATCCGAGGTTAAATTCCTTCGTGCGGACGCGGGAGTTGATGATATTAAAAGCGGCGGGGACGCGGCAAAGAACGAAACACTTGAAAAACTGTTCAGAGAGGTCTCGTCAAACGGAGAACTCAAGGTTGAACTTGTGGAACTCAAGGATGAAAATACCCCGGCGGTCCTCACTCTTTCGGAGGAGTCAAGACGCTTTGCCGATATGATGAAAATGTACGCCGTTGTTAACGGTGACGGGACATTACCGGACATGACAAAGGACGCCTCTCTGGTACTGAACACAGCAAATGAACTTGTGAAAAAACTGGAGCAGCGGGACCCCGGTGATGAGACAACAAAAGCTCTGGCAAAACAGGTATATACTCTCGCACTTCTCGGGCAGAGAAAACTTACCGCGGACGAGCTGTCGGCGTTTATCTCGGAAAGCTGCAAGCTTCTCGGCAAGATCAACTGATTAAAATATTTGGGGGTAGATCCGCCGTGATGCGGACAGACTGAACATGAATACTGTGGGATTTGACAACGACCTTTACATCCGGAAACAATCTGAACAGATAGCAAAACGGATCCACGAATTCGGCGGAAAACTGTACCTCGAATTCGGAGGGAAACTCTTCGACGACTACCATGCGTCCAGGGTCCTTCCAGGATTCCAGCCGGACAGCAAACTCCGGATGCTGAAAGCCCTGGCAAATGACGTCGAGATAGTGATCGTCATCAACGCCGGGGACATTGAAAACCGTAAAATGCGGCGGGATCTCGGCATTACATACGATGCGGACGTATTGAGACTTATTGATGCTTTCCGTGCCTTCGGACTGTTCGTCGGAAGCGTTGTAATATCCCAGTTCACCGGTCAGCCCGCAGCGATGGCTTTTAAAGAAAAACTTGAAAAACTCGGAATAAAGGTCTATATTCACTATGTGATCGAGGGCTACCCCTTTAACGTTCCTCTTATAGTCAGCAAAGACGGGTACGGCAAAAACGAATACGTCGAAACGACCCATCCTCTTGTCGTGGTCACTGCACCCGGACCGGGAAGCGGAAAGATTGCAACCTGTCTTTCCCAGCTGTATCATGAGAACCTCCGGGGCATAAAAGCGGGATATGCGAAGTTCGAAACATTTCCCATATGGAATATTCCCCTCAAACACCCTGTAAACCTCGCCTATGAGGCCGCAACGGCCGATCTCAACGATGTGAACATGATCGACCCGTATCACCTTGAAGCCTACGGAATTACCACCGTCAACTACAACAGAGACGTGGAGGTCTTCCCCGTTCTGGCCGCTATATTTGAGAAAATATACGGAGAAGTTCCGTACAAATCTCCCACGGACATGGGTGTCAATATGGCAGGATACTGTATTGTTGACGACGCCGCGGTATGCCGTGCGGCAAACGATGAAATAATCAGAAGATATTACTCCGCAAAGTGCGACTACTGCAAAGGTAAAGGCAAGGAAGAAGCGATACACAAAATAGAAATGCTGATGCGCCAGGCGGGCATTTCGGTTGCGGACAGGCATGTAGTTTCCAAGGCTCTGGAAAAATCAGGGGCTACCGGCGGACAACCCGCTGTCGCAATAGAACTCAACGACGGCAGACTTGTCACCGGAAAAACTTCAGCCCTTCTCGGTCCGTCTTCCGCAGCACTTCTCAATGCGGTCAAGACCCTTGCCGGAATCCCGAAGAGCACACATCTTATCCCTCCGGAAGTGATCGAACCCATACAGAAGCTCAAAATACAGAAATTGGGCAATCACAACCCCCGACTGCACTCCGATGAAGTACTCATTGCTCTTTCCATAAGCGCACTGACGAACGAAAACGCCCGCAAAGCATTCGATAAGCTTTCGGAACTGAAAAACTGTGAAGCCCATTCCACTGTTATACTGCCCCAGGTAGATGATGACATTTACCGGAAACTCGGTATCCGGGTGACGTCCGAACCCCAGTATCAGACAAAGAAGCTTTACCATAAGCAATAGTATTCAAGCCTGCCGGAGCTATCCCGGCAGGCTTTTATAAATCAAGCAGGAGAAGTCAGAAGACTTCTCCCGTTTTTATTCATTTTTACAGTTCCGAATATATGACAATGTTATCTTTTCTCGGGTATATATTCACTGCCGTCTGCGGCAAAACCTTCGCCGCGCTGGCGCGCCCATTCCGCAATATGAAGAAGGTCATCTCCGCCCTCCCAGAGCCTCTGGTGGCCCCAACGGTTTGTCTCAGGTTTGGAAACACATTCAATTCTTATAACCGGGAAAAGTCTCGTCGGGCTCTCAGCCGGAAGACCTTTTATGGTCAGCTTCGCCTGATCCTTGTCAAAATCGAAGTCAAGATCCTGTCCCGTTGTAAGAAGCGTTACCTTTTTGACCGGTGTTATAAGGTCTCTGAGTATAAGCTCCGGCTTACCGTCCCAGAAACGGATGATAAGGTAGAGATTGTTTCCCTTTGTGGTCTGTCTGCCTCTGGTCACGAATTCTGTAAGGTTTCCGCCGTCGGTACCGTATATACACTCCCCGTGAACATCGAGCCACTGCCCTATTTTCAGCGCGCGTTGCACATACTCAGGAGGCAGCTGACCGTCAGGCTGAGGACCGACATTCAGAAGAAGATTTCCGCCCTTGTTTCCGCCCTTTTCGGCGCACTCACAAAGCATATCCAGCAGATAATCCGCAGGTCTCCAACGTTCACCCAGACTGTATCCCCAAAGTCGCCAGGTCGTTACCTGGTTCGATTCCCAGAGTCGGTTTTCATCCGGGACTATTTCATGTTCGGGGGTACCGAAATCACCGAGGGTATCTGATCCGCCCGCCCCCGCACCGCCGTCGGTGGAATTATCACCGTCGCCGGAATCAAGACGGTTGTTTATGAGAATATGCGGCTGAAGTTTCCTCATTTTTTCAATAAGTCCTACCGCATCGATATCTTCAGAAGTTTCGCCCCACATTCCGTCAAAGAAAAAGTGGTCGATCCGGCCGTAATTGGTAAGAAGCTCACAGACCTGATTATGTATGTATTCCCTGAACTTTGCATATCCCTCGGGGTTCCTTTTTGCCCCTTCAAATTCCGCCGGGATGCGCCAGTCCATTATTGAATAGTAAAGTCCGACACGCAACCCCTCGGCACGGAACGCATCTACGAACTCACGGATAAAGTCACGTTTGGGCGCCTGCTTTGCGCTGCTGTAGTCAGTATAAGCTGTGTCCCACATGCAGTATCCATCGTGATGGCGGGTAGTCATGCAGGCATATTTCATTCCCGCCTTTTTGGCAACGGAAGCCCACACCTTCGGGTCATAATGCTCAGGGTTCCATTCACATGCCGCTTTGGCATACTCTTTCTGATCCATATGTTCACGCAGGAGCGCCTGCTCACCGTGTCCGAAGATCGAATACGGTCCCCAATGTATAAACATACCGAAACGGCTCTCAGGGAACCATTTCCAGTAATCGTGAAGAACAAATTTTCCCATAAATCTCTCCTTGATTTTTTTAGCCGAACTACGGAATAATTATACTAAATATTTTCTTTTTTGTCAAGACGGCGACCGTGACATAGCACGATCGCCGCCGTAAAATATTCAGTCTTTAATCACTTTGCAACTCTGAAAATAAAGCTTTCCGCTGTTTCCATTTTCAAAGTATACTCCCCTTCTTTTGAAAGCTTCATCCTTTTGCATTTCTCTGCCGGAAGCCATTCACCGGTCTCGGTATCGAACCACTCAAGAGTCAGGTTGCTGAATTTAAGCTGAGAATACCTCTGAGAAGTCTTCTGGGGATTATACCACATTCTCGTATCCGTGATGAGGAAAGAACCGTCGGTATAGAATGTGATCATCGATCTGTTTGAATCGTTTTCCGTATCCACAGTTACATTATTTCCGAGATCACCGTATCCGGTATATTTTACTGCAAAACAGTTTGCGGCATCGGGATTGAAATGGAAAATCTCGCTGACTGTTTTCCCGGAAACAGCGCTCATAAGGGACAGCATATCCGGATTTGCCTCACTGAGAATTTCCGTTTTTGATTGAATGTTCCAATCAGTACCGACAACAGAGGTATCTGCCGCAGCACCTCCATCATAGTATGCGAAAACACATATCTGTTTTGCCCCGTAGGCAGCCGCAAGATTGTAAATATATCTCAGGCGCCTTGAATCAAGTCTTG
This sequence comes from uncultured Eubacteriales bacterium, assembly GCA_905207625.1. Taxonomy (GTDB): domain Bacteria; phylum Bacillota; class Clostridia; order Oscillospirales; family UBA644; genus HGM12619. The sequence continues at coordinate 3,427 of CAJLLT010000010.1, read as the reverse complement.
CATTACCCTGGAGAAGGGAGAACTGGACAACAAAACGGATGTCTGTGTCATATTCTTTGGCATACTTGCGGATTATTTCATAGTTATTTATGCGGGTCAGTTCCGGAGAATCCCTGTCTATCATGTGATGAACATTGTTGATTCCGTCGCGTTCCCAGGAAAAAGTGACATCGTAATGGAAAACACTCAGATAGGAGGGTCTGACCACCTCCATGAACTTCTTTACATATGCCTCATACGCTTCATTTCCGCCGTTGCCGCCATATGAAGCACTGAACATATAATTGGGAAGTATGTTTATATTGGTCTTTCTTGAAGGGTCATACCTGCGGAAAGCATCAACAATAACTCCGAGTACGTCAAATTCACTTTCGAACGCACCATCCGCAATGTCCCACGTAGTCAGAGTCGAGCATCCTTCATATTCCTTGACAATGCGCTCTACGGTTTTGTAGATTTCATCCGTTTCCGGGCGCTTTTTAATAATGTCAGTTATCCGGCTGTCCACAACAGAGGCGGTATATCCGTGTTCCTTAAGTATGGGCTCAACCTTCTGCGCAAAATATTTTCCGTCACTGCACTTCAGTTGAAGCATGGTAAAACCGGTATAATCAACAGCCGCCAGATGGGTATCAAGATTTTCAACAAACTGCTCCGCGGAGGGACCGCCGACAAAGGTATAATCAAACTTGTCGATCTTTCCGCATTTTGCATCCTGCCAGGTTACATCATAAGTATTGGTCTTGATTTCATTGCCCTGTTCAGTCTTACAGCCGGCGAATACGGAAAGGCAGAGGACGACAGACAATAAAACAATAACGATCTTATTCTTCATTTCCGTTCTCCTTTACCATCTGTCAACATCAGTGGAAACCGGGATCATTCCTTCAGGATAATCAACTCCGTCCACAGGACCGATTTTTTCACTGGACTCATGGGGATACCATATGCCGTGCTTTATCAGGTCATTGAAAAGTTCTATCTTCTTTTCAAAATATTCAGTCTGAATATATTTCATTGTTCCGAGTTTCCAGAATTCAAAGGAAATACGTGATCTCTGAACCCTTTCAAGCCGGACGGCATCGTCAGCAACGGCTTCTTCCGCCGCATCCCAGAGCTTATCGGCATACCTGGTCTGTTCAATTGTCATATGCATCATGTCGGGAATATCCATACTGATGCAGCAGAGATGAACATCTTTCGTAGCTTCGGTCGTAAGTTGGATGTAATTATAGATATTCTCCCAACCATCACCGTAATAAGCTTTAAGAAAACCCTTCATTTCCGCATCATAGTCAATATAGGGATCCCACATAAGCTTTGCGAGAAGATAAGACTTGAGTTCGCCGAATTCAGGAGATTTGTCGTTATGGTGATCACCCTGTGCACGGAGTCCGGAAACCCCGTTCTCCGCCATGAACTGAACGTTGGGCTGAAGGGTGTCAAAATTTGCAAACGGAGCCAGGTAATGTCTGAAGCAGATGTCATAGTCCCAGACATATATATTGTCGGTAAGCTTACCCCAACCCACAAGATCTTCTACGAAGGAATACGTAGAGCCGTCACGGGTCCATGCGTTATACTGGCACTCTTCAAACGGATGAGAAAAGCAGGCGTGAGAAGAACACAAAACAACCATGACATTTTCTTCCGGAGCGGTTTTGCAGGGATGCGTTGAATAAATATATGCAAGTGTGCTTATGGTAACGTCGGGATATTTTTCGGCGACCGCACGAGCGACAGCATTGACAAACCGGATATTCGGCCCCGAAACGCTTCCCTCCTCTTCAATAACCTTCATACAGTTATCGCAGTGGCACCAGACGCCATTGTCATCCTGGGAAACAGTAACAACCTTCTGCCCGGGATTTTCCTCAATATATTTCAGAACGTTTTCGGTAACAATAGCAAGAACATCGGGATTGGTCAGGCATAAATTTCCGTCGGTACCCCCCTGACGCTTCCCGTCCTCATTAAGGGCAAAATACTCCGGGTGCTCTGCGCCGTAAACCCAATAAGAACAGAGTCTGTTGAATGAATGAGCCAGTTCGGGACACATTATACCGCCGAATGAAGCAAACGAACTGCCGGGATCCGATTCATCAACGAGAGACTTCCCGAAAGTATCAACGTTCTGTTTATTGAATGCGGACCAGCCGATATCATAGCCGGTACTGTACCAGTATGAATCCCTTATCGTAATTTTAGGGGTATAGCTTTTTTTCAGGTCTGAGGGAACAGAAATACTTTTTGTCTCGGGGATAACCTGGCATCCGGGCGCATACCACTTGACCCCAAGGTAATCTTCGAGGTAGGAATACACACCGTAAAGAGTACCGGCCCTTTCTCCACCGGAAATAAAGAACTTATCGCCTGTAACATGAAGACAGTATCCATCGTCTCCCAAAGCAGAGTGATCGGCGCTACCTTCATCGCTGTCCTCACGGTTCGTTTTTCCCACGACTATTTCTTTGTCAACAGGAGCTTCAGCATCTGTCTTCACCGGAATCTCACAACCGGAAATCTGCCTGAGAAAACTCTGCAACTCATTGGCAGCATTAATCTCCGTAGCTGAGGCATTTTCTCCCCGGATAATAACATAGTCACTCTTGCCGTCAACAATAAGACTTATTGTGTCATTTTTAGGTGAGCATGCTGAGAATAACAGCAGAGACAGTAACAAAGTCACGATCAAAAACAATAAATTTTTCTTCACCGGTGGTCCTCTCTTTGCCTCGCGGCAATCACATATTTACCGTTATATTATACATTATTCAGTACAATTTGTCAATACTTCTAAACAATTATTGTACTATCAGGATAAATTTCCAAAATAAACACATACAAAGTGACAACAGAATTAAAACCGGTAAATATAACAAAAAAGAGAGAAGACATAAATCTTCTCTCTTTGTGTCGGCATTGACCTATTTTCCCGGGACGTTGCCATCCAAGTATCTTCGGCACCGGTGAGCTTAACTACCGTGTTCGGAATGGGAACGGGTGGATCCTCGCCGTCATAAACACCGACTTTCCTCTTTTAAGGAGCTTTCACTCCCTTGAAGGTCGTACCTTCAAAACCGAATAACACTCATTTCTTGTGCTTAAGTCCTCTTAGCCTTTTACAATCTCTGTTCAAGTAAAAGTTCTTCTATCCATTGAATCTAAGTAACCTGCATCGCCTTCTGCGATTCAGGTCAAGCCCTCGACCTATTAGTATCAGTCGACTGAACACGTCACCGTGCTTACATCTCTGACCTATTACCACGTAGTCTTCGTGGGGTCTTACTGACTTGCGTCATGGGATATCTTTTCTTGAGGTGGGTTTCACGCTTAGATGCTTTCAGCGTTTATCCCTTCCGCACGTAGCTACCCAGCTGTGCCACTGGCGTGACAACTGGTGCACCAGAGGTGCGTCCATCCCGGT
>CAJLLT010000009.1 GCA_905207625.1 uncultured Eubacteriales bacterium | reverse complement strand
CCGCCGTTACAGCGTTCGAAATACCCGCATCTGCCGCACTTGACGTTTTTTTCACGCAGAGTTCCGAGAGTGGTGCAGACCTCATCAAGATATCTGCCGCCGGAGAGAATTTCGGCAAGAGGGGTATTTTTCACGTTGCCCAGAATATCTCCGTGTTGCTCATAATACCCTGACATCTGATGACAGGGATAAACATTCCCGTTTGCGCCGACGGCGACCATTCCGCGGTTCCCCTTGCATACCGGCGCACTGTCCCGGTATTTGCCGGTACAGGAATTTACAGCGGTCAGCGTGTAATACTTTGCCTTAGGATACAGCGTTCCTACCTGCCATACGGTAAGGTCCATGCGGTGTTTACCCTGCGCATATTTCTGCCAGAGGCTGAGTGATTCGTCAAAATATTCCCGCAATGTAAGACATGAATCACCTGCGTTCTGTACCCATCGGGGAGCCTCCGTCGTACGGATGATCCGCATCTCGTCAACACCCATAGAATCAAGCATTTCCGCCGTTCCAAGCATACACCCGCAGTTACGTCGGTTCATATTCGTCTGAACTTTGACACGGAAACCGCTTTCAAGACAGAGGGTGATTGCCCGCATCGCCGACTCCTCGGCACCCTCACGGTTACGCATCCAGTCGTGATATCCGACACCGTCAAAGGATATTTTCACCAGAGGCATACACCCGATCGTCTTCATGCGGTCAAGAGTATCCCGATTTATGAAGTATCCGTTGGTGTTCAGTTCCTCGACATACATCCCTCGACGGTAAATTCCCTCCAGGATATCGAAAAAATTCTTGTGAAGCATCGGTTCGCCGCCCGTGACGGTAAAGGCGTTGATCCCGCAGTCGCGCGCCTGATCCAGAAGCATGTCCGCCTCTTCCAGGCTCCATTCACTCATAAGCGGCGCATTGTCAGCGGCGTTGAAGCAGTGAAGACAGTTATAGTTGCACTTGCCGGTTATCATCCAGTTCATTGCCGGGAAATACCGGTTAGAGCAGAACAGAGGTCTGCTCCAATCGGACATTGTCTCCCCATCCTTCGCTGCACGAATAAAGCCTCTCTCTAAAAGGCTGCGGGCAAGGGGGCTTTTCTCAACGGAAGGGAGCTCCCCTTTGCCGTCACACGCGGAAAGGAATTCAAATTCTTCTTTTTTCAGTCCCTGCGCATTCCGCTCTCCCTTGACGTAATAGGCATAAGGAACAAGCTTCCATGAGCGCAGAGCAATATAGGGATTTAAAATATAACGCATAAATATTCCTGATTATACCCTTATAATATCGGGTCAAATTCAATTTTTCAAACAACGGGCTGCAAATTATCAGGCAGCCCGTTTATTTTTTGTTTATTTGGGCAGAGTGACCGGAAGCGCCGTCGGAAACGTTTTCAAGTTACTTGTTGAAGAATCAATCATTTCCCGATCGGCTTCCGTCTGCTGCTCATTTGTTTGAGCCGGTTCATTTATCCTTGTGATTGCAAAGCCAAAGGCCTTTTTCTATAGAGCACCAATAGCAGTGATTGCAATCTGGCAAATTTCCGCATACTCCGCACCTACGAATACCGCCAGAGTAGTTTGACGCGCGCACTCCGCAGCGCTTGCATTCCCAGTACCCGCATGAATAGCCGGCGGAGACTATAAGTCTTCCGTCGTCCTTGCGGCAACCGCCGCCCGACACGTTGTCAAGCTCATCGTCTGCAAGCTCACCGGCATTCGGATGTATAATTTCAAAATACGTCTTTGCACTCTCATCGGTCATTTCAATGCCGTTTTCTTTCGCGAGAGACAACAGTTCTTCGGGGGTTTTTGCTTCCTTTGCTTTTGCCAAAAGTTCTTGATTGTTTTTCATAGAAATCTCCCTGTTTTGAATCGGTTTTGCATAAGCCAGACTATTCTTAGCTCCTCATTATATACGACTCGCCCATTACGATTTCGCTTCCGTCGTGTATTTTCAGGGTATAATACCATCCGTCATTTTCGTAGCTTCTCTTCAAAACCTTGGCGGAGGCGGTTATCCTGTCTCCGCGCGGTAACCAGCCGCAAATATAAAGAACTGATTCACCAACAGTAAATTGGGGATGTGGTCTGCCGGCAACATACCCGCCGCCGCAACCTCCGGAGATATTTTCAAGTTCTTCATCGGCTATTTCGCCGGAGCTTGTGCTAAGCTGCTTAAAATACTCATCCGCTTTTTCTTTTGTCAGTTCAATGCCGCTTTCTTTTGCGAGAGCCAGCAGTTCTTCAGGGGTTTTTGCCTGTTTTGCTTTTGCTATAAGTTCCTTTTCCATTAAAAACTCCTGTTAAATAAATTTTCGAATGTGTGTGATACAGATTCAATCAGGCTTTTTCAGAATACGTGATTTGTCAAGATGTCCGTTATCATCAGATTGGCATCCGCCGCCGGCTACATTGCCAAGCTCATCGTCCGAAAGCTCTCCTGCTTTGGAGTTGAGTTGCTCGAAATATGTTTTTGCTGTTTCTTCGGTCATTTCCATACCGTTTTCTTTCGCAAGAGAAATAAGTTCCTCCGGGGATTTTGCCGTCTTTGCCTTTGCTATAAGTTCCTTGTTCAGTTCCATTTTCAAGTAATTCCTGTCCTTTTTGTTTTTTCTTTGTGACTTGCTTCGCCGTATGGTTTCAAGTCTGTACTTCGTGCTCAGATTCAATTCATATGTGCTTTACATTTCATTACTTCGCTGTTTTTATCCCCTATACCGTTCATACAGTTCCGGCAACGGGCATGTTTTGCCTGACACCCGGTACAGTACACATCTCCGTCGCGATAGACTACACCATGAGCGCCGCAACGATCACATACATAGTCAGTCGTGCACCAACCTTCCGCCATACATATGCTGCCGGCATTGTCTCCGCCGCCACAGCCGCCTCCCGAAACATTGTCGAGTTCACTGTCGGCAAGCTCTCCAGTTTTCCGTTTCAGCTTTTCAAAGTACGCTTTTGCGCTTTCTTCGGACAATTCCATGCCGTTTTCTTTTACAAGGGCCATGAGCTCTTCGGGAGAGGTTGCTTTTTCCGCTTTGGAAATCAGTTCTTTTTTCATATGTAAACTCCCGGTTAATGAGATTTTTCCGATCTGTATGCAAAAATATGATCAGGATTTCTTCATATTGTTCGGATTGAGGCATCTGACGGGACGTCCGACTTCTTCGTAACCGTTCCGGTCATCGTGATCCCAATACTTGCACGCACAGCAGGTACCGTTTACTCCCCACCATTCGCCTTTTTCAAAATACTTGCATTTGTAACCGATAGTGGTCTTGAGGTATCCGTCATTTGAGTAACATCCGCCGCCTGCCACATTGTCAAGCTCGTCATCGGACAGCTCTCCGGTCTTCGGATGAAGCTGTTCAAAATACTCTTTTGCGTTTTCCCCGGTCATTTCCATACCGTTTTCTTTCGCAAGGGACATAAGTTCCTCCGGAGATTTTGCCGTCTTTGCCTTTGCTATAAGTTCGTTGTTCAGTTCCATTGTGATTTCCTCTGATATTTAAAATTATTTATTCCACAGGGAAGGTTTTATCCGGTCTGCTTACCATGAATCCGGAATTTCGCTGCTCTGGTCAGGACTTTTTCCTGTTAGCCGGATGGAAACACTCCCGGGGCTCTGCCGCCTCAACAGCTTTCATGATCGCTTCTAAAACAGTGGTCCAGAGAGAAGCGGTAATGGCATTAGGATCAACGCCCCAGTACTTGCATCTGCAGCAGGTGCCTTTCACCCCAAAGGTTGAACGCCCGTCTTCGTAATGCTTGCATTTGTAACCGCAGGTAGTCTCAAGGCGTCCGTTGTCCGAGTAGCATCCTCCGCCTGCCACATTGTCAAGCTCTTCATCGGACAGCTCTCCGGTCTTCGGGTGAAGCTGCTCAAAATATGCCTTTGCGCTTTCCTCACTGATTTCCTCGCCGTTTTCCTTTGCAAACGTCATAAGTTCTTCAGGAGTTTTTGCACATCTCGCTCTTGTTATGAGTTCATTGTTCAGTTCCATTTCAATGCGCTCCGTTCGTCCTATTTTTTGCGGTGATTTTCTTTGTTGCAAAGCCACAGCGCTTTTTCATAGGTACAGTATTTGCAGTGGCTGCACATCGCTGTGCGACCGCACTCTTTACAGAATGTTCCCAAATACGTTTCTATACCACCTCCGCCGCATTTATCGCATACAAAACCTGTGCAGCAGTGACCGACCGTTACAATTTCTCTGCCGTCGCTTGCGTGGCAACCTCCGCCCGACACATTGTCAAGCTCATCATCGGAAACCTCGCCGCTCTGCGGATGGAGCAGATCGAAATACGCTTTTGCGCTTTCCTCTGTCATTTCCGCGCCGTTTTCTTTTGCAAGCGCTATAAGTTCTTCGGTGGTTTTCGCTCCTTTCGCCTTTGCAATAAGTTCTTGTTCTTTGTTCGGCTTCATCTTAGCGGAAATCCTCCCCGATTATTTATTTTTATGATTGCAGAGCCAAAGCCCTTTTTCATATGAACACCAAAAGCAGTTGTTGCAGGACGCAAGTTTTCCGCAGTAAGAACATACTTTTGCAACAAGTACATTTTCAGTTTTGCCTCCGGGACATGTCTTACATGAAAACTCACTGCAACAGTTTGCTGCCGAAACTATAAGTCTGTCACCTTTATAGCATCCTCCGCCTGCCACATTGTCGAGTTCGTCGTCGGCAAGCTCGCCCGTCTTGGGATTCAGCTGTTGGAAATACGCCTTAGCGCTCTCCTCGGTCATTTCTTCGCCGTTTTCTCTTGCAAGAGCCAGAAGCTCCTCGGGAGTTTTGGCTTCTTTGGCTTTCGCGATAACTTCTTTGGTCAGTTGCATAATATTTTTTCTCCTTGATTTCGGGTCAGGGGGTTATATGTCAGGATTTCTTTGCGTTGTTCGGATTGAGGCATTTGAGGGGTGACCCCATTACTTCGTACCCGTTTCCACCTTCATGATCCCAATATTTGCATCTGCAGCAGGTACCTTTTACGCCGAAAGGCTGCACCGTGTTTTCCTCATAATACTTGCATTTGTGACCTATCGTTGTCAGGAGTGCGCCGTCCTCCGCATAGCATCCGCCGCCGGCGACATTATCAAGCTCCTCGTCGGAAAGCTCGCCGGTCTTGGGATTGAGCCGGGCAAAATAAGCTTTTGCTTCTTCCTCGGTCAGTTCAATACCGTTTTCTTTCGCGAGAGTTATGAGTTCTTCCGGGGTTTTCGTTTGTTTCGCTTTTGAAATAAGTTCTTTTTCCATTGCTAAGCTCCTTTACGCTTTTTACCGTATGGCACGGATAAAATCATTATTTTCTTTTATTGTTAAGATTGAGACATCTGAGGGGCGATCCGACCATTTCATAGCCGTTTGCTCCGTTCTGATCCCAATACAGACATTTGCAACATGTGCCGTTTACACCGGAAGAGTAAAACTCTTCGTAATACTTGCATCTGTGACCTATGGTCGTCTTGAGATAGCCGTCATCCGAGTAGCGCGCGCCGCCGGACACATTGTCAAGCTCGTCATCTGTCAGCTCTCCCGTCTTCGGGTGAAGCTGCTCAAAAAAACTCTTTGCGGTCTCTTCAGTCATTTCCATGCCGTTTTCCCTTGCCAGAACGATAAGTTCCCCGGGAGAGTTTGTCTTTTTTGCTTCAGCGATAAGTTCAGTGTTCATTTCCATTATGCTTTTCTCCTTGATACAGATCTTTCAACTTAGGCTAAATTACCCGGGAAATTGCAGAGCCAAAGACCTTTTTCGTATGTGCAGTAATGACATGAGTGACAAAACGCAGCACAGCCGCAGGTATTGCAGTACACCATCGGACCGTATATATCGCATTGCGAGCCGTCCTTTTTGCAACGCCACTCATCGCAGTAATGCATTGCGGAAACAACAAGCTTGCCGTCGCTGTTATGACATCCGCCGCCCGCTACATTGTCAAGCTCATCATCGGTCAGTTCGCCTGTCTTCTGGTGAAACTGTTCAAAATACGCCTTGGCTTCTTCCCCGGTCATTTCCATGCCGTTTTCCTTCGCGAGATCCAAAAGTTCCTCGGGGGAATTTGTCTTTTTGGCTTTTGCGATAAGTTCCTTGCTCTGTTTCATAAATAACCTCCTGCATTATTTGTTACCGTTGTTGTTCAGTATTTTGATACCGGAGTCGTTTTTGATCAGGGTATTTTTAATAAAGTTATTGTTCTGTTTTATCCCCATATCAACATTATTGTTGTTGAATTTTATGCTTGTGTCAAAGTTGCTGAACTTTATGTCTGTATCAAAATTACGGTTGTTTACAATAAGTTTTCCGTTATCCTCAGTGCTGTTATTGATAATCAAGTCCGTGCCGCCCGATACATTTTCAAGTTCTTTGTCTGAGGTCTCAGTCGCTTTCGTTTCCGCGGGAAGTTTTCTGTTCTTTGCCATAGAAGTGTTCCTTTTGTAAAATGATTATTCTCCGTTGTCTATTTTCTTTTTGCATTCGTCGCAATACCCGTCATATATGACGGCATAAATTCCGCATCTTCTGCAATGTCCCTGTTTGTAGTCACCGACGATCACTCTCATGCCGCCGTCTACTTTTTCAAGTTCCTTTTCACTGAGTTCCGGCTTGTCGCTTCTGATTCCATTTTTCTGCTTATCCATGCTTTTTTCCTCCAATCAGCATTTGTTAGTTTATTGATTCCCGTAAAATCCGGAGTGCGTTATTATGCAGCACTTTTACATACGCGTAAGATATATCCATTCTTGACGCTATGTCCTTCAGAGACATTTTCCTGTAGTATTTAAGAATTATAAGCGCACGGGAACGACCGTCAAGTCCTCCGAGAGCTTTTCCCAGAGCCTCCAGAGTTTCTTTTCGTAAAAGAGCCTGATCGATCTCATCTCCGTCCGGCAGATCTTCGGGCAGTTCCGAATATGTTCGGTCCTTACGCAGATAGTCCGTGACCGTATTTCTTGTTATCGTGTAGATCCACGTTGAAACTGACGCCCGGTCCGCATCAAAGGTGTTATATTTTTCGCAGATCTTCAGAAATACATCACTGACCAGATCCTCCGCGTCCTTGGTGTCCCGAAGCTTTGAGAAAACATATCCCCTGACCTTATCCCGGTATTCCCGGTACAGCTCCTCCTTTTCCGTCATCGTATTCATAAGCTGCCGTCCCGGGTATCCTTCGGCTTTTTCACAGGTACCGTTTCCCCCGCTGCGCTTACGTCAAAAAGTTCATCGTCAGGAATCTCCGCACCGTACAGGCGCTCGATCTGGTCTATCTGCGCTGCGAGTGACGGTTCGTTTTCAAACTTCTGATAATCAAAGAGTGCTGAAAGTATTTTCCCGCCCATAGAAATGTCATCGGCCCCGTGTTCAGATTTCTTTTTCACCACGCTTTTTCTCCCTTCTGTTTATTTATACGGCTGAAAATCCAAAAGAGCTACAAAAAAATCCCAAATATTTTTCCGCAGCGGAATTTTTGCTCAGTTATCAGCCGTTTCGGGTATACTGTCAAGTCTCTGTCGGGCGACAAGTTCCGCAAAAAAGCCGTTCTTTTCTATAAGCTCCTCATATTTGCCGTCCTCAATGATCTTGCCTTTGTCCAGGACTATTATTCTGTCACACTGTTTTATAGTAGACAGGCGGTGAGCGATCACTATCCTCGTGCATTTAAGGCTGTCAAGGGACTCCGCGATCTTTTTCTGTGTAATGTTGTCAAGGGCACTCGTTGCCTCGTCGAACATCAGGATCTTCGGTTTCGGTGCGATCGCACGGGCTATCATGAGCCTCTGGCGCTGACCACCCGATATACCTCCCGAACCCTCAGAAATCATGGTATCCATTCCCATAGGCATATTTCTTATATCATCGGCTATACCGGCAAGCTCCGCCGCCTCCCACGCTTCCTTCCGAGACAGCCATGGCGCGGAAATCACTATGTTGGAATATATATCGCCCTGAAAAAGCTTTCCGTTCTGCATTACCACGCCGATACGACGTCTCAGAGAGCGAAGGTCTATCTTCTCAAGATCCTTGCCGTCGTAGTATACGGCGCCCTTCTTCGGATGCTCAAAACCGAGAAGAAGTCTCATAAGCGTAGACTTTCCGCATCCGGTCTTTCCTACGATCGCCACATACTGACCGGGACGGATCTTCAACGACAGGTCATCTATGACGAGGGGCATATTCTCGGAATATCCGAAGGAAACGTTGTTAAGTTCAATACCTCCCGACAGTCTTGTCAATACCTGCTTCCCGTCGGACACTTCCGGAACCGCATCAAAAAAAGGCTTGACCATGGTCAGAACAGGCTTTATCTGAGCTGCGGTAAGCGCAATTCCGGCAAGAGAGGAAAAAGCTCCCGAGACCATACCGTAAGCGGTATTGAAGGCATAGTAATCCGCAACAGAAATACCCGATTCCACAGAAAGGTAGTACATTACGATAGTTCCCACAAGGCTGATTGCAAGACTTATGACCGAATTGAGCTCTATAAGCGCCGGTGGGCCGTACTCAAGGTCCGCGCTTTTGGCATAGAGATTTCCCCATCTTGCGAAGGCGCGTTTCTCCGCACCCGCCAGTCTTATCTTCTGTATTCCCGTGATAAGCGAGTAGATCATACCGCTTTCCTTACCGGAAACTTCCATCTGCTCAGTGCTGAGTTTCATCTGGACAAGAGATGAAACGACGGAAAACACAACTGTCACAAGGATTATGATCAGCGCCGGCACAACAAGCGTCGGAGCATACGCAAATATCTGTGATATGTATATAAGTGAAAACAGAGATGTGAGTCCCGTGGACAGAACAGTCGATACGAGCATCCTGCAAAGTGTCCCGACCTGGGACGCGCGGCTTGAAAGTTCGCCTGAGCTGTACTGCTTGAAAAAGTCGGCGGGAAGAGACATAACACGCATCATCGTCGCCGCCTCGACCGAAATATTGAGTTTGGTCTCTATTCTCGCCGTTATCATGTTTTTAACCGCGGTAATGAGAAGTGTACTCACCGAAACACACACGGAAAAAACGGCAATAGAGGCCAGCAGCCGTACACTTCCGGACATCAGTACTCGGCCAAACAGAAGCTTGTTAAGCATCGGGGATATCATCCCCATAAGCGACAAAGCAAGCGTTGCAAGAGCTATCATAACAATATCCGATACCGAAAGGGTCTGCACTATATATTTGGCAAGGGAAGGAATACTTATCTTTTTCAGAGGGAAAGGCTTATAAAAAGCGATCGCGTCCTCTTCAAAAAGATCCACGTTGCGGCTGTTTATTCTTTTCCTGCTGCCGGTTTCGTAGTCATAGTAACTGTAACCAGATATACCGGAAGGCAGCAGAGCAACCACTCTTCCGCTCTCCCGAAGGACACCGAGCATCGCGCCGACGGCATCGCGGTACCACTTACCCTCAAGCTTCACCGTGCGCCGCATGATACCGTAGGGACGCATAAGATATTCAAGCTGCTCGTTCATGTCGGATATATTGTCCGGAACCTCACGGCTCTTAATGTGATAATACTTAAGGATCTCATCGATTGCGTCTTTTGTTACCGCACGGTCATCATTGAAAGAAATTTCTCCCCTTTTGCCGGTTATGACGGACGCCATATTGGCAAAAGCTTCAGCAAAGGCGTCGTCGTCATTTTTTTTGCGGTCTCTTATCTGCTCGTCAAACCAACCCATATGCGTCTTTGCCCTCCTTATTCGTTTGATACGAGCTGTGTATAGGCTCCGCCGTTCTTCATCAGCTCTTCGTGAGTTCCGCGTTCCACCACATTTCCCCGGTCGAGGACGATTATCTCGTCACAGTCGCGTATCGTTGACAGACGGTGAGCCACAACGATACAGGTTATTCCGCGATCCTTAATGGACTTTACCACATCATACTCTGTCTTCGCATCAAGTGCGCTCGTCGCCTCGTCAAGAATGATAACGGTGGGATCCTGAGCAAGTACGCGGGCGATCTCCATACGCTGTCTCTGACCTCCGGAGAAGTCTTTTCCGCCCTCGGTCAGCCTGTACTGATAGCCGCCCTCACGCTGCATAATATCCTCATGAAGCTGTGCGTCACGGGCAGCCATTATCATCTCGAAGTCTTCTATGGAATTGTCCCACATTTTTATATTGTTTGCAATGGTATCCTCAAAAAGGATGATATCCTGATCCACCACGGCAAGAGAACCCGTGAATACGCCGCGGTCGATTTCCGACATGGGCTTTCCGTCAAAGAGTATCTCGCCGCTCCACGGCTGATAAAGCCCGGATATCAGCTTTGAGATCGTGGACTTTCCGCAACCCGACGGCCCCACAAAAGCCACACGGCTTCCGGGTTTCAGTGTCATACTGAAATCCTTTATCAAAGGCTCGGCAAGGCGCGAATAACCGAAGGTGACATTTTTCAGCTCGATATTTCCGGAAAGTTTATCGTATTCGCCGTCTTCAGCCTCAACGCTGTTGGCAAATACCGGATCGGAGGGATATTTCATTACGTCCTCGATCCGTTCCATGTCGGTACGCATCTCCTGAAGTGACTGTCCCGCAGATATAAGCGTCGTCGCCGGGGAAACAAAGGATGCAAGGAATCCCTGAAACGCCATTATCATACCGACGGTAAATTCCCCTCTCATGGAAAGGAAAATGCCGGTTATAAGCACCGCAGTGCCACTGACAGAGTTAATAAGGCTCGGCAACAGCCCGAGAATCTGGTTCATCCGCAGAAAGCGAACCCGATTTGTATTGACGCTCGCCTGATAGCCTGCCCATTTCTCAAAAAAACCGTTCTCGGCACCGCTCGCCTTTATGGTCTCTATCATTTCTATACCGGCGACTGTCGTTCCGGCGAGTTTGCCCGCGTCACGCATCTGCACTCGGGTGATATTTATGCGCTTTTTTGAAATTATTCCGGAGATGACAAGGTTTGCGAATACAGAAAAAAGCCCGATAAGTGTGAGAATGACGCTGTATCTGAGCATAACCACCAGGTAGAAAACCATCATCACCGCCTCGAGAGCGAGGGGAGCAAAGGTGTTCACCAGCTGTTCGGCTATCATAGAATTCGATGCCTGCCTGCCCTGAATATCGCCTGCCATACGCTGGGAGAAAAATTCCATGGGCATACAAAGTATCTTCCACATAAACGAGGTGTTCCCCACCATCGCAAGTTTGCCGCTTATCCTGAGAGAATAGACCGCCTGTATCCACGCGACAACGAGCTGTATGACCCCGACACCCGCAAAAGCAAGGGTAAAAGGCATGAGCCAGTCGGGATTTTCATGCGTCAGAAGTCTGTCCAGAAATATCCGGGAGAACGCCGGTGTGATAACACCGAGAAGTGAGGATATGACCGTAGTCAGGGTAACAAAAGCTATCGCAACACCCGCTCCGACGAGCCGCTTCTTCGCATAAGAGATCATCGACTGCGGCTTTCCGCCGGGCAAAAAGTCCTCGCCGGGCTCAAAGAGCAGACAGATGCCCGTGAAAGATTCGTCAAAGGTTTTCATGGGAACGGTATATGTACCCTTGGCAGGGTCGTTAAGTACGGCTTTATTGCCGCGGAATCCGTCGAGAACCACGAAGTGGTTGAAATTCCAGTGGATTATGCAGGGAAACTTACCCTCTTTTCTGAGAGCCTCCGGCTCATAGCGGTAGCCTTTCGCAACAAGTCCGTAGCTTCGGGCGGCGCGGAGAACATTTCTAGCGTTCGAGCCGTCACGGGAAACTCCGCAGTCAACGCGAACCTGCTCAAGCGGTACCCACTTTTCGTAGTAGGCAAGCACCATCGCAAGGCTTGCGGCACCACACTCGAGCGCTTCCATCTGCATAACGACGGGGACCTTTGCAACACCGGTCGTAACCGGAGTTTTTATCTTTTTTGTCGTCTTCATTTCCCTGCCTCAGTTAAGCACAAAATCAATAGGTCTTACACGTTCGGTGATGATCTCGACCGAATACGTTCCGTCCTTCACATCCGCTACATCTGCCGTTACCGCATAGACCCAGTCCCCTTCGGATAATCCCGTAAGATGAATGAGATAGGGATCATAGCCGGAGTCAAGTTTTATGGGAGATCCGGAGATCTCAGACAGAGCAAACTCTTTCCCGTCAACCGAAACAAGAGTGTCTTCGCCGAGCTTGTCAATGTCCTTTTCGCCGACATAAATGATAAGCTGTCCGTCTTTGCATACTCCTCCCGTTTGCAGGGTGGAGTCAAGACGTCCGAATACGCCCCAGACACAGACTCCTATAAGCAGCACGATGACCGCTCCGAGGATCATCCACACACTCGGGTTGGAAACACGGATATAGTCATTCATCTGTTCGGGAGATGTGATTTTGTCCATACTTTTTTGTCGGAATAGCTGTTTGCTCATACTCTTACCTCATTAATCGTTTTTCGGGTCAAAATCATATATCCTTCCGGATACGGAGAATATTCTGCCCGTCCTTATATTCGTAAGTAATCTCATCCATTGTCTTTTTGACCATGAAGATCCCGAGTCCACCGATCCCCCGTTCCTCTGCCGACAGGGTTATGTCGGGGTCGTCCTTTTTCAGAGGATCGTAAGGAATCCCCCGGTCAATGAATGTTATAATGACGGATATCGGAGCCTCAGTAACCTCGACCCTCACCGTAGCAGGGCCTGTCTCGGGATTGTAGGCATAATGCGCAATGTTCCCGAAAAGCTCGTCTATGGCTATGTCTATCTGCGTCTGAGCCTTCATCGGGCAGTCGATCTCCTCAAGCTGCCCGTTCACGAAATCGGTAACCTTCTCTATGTTCTCAACAGTCGCGGGAATAGTCAGTTCATTCATTATTCGTCTCCTCCGTTATATTTCAGATACAGCATCGTAATGTCGTCAAACTGAGGTGCGGTTCCGACAAACTCATCTATGTCGCTCTTCACCGCACGGCAGACCTCTTCCCCGGAAAGCCCGTGCAGACTGTTGAGAAGTTTATTCAGCCGTTCCTCTCCGTAGAGCTCATTGTTGTTATCGGTAGCCTCAGTCACACCGTCGGTGTAGAGATATATCTCATCTCCGGGGGCAAGATAAAGCTCATTCTTCCTGTACTTTATTCCCTCCATACCCGCGATGACCAGACCGGGTCTGGATCTCAGGTATTCAAAGGTCCCGTCCCTGTGTCTTACAAGCGGCGGATTATGACCTGCGTTAGCAAATTCCACCTTCCCGGTGGTAATGTCAAGTATGCCCATCCATGAGGTAACGAACATTCCCGCATCGTTGGATTCGCAAAGCTTGGCATTTGCTATGGTAAAGACCTCGTCAACGGGAATTCCGGATTCGGCGTAACCTTTGATTATAGTCTTCGCTGTCATCATGAACATTGCCGCAGGGATTCCCTTGCCCGAAACATCGGCAATGAGGAAACAAAGCTTATTCTCTCCGACAAAATAGAAATCGTAGAAGTCTCCGCCTACCTCTTTTGCAGTGTCCATGGTAGCGAAAATTTCAAATTCGCCGCGTCCCGGATAGGGAGGAAAGACCGAGGGGATCGCAGAGTGCTGTATCGACTTTGCGAATTCAAGTTCCCTATCAATCCGTGCCGCCTCCTCCGCAATATAGCGCTTCAGAGTCAGTACGGTGGAATTGATATCATCCGAGAGTGAGGCAAATTCCTCATTTGTCCTGACATCCACCACGGTGTCAAGGTTTCCGCTGGTAATCTTCGCAAGAGATCTGTTTATCTTAGCCATATTGTCTACGACAAGTTTCTTTATAAGGAAATACACGACGATGAACAGCATACCGAAGACTACGAACTCCATGAACACCGTCACATACACCGAAATATCGCGTGAAAACATGGCTTCCGTCTTCGGGATGGACGCCACTATGTAATACCCCTCGGAAACGATGTACGAGCAGATCGAATCTTCGCCGTAGACCGTCGCGTCAAACGGTTCACCCTCGGGCATGGTATACCGGTCAATGAAAATACCCGAAACATCCAGGTTTTTCTTCTCGTTTCCGTGTCTGTCACTGACGATATTCCAGTCCTCGCCTGCGATTATAATGCTTCCGTTTTCCCCGATATGGCGGTTCCGGGTGACACCTATGACGGAATCGTCAATGTCACGCTGGAACCTCTCGGCATCATACGCAACCTGCACAAAGCCGCCTCTGTCAAGCACTATTCCCGCATATTTGCGCAGTATGGAGGAATCAAACGAAGTAGGCTGATAGTTCTGCACATATTCCCTGGTTTTTCCGTCGAGCAGGACAAGGAATTCCGCGGACTGGCTTCCTCCGCGCATATCATAATTCAGGAAATCCGAATGGGTCGACGCGGTAATTATACCGTTGGAATCAATAAGATTAATCTCAGCCACATCGTATTTCCTTGCAAGTGCCATAAGCAGTGCGGAATCGGCATTTGCCACGGAATTTATCCGGATAGAGATACTCTCCGCCAGTTCAAGCAGATTTTCGTTCGAGGCATCAAGAATATCCTGGCGTACATCATCAAGGTTGAGATTCACAAGGTCGTGAGCTTCGTTCTCGGCAAGCTCCGTCTGAAGCGCCCACGTAAAAATCGTGGTCATAAGAAAACCCGCAGTTACGCATATAAGGAGCCAGCGCTGGAACGACTGGGAAATATTTTTCAGATCATGCCTGGAACCCTTTCTCTCCTTGCCTGCCAGAAAAGAGAGCAGAACGCCGGCGAGCATCACCGAAAGCCCGTTGACGGCAACCATCGGAAGAGAGCAGGCTCGGACAAACGAAAAGGCTGTGCGCGCATCGGTCATGTTCGTGAGGAATATCATCAGCATATGTATGACTTCCGTAATGACCGCAGTCGCAAGGCAATAATACCATTTCGGCTTCTTGTTGTCAAACATATATTTGCGCAGAACAGCAGCAAAAACGCCCGCAAGCACGGTCGATATGCTGCAGGCAAGGCGTGTATATTCACCGGCACCCCAAAGGACGGCAAACCATCGTTCAACTCCGCCGATCACACCCGCAATGATACCGGCGGGCGCACCGAAGAGAAGCCCCGCACAGACAGGAGAGGCATCTCTCGCGTTTATGACGGCACCGTCGATCCTGATGCCGAATTCCGTCCCGACAATCGCCAGTCCGCCGAAGAGTATGCCTATTATTATCTGCCGAAGGGCATAAGGGATCTTTTCCACCGCTTTTGAGCGCTCGGCAAGATAAACAAAAGCCGACAGCGCTACCGGCAGAAGTGAAATAAGGAAGAGCAACAAATAATCTTTCATAGTCTTCCGGTCACTCTATCGTCAGGATGTCGGCAAAGCCGGTAATCTCAAACACTTCCATAACCTCGTCACTGACCCCGATGAGCTTCATGCTTCCCTGGCGGTTCATGACCTTCTGTGCGGCGAGGAGAACACGGAGTCCCGCCGATGATATGTACTCCACCCCGGAAAAATCGAAGACAAGCTCAGTCACTCCGCCGACAGACTGCCTGAGTTCAGCCTCAAGCTTCGGCGATGAGTTGGTGTCAAGTCGCCCTGATATCGCAAACGTCAGTTTTTCGCCCTCGGGAATTTTGTTGATTGTCATATTCTTTCTCCGTTTTTCTGTTTATAATGATTTAGTGTTCACTAATAAATATAGTATAGCATAAGTAAAAGACAAATGCAAGTAATATTTCTGAAATAATTCCAACCGGTAACGGAATCCCTCTGCACAAATAAAGATATCCGTTTGAAATTATTTCATTTTACAGGTCCGTGTATATGCCACAACCCCGGAAGACAAAATACCTTCCGGGGTTATTTTATTTGCAATTATTCCGTGGATGTTTTTTCCAGAGGTCAAATCTGTTTTCAGTGCCGTGCAGGATGCGGGATATGTTACTGCGGTGACGGATAATCAGCACAGCCGCAAGAACAGCCGTGATGCCGCAGAGGATATACCAATACGGAGTGGCATTCCTGAATCCGCCGAAAACATCGCTGTACAAAAGAAAAACAGAGATCGGCGCAGACAGCGCACCCATTATCGACCCGAGGGAAACCATGCAGGATGTAAGGAAAAAAATGAAAAATACGGCAAGAACCACAAGGAAAACACGGAAGTCTATGACAGCCATCGCCGCGGCGCATACGGAAACGCCCTTTCCTCCGCGGAATCCGTGAAAGCAAGGGTAAATATTTCCCATAAGGACGCCGAAAACGACTATCGCACCGACAATTTTTCCTCCGAGAGGTCCGAGAGCGAATACATCGCCGGGGAAAAAGTACCGCGCGATACCGCCGACAATGACACCTTTCAGTATTTCGGAAGCGATCACGGCAATCCCCCAGCCGGCACCCATGGCACGGACCACGTTCGTTCCGCCGGCATTACCGCTTCCGACCTTCCGTATATCAAGCTTTCCTATATACTTCGTTACAAGTATTGAAAAATTCACACTTCCCACGAAGTAACCGATGACGACCATCAAGATAAGTTGCCACATCAGCGAATACCGTCATCCTTTCCTTTTTCCCTGGGTATTATCCTTATCGGCGTTCCGACAAAACCGAAGGTCTCGCGGAGCTGATTTTCAATATACCGCTGATAAGAAAAATGAAACAGCTCAACATCATTTGTAAAGACTACAAAAGTCGGCGGACAGGTAGAAACCTGCGTCATATAAAGGAGTTTAAGTCTCTTGCCTTTATCCGACGGAGGCTGGACACGGGCAACGCAGTCCGCAAGAACATCATTGAGTATTCCGGTGGGAACACGGCGGGCGTGCTGCTGAGCGGCGTCAACGATCATCTGATAAAGCTTTTCGACCCTCTGCCCGGTCTTTGCGGAAATGAATACAGTAGGAGCATAGGAAAGAAATTTGAGGTCCTCGGCAAGCTTTGCCTTCATCTCATTCATGGTCTTTTCGTCTTTTTCCACGGCATCCCACTTATTGACGACGATTATAGAAGCTTTCCCCACGTCATGGGCATAACCGAAGATCTTTGTATCCTGCTCCGTCAGCCCGACCTCTGCATCAACCATCATCAGCACAACGTCCGCACGGTCGACCGCCATATATGACCGGACAACACTGTAACGTTCAATAACATCGTCAACCTTGCTCTTTCTGCGTATGCCGGCGGTATCGATGAAAATGAATTTGCCGTATTGATTTTCCTTCAGAGCGTCAACGGCATCTCTTGTCGTTCCGGGAATATTGGAAACGATAAGCCGTTCCTCACCGAGAATACGGTTTATGAGGGAGCTTTTGCCCACATTGGGCTTTCCGATCACCGCCACCTTGATGGCATCGGTATCCTCCTGCTCCGTGACGACATGCTTCAGTTTTTCATATATTTCATCAAGAAGATCGCCAACACCCATACCGTGGGTTCCGGATATGGGCATAGGGTCGCCGAGTCCGAGATTGTAGAACTCGTAAAGTTCTGCCGGAGGATCTCCGGGACGGTCTATCTTATTAACGGCAAGTATGACCTCTTTCTTGCTTTTCAGGAGCATCTGGGCTATCTCCTGATCGGTCGCGGTCATTCCCGATTTGATATCCGTGAGAAAAACGATAACATCCGCACTGTCTATTGCCAGTTCGGCCTGACGGCGCATCTGGGAAAGTATAATGTCGGAACTGTGGGGTTCTATGCCTCCGGTATCAACGACAGTAAAACTGAGACCTCTCCAGTCCGTATCGAAGAAAATACGGTCACGGGTGACGCCGGGCGTGTCCTCTACGATCGAAAGTCTTTTGCCGGCAATTTTATTGAAAAGAGTGCTCTTGCCGACGTTTGGACGTCCGACAATGGCAACTATCGGTTTAGACATGAAATACTCCTTTCTGCTGACTACTCTTTAACTATCTGAGCAAAGGCATCCACGGTTTCAAAACCGGAGCAGCCTATAACTTTGATTTCTACTCCGAGGGCTTTTTCCACATCGGACACCGATATATCGTCAAGAAATTTATCATCCCTGAGCATTACCGACGGCAAAACCAGGGTATCGGCATGGGGAACTTTTTTCAGCTGATCTATTATATCCGTTGCGGTAATGAGTCCGGTAACGGTAATATTTGATCCGAAAAAATTATTTTTGATAAAATGCAAGCGGAAATCAAGTCCCGTGAGTTTGTCTCTCAGCTTATCCATAAGCAGAGGCAACGTGGCCTGCATAGTCATTCCGGAAATCACGGATACGCTTTTCGGAGACGGATCGGGTGCAATCTGATCCAGTCTCTGAAGAAACTCGGAAATAAAACTGGAAAGCATTCCGACACCGTTTTCAATCTGCTCAAATTCCTCGTAAAACGCCTCTTCGGGCACATGGATACCCGCTTTAATATAGAACTCATCAGCGGGATATATCAGCCTTGTACCGAGATCCCGGACGCAACCGTCGCCGAAGGTATTTATCTGTTCAAGAACGGCGGCGCATTCTTCCGCGGTAAAGGGGTCAATATGGCACAGCCCCTGCCTGTAGTCGGAGCAACCGAAAGGAACCACGGAAACACTTGAAACTGCGGGATACAGATCTTTAAGATCCGACATGGTCTTCTGAAGTGCCTGACCGTCATTGAAACCTTTGCAAAGGACTATCTGACACCTCATATCTATGCCGGCATCCGCAAACTGACGGAGTATTGTCAATATCTTCCCCGCCCTCGGATTTGCAAGCATCCTTACCCTCAGCTCGGGATCGGTGGTATGTACAGAAATATTCAGCGGAGAAACTCTGAGATCTATAATACGCTGTATATCCGCATCAGTAGCGTTCGTCAGAGTCACATAGTTACCGTACAGCAGGGACAGGCGGAAGTCGTCGTCCTTGAAATACATCGTCGGACGCATATTCTTCGGCAGCTGATCTATAAAGCAGAAAATGCATTTATTTGCACAGTGACGCTGCTTATCCATAAGATAAGTATCGTATTCCACACCGGGATCCGCGAAATCGGTAGTATGGGTAAAGGAAAGACGTCTGCCGTTTCTCTCAACAGTAATGTTTACGCGTTCGGAGACCGAATAATACATATAGTCGAGGAGATCGTGTATTTCATGTCCGTTCACAGAAACAAGGAGATCTCCCGGCAGAATATCCTTCGCAAAGGGACTGCCCGGAGATACGGACTTTACTACAGCCATTGTCGCACCTACCCCGATTTACTCAATAAACACAAATAGACAGCAGAACCGATATATCGAAATACAGCGATTCTCCCGTCTGTTTCTCCTTGTGTGCGTATGTAAAGCTAAAAAGTCAACTTACGCGTTTTTCTCGTCAGCCTTGACCTTTATGACCTGCTTACCGTCATAGTAGCCGCAATGAGCGCAAACTCTGTGAGCAAGGTGATACTCGCCGCAGTGAGAGCATACTACCATTCCGGGCATATCAAGCTTCCAGACGCTGGAACGTCTCTTGTGTTTTCTCTGTTTGGAAATTCTTCTTTTCGGAGCTATCATTTTAAGCACCCTCCTATATTAACAAAACTTGTATTTCAAAATTGAAATCACGCTTATTGGGTTTCGCCGTCTTTATGGCACCGGCACTCCTCATGATTGAGGTCGGCACCGCACCCGGGACATATTCCCTTACAATCCTCGGAACACAGGATCCTTATGGGAAGTTCAAGTGCCAACGCATCGTAAACGGTCTTGGAAATATCTATCTTGCCGTTTTCAAATGTAACAGAATCGTCCTTCGCGCAGTCTCCGTCAAAAATAGTGTCAACATGCGCGGTAAGGTCAACCTGAGCGGGAGCAAGACACCTGTCACAGACAGAGTCGTAACGCCCTTTCATTTCGGCCTTGAAGGTGAGAACTCCGGCAATATTCCTGATCTTGCCCTCCACCGAGACCTCACTGAACGCGGGGTCATAATCGGTCAGATCGAGTTTCTCCGATATCTGCATTGAAGAGCCTGTCTCTTTTTTTACTGATGAAATATCAATCAGCATCACGAAACCGCCTTTCAAACAACGTCACACGTTTTATTATTATACCATAAATATACTGAATGTCAATAGATTTACGATTTTTTTAAGATTTAGTTTACTCGGATTTTCCATAAGGGATCTCACGTCCGCCGTCCCCCGCCTCAGACACATAAAACTCGGGGACAAGTCCGGTACGTTCGATATAATTCTTACCCACAGCTTCGATAAAATGCTCAACGGAGTCCTCGGCAACAAGGCTCACCGTACAGCCGCCGAAACCGGCCCCGGTCATTCTTGAACCTATGCATCCGTCTATCTTCAGACTCTCCTCTACCATTACGTCAAGGTTAAAGCCCGTGACCTCATAAAGATCCCGCAGAGAAATATGAGAAGCCGTCATAAGCTGACCGAAAGCGAGAAGATCGCCGTTGTTGAGAGCTTCCACCGATTTCAGCACACGGTCACATTCATATACAACATGCTCCGCACGGATACGGTTTGTTTCATCGGAAATAAGAAGCTTACTCTCTTCAAACTGTTCCACGGTCACATCACGCAGACAAGTAGCCTCGGGGATAGCGACCTTCAGCTGCTCCAGAGCGGCTTCGCACTGGCTGCGGCGTTCGTTGTACTTTGAATCCGCAAGACTTCTTTTCTTTTTGGTATTACCAATGACTATTTTATAGCCCTTCATATCAAGGGGAACATATTTGAAGCTGAGATCCTTGCAATCCAGGAAAATAGCATGCCCCTTACGACCCATGGCGCTCGCAAACTGATCCATTATACCGCAGTTGACACCGCAGTATTCTCTCTCGGCTTTCTGGGCAAGCTTAGCCATTTCTATCATATCCACAGGCTCGGTAATACCCTTTTTCTCATTGGAAAAAGTCGCAAGCATCAGCGCCATAACGACCTCTATGGCAGCGGAGCTGGAAAGCCCGGCGCCGAAAGGAACGGTATCGGAATACAGAACGTCACAGGAGCAGATGTCATAGCCCTCCTTGCTGAGGACATAGGCAACACCCGCCTGATAATTTCCCCAATGAAGATTCCTGTAGGAATCAAGATCGTTTATATCAAGTTCAACACGGTCTTCGATATCGGTGGCCGCAAGCCTGATTTTGCCGCTGTCGGTCTTTCTTACAACAACGGTGGAGTTCTGCAAAAGAGCAGCAGGGAAAACAAAACCGCCGTTATAGTCGGTATGCTCACCGATAAGATTGACTCTTCCGGGAGAGGAGAATACGCGGATATCTTCATCGGTTCCCCCGTAAAGCTGTAAAAACTTAGCGATAATAACTTCAAGATCCAAAATAGTGACCAACCTTTCGTCAAAAGCCCGCAGCACAAAAACTGCATCTATACTTTGCGTAGTTATGTCTATTATACACTATTTTTCAGGAAAAATCAAGAGTATACCAAAAACTTACAGAATATTTTTCAAATTGGGACGCATCCGCTGATACACGTCATTTATCGCTCCGGCAATGTTCGCAAGTTCGGAGATAAGTTCCTCGTTTATCCCCTTTTTCATAAGCCCCTCCGCCTTCCGGACGGAAAGATCTATATCATATATATTCCCGTTGTCCGCGAAAAGAGTCATTGCGGTGGAATATCGGGAATACTCCTTTTTAAACTGCTCAAAAAGCTGTAAAAGCTCCCCTTCGTCTTCGCTCTCCTTCATATCGTCCACCATAGCGCAAAGCTCCAGGCTGATATTCTTCAGATAATACATTCCCAGAAGCCCCACAAGCGTCACGGCTGCAAGGATTATAATTGCGGCGGCTACCCTTCCGTTCATATCAGTTCTCCTTTCCTGTCCAGCTCATTTTTCCATCATGATATTCAAGGCAGAAAACATCCTTCACTCCGTTGAATCCTCTGGTCTTCGCCATTTTCTCCACGGTATTCTCGGTCAAACCCGCTTTCAGGATATTTTCTTTCACAGCCTTGCCGTCCACAATCAGGATCAGGGGCAAGGTCCCCTTTTCGGTCTGATTTTTAAGAAAAACACTCATTTTTCCGCTGGTTTCTATTACGCATAACCGGACCTGTTCCAGTTCCGTCGCCCCGTGCTGACGTATTTCTTCAAAAAGCTCGTCAAGGGTCAGATGCGACCGGCGCATATTCGTCTGATTTATTCTTCCGTTTTCAATTATCACACTGTATTTGCCTGACATGACCGTGCGAAAAAAATTGCTTTTCATTGAAATTGCGGAAATCAGTATTTCCATTGACGCAAGGGCAAATATAGCAATGACGGAATTAATCAGCGGTGATGCGGGATCCTGAATGGGAATTGTCGCGAGTTCGGAGATAATAATAGTCACGACAAGCTCCGCCGGTTCAAGCTCCCCTATCTGACGTTTTCCCATAAAACGCATTGCAAGCATTGTCAGAAAATAAAATATCGCTGTTCTGATCAGCACTGTAAGCATGAAAAATCACCCCATAATACGTATTTTCCGTATTACAGGGTGTTTTATTCAAAATATAACGGTCAGAGTGTCTGCAGGAATCCCCTGAGCCTGGAAGCGATGTGGCGCTGTCCCTCCTGATTGGGATGAAGACCGTCCGGGCAGAATCTTTCCCTCTGCACGGGATTTACAGGCTGTATAAGAGAAGTCGCAAACAAATCGAGTACCGGTATTGCGTAATACTCCGCGACCTGTTTTATCATTTCGCAGTAGTCCCGCAGAACCAGTCCGCTGTTTGCGCTGGGTTCGGCTTCCGTTTCCCGGTGAAGCGGTGTCATGACCACTATCTCAGCCTTCGGATATTTCTCTATCAGACCGGAAAAAAGAGTATGCAGAGAACCGTAAAAGGAAACAGGCGTACGGTCGTCGAATGTTCCTATGGGCGCCGTCCCGTGACCGTAGTCATTTGTTCCGCCGAAAACAACCACAAGATCGGCGTCATCGTCCATGGACTGATACCGTTCCACATAAGAATTGTCATCATCGGGCTGAGGAGCGATTCTGGAACCGCTCACACCGTAATTACGGGCTTCGGCAAGTCCGCATTCCCTTTTGAGTACATTCAGATATATCTTATCTTTATCGGTTATGGGCATTCCGTAACCGGCAGTTATACTGTCGCCGAGAAAATTGGCTTTGATTCCGTTAAGATCCATTCTTTCCTCACAATAGAAAAGAGGGGCATAAAGCCCCTCTGTATTCGGTCTTACTTAAGTCTTTCGTTGAGGGCTGCAAGCTGAGCTTCAAGTTCCGCGGGAACGTGGCTTCCGACCTTGTCGTAAAACTCACGGACACCTGCGGCATCTTCTTTCCACAGCTGCTTGTCAACGGACAGCAGGCCCTTGACAACGTCAAGAGTGATACCCTCACTCTCAAGTCCTTCAATATTGATATCCTCAGCCTTGGGCAGGTAGCCTATCGGGCTTTCAACGGCATCTGCCTTTCCGGCGCAACGGTCAAGTATCCAGAGAAGGACACGCATATTGTCGCCGAATCCGGGCCAGATGAAATGACCTTCGTCATCAGTTCTGAACCAGTTGACGTGGAAGATCTTCGGAGGATTGGGGATCTTCTTGCCCATATCGATCCAGTGAGCCCAGTAGTCGCCCATATTGTAACCGGCAAAGGGCAGCATAGCCATAGGATCACGGCGAACCACACCGACAGCTCCGGAAGCCGCAGCGGTGGTCTCGGAGGCCATTGCGGAACCGACAAACACACCGTGGTTCCAGTCAAAGCTCTGATATACCAGAGGTGCGGTCTTTGCACGTCTGCCGCCGAAGACGATAGCGTCTATCGGAACACCGTTGGGGTTGTTGAACTCCTTGGACAGGCAGGGGCAGTTGGTAGCCATTGCGGTAAATCTGGAGTTGGGATGTGCACCCTTGCTTCCGTCTGTGCAGTCCCACTTCTCGCCCTTCCAGTTGAGAGCATTCTTGGGCGGATTCTTGTCGAGTCCTTCCCACCACACGGTATCGTCATCGAGATTCTGGACGACATTGGTGAAGATGGTCTCTTTTTCAGTGGTATGAAGCGCATTGGGATTGGACTTGAGGTTGGTGCCGGGAGCAACACCGAAGAAACCGTTCTCGGGGTTTATAGCCCACAGACGGCCGTCGGGTCCGATACGCAACCAGGAAATATCATCACCTACGCACCATACTTTGTAACCCTGTTTCTTGAATATTTCAGGGGGAATGAGCATCGCAAGGTTGGTCTTGCCGCAGGCAGAGGGGAACGCCGCACATATGTAGTGAATCTCTCCCTGGGGATTCTCAAGGCCGAGAATAAGCATATGTTCAGCCATCCAGCCTTCCTTATTGGCAAGATAGGAAGCTATACGCAGAGCAAAGCACTTCTTACCGAGAAGAACGTTCCCGCCGTAACCGGAGTTGACGGAGCAGATAGAGTTCTCCTGGGGGAACTGAACGATATATCTGTTTTCTTCGTCAAGATCCTTCTTTGCGTGAAGTCCTTTGACAAAATCGCTGCTGTCACCGAGAGCCTCAACGACTTTGGTTCCGACTCTGGTCATGATTATCATGTTCAGAACGACATATATGGAGTCGGTCAGCTCAAAACCGATCTTGGCGAAAGGAGAGCCGACAATTCCCATGGAATAAGGAATGACGTACATGGTCTTGCCGATCATGGAGCCGTCATAGAGAGCGTTGAGTTTTGCATGCATCTCATCAGGATCGCACCAGTTGTTTGTATTACCTGCCTCTTCCTTGGTCTTGGTGCAAATGAAGGTTCTGCCTTCGACACGGGCAACGTCGTTGACCGCAGTTCTGTGAAGATAGCATCCGGGAAGCTTCTCCTGATTGAGCTTGATTATCTCTCCGGTGGCGCAAGCCTCGGCACGGAGAGCGTCACGCTGTTCATTACTACCGTCTATCCAGACGACTTTATCAGGTTTGCAGAGTTTGACCTGTTCGTCGATCCAGTCAAGGACGAACTTATTGTTAGTCATAAAAACACCCCTTTACATTATTCGATACCGCCTTATGGCAGACCCGATTTTCCTCAGTATAGATTCTACCATAAAAACGGAATAAATTCAATGACTTAAATGTGACAAAAGAAGCCTTTTTTTATGGTAAAAGCCGTACCATTCATAACCCATTATATGCCGGACGCAAAAAGAAACGCTCCGGAGGAGCGTTTCGGCAGATCGCATATAACGGACGGGTTTACACACGCACGGACACGGTGACCCCATCACTTATGGGAAGAATAACCGTCTTGAGGCTTTCCTCCCTCTCCAGCCGGTCGAGAAATTCCCCCAGCCGGACAACGATTGTCTTGTTCCTGTGTCTGTCAGGCTTTCCGGTTGCCACCATACCGTTGAAAAGCACATTGTCACAGATAATGACCCCTTCAGGAGAAAGAAGTCTCAGTGCCTGTTCAAGGAAGACCGGATACTGCCCCTTGGCAGCATCTATGTATATCAGGTCGAAGGACGGATCCATAGCGGGAAGAATCTGAACCGCATCCCCCTCGATCATTTTTACCCCGGAGGAAAAACGCTTGAAATTTTCCCTGGCAGGCGCAATCATTGCGGGGTTACGTTCAAGTGTGATTATTTCCGCATCAGGGCAGACGCTTTCCATCAGCAGCGCCGAAAACCCTACGCAGGTACCTATTTCCAGTATCCTCCCCGGTTTCCGCAAAAGACACAGTATCTCAAGAAGATCAGAGGTCTCCGGATCGGAAACGGGCAGTCCCGCAAGCCGGCTTTCCCTTTCGAGTTTTCCCAGCTCTCCGGTGCGCTGGCGCCGGACAGAATGAAGATATTCGGTTATATGCCCGAAAACGAGTCCGTCCTTTTCCACTTGTCCTCCGGTTTTATTTCAGGTATTTCTGAATGTTTTTATTGTGTTCCGCCAGGGTGCGGGCAAAGGCACTGCTGCCTGTCCCGTCGTTTTTCGACAGGAAATACAGATAATCCGTATCCGCGGGATTTATCGCGGCAAGCATCGTGGTCGCGGTCGGGTTGGAGATCGGAGTCGGTGTAAGCCCGGAGTAAAGATAAGTATTGTACGGACTCTCTGTCGCCATATCTTCATAGGTCAGAATAAAATGCTTCTCCTCAAGGACATAGTTCACAGTGGCACAGCTCTGAAGTTTCATATTGATTTTAAGTCTGTTCATAAAAACGGAAGCGATAATGGGCTGTTCCTCCGCAAGCTGCCCCTCTTTTTCCACAATGGAGGCAAGTATCAGGGTATCATAAAAGTCCAGTCCCTTTTCCTTAACGGCATCGAATACGCCGGCAGAACGCATCTTTGAGTCAAAGGCATTGACAAGTTTACGGATAACGTCCTCTTCCTTTGCGTCAACGTAGAACTCATAGGTGTCGGGATAGAGGAAGCCCTCCATGCGGTTTTCCGTCCCGGCCTCGGGTATATAATCATAGCCGAAATCCCAGCCATTGAGCACCTGCCGATACCGGTCTTCAGATCCGACACCTGCTTTTACAAGAGCATCGACAAACTGTTCCACGGTCCACCCTTCGGTAAAACGGACCCTGACGGTCTCGTGACGGACCTGAGTCGTGGTTATAAGGGAAATTATAGCGTCGTAACCGGAGCCCTTTTCAATTTCGAACTCCCCGACCTGAAGCTTTGAAGAAGCTCCGGACATTTTCAGATAAAGCCTGAAGACCCCGGGATACTTCACAGCTCCCGCCTGAGCCAGAGTCTGGCAGACCTTTGCCGCACCGTCCCCTTTCTCGATAACAAAACTGGAGACCTCACCTTTTCCGCCGTTTCCCCGGGCATCGTTAAGTACATCTATTACAAAAAAGACACCTACCGCGAGAGCCACGAGAATAACGCCGCAAATTACGAGTTTTGCGACTTTTTTCGCTGTCTTCTTTCTTCTTTTTTTGCTTGCCATACCTTGTCTCCTTCATTCATCATGGGACGTTCGTCCCGCAGCTGACGTTTGTATCTTTTGATAAAACTGCCCAAAGATCTGTACAGCGCCACAAGGAATAACAACCCGAGGATACACATCATCAGTTTTGCAGAAGAAGAATCCTCCAGCTTGTCCGCATTCATGTACAGCAGATATGAAAGTGAATTGCTGAGAAAATGCGACAGCACAGCCACATAAAGGCTGCCGGTCATATAAATTATCAGGCCGAAGACCACCCCGGCAAATATGTTGGACACAATGTAATAATACGACCCGTGGACAAGGGCAAAGAGTACGGAAGAAAGCAACAAAGCTTTCACCGTGCGGGACCGGTCTTCGTTCAGATAACTGAGAACGGCGCCTCTGAAAAAGAACTCCTCAAATATTGCCGGAATAACCGCGGCATAAAGGAGCCTCAGAAGGATCCCTCCGGTATCAAGTGACGCAAAGGAACTTACGGGAATCTGTTTGCCGAAGGCGGAGAACACTATAACCGAAAGATAATTCAGTAGCAGGCTCCCGGACATAACCAGGACAGTAAGCCACACAAGGATACCGAAATCCCCCTTTTTCAGCGGGCGCATAGCAAAAAAACGCCTAAACCGCACCTCTGGGGACATGACCTTGAGTATCATTCCGCCGCCCACAAAGAGTAGTACGCTGACCACGGTATAAACCGTTTCGCGGGCAGGAAAATCAAATGTACCCAACAACCGCAGTACGAAAACTATAACCGCACATACGGCTACTGCGGGCAACAGCCTTTTCACAGGACGGTTACCCCTTTTTCCGTGATTATCATATCAACAGCGATATCAAATCTGCCTCTGGGAAGCTTGGCGGACATGAAATCGTTGTAGCAAAAACCTATTTTTACTCCGAGGAATTTAGGAAGGAAACGGTCGTAGAAACCCTTTCCGTACCCCAGACGGAAGCCCTCTTTATCGTAAGACATGGCCGGAACGATGCAAACGTCCGAAGGTTGCGGAGAATACGTCTCAGCGTCAACCGGAGGGGCTTTTATACCGAACTGACCGTCCTCAAGGCTGTCGGGACCGTCAATTCTGAAATATTCCATTCTGGCATCCTCAAAACAGTGAGGAGCAAACACTTTTTTACCGTCGGCGATGGCGGTATTGATTATTCTGCGGGTCGAGATCTCCTCATCGGTGGAAACATAGAGAAGTATCTGCGACGCATATTTATAAGTAAGCGATTTCAGAAAAACATCGGCGATCTTATCGTCCCGTACCGATTTTTCTTCCGCCGAGAGAGCATTCCGTCTTGCCCGGAACTCCTCCCGAAGCGAATTCTTGATTATTCTGATATCCATTCTATTTCCTCCGTCAATAGCACACTGAAGCTCTGACCTTATCAGACACTTCTTCACCTTTTAAGACTTTCACCAGTTCCAGACCGAAATCCGTTGCTGTTCCAGCAGCCTTTGAAGTTATGATATTCCCGTCCCTGACGACTTTACAGTCACAGATCTCGGCGCCGGAAAGTTCCCCTTCCGTCCCGGGATAGCTTATGGCTTTCTTCCCTTTAAGCAATCCCCTTTTCCCGAGAAGTGTCGGCGCGGCACAGATCGCGGCAATATATGCCCCCGCGCTGCAAGCGGTGCGAAGAAGGGCGTCGAAGCCCTCCGCCCTGTCAAGATTCGGAACACCGGGTATACCTCCGGGAAGAACTATCATATCCCCGGCGGAGACCGACACATCCCGTATCAGCATATCACAATGAAAAACAATACCGTGTTTACATTTTACGTCGAGGCTGTCTGCGCCGGCAAGGCGGATCTCCACTCCCGCACGGCAGAGCACATCAAACGGGAGAACGGCCTCAGCCTCTTCAAAACCGTCTGCAAGCAGAAAATACACCATACGCAATAAATGTCCTTTCAAAAACGGCGGCAAATATGATCCGACAGTAGTATTGCCGTATCCGGGGGGCTGTTATTCCGCCGCAGGCGAGGTATCCCCATACCCCACATATTTTACCACAAAAAGGTTTATTTGTCTATATATTTTTCCATATTGCCGAAAATTATATCCGAAATTTCTTCTTTCGTTTTCATTTTTCCGTCACGGACACATTCTATGCGGACGAACCCGGGAACAGCATCGCAGGCTTTCACACCGGCGAGATAGCATTTCTTCAGATATTCCATATCTTTCTCGTGAATATCTTTTTTGGACTCGTCGCCGTGGTAACGCTTTTCCATCTGTCCTACGGAAATCTCCGGGGAAACGTCAAGAAAGAACACTGCGGTAGGTACGGGCAACCCGAGTTTCACATATTCAAAATCATAAAGCCAGCGGCAGAAATCTCCGAATTCGGCTTCGGGCAGTTTGGAACTCTGATGCAGAATATTGGATGTAACGTAGCGGTCGGAGATTATTATTCTCCCCTGCTCATAATCCTTACCCCAGTATTTCTTGTATGACGCATAGCGGTCGACCGCAAAAAAGGAGGATGCGGCATAGGCACTCACATCTCCGGGAGCGGAACCGAACTGTCCGCCCAGATACATTTTCACCAGAGCGGATGAATCATCGTCGTAATTGGGAAGTTTTATATGGACCGCATCCTTGCCGCAATCCACCAGACGCTTCTGCAGAGCCGTGACCTGCGTGGTTTTTCCGGATCCGTCTATGCCCTCGATTATAAACAGATGTTTATTCATTCTTATCCTCCTGATCTGTGCCCCAGCCTTTCAGCTCCGAACGTTTTATTGCACCGAACATACGTTTTGTGACTCCGGGATAACGCTGTTCCATATCCGAAAGCAGCTGTTTCATGCTTTCCCTTTCGGTGTCCCCGTCAACTCCGCAGAAGTTCCTGATGACGGGAATACCCGTTTCCTTCGCCTGCTGAATAAGATCGATTTCCGGAATCAGAATAAACGGACGGATAACGGTAAGGTCTTTCCGGCTCAGATATGTAACCGGCTGAAAACATCCGATTCTGCCCTCATGAACAAGATTGAGCATCAGCGTCTGAACGGCATCGTCCCGGTGGTGGGCAAGGGCGACCTTGTTCGCGCCCATTTCCGCAGCGAAATTGTTCAATGCGCCGCGGCGCATCTTTGAGCAGAGGGAGCAGGGGTTTGTTTCCTTCCGGACATCAAAAACGATCCGGCGGATATTTGTGTCCCTGACATGATATTCTATGCCCAGTTCTCCGCAAAAGCGACTCAGCGGAGTATAATCCGCACCGGCGCCTATATCCACCGTAAGTCCCATCAGCCGGAATTTCTTCGGATAAAACATGCCCAGACGGTGCAAAGTCAGCAGCAACAGGGTGGAGTCCTTCCCACCTGAACAGCCGACGGCAACGGTATCACCGTCGTTTATCATACCATAAAGGTCAACAGCGCTTCGTGTAATGCCGAGAATATCGTTCATAAAGCTCTCCCACGGAAAGATATGCACAAGTAAACGGAGACCTGTAGAAAGATCTCCGTTTAAGCGATATTAAATTGCTTTACAGGGCAGCTTTTGCTTTTCCGACCAGTGCGGCAAATGCTTCTTTATCGGAAACGGCAAGTTCTGCAAGCATCTTTCTGTTCAGGGTTATGCCGGCCTTCTTGAGTCCGTTCATAAATCTGGAATAGTTGATGCCGTTTGCCTTCGCTTCAGCAGAGATACGGGTGATCCAAAGAGAACGGTAATCTCTCTTCTTGAGTTTTCTGCCGGTATAAGCGTAGGTCAGGGACTTCATAACAGCCTGATTAGCGGTTCTGAAGAGCTTGGATTTAGCTCCGAAGTATCCCTTTGCAAGTTTCAGTATCTTCTTATGTCTCTTGCGAGTCATCATTGCGCCTTTTACTCTAGCCATGATTTAAAATCTCCTTTTCTTTCACTCGATTAAGAATACGGGAGCAGCTTCTTGACTGTCGGCGCATTCGTAGAATCCGCGTAAGCAGATTTACGCAGACCTCTCTTGAATTTCGTGGTCTTCTTGGCAAGAATATGTCTTCTCTTTGCACGGAAGATCTTTACTTTTCCGCTCTTAAGAACTTTGAATCTCTTAGCGGCACCTCTGTGGGACTTAAGTTTGCATGACTTAGCCATCGTTTTACAACTCCTAACTTCTGTTTTCGCTGTTTGACTATTTGACAGGCTTGGGGGCAAGAACCATGATCATGTTCCTGCCGTCGAGCTTGGGCTGTTTCTCAATAACCCCGACTTCTGCGCATCCGGCGGCAAATCTCTGCATCAGTTCGGTACCGAATTCAGGATGCTGAATTTCCCTGCTCCTGAAGCGGAGAGAGACCTTCACCTTATCGCCGCCCGTAAGAAAACGCTTACCGTGATTCAATTTTGTATTGAAATCATGGTCCTCGATCTTGACGGAAAGCTGAACTTCCTTGATGTCAACGACCTTCTGATTTTTCTTTGCTTCCTTTTCACGCTTTGCCTGCTCGAAGCAGTACTTGCTGTAGTCCATGAGTTTGCACACAGGCGGAGTAGCCTGCGGCGCGATCTTCACCAGGTCAAGACCTTTGTTGATGGCAAGCTTCTGCGCTTCCTTAGCCGAAACGATTCCCAGCTGAGCGCCGTCACTGCCCACAAGGCGGATCTGTGTATCACGGATCTCCTCATTAACTTGCATACCCTTTGCGTTGATAGTCAAACACCTCCAAGATAACATACGATATCGTAAAACCAGTGCGTAAGGTCTCCCTTTCGCAAAAAAATGACGGCGAACCACAGTTCACCGTCGGATATTTCGGTCGTCAGGCCGTCGAAGAGCAGCCGTTGCGAGAAATATTGACCCGGCGGCATCGTCGCCAAGGTGAGAACAGGTTCTACTTTATTACTCGGGTATTATACCATAATTTTCAGTCTTTGTCAACACTTTTTCCGGAGATAATTTGTAAAAACTTTGTGCCGGGACAGAAAACAAGAAGTGACAAAGAATTCTTTCCAGGTTCCGAAAACACAACTGCGGTTCCCTTCCCGGGCGCAAAACTACCGGTACAGTTATAGACGGTTTTGATCCCGTTCTGTTTTTTCAGTACCTTTACCGGAACCTCCGAGATATCGTATATGCCGCGAATAAGGTCTCCGGAAAAGAGGCACACGGTTTGTTCCTTACCGCCGGATATACGCAGGACCACACTGATTTCCCCGTCGGAAACGGAATAGACGTATTCGTAAAAACGTATGCGGAGCAAAAAGTATATTCCCACCGCCGCCGCAAGGAGAACGGCAGTCTGAAAGACCCATACATAATCCTTTATCCCGGATACCGATATGATATAAAAAGCCACACCGCAGGCAATAATCACGGAAAGGACCGGAGCGGAAGATCTGCTTTTGTTCTTATATATCTCAGTATAATTATCTTTATTATTCACCTTGCGCCTCCGTTGGAATAATACTCGGACTTATTACCCGAAAAAGCAACGTCGGATATCTCAATGCCGTCCAGAGCGGAAAAATCACTTATTTTATTATTGGACAGATCAAGTGTCTCCAGAGAACTGAACAGCTCCGGAAGGATACTGATATCCCTTATGGAATTGTTCCTCAGGTTCAGGCTGATTCCGGAATGGTAAACAGTGAGTCCTGCAATGGATTTAAGGGAGCAGTACGAGAGATCAAGGGACCGAAGTCTCGGAAAATCGTACAAAGCGAGGGATTTCAGCTTATTATGAGAAAGATCCAATATCTGAAGAGACTGCAACTCTCTTATTCCCGAAACGTCGGTAACTCCGCATCCGGAGAGTCTGAGTGTTTCAAGTGCCGGAAAATCCGCCACCATAGGTGCAGTTATCTTCCCCGAATCCACAATATAACTTTTAAGAGAAGGAAGATCTTTAACCGAGGAGACTGTGGTAAGGTTGCTGCATCCGGAAACGGTCAGCGTTTCAAGCTTTTCAAGCCCGCTGACACGAACGGATTCCATATAGCAGTTTCTGATCTCAAGCTGTTTCAGTTCACGGAAACCGTCGATAATGTTCCATATGTCTGAAGTTGCCCCGTAAACGGTGAAGCTTTCAAGTCCGGAAAGTCCAGCCAGAGGTACGTAATTCTTGACTTTCGAAAGGCGTATGGTCAGTTCACGCAGGGATGAAAGGGTCTCCATCCCCTCCACATCGGTAAGTTTGGTGGAATATATATTCAGTTTCGTCAGATTTGCCAGTCCCGTTACTCCCTTTGCGGAAACCACCGGACATCCGGACAGATCTATCTCCGTAAGCCTGGAGCAGGAGGACAGATCAAAATCCGCAATATCATTGTCCGCAAGATAAAGCTTTCTGAGATTGCGGTAAAAAGACAGGAATGACACGTCGGAAACGGCATTGGAGGAAAGATCGAGATACTCAAGGTATTCGCTTCCCCCAAGGCTTACAGAGGAGAGTTTATTATGCGAAATATCGACTTTTGAAAGCACGGGAAAGGATCCGGCAAAGGTCACAGAAGTCAGGACGTTGGCGGAAAGATCCACAGACATAAGCCCCTCCAGCCCGGTCAGAACAGCTGAACTGAGTTTATTCGATGCCGCATTGAGGCTCACCAGATCCGAAAGCCCGTTGAGAGCTGAAATATCGGTTATTGCATTCCCGGACACGTCAAGAAATGCCAGAGACGTGAGATCACCGCAGAAGGAGATGTCCCTCAGCCCCGATTCCCTCAGGGAAAGAGATGTAAGTCCCGTAAGGGAGGATATTCCGGAAAAATTGTCCAAGGAAACACGGTTGAGTTTGAGTTCGGATATTCCGGAAAATAAGGAGAAATCCACTCCCCGGGGAAACTCGGAACCGGAGAGATCAAGTCCGGTAAGAGAGCCGATCAGAGCAATTTCCTCCGGATACGCAACCACGGAATCGGTAAAAACAAGGGTCTTGAGATTTTCCGACCGCTTCAGAGGAGAGAACGTCTGCACCGGATTGCCCGAAACATTGAGATATTCGAGACCTTTTGCCCCCTCAAGGGCACTTATATCCGATATCCCGTTAAAAGATATATCGAGTTTTTTCAGTCCGGAGATTACCGGAAATACACTTAGATCAGGGTTCTTCAGTGCCCCGGAAAGATTAACGGATTCAAGCCCGGACATTGACGAAAGAACCTCGACGGAATATATCTCGTTACCGCTGAGATCCACCGTCCGCAACAGGGGGAATTTTGCGATATCCGAAATAGAAACTATCTTGATCCCGCCCTTGTACGACAGATCGAGCTTTGTTACGAACTGAATGTCCGAATACAGAATTTTTGCCCCGGCGCTTATACCGAGATTTTCCTTTACGGCGGCTTCAAACGCCAAATCGGAAAAAGCAACGGCTTTTCCGAGAACGGAACTTTTCAGATCTGATATGGATTCTATGGCTTCCGCAACCTGAGATACGGAAGAAGCCGGGTTTTCATACACAGACCGGATGCTTTCATACCTGTTTCTCGAAGACGTATCAAACGGGTAGTTCTCAATCTCGTCAATAAGGCTCCCCAGTATATCTTTTTCAAGACTTTTATAGGAACGTTTCCCGGCACAGGCTGAAACAGCCGCTCCCATAAGGAGCAGTATGACCGAAATAAAGATCAGTTTTTTCATATTTCAACCTCAACATCGATTATTTTACAATATACGAAAAACCGGGTCCGGAATCATTAATCAAAAATCCGGCCAACAGATTCCAGCGGAAAAATGAAAAGTCGGCTTGCAAGGGCATTTTTGCGACGCCGTCAACAGCGCATCCACCGACCCCGTCGGTGCAATGCTCCGCATTGGGGACGCAAAGCGTCCGATTCAGCATATTATACCAGGAGTAAAAATGCTTGCTTGCAAGGGCATTTTTGCGACGCCGTCAACAGCGCATCCACCGACTCTGTCGGTGCAATGCTCCGCATTGGGGACGCAAAGCGTCCGATGCGCATATTATAACACATCTCCCCCCGAATTGTCAAGTAATGTCGAAACCTGTCGTAACGGGACGCAAAAGAGGACACACCGGGAAGTGTGTCCTCTTGGAGTAAGAAAACTCTTATTTATCGCTGACTTCGTAAAGTTCTTTGAGTTTGAGCATTCTGGCATACTTGTCTTTTGCAGCCTGCTCAGCCTTGTCAAAGAGAACCGCCGCCCTGTCGGGGAACGCAAGTTCAAGACGGCTGTAACGGGTCTCACTCTCAATGAACTGCTTGTAATCGGCGGTGGGAGCCTTGCTGTCTATGGTGAAGGGGTTCTTGCCTTCAAGCTTCAGCGCAGGATTGAACCTGAACATCTGCCAGTAACCGGCATCGACCGCTCTCTTCATCTCCAGCTGGCAGTTGGTCATACCGCCCTTGACACCGTGCATTTCGCAGGGTGCATAGCCGATGATCAGAGACGGACCGTGATATGCTTCAGCCTCGGACATAGCCTTGAGAGTCTGGTTCATATCGGCGCCCATGGCGATCTGAGCTACATATACATAACCGTAGGACATTGCGATTTCGGCGAGATTCTTCTTGCCTATCGCCTTACCTGCGGCAGCGAACTGAGCAACCTGACCGATATTGGAAGCCTTGGAAGCCTGTCCGCCGGTGTTGGAGTACACTTCGGTATCGAACACCATGACGTTTACATCTTCACCGGAAGCAAGAACATGGTCAAGACCTCCGAAGCCGATATCATAAGCCCAGCCGTCACCACCGAAGATCCATACGGACTTCTTGGCGAGGTAGTCCTTTTCATCGAGTATCTTTGCTCTGAGTTCGCAGTCGCAGCCGCAATTCTCAAGCATGTTGACAAGCTTCTCGGCAGCAGCGGAGTTTGCCTTACCGTCATCAACGGTATTCAGATATTCGTCAATAATTGCCTTCTTATCGGCATCTTCAACCTTTTCGGAAAGCTCTTTGACATAGCTGATAAGCTTTTCTCTGATGGCTTTCTGTCCCAGGTACATACCAAGACCGTGTTCGGCGTTATCCTCAAACAGGGAGTTTGCCCACGCGGGACCTTTCTTGGTCTCACGGTTTACGGTGTAAGGAGTAGCGGGAGCGGAACCACCCCAGATGGAAGAGCATCCGGTAGCGTTGGAAATATACATTCTTTCGCCGAAGAGCTGAGTTATAAGTCTCGCATAGGAGGTCTCGGCACAACCAGCGCAGGAGCCGGAGAACTCAAGCAGAGGCTGCTTGAACTGGCTGCCCTTGACAGTGTTGTTTATAAGCTCAGGCTTCTCGGAAACATTGGCAACGGCGTAGTCAAATGCCGCCTGCTGTGCGCTCTGGCTTTCCTGGGGAACCATACGGAGAGCGACCTTGTCGGTGCCGTCCTTTGCAGCCTTGTTGTTTACGGGGCAAGCCTTGACGCAAAGAGCGCAGCCCATGCAGTCCAGAGGACTTACGGACATGGTGAACTTGTAGTTGGTCTTCATGACGGGTTTATCCGCAAACTTGGTGCTTGCGGGAGCCTCTGCAGCCTCTTCTTCGGTCATCGCGAAGGGACGGATGGTGGCATGGGGGCAAACAAAGGAGCAGGAGTTACACTGGATACAGTTTTCGGGGATCCATTCGGGAACGTCAACCGCAACGCCGCGCTTCTCATATGCGGCAGCACCCTGAGGCATAGTGCCGTCAACGATATCGGTAAATGCGGAAACGGGCAGAGAATCTCCGTCCATCTTGGAAACGGGAACTACTATATCCTTGACAAACTTGACCAGTTCGGGACGGTCTCCGGTGATCTCAACCTTCTGTTCTCTGACCTGAATATTCTTCCAGGAATCGGGAACGTTGACCTTGACAATAGCTTCAACACCGGCATCGATAGCGGCGTAGTTCATGTTGACTACGGCTTCGCCCTTCTTGGAGTAGGACTTCTTTGCCATATACTTCATGTAGTCAACGGCTTCGCTGATAGGCATGATATTGGCAAGTTTGAAGAAGGCGGACTGGAGAATGGTATTTGTTCTCTTGCCCATACCGATCTCACGGGCCTTGTCTATAGCGTTTACGGTATAGAACTGAATGTTGTTTTCGGCAATATATTTCTTGGTCTCGTCGGGAAGATGCTTTTCAAGCTCTTCGGGAGTCCACTGGCAGTTCAGCAGGAATGTGCCTCCGGGCTTGACGTCACGGACAATCTTGTAACCCTTGACGATGTAGGAGGGGTTGTGACATGCAACGAAGTCAGCCTTGTTGATGTAATAAGGAGACTTGATCGGGCTGTCGCCGAAACGCAGGTGAGAAATGGTCACACCGCCGGTCTTCTTTGAGTCATACTGGAAGTATGCCTGGATATATTTATCGGTATGGTCACCGATGATCTTGATGGAGTTCTTGTTCGCACCGACGGTACCGTCGCCGCCAAGACCCCAGAATTTGCAGGAAATGGTACCCTTCGCAGAGGTATCGGGAGCGGGTTTCTCTTCAAGGGAAAGTCCGGTAACGTCATCAACGATTCCGATGGTGAAGTTGCTCTTGGGCTCGTCCTTTTTGAGGTTTTCGTAAACCGCAAAGATGCTTGCGGGGGTGGTATCTTTGGAACCGAGACCGTAGCGTCCGCCCACAACCTTAGCCTGAACGCCGTGAGTAGCAAGAGCGGTCACAACGTCGAGGAACAGAGGCTCGCCCTGGGAACCGGGTTCCTTGGTGCGGTCGAGAACAGCGATCTTCTTCGCAGTCTTCGGAATAGCCTCGATAAGCTTTTCGGGAACAAAGGGACGATACAGACGGACTTTGACAAGACCGACCTTCTCCCCTGCGGCACGCATATAGTCA
The DNA here is from genome assembly GCA_905207625.1 of uncultured Eubacteriales bacterium. Taxonomy (GTDB): domain Bacteria; phylum Bacillota; class Clostridia; order Oscillospirales; family UBA644; genus HGM12619. The sequence continues at coordinate 36,247 of CAJLLT010000009.1, read as the reverse complement.
ATAACTTCCTCAGCGACATCGCAGACAGAACCCATAGCAACTATGACTCTGTCAGCCTCGGGATCGCCGTAGTAGTTAAACAGTTTGTAATCCGTACCCAGTTTCGCGTTGACCTGGTTCATGTAATCCTCGACAACTGCGGGCAGTTCATCGTAGTACTTGTTGCAGGCCTCTCTGTGCTGGAAGAAGATATCTCCGTTTTCAGCGGAACCGCGGAGAGCGGGATGCTCGGGGTTGAGAGCGTGTGCTCTGAATGCGGCAACGGCGTCCTTGTCGATCATGGAAGCAAGTTCGTCGTAGTCCCAGACCTCGATCTTCTGTATTTCGTGGGAAGTACGGAAGCCGTCAAAGAAGTTCAGGAAGGGAACTCTTCCTTTTATTGCGGACAGATGCGCAACGGCACCCAGATCCATAACTTCCTGGGGATTGGTCTCAGCCAGCATCGCAAAGCCGGTCTGGCGGCAGGCATAAACGTCGGAGTGATCGCCGAAAATGTTAAGAGCGTGGGAAGCGACGCAACGTGCGCTGACGTGGATAACGCAGGGCAGCAGTTCGCCGGCGATCTTATACATATTGGGGATCATCAGAAGAAGTCCCTGGGATGCGGTAAAGGTGGTGGTCAGGGCACCGGCCGCAAGGCTTCCGTGAACGGTACCGGCGGCACCGGCTTCGGACTGCATCTCCATGACCTTGACCTTCTCACCGAAGATGTTTTTCAATCCGGTAGCGGACCATGAATCGGTCAACTCAGCCATAACGCTGGAAGGCGTGATGGGATAGATCGCAGCGACTTCGGTAAAGGCATAACTTACGTGCGCCGCGGCGGTGTTGCCGTCCATGGAAAGTTTTTTTCTTGCCATGTATTTTTCCTCCTAAGTTGATTGAATGCATAAGTTTTCAATGTATCGGGTATATAATAGCATTTTTTTTGCGTTTTGTAAAGTGGGACTGAGAAATTTCGTGAAATTGTCGAAACTCCGCAGGAGCCACGGATCAGAAAAACTTCGTCAGAATAGACAAAATGTATCCGGACTCTGAAATAACTATTGACTTGCAGACGAAAAAGTGGTATAATTGTAGCGAGTATACAGATTGGAGATGACGCTTTATGAAAAGAATACTGGCGGCTTTCGGCGTTGCCGTAGCGTGCCTGATACTGTTTTCGGCCTGCAAGACCGAGGATAAATTCGTTTACAGAATAAGCGGAGACGTGGATTTCGGAAACGAGACCATATACTTCACCTCGGGCTGGCCGCAGAACTTCGTTCCGGAACTGGACGACGACGGATCGGGTTCGGCTTCCGACAACTATACGGAGGCGTTCAGGAAACATTACAAGAAATTCATTTCAACCTACAACGTGAAATCCATTGAAGGTATTACCGGCAACTACGGCGACAGCGACGGATCGATCCTCATGACGTTGCTTGCCGGAACAAACAAATCCATGTTCCTGGACCTGAACCAGGCAACGATTTATAATTTTTACAAACTCAACCTTCTGTGGGCATTCAACGACCTGACAAATGTAAACCTTGAAGACACGGATATCTACGGAACACCGGAATATCTCAGATCGGTGACGTTCAACGACGGCAAAACATACGGCATGAAGCTTATGGGCGCATGGAACGACGAGAGCGTGGGTAACGGTCTTATGTTCTATAACGCAAACCTCGTCAGACAATTCGGAGCCGACGACCCCTGGCAGCTGTACAAAGACGGGAAATGGACCTTCTCCAATTTCTCCTCATACCTTGACTCCGTAAGCGATATGACCAGAGAAGAGCCCATATACGGCCTTGAAATATCCGGAAGCTGGGCGACACTCTTCTATTCGGCGGTATTCGCTAACGGAGGCACGATATACAACAATGATTCCGGCTCCTGGCAGTACTCGCTGCTTTCGGACGGAAGAAGCGTTGCCGCACTTTCCTGGGCATCATCAATAACCACCAAGGACAATGTGGCAAAGGAAGATCCGAACCAGGATAAATTCACCCTGGGAAGAGCCACTATCTACCACGGATACGAATCAATCTATTTTGAAGCGATAAAAGAACTTACCGACGTGTATTTCATTCCCTTCCCCACAGGATCAAGTGTTTCCGCCGGTGAAGAAAACTATTCCACATATCTCGGAGGCACACGTACAATGTGCGTGCCTGCGGACAGAGATCCGGATGAAGCCGGATATTTCATGAGCCTTTACTTTTCCGACTTTGAGGACTACCCGCTGGCGATAAGACAGAGACAGGACTACAGAAACAAGTTCTTCTCCGACGACAGCTACAACTATTACGTAAACGCGACAAAGAAGGTCAACAGCATCGGCACGGGCTACCCCCTCAACATCTCCTCGGCATCTATCACGAGCGCTCTCGTCAATGTCGGCAACGGCGCTTCATACTCCTCAGTGCTTTCCGCAATAGCAACTCAGGTGCAGAGAGAACTGGACGAAACGCTCAACAGAAAATAAAATCCTTAACCGGGGACCGGCTTTTGCCGGTCCCGTTTTTTGTCGGGAAAAGGATACTCTCTGCCGGAACCTGAGCATGGAAAAAACCCTCATTATTTCGACTTTTTTGTAAAAACGGAAGCATCAATATTGATTCCCGGGGCTTTTTGTGCTATAATATGTATACTCTGAACGGGAATGTCCGCCTGAGGTGTTTTTCGGATCGGACAAAAAGTTTTCCCGTAGGTAAAGAGATCGTTGCTGCGAATGCTGTGACGACGCAAATCAAGGAGATTGCATAATGAAGAGATTTTTTGCGGTACTGGTTGTTTCCCTGCTCTGCCTGACACTGTTTTCCGCCTGTGTGAAGGAAGACAAGTTCGTTTACAGAATAAGCGAAGACGTGGATTTCGGCGGTCAGACCATTTATTACACCTGCGGATGGGTGAATGCCTATGTTCCTTCCGAAGATGATGACGGATCGGGAACCGCGGCAACCAACTACGGTGAGGCCCTGCTCAAACACTACAAAAATTTCATTGAGAAGTATAACGTAAAGTCCATAGAGGGTATTGCCGGTTCCCATACCGACAAGGACGGAAATATACTTATGTCTCTGCTTGCCGGAACCGATAAGTCGATGTTCATTGACCTTTCAAACGCAGTCATATACAATTTTTACAAGCTTGATCTTCTCTGGGCTTTCAATGACCTTACAAACGTTGATCTGTCCGAGACCGAGATATACGGATCCCCCGATTACCTGAAGGCAGTGACCTTTGACGACGGCAAGACCTATGCCATGAAATGTGATGGCGCGTGGCAGCCCGAGTATGTCGGGAACGGATATATGTTCTACAATGCCAATCTCGTGAAACAGTTCAACGCCGATGACCCCTGGCAGCTGTACAAAGAGGGCAAGTGGACCTTCTCCAATTTCTCCTCATACCTTGACACTGTCTGCGATATGTCCCTGGACGAACCTATCTACGGCATGGAGATATATCAGGACGAGTCCACCTTCATGTATTCCTCGATCTTTGCCAACGGCGGAACGCTTTACAACAACGAATCCGGCTCCTGGAAATTTTCCATGCTGACCGATACCCGTACAGTCAATGCTCTGGCGTGGGCTGCAGCGATAGAAGGTAAGGACTGCGTCGTAAAAGAGGACGTAAACTCCGGTTTCTTCTCCAACGGAAAAGCCACGATATTCCAGGGCTCTACCGCCATCTACAATGAAACCATCAAAAATTACGAAGATATTTACTACATTCCCTTCCCCACCGGAAGCGATGTAAAACCCGGAGAAAAATTCTACTCGTCATTCATGTCCGGAACCCGGATGCTCTGCGTACCCGTAGGCAGAGACCCCGATGAGGCGGGCAATTTCATGAGCCTCTATTTTTCCGAACTTGAGGACGCGCCCCTCGCACTGAGACGTGCTACCGACAAAAGAAACAACTTCTTCTCCGACGACAGCTACTCATGCTACTACGAAGAGAGCGTTCACGGTAACTTCACCGGTGCGGGATATCCCCTTTCCGCCTCCAATACTGCCCTTGTTCAGGCTCTTGTAAATATCGGTAAGGGACAGTCCTACAGCTCCGCGCTCTCCGCAATTTCCAATCAGGTGCAGAGAGACCTTGACCAGGTTTTCAATAACTAACATATACTGAAAAAAGAGTATTCCCCGACGGTTGTCGGGGAATATTTTTTATAAACTGCTGACTTCCGGATCAACGATGCACAGATAACCCTATATATCGAATTTCATATTTTCAACAAATATCTTTTCAAACCCGGGATTACCCGAAAGTTCAATAACTTTCACTTCCGGAATCAGTTTTATTGCGGCCTCAAGCCTGTCCGAATCAAAAAGAAAACCCAAAGCCCCATGAAGAGCGGCATTTCCGGCGGCGGAAGCTCTTTTGGCAGACAGTGGTGGTATAAGACCCGTGATAACAGCGTCACGGACCGAAACAGAGCTGCCGAGAGATCCGGCAAGGAAGAAAGCTCCGATCTGCTCCGCTTTTGTTCCGCTTTCGGCAAAAAGAGTCTCAATTCCCGCCCTGACGGCGGCTTTTGCCAGAAGGACCGACTGTATATCCTCCTGAGTGATGCTTACGGGAGAATTTCCTATACGGAAAGGTTCCGGAAGAAAGCCCGTCTCGCTTACAGCGCCGCAGGATATCATCGAAGAAACGGCTGAAATGACGCCTGTACCGCAAAGCCCCACAGGTTCAGAATCTCCGACTACGGAATACTTCATCTTTCCCCGCTCAAACCACACCCTGTCAACAGCTCCCGGAGAATAAGGCATGCCGCAGCTTATACCGCCGCCCTCGAATACGGGACCTGCGGCTGTGGAACAGGCATAAAACCTGCCGTCACGGAAAAGGACCGTTTCCCCGTTCGTTCCCAGATCAGTCATGAGCGCACATCTGTAACCGGGCAGATCAACGGCAGAAACGGCGCAGAGGGTATCGGCGCCGATAAAAGCGGAAATGCAGGGCATAACAAAGGTATTTCCCTCGTATATGCCCCCGAAAAGAGTCTCGGGTTCAAACGGATAGCCTTCAAAACCGGAGGTATCAAGTCCGAAATAAAAATGCAACATTACCGTATTTCCGGTAAGAACGAAAAAATCCGCATCCGGGCAATTCTCTTTTATACAGTTCCGGATCTCCGACCTCAGCCGCGCTGTTCCTCCTGCTGAAGCAAATGTCAGCCGTGAGATAACATCCGAACCGTGTACGCGTTGGGGATTTTCCACGCAGAACCCGGAAATGATCCTTCCCTCGGGCATAGAAACATTGTAGCCGTGAACGGTGGTAGTACCGATGTCAACGACCCCGACCGTACATCTTTTTTCCCCGGTCAGAGGTTTCGTTACTGTCATATCCGGAAGATCTCCATTTTTCGGGGAATACTCCGTACCGTAAAGATATATTTTTACATTTCCGAAGCATTTTGTCCGGCATGCGAGACGGACTCCCGACAAGAGTTCTTCCTGAGAAAGATGCTTTTTTTCGGAATCCGAGGGCTGAGATATCTCACCGGAGATCCGGACCCTGCATTTGCCGCAGCTGCCTCTGCCTCCGCATCCGAGTCTTACGGGAACAGCGGCGGAGGAAATAATATCGGCAACTGTCGCGCCGTGTTCAAAATCCGAAATGATCCTCTTTCCGTCTTTGAAAATCTCAGCGGTATACATATATTTCCTCCTTTTTTACAAAAATTTACAGCAAAAAACAAAGTATATTTTCCGACGGGAAAATCATAATAATAGAGCAATGCAACGAACACAGCAATTTCCGCTGATTCGATTTCGTCATTGCCTGAAAGTAAAATACACAAAGGAGTGTAAATAACATGTCTAACAGCAAACAGTCTCTTGTTCCCCAGGCTCGCGAAGCTCTTGACAGATTCAAGATGGAAGCTGCTTCCGAAGTCGGAGTTAACCTGAAGAACGGTTACAACGGCGACCTCACCTCTAAGCAGGCAGGTTCTGTTGGTGGTCAGATGGTTAAGAAAATGATCCAGGCATACGAAAACGGCCTTAAGTAAGAATCATTTCTTTAAAGAAACCGCAGTCTTATCAGGACTGCGGTCTTCTTTATTACACGTCAAGTTTTATCAGCAGATCTGTCACCGCGTCAATGGTATCGTCATCGCAGCTGTGATAAGCTATGACCCTGTTATTCTTCCTGCTTACGTACAGCTCCTGTCCGTGCATACCGCCTTTGTGGAAGCCTGAAGCCACGGGCCAGAATTCGTATCTTTCCGTAAACACCGTATTTACCCAGTTTTCAGAAATGATACGTTTGCCCTCCCACAAACCGTCATTGAGATACAGCTGTCCGAGTTTTGCCATATCCCGGGTGGCTATGTGAAGGCCGGTGGCGCCGTTTACATAACCCATGGGGCATTTGCACCAGGCCATCTGCCTGAATTTCATCGGTGCGAAAAGCTCCCGGATCATGAGGTCATCCATTCTCTCCCCCGTTTTTTTGGTTACAACACGGGAAAGCATATAGTATGCGGCATCCGAGTACGCATGGCTCTGAGCCGGGACATACGCCATGGGAGTTTCGAAAAGAAGACGCAGGAAATCGTCCGTACCGTACTTCTCCTGAATATTTGCGCAGTCCTGGTCAAGAAAACCTCCGGGGAAACCGCCTTGATGCTTGATCACATTCTTTACGGTGACAATGTTCCAGTTTTCATCGTACTTTTCCGGAAGTTCATCGGCAAAGATATCGACTATCCTTTCCGATGTGTCAAGCAGCCCTCTGTCCACAAGCATTCCGAGAGCCGTAACCGTGAACATTTTTGCCACTGAATAGCAATCATGGACCTCGTTAGTCTTCTGCAGATCTTCACACCGGACGTTCCCGTTATGGACCTCGCAGAGAGTAAACATATTGGTTCCGTTTTTCCGGACTTCCTTTACTATCTCGTCAAAAAGCTCCATATGTTTCCCCTTATTTTATTTCTTCCATAAGCGCCGCAAGTTCATCTATGGTCCGGTCGAAGACCTTGAGGGAATCGCTGACGGATTCGGGTTTTGTCAGATCAACGCCCGCAACCTTGAGTTCCTCTATGGGATAGTCGCTTCCGCCGAGGGTCAGGAACTTCAGATATCCGGAGGTGTCGCCGGTTTTCAGGATATGGCTGGCTATGGCAACGGCGCTGCAGAAACCGGTAGCGTACTGGTAAACATAGAAGGATCTGTAGAAATGCGGAATGTAAGACCATTCATAAGAGATCATCTCGGGAACTTCGGCACCCTCGTAATAGAGAGAAACCAGATTTTTGTAGAGCTCACTCAAAGACTCCGCGGTCAGAGGTGTTCCGGACTGGTACATATCGTGGGCTTTACGCTCAAACTCCGCAAACAGAGTCTGCCGGTAAACCGTGGTGCGGAAACCTTCCAGAAAATGATTGAGTATATACGCACGGCGTTTTTTGTCGGTCTCCGTGTTGAGCATGTACATGGTAAGAAGAACCTCGTTTACCGTGGATGCAACCTCAGCCACGAGAATACGGTAATCATGATTTGCGTAATCCTGTGTGGTATCGGAAAAATAAGAGTGCATGGAATGTCCCAGCTCGTGGGCAATGGTGGAAACGTCATCAAATTTTCCGGAATAGTTCAGCAGGACGTAGGGGTGAACCCCGTACACGCCTATGGAATATGCTCCGGTAGTCTTGCCTTTATTCTCGTAGACATCGATCCACTTTTCCCCGAAGGCTCTGTCGAGAAGCTTTCCGTATTCCGCACCGAGGGGCGCAAGCGCCTTCTTGACAAGCTTTTTGCCCTCTTCATAACTCATGGAGAAGTCTATATCATCGATCATCGGAACGTAAAGATCGTACATATCTATTTTTTCAAGCCCGAGAACCTTTTTACGCAGATCGAGATATTTTCTCATTGACGGAAGGCTGTTGTGCACGGCTTCTATAAGACTGTCGTATACGGATACCGGTACGTTGTTTGCAAAAAGGGCTCTCTGACAAGGACCGGCGAACCCTCTTACATCAGAAAAATACTGATCCATCTTCACCTTGCCGCCGTAGGTGGAAGCGGTGGTGTTTATATATTTTTTGTAAGTGCCGAAAAACGTTTCAAAGGCGTTTTTGCGGACCTCACGGCTCTTGCTTTCACGGAATACACCGAAATTACCGTGGGTCAGCTGAATCTCTTCTCCCTTTTCGTCCCTGACCTTCGGGAACTCCATATCGACCTCCGTAAGCATATCGAAGGTATCGGAAGACACCCCCGTAACGTCGGAAAGTCTCGCAAGAAGCTTTTCACCGGAGGCGTCAAGTGTATGGGGAGCGGAACGCGCAATATCTTCGAGGGAATGTCTGTAGGTCGAAAGAGCGCTGTCATTTATTATCCCGTTCAAAGTATCGGAAGGCAACGCAAGAAGTTCAGGCTGGATAAAAGCGGTCTCGGTATCCATTTTGACCAGAACATTCATCACCCGGGCGAGCATACTCTGATTTTCCGGATCACCGTTATCCCCGGACTTGCACAGAAACGCGTAAATATAAACTTTTTCGGCTTTCTCGGAAACGGAATTGATCAGATCGAGAGCCTTCTTCACGCTTGCCGCATCCTTAAGGGTCCCTTTGAGAGGAGCAATAAGTTTAACGCTTTCCTCCACCTGCGCAAGGGCATCGGACCATGCCTGTTTCGTGGGGAAAATATGAGAGATGTCCCATTGGAATTCAGGGTTCATTTCTTTTCTGTTTTTCATCGGTTTTCTCCTTGTCAAAATTTCGGTTTTTCCGCTGTGCCACGGCGCAGCGGTCACCTGTTCAATATGGATTAATTATAGCATATTTTGCCTGTGTTTGCAATAGATAATGACAAAAAAATTATAGAATTTTCCCGTTGACAAATCAATGCTTCTATGCTATAATATGAACAATGCAGATATTCCCTTCAGAGGAAAACATTATTTAACTATAAGGAGAAGCTGAAATGGCCAACAACGACAAAGACTACAGCCTTAACAAATTCGGCCAGAAGACTGAGAGCAGAGCTATTGACCCCAACAGAAAGCTCAGAGTCGCTATTATCGGTACGGGCTGGATTGCGGAATCCCATGTACAGGTCTACAAGAACATGCCCGACGTAGAGATCGTGGCAGGCGCGGACATCATCCCCGGAAAAGCTGAAGAGTTCTTCAAGAGATTCGGAGTTGAGGGCGTAAAATGCTACGGACATCACACCGAAATGCTCAAGGATCAGGACAAACTGCAGCTCGACGCTGTCAGTGTCTGCACCTACAACGTTACCCATGCGGAATGCACCATCGACTGCCTTAACGCCGGGATAAACGTTCTTCTTGAGAAACCCATGACCGTTACCCTCGATGAAGCGGTTGAGATCAGAAAAGCGGAACTCAAGAGCGGCAAGGTCCTTTCCATAGGATTCCAGCCCCGCTTTGAGCCCAATATGCAGTTCATAAAGAAAGTCTGCGAATCCGGCGAACTGGGTGAGATCTACTACATCCAGACCGGCGGCGGAAGAAGACGCGGTATTCCGTGGAGCACCTTTGTTGAAAAGAAGACTGCCGGTATCGGCGCTCTCGGTGACATCGGATGCTACTCCCTGGATATGGTTCTGAATGCCATCGGCTACCCCACCCCCAAAACCGTTTCCGCTTATAAGTCCGACTTCTTCGGAACCGATGCTTCCGTTTACGGAGAAAAAGACGCAAGCAGATTCAACGTCGATGACTTTGCTGCGGCATTTATCCGTCTTGAACCCGGCAAATATGGCGACAAGAACGGCATAATCCTTGACTTCAGAATTGCTTGGGCAATGAACATCAACTCCCCCTGCGATACCATAATTCTCGGTAAGAAAGCCGGTCTGAGAATTCCCGCTACCAACTGCTGGAACGGCGGTATCGGCGGTCCCATGACTGTTTACAAGAACATCGGCAAGGTTGAGTTTGACTATCAGCTTCCCGAGCTTGAGGGTGACTGGGCTGACCTGTTCAAGAACAAGATCCGCTCCTTCCTGGACGCTGTCAAGTACGGCGATCCCGCTCCTGTTCCCTCCAGCCAGATCATCAAGAACCAGGCGATCCTCGACGGTATCGTCCGTTCTTCCGAACTCGGCAGAGAGGTTGAGATCAACATCCCCGAGCTGTAAACCGACAGTTTACATTGAAAATCAGCAGAGCCTTCGGGCTCTGCTTTTTTATTCTTTTTCCTCACGTCTTTTCTGAACGGCTTTTGCCGGAAAAACTTGACTTTTGACTGTTTTTGTGGTATAATAAATTTTACTGACTGTTCATAAGGAGGAAAACCGATGACTCTTATCATTGCGGAAAAGCCGAGTCTTGCAAGAAACATTGTCGCAGGCATAGGTCAGATGAAGCAGAACCGGACCTATTTTGAAGGTTGCGGCTATATTGTAACCTGGGCTTTCGGGCATCTGTTTTCCCTCTACGATATCGAGGATTATTCCGAAGACCCGTCAGCGGACAGAAAATGGAGAATGGACAATCTCCCCTGTTTCCCCGAAAAATTCAGATATTCCCTGAAAAAGGGACCCGATAAGCGTCCCGATGAGGGCGTCGTGAGACAGTTTGAGTCGATAAAAGCCCTCTGTCTGAGAGATGACGTTGACATGATAGTCAACGCGGGAGACGCCGACCGGGAGGGAGAGATAATCGTCCGGCTGTGCATCGAAAACTCACTGGGAGAGCGAAAAAAGGAACTGAGACGGCTTTGGCTGCCTGATCAGACGCCCCAGACTGTCGCCGCGGCGTTAGCGGAAATGAAACAGGAAAGCGAATATGACAATCTCGCAAACGAAGGTTTCGCAAGGACATACATCGACTGGCTCTACGGGGTAAATCTGACCCGTTATGCAACCTTGAAAACAGGGACCCTTCTCCGTGTGGGAAGAGTCATAATCCCGATAGTTAAGGCAATCTACGACCGGGATATGGAGATCCGGAACTTTGTACCGGAAATATATTATGCAGTAGCAAGCTCAGCTGAGACAAACGGGGAAAAAGTCGAACTGACAAGCAAAAAGAAGTTTTCCAAAGATGAACGTGATAAGGCGGAAGCCCTCTGCTCACTGTATAATTCTCTTCCCGCAACCGTAACGGCAAAAAAGAAGAAAAAAGACACCATCGGAGCGGGAAAACTGTATTCTCTGTCAAAGCTCCAGAATTTCCTGGGCAAAAAGTACAAAATGCCCATGGATGAGAGCCTTGCCATACTGCAAAAGCTTTATGAGGCGGGCTATGTGACCTACCCCAGAACAAACTCCGAATATCTTGCCACGGCGGAAAAGGGCAAGATGAAGACCATTATCGCAAACATCGCAAAAATCGGATACCCGGTTCAGTTCAAGGACAACAAGACCATCTTCGACGATTCGAAAATAGAGTCTCACTCAGCCCTCACCCCCACCTACAAGATACCGACAAAGGATAAACTTACGGAAAATGAGATGAAGGTGTACTCCACTGTTTTCCGGAGATTTGTGGCGGTATTCTGCTCCGAACCCTGTCTCGCGGAAAAAACGGAGATAACCATAAGCGTAGGCGATGAAGAGCAATTTCAGCTCAAGGGTATGGTGATAGTAGAAAAGGGCTGGACAAAATACGACGACTACACCCAGAAGGACAAACTGCTGCCCCGACTTGAAAAGGGAGACCGGGTCAACACGGATTTCCGTCCCACGGAAAAGGAAACGACTCCTCCGAAACACTACACCATTGAGACCCTGAACAACTATCTCAAAAATCCATTCCGTAAAGAACTGGCGGAGGGATCGGACAGCGATAATGACGAAGAAGATTACAGGGCGATTTTCGAAGGTCTCGAACTGGGTACCGAGGCAACGAGAACCGGAATAATTGACAACGCTAAAAAAAGCGGGTATATCGCGCTTAAAAAAGACGTTTACACCATACTGCCCAACGGAGAATTCCTTATAAAATCACTGCAAAAAATGCAGATATCCATGGATAAATACAAAACCTCCGAAATGGGTAAAGTCCTTAAACGGATATATCACGGGACCTGCACGGTGGACGAAGGTGTGGATTTTGCGAAAACGGAAATATCCCAGGTCTTTGACCGCACCCCGAAGCCTCCGGAAAAAGACACTGACTGCGGATTTTTCGGGGATGTCATAGGCAAATGCCCCCTTTGCGGAAAAGACGTTATAAGATACAAATACTCCTATGGCTGTTCCGGCTACAAGGAGGGATGCCGATTCGCGATAAACGACGTTATCTGCGGAAGGGTCATTTCGGTCAGTAACGCAAAAATGCTGCTTGAAACCGGCAGAAGCTCAAAAATCGAAGGTTTCACATCAAAATCTGGGAAGGCGTTTGACGCATTCCTTAAAATCGAAGACGGAAAGGTTAAATTTGATTTTTAGTTTGGTATAATCAGGTTATTTTATGAAAATTCAGATCTCAGAACACTTTACATACGGAAAACTTTTCAGATTCACCATCTCCCCCATTCTTATGATGGTATTCACCTCCCTTTACGGCATTGTTGACGGCTTCTTTGTCTCCAACTATGTCGGAAAGACCTCCTTTGCGGCGGTGAATCTGGTAATGCCCGTTCTTATGGCGATAGGAACTGTCGGTTTCATGATTGGTACCGGCGGAAGCGCTATAGTCTCAAAGACCATCGGCGAGGGAGACAGAGACAGGGCAAACAGATATTTTTCCATGCTCATTTATGCCGCAACGGTAATAAGCGTCATTCTTTCCGTAATAGGCGTTATATTCGCCCGCCCCATTTCCATTGCGCTGGGAGCAGAGGGCGAACTGCTTGAAAACTGCGTCGTTTACAGCAGAATACTCTTTGCCGCTGAGGTTGCGTTTGTTTTACAGAACGTTTTCCAGAGTTTCCTCGTAACTGCCGGCAAACCGGAATTCAGCTTTTATATCTCCGTGGCTTCCGGAGTTGCGAATATGTTCCTTGACTGGCTGTTTGTAGGCGTTTTCGGCTGGGGACTTGCCGGTGCGGCAATCGCGACTGTCATCGGCCAGGTTATCGGCGGAATACTGCCTCTGATATACTTTGCAAGAAAGAACACAAGCCTGCTAAGGCTGACAAAAGCACGCTTCGACAAAAAAGTATTTTTCAGGACCTGCGGCAACGGTTCCTCTGAAATGGTGTCTAATCTATCCATGTCCGTCGTCAATATGCTCTATAACATGCAGCTGCTGAACATTGTGGGTGAAGACGGTATATCCGCCTACGGGGTTATCATGTATGTAAATTTTGTGTTCGCCGCAATATTCATCGGTTATTCCATAGGAAGCGCTCCTCTGGTGGGCTACAATTACGGTGCGGATAACCGCCGAGAACTGAAAAATCTGTACCGCAAAAGCGTAAATATCATGCTTATCCTCGGAGTCATTCTCACCATCGCGGCGGAGCTTCTCTCCGGAGTAATGGTCAATATTTTTGTCAGCTACGACCCGGCACTCGCGGAAATGACAAAGCACGGATTCATGCTGTTTTCCCTGGCTTTTCCCATGATGGGACTCAATATCTGGGCTTCCTCATTCTTTACGGCCCTCAATAACGGCGTCATTTCAGCTCTGATCTCCTTTGTCAGAACTCTGATATTCCAGATCGCGGCTGTATTCATTCTCCCCATGCTTCTGGAACTGGACGGGGTCTGGCTTGCGGTTGTTGCGGCGGAGGTTCTTGCTTTTATCATGTCCTGGGGCTTCCTCATCGCAAAAAAGAAGAAATACGGCTATTAATACCGCTCTTTCCGAAGTCCGTACAGCTGCATCGATAACACGAAAATATCCACCTCTTCAGGTGGATATTTTCAGCTTTATATGGTTCAGAGCAATGGTTTCAGGAATTGTCCCGTATATGATTTTTCACATGCCGCAACCTGCTCGGGAGTTCCGGTAACGACAACCGTACCGCCACCGTCTCCTCCCTCGGGTCCCAGATCTATGATATAATCCGCGGACTTGATAACATCAAGGTTATGCTCAATGACAACAACGGTGTTTCCGTCCTTGACAAGACGCTGAAGAACCTCCAGAAGTTTCTGAACATCCGCTGTATGCAGTCCCGTTGTAGGTTCGTCAAGTATATACAGAGTGTTCCCCGTTGCCCGACGGGCAAGTTCCGTTGCAAGTTTGACACGCTGTGCCTCACCGCCCGACAGAGTTGTGGATGGCTGACCGATTTTTATATAACCGAGTCCCACATCCGCAAGGGTCCTGAGCTTGCGGGAGATCTGAGGGAAGTTTTCAAAGAACTTCACACCCTCTTCCACAGTCATATCAAGAACCTGAAAAATATTCTTGTCCTTAAGTTTGACCTCAAGGGTCTCCCGGTTATATCTCTGTCCGTTGCATACGTCACAGGGAACGTATATATCCGGCAGGAAGTGCATTTCTATTTTAACTATTCCGTCGCCGTTGCACGCCTGACATCTGCCGCCGTCTACGTTGAAGGAAAAACGTCCCGCGGTATATCCCCGAGCCTTGGCCTCGTTTGTCTGGGCAAACAGATCCCGGATATCGTTGAAGATTCCGGTGTAAGTCGCTGGGTTGGAGCGCGGAGTCCTTCCTATGGGACTCTGATCGATATTCACGACTTTATCAATGTATTCCGAACCCTCAACGGCATCGCATTTTCCCGGAAAAGTCTTTGCCCGGTTCACCTTTCCCAGAAGGGTCTTATTGAGTATATCATTGACAAGAGTCGATTTTCCCGAACCCGACACCCCCGTGACACAGGTAAACACGGACAGAGGAAAGTCCACGTCAATATTCTTGAGATTGTTTTCCTTCGCCCCTCTGACACGGATAAACTTATCGGTGAGATTTCGCCTTGCTTTCGGGACCGCGATTTTTTTCCTGCCTGAAAGGTACTGTCCGGTAATTGAGTCCGGGCACGCCATAACCTGAGCCGGAGTACCGGAAGCCACAACGTATCCCCCGTGCACTCCCGCACCGGGACCTATATCCACAAGCCAGTCCGCCTGACGCATGGTATCCTCGTCATGCTCAACGACTATAAGAGTATTCCCCACGTCCCGGAGATGTTTCAGTGTATCCAGAAGTTTCTGATTATCCCTTTGATGCAGACCTATACTGGGTTCGTCGAGGATATATATACATCCCATAAGAGAGGATCCGATCTGGGTCGCAAGGCGTATACGCTGCGCCTCGCCTCCGGAGAGGGTATTTGCGGATCGGGAAAGGGTCAGATAGGACAGCCCTACACTGTTCAGAAATCCGAGTCTCTGGTTAATCTCCTTGAGTATCTGTTCCGCGATACTCTGCTCTCTCGGAGTCAGCTTTATCCCGGAAATAAAACCGATAGCATCCGAAACGGACATGTCGCAGAGTTCCTTTATATTCTTTCCGCCGACAGTGACGGCAAGGGAAATGGGATTCAACCTTGCCCCGTGACACTCCTGACATGGATTGTTTGTCATCAGCGATTCCATTTCGGCCTTGGAATACTGGCTGTTTGTCTGCTTATACCGCCTCTCCAGCGTAGGAATGACCCCTTCATGGTATTCGCCGCCGTACAGAAGGTCTTTCAGAGCCTCCGGAGAATATTTTGAAATCGGGTCGGCGACAGTAAGCCCGTACTGCTTGAGAACTTTTGTATACAGGTTCAGCCCGTAAGAGCTTCCGGCAATATTCCCGAAACCTATGGCATTTATTGCCCCGTCAAGAAGGCTTACGTCCTTATTCGGTATTATGAGATCCGGGTCAAACGCCATGATGTACCCCAGACCGGAGCAGCATTTGCATGCGCCGGCGGGATTATTGAACGAAAACATCCTCGGGGTAAGCTCTTCTATGCCTATATCGTGCTCGGGACAGGAGTAACGCTGGGAATACAGCTTCTCTTCCCCGTCCGGAACCGAAACGAGAACAAGACCGTTTGAAAGCCGGGAGGCGGTTTCGCAGGAGTCCGTAAGCCTTTTTCTGACATCCGGCCGGATAACAAGTCTGTCCACAACGACTTCGATATCATGCTTTTTGTTTTTATCCAGGGGGATCTTTTCCATCAGATCGTACATTATCCCGTCCACCCTGACACGTACGTACCCGCTGCGCCTGTAATCGTCAAACAGCTTCTGATATTCACCTTTTCTGCCCCGGATAGCGGGAGCAAGGATCTGAATCTTTGTTCCTTCACCCATACCCATGACGGAGTCGATTATCCTGTCCATGGGCTGCTGTTTTATCTCCACCCCGCATACCGGGCAGTGGGGTATACCCACCCGGGCGTAAAGCAATCGCAGGTAGTCGTATATTTCGGTTATCGTTCCCACTGTGGAGCGGGGATTCTTCGAAGTTGTCTTCTGATCGATGGATATGGCGGGAGAAAGCCCGTCAATATAGTCCACGTCCGGTTTCTCCATCTGCCCCAGAAACATTCTCGCATAGGAGGAAAGGGATTCCACGTACCGGCGCTGTCCCTCCGCATAGATAGTATCAAAGGCAAGGGAGCTTTTCCCCGACCCGGAAAGCCCGGTGAAAACAATAAGCTTGTCTCTCGGTATTTCAAGATCCACATTTTTGAGATTATTGGCCCTTGCGCCTTTTACCGTAATCTTATCTCTCATTTCTTTTTCCCCTCGTATTGCCTGAGTTTTGTTATCTCATCCCGGAGCTTTGCGGCGTATTCGAAATCCAGCTGAGCCGCAGCATTCTTCATCTCTCCGGTAAGTTTTTCTATGAGCGCGGTTCTTTCCTTTGCCGACAGTTTTGCCGCAGCTTTTCCGTCCTCGTCGAGTTTTCTTACGTCGTCAACGGCTCTGGTGACGGCAAGAGTGTCCGTAATGGGTTTGATTATAGTTTTCGGTACTATACCGTGAGCTTCATTGTACTGCATCTGTATCTGTCTGCGGCGGGCGGTCTCCTTTATCGCCCTTTCCATGCTGTCGGTGACGCTATCCGCATACATTATCACCTGGCCTTCGGCATTCCTTGCCGCCCGGCCGATGATCTGTATAAGTGACGTGGTGTTCCGCAGGAATCCCTCTTTATCCGCATCAAGAATGGCTATCAGGGATACTTCCGGAAGGTCAAGCCCCTCCCTCAGAAGGTTGATCCCCACAAGAACGTCGAACTCGCCCTGACGCAGATCCCTGAGTATTTCTATACGCTCAAGGGTATCTATGTCATGATGCATATACCGTACCCTCATCCCCAGAGTCTTGAAATATTCCGAAAGGGACTCTGATATTTTCTTTGTAAGCGTAACCACAAGAACCCGTTCTTTTTTCTCCACACGTTTCGTTATCTCGGATACAAGATCGTCTATCTGATTCTCCGTGGGTCTGACAGAAACTTCGGGATCAAGCAGACCGGTAGGACGTATGATCTGCTCCGCAATTCTGGAGGAACGTTTCGTTTCATACTCAGCGGGAGTTGCGGATACGTATACGACCTGATTTATCTTGGAATTGAACTCTTCGAAATTCAGGGGCCTGTTATCAAAGGCTGACGGAAGCCTGAAGCCGTATTCCACAAGATTTTCTTTTCTTGCCCGGTCTCCGCCGCTCATACCCCTGACCTGAGGTACAGTCACATGGCTTTCGTCTATGAGCATGAGATAATCCTTCGGAAAATAATCAAGCAGTGTGTAAGGCGTAGAACCCGGAGCGCGGCGGGACAAAACACGGGAATAGTTCTCCACGCCTTTGCAGTATCCCATCTGCCTCAGAAATTCCACGTCATAAAGAGTACGCTCCCTTATTCGCTGAGCCTCAATAAGTTTCCCGTTGTCGGTGAAAAATTTTGCCCGTTCCTCCATTTCCGCAAGGATATCCTCAATAGCGGCATCCATATTATCCGGAGAAGTGACGTAATGCATGGCGGGATATATTGCGGCATGGGAAAGTATCGCCTTGAGTTCCCCGGTAACGGGATTCAGCTCACATATCCGTTCCACGGTATCGTCAAACCACTCAACCCGGATAATGCTGTCGGAGGCTGCGGCGGGATAGATCTCGACCACATCTCCACGGACACGGAATTTTCCACGTATCAGCTCGAAATCATTGCGTTCATACCGTATGGAAACAAGTTTCCGGAGAAACTCGTCCCTGTCATAGACCTGACCCGGACGAACGGAAACAACCATATCCCGGTATGTTTCCGGATCACCGAGGGTATAAATACACGAAACACTTGCAACTATCAGCACGTCCCTCCGCTCAAACAGCGAGTATGTGGCGGAATGGCGGAGTCTGTCTATCTCATCGTTGATACTCATATCCTTTTCGATAAAAGTATCGGTATGGGGAATATATGCCTCAGGCTGATAGTAGTCGTAATACGAAACAAAATACTCCACCGCGTTTTCGGGAAAAAACTCCTTGAATTCGGCGCAAAGCTGCGCCGCAAGGGTTTTGTTGTGGGCAAGAACGAGGGTCGGGCGGTTCATCCGGGCGATTATATTTGCCATGGTAAAGGTTTTACCCGAACCGGTAACGCCGAGAAGGGTCTGCTCCCTGTCCCCGTTTTCCAGTCCGGAAACAAGTTCCTCTATTGCCCTGGGCTGATCCCCGGTGGGCTTGTATTTGCTGTGAAGAATAAACCTGTCCATACTTCCTGACCTCCGTCTGTGCTGTGGGTATTGCATCGTTCATAATAACACAAATATCACACTTTGTCAAGTCTTTATTTAAAAATTCTTCCCGAAATCGGCAAAATATTTCAAAACATAGAATTCTGTCACATTTTCTCCCGGTTGCAGAGAAGGATAAAAAGGAGGCTTTGCGGATCAGCTCCGCAAAGCCTCAGTGTGTACCTGTTTATTTTTTGGTATTCAGTCTGTCTGAAAGTATTTCATCGGCGGTTCTGCCTGTGGTCGGGTATTCCGTGGGAGTGGTTGCGGGAGGCAGGGTCGGATTTTCCGTAGGATTCTGAGCTGTTGTACCGTCTCCAGTCTGGAGGGTAGCTTTGCCGTCGGAAGGTCTGGTCAGGCTGTGCATGAATCCGCCGAGGGAGGCTGAGGACACGTCACCGCCGATTATCTTATTGTTGCAGACAAGAAGATTCACACTGACGGTCGCGGTCTGTTCGGTGGGATAATTGAGCACGGTATAGGTATAACGTGTCGCTTTTTTGCCCTGGTAAGCCGAAAGATCGAATCCCTGGGTCTTCTGAAGCAGATTGTAGCTTTCATAGGTTTCATCAAAGGTCGCGGGGATCACCACGCTTACGGTCTGAGTGGGTTCCGCTTCAACCTGCCAGCCGAAGCTTTCGAGATAAGCCACACGCTGTTCGTTTGTTTTTCCTTTCAGGGACTGAGCTGCCGTTCCGACATCGCCCTTCGGCAGGGATACGATAAGTATTACCGCCAGGCATGCGCAGATGAGGGCAAGGGTCAGGAGTTTGCCTTTTGTGAGTTTGGTTGAGAAAATAAACATAACGCATATCACCTTTCTACCCGTTCATGGTAGTAGATAATATGCGTCCGGAAGCGTCTGTATTCCTGGTTTTACTTCATCAGGCAGGAAAAATCGTATTTATCGGAAACACATTTCAGATATTCCCCCGTAAAGGGAAGCCTCAGTTCCAGTTCCGCAAGGTGGAGAGCCTGTCTGCGGCAAACTCCGTCGCACTCATCGCCGTACAGAAAATCCCCGGCCAAAGGATACCCGATGTGGGACATATGAGCCCGGATCTGATGCGTTCTGCCCGTTTCGAGGGTTATCTCCGCAAGGGACAGTCCGTTTTTCCTTTCAACGGTGCGGAAATGGGTCACTGCCGGTCGTCCGTCGGCACTGGCAACACGGCGGATACTGTCAGAGTCCTCCTTTTTAAGAGGAACATTCACCGTACCGAAGTCCGGGAGATTTCCGTGGACAAGGGCAATGTAGGTTTTTCGAAAAATCCCCTTCTCAGACTGCTGGCGCAGAAGAAAATGAGTATAGGCATTCTTTGCGATCACAACAAGCCCTGATGTATTCCGGTCAAGCCGGTTCACGCAACGGAAAACGATATCTTCCCCATTCCGCATACAGTGCCGGACAATGATATTCGCAAGACTGTCACGGACGTGATCCTTGACCGGGTGTACCGGCATATACGGCGGCTTATCAACAACTATTATATCGGGATTCTCAAAGAGAACCGGGACATTTCCCTCCATGGGCTCTATGTCCGAGCCCTCCCTGTCCGTGAAAACGAGGCGGAGAACATCCCCCTGTTTCATAACGGCATTTACAAAGACACCGTTACCGTTCAGCGTCAGCCCGTTCTCAGTCCGTTTAAGAGCATTCATAACGGTGGTGGACATCATAAGTTTTCCTTTTAGGAATTCCTTCACCGTCCGCCCGGAAAAATCCTGACCGATATCAAATTCAACTGTCCGGGTCATACACGCCGCTCCTGTTTTTATTATATAGGAAGTATAGCATATGAGGGCAGTATTGTCAATGCCCGGACTTGACAAACTCCGCCGGGAATGATATAATGTCACAAAAAGAAGAAACGGCGGGGTACAGATATGAACCGGTTACAGCTGCCAGAAAACTACGCGGAATTCGGAAAGATAAATTACAAAAAAAACACCAGACTGAATATCATAATCACTGTGTCAACTCTTATCGGCGCACTTCTGATGATAGTGATCGCAGGACTGATAACCGGCTTTAACTCAGCCGTTGCGACATTTATGAGCAACGGGATAAAAAATCCGATAATCACCGTTGTGGGAGTACTGCTGATTCCCTCTGTCCAGGAAGGGCTGAAGGGACTTATATACACCGTTTTCTGCAAAGGGTCGGCAAAATTCAGCTTTGACGGACTCGGGCTTAAGGCTGTCGGCAGGGGATTTTACGACAAAAAGAGTTTCATACTCGCCAACGTATTACCCTCGGTAACGGTTGCCGTGATACTTGCAGTCGCAAATGCTGTCGCCGGCAAGGATCTGTTCTGGGTTATATATCTTATGCAGGTATATAATATCGCGGGGTCCGCCGACCAGTACTGCATCGCTGCAACAGCGGGAAAAATGAGCAGAAAAATGCTGGTACAGATGAGCGGACATACCGCGAGATTCTTTAAAAAAGTCCAGCCGCCTGTGAACGGGCTTCAGAATTAAAGTATTAACGAAATATCCGCACCCTCCGGGTGCGGATATTCTGATATTCTGAAATTGTTCTGGATGTTTCAGGGACTACCTGATCACAAAAACATTCTTTTCGTAATCAATGAGACCGTCACGTTTCATTGCGGAAAGCTCACGGCAAAGAGCCGAGCGGTCGGCATTGAGATACGCGGCGAGTTTTTCCCGGTTCATGGGAACGGTGAATGAACCGTCAGGTTTGCCGTAGCGGTTCTTTGCGTCCGCAAGATAAAGCATGAGCTTTTCCCTCAGATTCGGAGCGGAGATATAATCTATACGGTTCTGTACCCCCCAATATTTCAGGGATATTATTTTCAGAAGGTTCTCTATTATGCGGATATGGCACGGACAAGCCTTTTCACAGGGGGTTATAAGGGATTTACGGTCGAGGAAAAGAATTCTGCAGTTTTCGGCGGCTGTAAGAGTAATAGGGCTTACACGGATACCGGCGGAGGAAAGTATTTCACCGAAAAGTCCGCCACGGGACAAGCTCGCCACAAGGCTTTCTCTTCCGTCGGATGAGACCTTGGTGGCATCAACAGTCCCGGAAAGGACTATACCGGGAGCGGTAACCTCACTTCCCTCGGTCATAACAGTTTCTCCGCGGCAGAACGTACGCTCACTGCCGCTTCTTCCTATACAGGAATATATTTTTCCGATCTCGTCATCGGTAAGACCTTCAAACAGCTCACAGCTTTTAAGTATTTCTCCCGTTTTCATCCGGCACGCTCCGATATGGCTTTTTGTTTAGTTTTCCCTTTACCCGGAGATTATTCCCCTGCTTTTAAATTTTAACACATATCCGTACAGGTGTCAAGTGCAGAATGGAATAAACTTAACATTCTGTTCAAAATCAAAGTTGCAAATATTTTACAAACGGCATATTGACAAAGCAGCGTTTATCTGCTATAATATATAAGCGTTCGATGAACGCACAATATGCGAGGATGGCGGAACTGGCAGACGCACTACTTTGAGGGGGTAGCGGAAGAAATTCTGTGTGGGTTCAAATCCCATTCCTCGCACCAGACGAAGAAGTCACACGATTGTGTGACTTCTTCGTTTTGCTGTCCTCTGAATGTTTTAGTCTGCCTGAATACCTGAAAAATGCGCCCGAAATATTTCCGGGCGCATTTCCCTTATAAAAAATCTCAGCGTTTCTTTTGTCTGTGTACAAAAAGCTTTACCGCCGCAATTACCGCTGCGTACAGGACTCCGCCGATCGCCCATATTATCCAGCTGTATCTCGGCTGTTTGTTACCAAAAGGACCGTATGTGAAAAAGAGAAAGACCGCTGTCAGAAGCAGCCAGTAAATAAGGGAAACCGTGCCGATGATCCCTTTGCCCGGTTTATTTTCCCGGGAATACTCCCCTTCTTCAAGAAGTTTTTCCATTGCGGAATTGTAAGTACCGCCGTAAACAAAAGAAAAACAGCCCAATCCCACAAGAAAGAGAAGGAAGCATACCGAACCGATATACAGAAGATCGGATGTATCAATACACATACAGGCAAAGAGCGGGGCAACGGAAAGAATACAGAGAACCGTTCCGATGATATTGAGAGTGGAAAAAGTGCGTGAAAAAGCCTTCTTTCTCTCATTTACCATTCCGGTGACCCCGTATTCGGTCTCAAAGGACTCTTTTTCGAGAAATTCGAAGTCCTTTACCCTTGAAGAACATATAAGAAACAATGTCACAGCGGCGGCAACGAGCAGTATCAACACAAGAAGTCCCAAGCCGGCAGCAAGGTTTTCGCTGATCCCGAAACGTCCGCTGTCGCTCAATCCCGCAAGCAATATAAGACATATGGGCGAGAATATGCAGAGCATTGTGGCGAGAGCCATTTCGGGAGCCGCTTTTTTCCTGAGAGACAGGTAATCCGAAGCCTGTTGCATGGTAACACGGCGCAGAACGGACTGCTGGTCGGTCCCGGTATACTCCGGCTGACCGAGTTCATCCTTGAGAAGATAATCCGTAGTTACTCCGAAAATACGGCTCATCTGGACTATTTTATCCATATCGGGCACCGACTGGGCACTCTCCCATTTGGACACGGACTGCCGTGTCACCCCAAGCTGATCCGCAAGTTCCTCCTGAGACCAACCGGACTTTTTACGCAGATCCGTTATTTTATCTGCCAGTATCATATTCATTCCTCCGTTCCGGGACGGTCATCCGTCCGCTGACGTATCAATTATATCCTTTTTGCCGATTGCATGCAAGAAAGTCCGGCTGGAAATATGTCAACCGGCGGTTGCGTTTCACATCAGACAGGCGTAACGGAGCTATTTTCTCTTTTTCGGAACAGGAGTTATCCTTTCAAGAAGCCCAACCACTGTTTTCACAAGATCCGGGTTCTCTATATCCAGGATATAATGCTCCTTGGCGCCGGGATACGGAAGCCCTGTGCCGGCTCCGGAAAGGATCTTTTCAGTCTCAGGCAGTATTTTCACAAAAACGGTATTGTCGCACACCAGAAGTACCGGTTTGTCATTTACATATACCATATACTCGCCAAACATTTTCCTGTATCTCACCGCTCCGGCGTCCCTTAGCTGATCGCAGACGAAGACAATGTATTCCTCAGATGTTGCCATATCCGTACCTCCAGGGTTATTTTACCGTAATTATATCATATATCCGGAAAAAAATCAACCGCCGACGGATATACTCACATTAAAACATTCAATGTCCGGATGAAGAGCTGAATTTTGAAGTTTTTGCGTCTTTGCCGTGTAAAGGCTTGACAAACGGAGAAAAAAGGGATATAATGCAAGAAACAATCCGAAAAGGAAGACAGATCGCAATGATATTTTATGCCGGTCGATTTTATTATTACCATCACAGCGGTCTTTCTGTCTTTGTTCGGTTTGACTGATCTGATGGCAATTTGTCATGCACGGATCGTTTTATATTGAATAAAAGAAAGCCCGCAAAGGAAATCCATACGGAAGATCCTCTGCGGGTTTTGTTTTTTCCCGGCAGAGTTTCTCCGGCGGGTGCAGGAGAGAGGTTTTACAATGAATGAACTTGAAAAAGCCCGTCTGGATATTGACGAAACGGATCGTGAAATGGCGACCCTTTTTATCAGACGGATGCAGGCGGCGGAAACAGTGGCGGAATACAAAAAGAATAACGGGCTTCCGGTGGAGGATAAGGCAAGAGAAGCCGAACTCACCGCCCGGAGGGTCCGGCTTATTCCGGAAAAATACCGTCCGTATTATCTCGGTTTTCTCGAAAAACTGATAGAAGAATCGAAAAACTATCAGAATCTCCTTATCGGAGGTATGACCGTTGCGTACAGCGGAGTTGAGGGCGCTTTCGCCCACATTGCGGCAAAAAAGATTTTCCCCTCGGCAAAAGCTGTTCCCTGCCCCGACTTTGATACGGCATACCTTTCGGTTGAACAGGGTAAATGCAACTGCGCCGTACTTCCCATCGAAAACTCCTTTGCGGGTGACGTGGGACAGGTAATGGACATCGCCTACCGGGGAAATCTTTCCGTCAGCGGAATTTACGATATGCCCCTGAGCCAGAGCCTTCTCGCAAAACCCGGCACGGAGATCGAAGACATTTCGGCGGTGGTGAGCCATCCTCAGGCTTTGTCCCAGTGTATGCCCTATCTTAAAAAGCACGGATGGGAGCTGATACACGCGATCAACACCGCGGCGGCGGCAAAAACCGTAGCGGAGGGTGACCGTAAAGATATCGCTGTGGCGGCGGCTAAGGAAGCGGCGGAAATATACGGGCTGAAAATTCTTGAAGAAGAAATAAACGAGAGCAAAAGCAACACCACCAGATTTGCGGTATTTACGGCGGAATCATGCCGTATAAAGCCGGGAGACAGACATTTCGCGATAATGTTCAGCAGCAAGAACCAGCCGGGAGCGCTCAGCCGGGCAATCTCTCTGATCGGGAAATACGGTTACAATCTGAAATGTCTGAAAAGTCATCCCACAGGACAGGAAAACTGGGAATACTATTTTTATGCCGAAGGAGAAGGGAACCTCGGAACGGAGGCGGGACAGAAAATGCTTTCGGAACTTGAAAAAGTATGCAACAGCGTGAGGATCCTGGGAAGTTTTCCGGAGGAAATATTCCTCGGCACAGTCAAAAACAGGAGCTGAAAAAGAAGAGGTGAAGAATATATGGAAACACTCAGAACGGAACTCGGCCAACGAAGTTACGATATTACGATACATCGGGGAGCGGTAAACAGCATCGGGCAGCTGTTTTCCCTTCGCCGCAGAGTGCTGATACTGACCGACAGCGGTGTACCGGAGGAATTTGTCCGGAAGATATCTGAGGTCTGCGGAAGCCCCCGGGTGATAAGACTTGAACCGGGAGAGGCAAACAAATGCCCGGAAAAATATTTTGAAATACTGAAAACCATGACCGAAGAGGGTTTTGACCGTCACGATTGTCTGGTTTCCGCAGGCGGAGGCGTGATCGGTGACCTGGGCGGATTTGTCGCGGCGACATATATGCGGGGAATAGATTTTTACAACGTCCCGACCACTCTTCTTTCTCAGATAGACTCTTCCATCGGAGGAAAAGTCGCCATAGATTTTGAAGGATACAAAAACCTCGTCGGAACGTTTTATCAGCCCAAAGGAGTACTTATTGACCCGGACGTACTCGGAACCCTTGACCCGCGTCAGTATTCCTGCGGTATGGCGGAGGCTATAAAAATGTTTGCCACATCGGACGAAGAGATGTTCCGGAGACTTGAAAAGGAAACGACCCTTCTGCCGGTGGATCAGATAATACTCAAATCTCTTGAAATAAAGAAAGGTATTGTGGAACAGGACGAAAGGGAAAACGGACTGAGGAAGATACTGAATTTCGGCCACACGGTCGGACACGGAATAGAAAGTATATCCTCCGGGGAGCTCTATCCCCTTCTGCACGGTGAATGCGTAGGTATCGGAATGCTTTGCATGTGTTCCGGACAAACAAGAGAACGTATCGCAAGACTGCTTCACCGTTTTGACATTCCGACCTCCTACAGAGCAAACGGAATACAGCTTGCGGAGGCGATACGCCACGACAAGAAATCGGAAGCCGATACGGTCACGGTAGTGCGGTTGCCGGAAATAGGTCATCCGGTACTTGAAAAAATGTCTGTTCAGGATATAATCCGGCAAAGCAAGGAGGTTTTGTCCCTGTCATGAAAAACGTATACGGAAGCACGCTGACGCTGACCCTTTTCGGGGAAAGTCACGGACCGGCTATAGGTGCGGTTCTGGACGGACTTGCGCCCGGGATAAGAATAAACCGGGAAAGAATTGATCTCAGACTTGCCCAACGCAGACCCTCCGGACAAACCTCCACCGCCAGAGTGGAGCAGGACGCATATACCATTCTCAGCGGGGTACATAACGGATATACCACCGGTACGCCGCTCTGCATAACCATACCGAATAAAAACCAGCACCCGGCAGATTATCGCTCTGTTTCCGGGATAGCCCGCCCGGGACACTGTGACTATCCCGCACACAGCAAATATCACGGATTTGAAGATCCATCCGGCGGCGGTCATTTCAGTGGAAGAATAACCGCGGCTGTCGTTGCGGCGGCGGCAATAGTTGAAACCGCA
The DNA here is from genome assembly GCA_905207625.1 of uncultured Eubacteriales bacterium. Taxonomy (GTDB): domain Bacteria; phylum Bacillota; class Clostridia; order Oscillospirales; family UBA644; genus HGM12619. Next base: position 9,539 of record CAJLLT010000009.1, on the reverse strand, counting down.
CTGTCAGCAAAAGGAATAAGAGTGGCAACTCATCTTGCCGGATGCGCCGGAATCAAAGACAGAAGTTTTGATGCATCAAACCCCTCCGAAGACATAGACAGGCTTGATACAGCCATGTTTCCGGTTCTTGACGGGAGATCCGGAGAAAAGATGAAAGAAGCCATAATTCAGGCAAAAAATGATCTTGACAGCGTCGGCGGGGTCCTGGAAACGGTTATTTACGGACTCCCGGCAGGTGTGGGCGAGCCGTGGTTCGATACCGTGGAAGGACTTCTTGCCCACGGACTGTTCTCCGTCCCAGGAGTAAAGGGCGTGGAATTCGGAGACGGTTTTGCCCTTGCGGATATGAGAGCAAGCAAGGCAAATGACCCATACAGAATAGACGGGAACGGAAACGTTTACACTCTTACAAACCATAACGGCGGAATAGGCGGCGGAATAAGCAACGGAATGCCGGTAATTTTCCGCTGTGCGGTAAAGCCCACCCCCTCAATAGCACGGAAACAGCAGACCGTTGATCTGAAAAATATGGAAAATACCGAAATAGAGATCAGTGGCAGGCATGACCCGTGCATTGCCCACAGAGCAAGGGCAGTCGTTGATGCGATAACTGTGCTTACGGTTGCGGATATGCTCTCCGTAAGGTTCGGTACAGACTGGCTTGCGGAGGAAAAAGAAAACTGAATGAAACCGGAAGACAGAAACATCGTACTCATCGGAATGCCGGGATGCGGAAAAAGCACTGTCGGAAAAGCCCTGGCAAATCGACTGGGACGGGAATTTTTCGACAGCGATGCGGAGTTTGAGAGCAGATCCGGGACTTCTATTTCAGACTTTTTCGCCGCAGAAGGAGAAAACGCTTTCCGACGGGAGGAAAGCCGGATAATTGAGAACCTCGGAAAAAAAATTCACGCAGTGATATCCACCGGGGGCGGTGTAGTAACACGTCCCGAAAACATTGAAAACCTTGCCCGGAACGGATTTATAGTATTCCTTGACCGTCCGCTGGAGGATATCCGCATAACATCCGACCGTCCTCTGACGCCGGACCGGGAATCTCTGAAAAAAAAGTACACTGAACGGTATTCCCTGTACTGCGGAGCAGCCAATCTTCATCTTGAAACGTCCGGAAACGAAGAAGAAACGGTTACGGAGCTGCTGAAGGCTCTGACAGAACAGGGACTGATCCGGGACAGCCATAAACCGGGAAAGGCGGAAAAAGAATGAAAATACTCGTAATTAACGGTCCGAACCTTAATATGCTCGGCATAAGGGAGCCTGCCATTTACGGCAGACAGACATATCCGGATCTTGTGGAAAAGATACGGGGATATGCGGAAAAACGCAATATTGAGGTTGAGTTTTTCCAGTCGAACCATGAGGGAGATCTGGTGGACGCAATACAGTCCGGTTACGGAAAAGCCGATGGGATAGTCATAAACCCGGGAGCATACACACATACAAGTATCGCTTTGCTTGATGCCGTCAGGAGCGTAGGAATTCCCACGGTTGAGGTCCATATTTCCGATGTGGACGAGCGTGAGCCTTTCCGGCGGATAAGCTACATACGGGCGGCCTGTGTCGGATGCGTCAAAGGACTGGGGACCGACGGTTACTGCCGGGCAATAGATATGCTGATCGACGGAAAAAGGGATTAAAATGAAAGCTTACATTGAAAAAGGAACAGCCTGCGGTCAGGTGAGGCTTCCGGGTTCGAAAAGCATCGCCCACAGGATGATGATATGTGCAGCCCTTGCGGAGGGTGATACAGTTCTTGAAAACTTCCCCGGCAATGAGGATACCTCTGCAACAGCGGACTGTCTGCGTGCTTTGGGTGTAAACATTGAAATATCGGGTGACACGGCACATATTCACGGTACGGGCGGAGATTTCAGAGCTATAAAAAGCCCCTGCATCCTCCCCTGCCGCGAAAGCGGGAGCACCCTGCGATTTCTTCTGCCGCTGGTGATGGCAACGGATAGGGAATGCACCTTTATGGGCGCGGAAAGACTGTTTCAGAGGCCTCTGTCCGTTTACAGGGACATTTGCCTGGAAAACGGCGGCACATGGATCCAAACCGGCACAGGGCTTACCGTTAAAGGCGGACTGCACCCGGGAGGGTTCGGGTTTCCCGGAAATATCAGCAGTCAGTTCGTGACGGGACTGCTCCTTGCCCTTCCCCTTCTCCGGACTGAAAGCTGTATACACCTGACTACGGAATGCGAAAGCGCCTCTTATGTCGGACTTACACTTGATGCAATGCGGGATTTCGGTTTTTCCGCAGAAGTCCGGGACAGCGAAACATTTATTGTCCCCGGATGTCAGAAGGGCAAAAGTCCCGGGAAATGTTATATTCCCGCCGATGAATCGGGAGCGGCATTTTTCGACGCACTCAATTCCGTGGGAGGAAAGGTAAAGATCTGCGGCACGGATGAGAACAGCCGCCAGGGTGACAGGGTCCGGAGAGAATATACCGAGGCTCTGATAAACCGCAGGGCAACTCTTTCACTCAGGGACTGCCCCGACCTTGGGCCGGTACTGATGGTCGTCGCCGCGGCGCATCACGGCGGGGTTTTCACCGATACGCAGCGGCTGAAACTGAAAGAAAGTGACCGCGGACAGGCAATGGCTGTGGAGCTTGCGAAATTCGGTGTGAAGACCCGGGTCTCTGACAACAGCATAACGGTAGACGGCGGTGGGCTCCGCAAACCGGAGCTTCCCCTCTGCGGTCATAATGACCACAGAATAGTAATGTCCCTTGCGGTTGCCTCAACCGTTACCGGAGGGGAAATAACGGATGCGGAAGCGGTAAGAAAAAGTCTGCCGGAATTCTGGCAGATGCTGCGGGAACTGGGGATAAAAGTTACGGAAGAAAAAGACTGAGGGAAAAGTGTTTATATGAACTTATTGAAAAAAGATACAAAAATACTTATCGTCGGACTGGGTCTTATGGGCGGCAGTTATGCAAAAGCCCTTACAAACGCGGGATTTGGAGTGAAAGCGATCACAAAGAATCAGGAAGATATCGACTTTGCCCTTTCTGAGGGATTTATTCTCGGAGGATCTACGGAGGTTACCCCCGAGACTGTAGCGTGGGCAGACATAATAGTGCTTGCCCTGTACCCGCATACTCTGGTGGAATGGGTCGGCAATTACGGAAAACTTATAAGACCCGGAACATATGTTACTGACGTTACGGGGGTAAAAAGAAGCGTAATAAACGCAGTTTCGGAAGCTATGCCGGCAGGAGTTGAATTTATCGCCGCACACCCGATGGCGGGTCGTGAAAGCAGCGGTGTGAAACACAGCGATGCCTCGGTTTTCCATGGAGCAAACTATATAGTCGTTCCGACGGAAAAAAATACAACCCGGGCTATTGAAATATGCGAAGAACTGGGAAAAGCAATGGGATTCTACCGGATCAGCAGACTGGACGCAGAAGCTCACGATAAAATGGTGGCGTTTCTGTCTCAGCTGACCCACTGTATAGCAGTGTCCCTGATGTGCGCCACGGAAACTCCGGGGCTTGAGGCCTATACGGGAGACTCCTTCCGGGACCTTACGCGGATCGCCCGGATAAACGACGAAATGTGGAGCGAATTGTTTCTTTGGAATAAAGACGCTCTGCTTTCGGAAATGGACAGATTTGAAGCGCAGTTTGACAGGCTCAGGACGGCTCTCAGGCAAAACGACCGGGAAACCATGAGGCAAATGATGAGGGTTTCCTCTGACAGACGTGAAAAGTTCGACAAACCCGTGATAAAGAAGAATGAAAGGCAGGATTAACGCCATGAATATGAAATTTTACAGAAAGCTCCCGATCCCGCAGGACGTGAAAGCGGAATATCCGGTCACGGATGCCATGGCGGAGCAGAAAAAAGCAAGAGATGAAGCTATAAAGAATGTTTTTTGCGGCAAAGACGACAGATTTCTGCTGATAATCGGCCCCTGTTCCGCGGATAAAAGCGAACCGGTACTCGAATATATAAGCCGGTTGAAAAAAGTCTCGGAAAAGGTCAGCGACAAAATAATCATAATCCCCAGAATATACACCAACAAGCCCAGAACAACCGGCGATGGGTACAAGGGGATGCTTCATCAGCCCGACCCCAATGCCCATCCGGATATGCTGAGAGGTATAGTTGCGATACGTCAGCTGCATATGAACGCATTGAGAGATTACGGTTTTTCCTGCGCCGATGAAATGCTGTACCCGGACAATCACAGATATCTGTCCGATCTGCTGTCATATGTGGCGGTAGGAGCAAGAAGCGTGGAAAACCAACAGCACAGGCTCACCGCCAGCGGACTTGATATTCCCGTAGGACTGAAAAATCCGACGGGCGGAGATCTGAGCGTTATAATGAACGCCATTACCGCCGCTCACCACGGGCATACCTTCATCTACCGCGGCTGGGAAGTGGAAAGCTGCGGCAATCCCCTGTCCCACGCAATTCTCCGGGGATATCAGACGACAGACGGCAAGACAGTCTCAAATTATCACTACGAAGATCTGACAAAGCTCAATGAGCTCTATGCCGCATCCGGACTTGAAAATCCGGCGGTAATAGTTGATACAAACCACGCCAATTCCGGCAAAAAGTACGAAGAGCAGATCCGTATCGCCCACGACGTTCTTCATTCAATGAAGCAGAATCAGTCAATAAAAAAGCTTTGCAAAGGTCTGATGATCGAAAGCTATCTTGTGGACGGGGCGCAGAAGCCGGACGGCGGAGTATTCGGTCAGTCAATAACCGATCCCTGCCTTGGTTGGGAAAAAACCGAAAAACTCATTTACGAAATAGCAGACAGGCTGTAATCTCAATAAAAGCTCCCCCGGGACGGATATATCCGTTCCGGGGGAGCTTTTCTATGACCAAAATCTATTCTGTTTCAGCCGAAGCATCGCATGTATAATGCTTAGCCTGTGCCTCGTACATTTCCGCATAACGGGCATTTGTCTTTAACAGATCAGCATGCGTATCAAAACCAGAAACAGTGTTTCCGTCAATAAATATGACCTTATCTGCGTATTTTGCAGCGGAAAGTCTGTGGGATATATAAAAAACAGTTTTTCCCCTTGTCGCCTGGTTAAACGTGTCTATCAGGTCCGCTTCAGCAAAAGCGTCAAGCGCGCTTGTAGGTTCATCAAGAACAACAATTCTGGGATCTCTGAAAAGAGCCTTTGCAAGTGCCAGTTTCTGAGTTTCTCCGCCTGAAAGCCGGACACCGTTTTCATCAAACAGTTTCCCCAGCATTGTCATCATTTTCTTCGGAAGAGTGTTGACCTTGTCGAGTAGTCTTGTAAATTTAAGGCAGCTCTCTATTTTCGCTTTAACCTCAGCGGAGTCATTCATCTGATCAAGAGCTACATTTTCTGCGATTGAAAACTCAAAAGATTTGTAGTCCTGGAACACGACTCCGAATAAATCACGATAATCCTTGTAGTTATAATCTTTGATATTCTTACCGTTGAACATTATTTCCCCGGAAGTAACATCGTACAGACGGAGGATCAGATTCACCAAAGTAGTTTTTCCGGCACCGTTAACACCGACAATGACATAAAAACCGCCGTTCTCTATTTGAAGATTGACGTTTTTCAGCACCAGATAATCCGATCCCGGATACTTAAAGGATACGTCCTTGAAAACGATATCACCCAAAGTTCCTTTTTTATCTATCCGTATGCTGTCGGGTTTATCTACGGCAATTTGATTCGGGATATTCATATAATCGATATAAGCGTCTACATAGCGGCAGGTGTCTGCTATTCCTATTATCTGGTTCAAAAGAGACGAAACGGTCCCCGAAAAAGTTTGCAAAGCGGTAAAAAACATCGTGAAATCCGCAAAAGACAACCCCGCAAAAATCATTCTCCAGGCCAAAAACAGATACAAAAATACTTCCTGAGCCTCCGAAATAAGGCTCCGGAGAACATTGTTCGTGAACATCTTGTTATTAAGTTTCAGCACCATGTTTCTGATCTTTGCGTACAGATACTGATACTTGTACTCTATCCACTTTGCCAGACCATGCATACGGAGTTCGTACGAATAGGTAGAGTCCATCAGTATTCCCATGTAGTACGACACTTCTTTATTTATGGGAGCGGAATTGACAAAATTTTCACGACTGTCCCGTTTATCCTTGAGGACCGTCAGAACCTGAAGGATTATTACACATAAAAGAACTATGAATACGTACACTTCAACCGTGGCTAATATGTACACAGTGGAAACAAGAGTTATTATCGTAGACAGAATCCCGAAAAACCCTGAAAACAGAGACGTAATATAATTTCCCTGCGCGGCAGCAGTTGCCATTTCCTTCAGCGTCGAATTCTTCGGATCATCAAGTATCGCCATATCCATTTCGGCATTTTTAACCAAAACCTTAAAGAACAGTTCATTTCTGAACAAAGAATCGTTAGTTCCCTGCTTTTTGGCGATATACATTACGATTATGCTAAGAGATAACGATATCGCTGCCAAAAGAAGAATATAGAAAACAGCACCATTCCAGTTTTTCTCAGTAAGTTGCTGTACAATTTGTTTTGAAAGAAAAACTGTAGCTGTAGGAAGAATACCGCTTATTACGGCGGTTATAAAACGGGTAAACAAAAACCATTTGTTAAATCTCCATGCAAGTTTGATTACATACCATTGTGTGCTGAAAATTTTTCTTATTGATTTCATTTGACAGTTTACTCCGTTCAGAAACTCTTATCTGTAAATATGACATGTTCTTTTGATTTCATTTTATCATACAATTGGGACAGTGTCAATCTTTATCCCGGATATTCTACATTCGTCACAAAAATGCGCTTTGGCAACAATAGGAATTTTGTAGAAAAGCACCTACAGTAAATAGTGTAATAAATACAAATATCATTGTATTTGTTTACAGTCAATACCAAACAAATCCTTATCCGAATCCTGAATCGTTATGATTCAAAAAGCCGCATGAAATAAGCATGCGGCTCTGCATCAGTATAAACTATTGTAAAGCCCGTTTCCGGTACATTATTTACGGAAATTGAAGGGAAAAGAAAACCGGTGGAGAAAAGACTCAAATAAAAAAATTAGACCGACAGTACAGAAACAAATTCCGCTGTCGGCCTTTAACTTAATATTAATTTCTACACTTACAAAAGAATAATCAGGTTCAGAGAATTATCTCGCCGTAGACATTACCGGAGATTGCGGCGGCATTGGCTTCATCGGTATCAATATGCATTGCGGGGGCGAACTTGGGGCTGACCCTGACAACAACGTCTCCGAAAGTAAGGCTTCTGCCTTCGGTATTGACCTTGACGGAGACAATCTGCTTATCCTTTACACCGGCTTCGGCTGCGGTTTCGGGGGTAAAATGAATATGTCTCTTCGCCACGATAACGCCTTCTGTGAGTTCGACTTCTCCGCAGGGACCGACAAGTTTCAGTCCGGGGGTACCGGCGATATCACCGGACTCTCTTACAGGAGGTTTAACTCCGAGAGCACGGGCATCGGTAAAGGAGAGTTCGACCTGGGTTGCGGGACGGGTGGGTCCGAGAATGGAAACTTTGAGTTCGCCCTTGGGTCCGACAAGGGTAACCTTCTCTTCGCAGGCAAACTGTCCGGGCTGAGAAAGATCCTTTTTATTGGTAAGAGCATGACCTTCGCCATAGAGTTTTGCAAGATCCGCCGCAGTGACATGGATATGACGTGCGGAGGTTTCAACAAGTATCTGAGACATAATCTGAGGTCCTTTCGTATATAAATCTTAACGTACGAGTAGATTATAGCATTTTTTCCCGGGCTTTGCAAGAGGCTACCGAAAATTTTGATTTTTTTTCGCTTTAGTCATACCCTGCCCGGATCCCACATAGCAATTAAAACAAGAAATAAAACGAACAAGGAGCTACAGCCATGGAATGTAAAAAAGAAAAAATCAACTGTCTGGACTTCCCCTCGAGAATTACCGGTGAAGCGGCTGCGGAAGGAGAAGTTATCCTTCCCGACTACTGTCCGAACATCATGAGGCTTGTGCGCACTCAGGCAAGGACGTACATAACCTCAAAGGCTCCCCGCGCGGATAAGTATGCCATAGAAGGATACGTTGAATTCACGGTGCTTTACACCTCAGAGGAAGACGGGAAGATAAAGAGCATCATGCACTCACTCCCCTTCAGTTACACCTTTGACACGGAGGTGGACGAAAACACTTATACCTTTCTCCGGGTCAGAACTGTTTCAGCCTCTGCCCGTGCTCTCAGTCCGCAGAAGGTATGGCTTCGGGCGGTATTTGCCCCCGAACTCACCACGGCGAAGTCACAGCAGTGGCAGATAGTCTGTCCGGACGGAGCGTCAGCGGGTGTATGGATCAGAAAGGATCAGGCAACCACCGCGAGCAGTCTCACCTGCAAAGGGCAGAAACCCGTCCGCATTACCGATGAAATAGCGACCGCGCCGAAAAAGTGCGACAAAATACTCGGATATGAGGTAATGTTCACTCCTACGGACAAAAAACTCCTGACGGGAAAAATGATAGCCAAGGCAGATATGACGCTGAAAATCAACTTTGCGGACATGGAAACGGGAGCGCCCTCAACTATAGAAAAGACCGTCCCGGTATCCCAGGCTGTTGATCTTGCGGGAGCTGAGGACGACACATTATGTGATGTCGAGTATTCTCTCAGAGATTGCAAGTTTGAAGTTACGGAATCCGGGGACGGAACCACGATAAGCTACGAAGCAGAGGTAAACGCGGAGGTTCAGGGACTGAAAAACGCTCCGGTCACCTGCTGTTCCGATGCTTTCTCCGAAACCGAGGACCTGAAGCCGGTATATTGCGAGATCAGTACCGCCGGAGTGCAGTCTGTCGGTTGCAGCGGAAGCCTGCGCCAGAGTATAGATACGGGATACTTTGACCGGATCTACTGCATGAACGTCAATCCCGTAGTCCGCAGTGAAACCCTTGACCCGGAATACGGCGCGGTAAAAGTTGCGGGTGATATTATATGCAGTGTGATACTGTGCGACGCGGAAAAGGATGTTTCCTGCGTTGAAAGGTCTTTCCCATTCTCCTTCAATGTACCCGTTTCCTGCTGCGGTGAAGAGATAATGGCGGCGGCGGAAATGTCCGTAAGGAACTCCGCATATGTGGAAAACGACTCAAAGTCCCTGGAAGTCCGCGTTGACTGGTGCTATTCCGGTTTGATTTTCTGCGGCGGGAAAAGTACCGTACTGACGGATATCCAGTCCGAAGGTGAGGCTCAGACCGGGTCGAGGTCTGAGATCATAGTCTACTTTGCGGAAAAAGACGAGGATGTATGGAACATTGCGAAAAAATACCGGGTCAGTCCCGATAAGCTCTGTTCCGCAAACGGGGTTGATGGCAATATAAAGGAAAACCGTACTCTGATGATCTGAGATGAACCGATAAAAACAGTCTGAAGCAGAAGCCCTCCGCCGTAAAACGGCGGAGGGCTTGATATATGCTCACGTTCAGAAGAAGGTGCGGCGGGACCCGCGAAGCGGGTCTGCCCGACCCGGAGG
>CAJLLT010000008.1 GCA_905207625.1 uncultured Eubacteriales bacterium | reverse complement strand
AATCAGTTTGCGAGCAATCGCACATGGGTTCGAATCCCATCCTCTCCGCCAAACAAAAAGGACACCGCATGGTGTTCTTTTTGTTTGGATGGGATTCAAACGGGTCGGTAGTGAATGATCTGCCGGTGGCAGGTCAGAGCCAACCCTGACCGAGCCCGCAGGCGAGAGCGAATCCCGTCCTCTCCGCCACTGAATGCCACTTTAAATCAAGTGCCTTTTTTTCATTCTTCGGATTCAAACAAAGAGCAAAGGAATATCCTCAATTATGCCTTGAGACTATTCCCTTGCTCTTTATTGCTTTTATAATCGCTAATCCCTGTAAAAATAAAAATCACATTTTTCACTGCCTCGTCCTATCGTGCCGTTTCGCTCAAAGGTTATGCCGCACATATTCCCGTAAACGCGGTCATCGCTGAGACAGAAAGTACTTGTCAGTTCTTTGCACCCCAGTAGTTCACAATATTTCATATATGGGTATTGCAGAACATCGACCCTGTAATGTTTGTTATCGGATTCAATTTCTGTAGCTTTAAAACCCGCCTCTCCATTGAACATGGTATTGATCATCTTAGGGAAAATCTTAAAGAACAGAGGCCGGATAAAAGGAATTTTAGTCGCAATATTCAGCCGTTTTCGATCAGGCTCTACGCCTATTCTTACGGATTCTTCTATCAATCTTATGGCTTCTTCACGTGAAATGCATTTGATTATTTGCAGATAAATAGCTGCCCGAGGGAAGATCATCCGTTCGGTATGTATCTTTTCCTTATCGGAAAGCCCCTTGTATTTGTCACATAATTCGTTGCAAAGGTTTACTGCATCATTGACGATAGCACCAGTCTGGTCCTCGCCAAGCATCTTTTTCAGCTCTCCAAAGAGATAAGAGAAGCCCCCAGATTTTTCAAAATATCTTTTATTGATAATAATTCCATGCTCCTCCGCATTGCAGATTCAGATTAATAGATATTCATAAACGGCGCTAATGCCCGTGCATTACCTGATCTTTAATTGCTCAAAGCGGTAACGCGGCTTCCCGATACTCTTTTTGCCGTACTCAATTGCTTCTGTCGGGCAGTAACAGATACATGCCATACAATGTGTACATTCTTTTCCCCACAAGGGTTTTCCGTCATTGAGTCTGATGTTATTCAGGGGGCATCTTTTAGCACATTGACCGCAACCTATACAGGCATCGCCTGCCCGAAACGATGAGGCTTTCACAAAGAAACGGTAGAAGATCGGATTTACCGGGCCGCTCATAAAGCGATCATAAAGATTATTTCGTGGCGCGAAAAAGCTCTGTCCAGCCTTTATATATGTAATAACGTCTGCAATAACAGGTTCCGCTTCTTTTACGGTTTTTTCAGCTTCCGCAATCTGCGGCACGCTAAACATGGCAATATAGTTCTCCGGCATAAGGATCTGTGCGGTTCCCATGTAACGCAGTTCCTTTTCTTCGGCAAGCCTGCGGTTGTACTTTGCCGCGTTTCCGATCTCGCTACCGCAATCCATCACAAACCAAATGCGCTCCGCACCGGCAAGGTTTGCTTCGGAAAACCAATCGGATACAATTCGCGGAATTCGCCATGCATAGGTCGGGGCAACAAGGATTACATCACGCCCCGTATGAATCGGCGAATGATCACCTGTTTTTATTTTTTCATTCAGATCGAATACTTCATCCTTCAATGCTTCTGAAATTCGTCTTGCTATATAACGGCTGTTGCCGGTTCCGGAAAAACAGGCTATCATGGTTTCTTGCCTCCGTTGAATTCGGTTTGTCGATATCTCATTATACCACAAATTTTTCTGCATTTCAACCGTTCCCGTGTGAAAAGAAACAACTACATTTTTCGGGTGGCAGTATTGCATTCATAACACTAACATGTAATTTCGGAAGTTCCTGAGTTTTTTGCAAAACCAATAAAAATGTCAGGGCAATTCACATTTGGTGGGGTGGATTTCACGTTTTTTATATTCTCATAAAAAACCGCAGGATATCATGAAGTGCCGATACTTGAAATCAGTTTGTGAGTAATCGTGCATGGGGTCAAGTCCTTTCAGGTCGACTCCGTTGTTATGTATAAGGAGAAATTAAAATGGACTTTCTGACTGCATCCGGGAAGATAGACTATCATATCGTTTTGCCGGAATATCGCGGCAAAGGGTTCGGAAAAGTTCTCATGGAATGGGCAATGCGGATTTTCCGTCAAAAGGATCTTAAAAGTATTGAGGTCAAAGTTGTTGCAGGCAATGATGTTATACAACTGTATGAAAAATACGGATTTTAGATAAACGCACAGATTTTAAGACTTGAACTGTGAATAATCCGTAAATAGAGACGGTAAGGAATCATATTCGGAAGAAGAGAAAGCCCCGGTCGCATCTGCAACCGGGGCTGAATGTGTTTTTTTACTTTTGTGCCTCAAAGACAATATTGCCGTCAACACCCTTGGCAACGACCTTGCTGCCGGAGGTGAAGGTTCCGTCAAGCATCTTTTCAGCCATTTTATCTTCGATAAGAGACTGTATCGCCCTCTTCAGCGGTCTTGCGCCGTACACAGGATCAAAGCCTTTATCAGCAATGATATCTATGGCGGAATCCTCAACCGTCAGAGTTATACCGAGTCCTTCAAGTCTCTTGCAGACAGAATCCAGGAGTCTTACGGAGATTTCCTTGATATCCTCTTTCCTGAGTTGTCTGAACACTATTATGTCATCTATTCTGTTCAGGAACTCGGGACGGAAGGTCTTCTTCAGCTCATCCATAACCTCGTTTCTGATCTGCTCCTGAGTCCGATCATAGTTTTCGGATCCGGGGGTAAATCCGAGGGGATTCTTGTTTTCGGTTATTCTTCTTGCGCCTATATTGCTGGTCATGATTATAATGCAGTTCTTGAAGTCAACCCGTCTGCCCTGACCGTCAGTAAGAATACCGTCGTCAAGTATCTGCAACATGATATTGAAAACATCGGGATGAGCTTTTTCGATCTCATCAAAAAGTATGACTGAATAAGGCTTTCTGCGGACTTTTTCGGTAAGCTGACCGCCTTCTTCAAATCCGACATATCCCGGAGGGGACCCGATAAGTCTGGAGACAGTATGTTTTTCCATGTACTCCGACATGTCTATACGGATGACCGCATTTTCATCACCGAACATTACGTCGGCAAGGGCTTTGCAAAGCTCTGTCTTACCTACGCCGGTAGGACCGAGGAACAGGAATGAACCGATAGGACGTTTCGGATCCTTAAGACCGACTCTGCCTCTTCTTATAGCCTTTGACACTGCGGTGACGGCTTCATCCTGACCTACCACACGCTTGTGCAGAATGTTTTCCATGTTCAGCAGCCGTTCGCTTTCTTCGGTCGCAAGTCTGCGGACGGGGATGCCGGTCTGTTGCGCCACAACGTCCTGTATATCGGACTCTGTGACGGAGAGTCTGGTTCCTGCCTTTTCTGCGGACCATTTCTTTTTCAGTTCATCGAGTTCAGCGCTCTTCTCCTTTTCCTTATCACGGAGCTCCGCAGCCTTCTCGAAGTTCTGACTGTGTACCGCGTCTTCCTTTTCTGCGGCTATTCGCTTCAGTTCATCTTCCTTTTCGGTAAGATCCGGGGGAGTGGTAAGACTCTTTATACGAACCTTTGAACAAGCTTCATCCATAAGGTCTATTGCCTTATCGGGAAGGAATCTGTCCTGAATATAACGTTTGCTGAGTTTGACAGCTGCGTCAATCGCCTCGTCGGTGATTTTTACGTTGTGATGCGCTTCATATTTATCCCTGATACCCTTAAGTATCTGGATCGCGTCTTCTACAGAAGGTTCAGCGATTATTATAGGCTGGAATCTTCTTTCAAGTGCTGCATCTTTTTCAATATGCTTCTTATATTCATCAAGGGTCGTTGCGCCGATTATCTGAATCTCGCCCCTTGCAAGGGAGGGTTTGAGAATATTTGCGGCGTCAACGGCGCCCTCGGCGGAGCCCGCACCGATCAGGACATGGATTTCATCTATAAAGAGGATAACATTTCCGTTCTTACGGACCTCTTCAATAGTATTTTTGATCCTTTCCTCAAAGTCGCCTCTGTACTTTGCGCCGGCAATCATTGAGGCTATATCAAGGGTTACGACTCTCTTTCCCTTGAGCATTTCAGGGACATTGCCGTCTACAATATGCTGTGCCAACCCCTCTGCAATGGCGGTCTTGCCGACACCGGGTTCGCCGATAAGGCAGGGGTTGTTTTTGGTCCGTCTGCTGAGTATCTGAATGACCCTCTCAATTTCGGTCTTTCTGCCTATTACGGGGTCGATCTTATGCTCTGCGGCAAGTTTTGTAAGGTCTCTGCCGAAACTGTCCAGGGTCGGGGTATCGCTCTGGGTTTTGCCTTTCTTCTGACCGGGAGCATAGGCGGCTCTGTCGTCATCGCTTCCAACAGCGCCCAGAGATCTGAGGATATCGGAGTAAACAGTGCGGACATCGGACTTCAGTTCGATTATTTCAACAGCCTTGCTGTCTGCGGCGCGGAGCAGGGAAATAAGCAGATGTTCCGTTCCCACGAGTCTCTGACCGCGCTGCTGTGCCTCGTAGATACTCTGTTCGATTACTCTCTTCAGTCTCGGGGTCATATCCTCACCCGTGACCGCAGAGGGAGCACCTATACCTATTATTTCGGTTATTTTATCGGAAACGTATTCCGGAGTAATTCCGTTTTTTTCGAGTACGGTCGCCGCGACGGAATCTTCTGTCCGGGCAAGCCCGAGCAGCAGATGCTCGGTCCCCACGTACCCGTGTCCGAGTTGTCTTGCGGCTTCCACCATGAGTTGTAATGCCATGGACGCTTTTTCAGAAAAACTGTTCATAATAATCCCTCTTTTCTGTGTGACTGCGGTGTGTTGTTCTATTTCAGTGTCTGTCTGATCAGTTCAGCCCTTGCAATATCCCGGTTTTCAGGGTTTCCGAGCTGTATGTTGCAGGGCTGGGTTCTGACCACAAGTTCGTCTATTGTTTTCGGATCCATATCGATGATGCCTGCCTCAACACCGCATCTGAGGTCAGATAACCGTTTTGTGGATTCTTCCGATGATATGAGTCTTGCCTGTTTGAGTATTCCGTATGCCCGGTATATTCTGTCCTGTGCGGAAATATCCTTTGCAATTCCCTTGGCAAGATCAGATTCGCTCTTGAGAATTACTTCAAGCATACCCGTGATACGGTCAATTATGTCGTCTTCGCTGTAGCCGAGGGTTATGCGGTTTGAGATCTGATACAGAGCCCCCATGGGTTCTGTGCCCTCGCCGTAGATGCCTCTGACTGTCAACCCGTTCTGATTTGCGGCATTTGTCAGGTATGAAACCGCATTTCTTGAGGTCAGCATGGGAAGGTGAACCAGTACCGATACCCTCATTGCAGTGCCGAGATTCCAGGGACTCTGAGTCAGATATCCCAATTTATCAGAGAAGGCAAAGTGCAGTTCCTTGTCAAGATTTTCTTCGATCTCACGGGCCTTTTCATAAGTTTTCCGGATGTCGTCACCGTTTGAGAAGACCTGTATCCGTAAATGATCCTCTTCATTAATCATTATACATACGGAACGGTCCTTGCTCAAAAGCAGTCCCGAACCTTCCGCTCTTTCTGAGAATTCCGGGCTTATGAGATGCTGTTCAATCATTGCACCTGCCTGAATATCCGTAAGAGCCGTGGCATCGATGAAATCCCAGTCGGGGTACAGTTTTTTCGCCGTATCCTTTATTCTGAGCATAAGTTTCTTTCTGTCTTTGCCGAGATTCGCCGGGAACGGACAGTCCGCAAGGTTTCTTGCAAACCGTACTCTTGTGGAGACTATATTATTCATGATCGTTACTCCTTATGGGCGGCTCCGCCGTTCTCCTTTTCTTTTATTTTATCCCGAAGTATGACCGCCTGCTCAAAGTCTTCCTTTTCTATGGCTTTGCTCAGCTGCTCCTTAAGTGTTTCCACTGTATCTGCCTTGTCTGCGGTTTCAGTTTCTCCTTTTCCCGCTTCCGGTTTTCTGCCTACATGGTTCAGTGCTCCATGTGTCTTTTTAATTATAGTAGAGAGTTCCTTTTCAAATGTCTTGTAGCATTCCGGGCAACCTACAAATCCTGATTTTCTTATCTGGGGAAAAGTTGTGCCGCAGATGCATCTTTTCTGTTCAGTATTCCTTTCCGTCTGTATAAGTGAGGGGAAAAGCATATCAAAACCTGAAAAGGCGGTGCTGGCAAAACCTGACTTGGCTGCGCAGTCGCTGCACAGGTACATTTCTTTTACATTACCGTTGATATTCTGTTTGAAATAAGTGGTGGCGGGACGTTTTCCGCATTTTTCACATAACATATACAAACACGCTCCTTTATTTGCACACTTCAATCAGCATTGATTTGACTATTGCCGCTCTTAGGGAATCTCTCACCGGGGGAGGAACCGACAGAACATTGTCCGACACTGCGGAAAAAATCAGTCCTGCATCTCTTTTTGAGATAAAACCGTAGCTTTCCAGGTTTCGCAGCAGTATTGACGCTTCCGTCATTGTCAGGGTGGAACCGATGCTGTTTATCGCATGCATGGTTCCAAGGGACTTGTCGGAGTTTATCCTGATTATCCTGATGAAGCCTCCGCCGCCCCTGTGACTCTCGATTCTGTAACCGTGTTCCGGCGAGAAACGGGAAGTGATCACATAGTTTATCTGGCTCGGGACGACATTGAAGTGCTGGGCAAGCTCGTTTCTTTTCAGATCCAGGCTTCCGTCAGCTTCGTCAAGCAACTTCAGTATAAACTCGCTTATTACGTCACTCGTTTTCATGATACACCTCCTGAGGTCTTTTGACTTTGACTATCTTTGACCTTTGTTGACGTTAGTATAACTCCGTTTTGTGTTAAAAGATGAACGCGTTTGTGGCAGAATTGTAAGAACCCCACTGTTTTTTGATCAGTGAGGTTCCGGATGGGGTAAAGCTGTGTTTTATGTTATTTCATGTGGAAGAACTCTATAAGTTCATCGCAGGGACCTTTGCAGAAAGCTATTCTTGCGTTGAAACTCTCGTTTGTATCCGAGGGGGGACAGACATCTGTCGGAACCATCGTCACTTCGTAGCCTGCTGCGCGCACGGCGTTTATATATTTGTCGGGATCGTCGGTGCGGAAGGCCATGTGGATGATTCCGTAGTTGTCGGGATGTTCAGCCTTTTTCCCACCTTCAAAAAGTTCAATTCTTGAATCGTCTTCGGTTGCGAGCATTACGGCTCTGCCGGCAGGTTCGTTCCAGGCGTTTACACGGCGCAGTCCCAGCAGTTCGGTGTAAAAACTGTAGGCACGGTCAAAATCCTCGGCTTTGATCGCCACATGATGAAATCCTTTGATAGACATAGTTCATTCTCCTTTACAGATCAGTCTTTTGTTATATCGCAACACTGTGCTTCCACATAATCGACCAGCTGTGCCGCATTCAGCAGCAGCTGTATTCCACGGATGCCTGCACTTACGGTTATAAGATCCATGTCCTTTACTTTTTGACTGAAAAATGTGGGGAATTTCTTCTTCATTCCCACAGGTGAGCATCCTCCGCGTATGTATCCGGTTATTTTAAGCAGGTCCTTGACATGAACCATTTCAACCTTCTTATTTCCTGTTATTGAGGCTGCCTTTTTCAGATCTATTTCATCGCACACCGGAATGCAGACAACAAAGTATTTGAGCTTATCTCCGGTCAGAACCAGTGTCTTGTAGACCATCTGCGGTTCCAGTCCGATCTGGGTGCAAAGGTGCATCCCGGACAGGTCTGACTCGTCCACTTCATACTCCTTGGGCTCATATCTTATACCGGCAGCATCAAGAAGTCTCATTGCGTTTGTCTTATTCATGTTAACACCCCCGCTCCGGCCTATTCTACAATAACTTTTTTTCTTAAATTTGAAAATACAGCAGTGTTCACAAAAAATTCGGATATATTAAAAAATATTTTCCTTGCTTGACCCTTACATTTATGATATAATGCCTTAAAGTGATTCAAGGTCGAAATCAGGCTTTGCGTCAAACAGAGAGATTGGGGAATATAATGTTATGATTAACGTAGCTGTTATGGGTTACGGGGTCGTAGGCTCCGGCGTTGTTGAGTTGCTGGATAAAAATAACAGGCTTTTTGAAAAAAAGATAGGCCAGCCTGTGCAATGTAAGTACATTCTTGATATCCGGGATTTCCCGGGTGACCCGTATGCGGATAAAATGATCAAGGACTTTGATACCATAGTCAACGACGGAGACGTAGACGTAGTCGTTGAGACTATCGGAGGGGCAAACGTCGCGTATGAGTTTACCAAACGCGCGCTTCTTGCCGGAAAACACGTTGTTACATCAAACAAAGAGCTCGTTGCCTCGAAAGCTCCTGAGTTGCTTTCCATTGCCCGGCAGAAAGGCGTTAAGTATCTGTTTGAAGCGTCCGTGGGCGGCGGAATTCCGATAATTAGTCCTATGCGGAATTGCCTTGCAGCGAATGAAATAGAAAAGATCGTCGGAATCCTCAACGGTACGACGAACTATATTCTGACGAAGATGGTACGTGAGGGTATATCCTTTGATGAGGCTCTTCGTCAGGCACAGGCACTCGGCTATGCCGAGCAGGATCCTTCCGCCGACATCGAAGGTAAAGACACCTGCCGCAAGATATGTATTCTTGCCTCCCTTGCCTTTGGCAGACATGTTTATCCGGACAGCGTAAAAACCGTGGGTATAAAACAGATCACCCTTGACGATATAACCAGGGCAGAGAAGGAAAACTGCGTTATCAAACTGATCGGCAGTGCCGAAAAGAAGGCTGACGGAACGGTTGAGGTCTTTGTCAGTCCCTGTGCAATAAGCAAGGATCATTCCCTGGCGAATATAGAAGACGTTTTCAACGGTATAGCCGTTACCGGTGATGCTATCGGCGAATGTATGTTCTACGGCAGAGGAGCAGGCAAAATGCCTACCGCAAGTGCCGTCGGTTCCGATATAATAGATGCAGTTACGGGAAATGCCGGAGACGAAATATTCTGGCAGGACAGTCCGGATTCCGGTTTTGTCCGCAGTTTTGACCGTGATGGCGTGAAATATGATTACTTTGACAAAGAAAAACAGATAGTATATTTAGACAGAGGGGATAAATAATGGCACTCATCGTACAGAAATTCGGCGGTTCGTCGGTTGCTGATACCGACAGACTCCGTAATGTCGCAACAATAGTTACCGACACTTACAAAGCCGGAAATGACGTGGTTGTTATAGTATCTGCCCAGGGTGATACTACCGATGACCTTATTGAAAAAGCAAAACAGATCAATTCAAGTCCTTCCCGCCGGGAAATGGATATGCTTCTTACCACCGGCGAGCAGATATCCGCATCACTGCTTGCAATGGCGATTGACGGAATGGGGTATCCCGTGATCTCCCTTTCCGCATGGCAGGTGGGTATCGTTTCGGACAGCAACTATTCAAACGCACGCATAAAGTCCATTTCCGAGGAGCGTTTGCGCCGTGAGCTGGATCAGCGTAAAATAATTATCGTTACCGGTTTTCAGGGCGTGAATAAATATGACGATATAACGACTCTCGGCAGAGGTGGTTCGGACACAACCGCCGTGGCTATCGCCGCAGTGCTCAAGGCAGATCTTTGCCAGATATATACAGACGTTGACGGAGTGTATACCGCCGATCCGAGAAAGGTGAAAAACGCCCGCAAGCTTTCGGAGATCACATACGACGAGATGCTTGAACTTGCCACGCTCGGCGCCCAGGTTCTCTGCAACAGATCGGTGGAACTTGCAAAAAAATATCATGTAAATCTTGAGGTCTGCTCAAGTTTTAACAGGGTGGAAGGTACAAAAGTCAAGGAGGAAAGCTCAATCGTGGAAAAAATGCTTATTACCGGCGTCGCCAAAGACAGCAACGTTTCAAGAGTCTCTCTTGTGGGACTTCAGGATGTTCCCGGTGTCGCCTTTAAACTCTTCTCGCTTCTTGCGCAGAAAAAGATAAACGTGGATATAATTCTTCAGTCCATCGGACGTGATGGGACAAAAGATATTTCCTTTACCGTTTCCGGGGAAAATATTGACCAGACTCTTGAAATCCTTACGAAAGCCTATCCGGGAACCAAGATTCTGCATGACGACAACGTATCCAAGGTTTCCATTGTCGGTTCCGGAATGCAGACCAATGCCGGAGTAGCCGCAAAAATGTTTGAGGCTCTGTACAGTGCTGGTATCAATATTCAGATGATCAGTACTTCTGAGATCAAAATCAGTGTGCTTGTGGACAGAAAAGATGCGGATGCGGCGGTCGTTGCAATCCATGACGCATTTATGCCCGCGTAAAGATGTGTTTTCAGCCGCCCTGCCGGGCGGCTGTTTTTATGAGGTGAAAAATGTCCTTTTCAGCTGAGAAAATTCAGGAAAAACTCATGGTACCGGGATGTCGGGTGTTTGTCTTTGATGAAGTGACCAGTACCAACGACGTAGCCGGGGAAATGGCGCGTAACGGTGCTCCCGGATGGAGCGTTATACTTTCGGAGAGCCAGACATCAGGAAGGGGAAGGAAGGGTAGAAGTTTTTTCTCTCCGGGAGGCTCAGGTCTGTATATGAGTATTATTCTCAAGCCTTCGGGAACTGTCCCGGAGTCTCTCCGGGTGACAACGGCTGCCGCCGTGGCTGTTGCCGGAACCCTGGAAAAAGTTTTCGGACGGGAAGCACGGATCAAATGGGTCAATGATATTTTCGTAAACGGAAAGAAAGTGTGCGGTATACTTGCGGAGTCAGTTCTGAACCCTGATGGCTCTGTTGAATATATCGTTTTGGGAATAGGCGTAAATCTGTTTGCTCCCGATAAGGGATTTCCCGAAGATATAAGCGGTATTGCCGGTGCGGTCTGCAATGCCGATGACAACCGGGACGGAATCCGGGAGACTTTTGCCGCCGAACTTCTAAACAATCTGTCTGTATATTTGTCTCCGGAAAAAGAACAGTTGTGTTTTGAAGAGTACAGGCGCCGTTGTCTGACTTTAGGCAGAAAAGGTATTGCAATATCCGGAAACAGCGAACGGAATGTGGATATCCTGAGCCTGAACAGTGATTATTCCCTGAATGTGCGTTATCAGGGCGGGGAAGAGGGTACGCTTTTCAGCGGTGAGGTTTCGGTTCGTGTGTAACTGTCACAAAAGGGTAAAATTGTGGTAAATTTGGTATAAATCCTTTTTGCCCTCTTGACAAGTCGCACTAAATAGTGTAAAATATACAAGTCGGCGCATACTTATTATCATGTGCGGACAGGCTGTCTTCACGGACAGCGGATCATTATTAATATGTGAGGTTGATAACTTTGGGTAAGGGCAACAGAAACCGCGCTGCGGCGAACAGAAATCCGGTGAAGACCGTGAAAAAAGAAAAAAGCATCGGAGTCATCGTTACGGCTGTTATATGTGCTGTGGCACTTCTTGCGACTATAGCTGTCGCTGTAGTGCTTAAGTCCGACGCTTATCTCGGCTCAAAAACGGCAGTGGATATCGGAAACAAAAAAGTTTCCGCACTTGAATACAGATATCAGTACTGGCAGACCATTCAGAACTGGTATACCCAGAATTATTACTATATTATCTACGGGTTGTACAATATTGACTTTTCAAAGTCTCTTAGCGGACAGACCTGCAGTATCGACAAGGATCTGACCTGGGCGGAGTATTTTCAGAATGAGACTCTGACAAGCCTTAAGCGTATTCACAGCCTTGATATTGACGCTAAGGCCAACGGTTTTACCCTTTCGGATGAGGCCAAGGCTGATGTGGATAAAGATCTTGAAGAACTCCGTGCGTATGCGAAAGAAAACTACGGTTCTCTTTCCAAGTACCTCAGAAGCGTATACAGAACGGCTGAAAAGGACTTCCTCGGATATAACGATGTCCGTGCGTATGTAACTGCGTACTATGATTCTCTGAAGGATAAGTATGTTTTCAGCCAGGAAGCAATTCAGTCTTACTATGATGAACACAAGACCGACTATGACGATCTTGATTACAGATACTATGTGTTCAGTTATGAACCGGAAAAATCCGCTTCTTCCGATACCGAAACAAAGGTTGATGAAGCTAAGAAGGCTGAAATGAAAACTTCTGCGGACAATATGGCGGCAGCAGTTAAGGACAGCGAAGGTTTTGCCGATTACATTGTCAATAACCTCCTTGCCGAGGATAAGGTCGAAGACTACGACAGAGATTCCTCGCTTGTAGAAAATATCAAGTACACCAACGTTCAGGGCGCGTACAACGAAGACGTGGCAAACTGGCTGTCTTCTTCCGAAAGAAATGTCGGTGACGTTGCGGTGTTCGATATTGAATCCAAGAACTGCTATCTGGTCATTATGTTCCTTGACCGCAGTCTTGATACCTATAAGATGATCAACGTAAGACATATACTCATAAAGACTCCTACCGTTGACAAGATCTACACCACCGAAGAACCCACTGAGGTTGATACCGATGCTACCAAGGCTGCCCAGGAAAAGAGCGATGCCGAAAAGCGTGCCAAAGCGGAAGAAATTCTTGCTGAATTCAATTCCGGTGCAAAGACCGAAGAGGCTTTCGGAGAGCTTGCGAACAAGTACAGCGAAGATACAGGTTCGAATACTACCGGCGGACTTTATGAAAATGTCTATAAGGGCATGACATATACCGAGTTCAATGACTGGTGCTTTGACCCTGCAAGAAAAGCCGGCGATGTGGATATAGTCAAAACCGATGTCGGTTATCATATCATGTACTTTGTATCTGAGGGTGAACCCTACTGGTCTTATATCATCGGAAACAAACTTCAGTCTGATGCCATCACCGAATACGTTGACGGTGTTGTGGAAAAGACCCCCACGATGGTTCATGACGATATAATCGCAAAAGCGGTTAAATAATAACTTACAGGATTTTAGAAGGGCTAAGCAGTTTACTGTTTAGCCCTTTATCGGATAAAAGGAGCGAACAGATGTCAAAAGTTTATTTTGCCGACATGCATGCAACGTTTGACGAAAATCTTCAGCAAAAACTTGTGCGGCTGATGAGATCCGCTGGAATAAATTCAATTAATTTCAAAAAACAGTTCACTGCAATCAAAATGCATTTTGGTGAACCCGGAAATCTGTCATATCTCCGGCATAATTACGCAAAAACAGTTGCCGATGTTGTAAAAAGTCTCGGCGGCAGACCTTTTCTCACGGATTGCAACACCCTGTACGCCGGCAGACGGAAAGATGCCTTGGAACATCTTGATGCGTCGTATGAAAACGGTTTTTCGCCTTTTGGGACCGGATGTCAGGTCATAATCGGAGACGGACTCAAGGGAAACGATTTTGTTGAGGTCCCGATTAATTGCAAATATGTTAAATCCGCTAAGATCGGACGGGCTGTCATGGATGCCGATATCATAATCTCCCTTACTCATTTTAAGGGGCACGAGGGAACGGGCATCGGAGGTGCGATCAAGAATGTAGGGATGGGATGTGGCTCCCGTGCGGGAAAAATGGAAATGCACAACAACGGCAAACCTCAGGTTGACACCGATCTTTGTGC
The DNA here is from genome assembly GCA_905207625.1 of uncultured Eubacteriales bacterium. Lineage (GTDB taxonomy): Bacteria > Bacillota > Clostridia > Oscillospirales > UBA644 > HGM12619. Next base: position 63,261 of record CAJLLT010000008.1, on the reverse strand, counting down.
AAGTTGCGGCAAGTGCAGAAAGATCTGCGCTCATGATGCGATATGCTTTGTCAACAAAAAAGCAAACATTGACCATTCAAAATGTGTCAACTGCGGCATGTGCATGGGAATTTGCGTCCATGACGCCATTTATCCCAGCAACGGCTCCTCCTGTGAGGCTCTGAGCGAAAAGATGGCTGAATATGCTTATGCTGTTCTGAAGGACCGTCCTCATTTCCACATTTCGCTTATAGTTGACGTTTCTCCTAAATGCGATTGCCACGGAGACAATGATGTCCCCATCGTTCCGGATATCGGAATGATCGCTTCTTTTGATCCTGTGGCGCTCGATCACGCCTGCGCGGATCTTGTAAATGAACAGCTGCCGCAGAAAGGGAGCGTCCTTTTCGGGGTAGAAAAGGGAAAGGATTATTTTACTGCTGTGCATCCTGTCACAGACTGGCAGGTAACTCTCCGCCATGCGGAAGAGATCGGGCTGGGGAGTTACGACTACGAACTGGTAAAAATTTAGAATTTTTTATTAACTCAGCGGTGTAAATATTGAAAACTGTAGCAGTTTAATATATAATGTCTTTATAACGAAATTTAAACAGTAGAGGATAATGAAATGAAAGTTTTGGTTATCAATGCGGGCAGCTCTTCGGTCAAGTATCAGCTGATAAACATGGAGGATGAGTCTGTTCTTGCAAAGGGACTTTGCGACAGAATCGGTATTGCCGGAGGAAACTTCAAACATAAAGTTCCCGGAAGAGAAGATTATAAGATCGATATTCAGATGAAGGATCACGGTGAAGCGATAAAGCTTATCGTTGACACTCTTGTAAGCAAGGAGCACGGTGTTCTGAAGTCAATGTCTGAGATCTCAGCGGTCGGACACAGAGTCCTTCACGGCGGAGAAAAATTTTCCGGCGCCGTCCTTGTGGATGAAAATGTTATCAAGGCTATTGAAGAGTGCTGTGAACTTGGGCCTCTTCATAACCCCCATAACCTCACGGGCATCCGTGCCTGCGAGCAGATAATGGGAAAAGTTCCTCAGGTTGCGGTATTTGATACCGGCTTCCACCAGACAATGCCCGATTATGCTTATCTTTACGCCCTGCCTTATGAGTATTATGAAAAGTATCATATTCGCCGTTACGGTTTCCATGGAACCAGCCACCGCTACATAAGCCTTCGCGCGGCCGAAATGCTCGGCAAGAAACCCGAAGAACTCAAGATTGTTACCTGCCATCTTGGCAACGGTTCTTCAATCTGTGCTGTTAAAAACGGTAAGTGCTTCGATACTTCCATGGGTCTTACACCTCTTGAAGGTATAATAATGGGTACGCGTTGCGGTTCCATTGACCCCGCAATAGTTCCTCTGCTGATGAAGAAAGAGAACCTTACACCCGATCAGATTGACCACATAATGAATAAAAAATCCGGTATTCTCGGCGTTTCTCAGGTCACCAGCGACAACCGCGACATTGAAGCCGGTGCAAAAGAAGGCAATAAGAGATATCAGCTTATTGAATCAATGCTCGTACATCAGCTTCTGAAATACATCGGAGGCTATGCCGCAGCCATGGGCGGAGTTGATGCCATTGTCTTTGCCGGCGGTATAGGTGAAAACAATCCTCAGTACCGCTCCCGCGTTGCGGATCAGCTCGGTTTCCTCGGAGTTCATATCGATGAATCCCTGAATCTCAAGGCGACCCATACCTCAGATGAGTACGATATTTCCGCGCCCGACGCTAAGGTCAAGATGCTTGTGATTCCCACCAATGAGGAACTCATGATTGCCCGTGATACCCTCGATATTGTCGGCAAGCTGTAATTATTCGTTGTAACTGTGCAAAAGCCCGTCCTCAGTCTATCTGCGGACGGGCTTTTAACGTTAACATGGGTATGTCTCAGCAAAAGTCAAGGGAGCGTCTGCGACGCTCCCTTGACAAAAACCGATTTTTTAATTAAAAGTATTTTTTCAGTTCATCGATAGCCTTATCGGGGTCAAAACTTGCGGTAATGAGAAAGTTGATGTGCTCAGACATAGGTTCTATCTGCTTGAGGAACTCCAGTAACTGATGCTGATCCTCTCCGCAGAATTTCATTATGGAATCTATAAACAAATCGGTTATATCGTAATTTCCGGCTCTCAGTCCGCATATAAAGCCGTAGCATTTATCATAAGAGTCTATCCTGAATTCATCCGCACTGATGAGACGGCAGTCATAGCCGATATCATAACGCAGTTTCATACCCTTCTCGATGCAGACCACGCTTCCGTGCTCTTTTTTAACCGCATCATTTGCCATCTGGATAAGGGTTTTGGTTTTTCCGGTGCCTTTGAGTCCCATTATAAGTTTAATCATTTTTCTTGCACACCTTTCATCATTTTCCGGTCACGGCATCCCAGATGCCTCCGTTTACCGGATATTCGGTACATCTTGGGATTCGTTTCCTTACACTGGTATTATAGCATGGATTTTGCAAATATGCAATACCTATTTTACATTTTTGTTGAATTTATACAAAAAATTCAGGGAAACAACACAGACCTGACTGTGGCTTCAAAAGTGCTGTTTTCCGTACGGAATATATGGGCAAAAACTAACGGCGGCGCATTTGCGCCGCCGTTAAACTTATTTCAGTCTCTTTTCGAGATCTGCCTTCATTTCCTCATAGCCGGGCTTACCGAGAAGAGCAAACATATTCTTTTTATAAGCCTCAACACCGGGCTGGTCAAAGGGATTCACGCCCAGCAGATAACCGGAGACAGCACAGGCCTTTTCATAGAAATAAATCATATATCCGATAGCATGTGCAGAGGTGTCATCCAGCTCAACAACAGAAGTCGGTACACCGCCGTCCGCATGTGCAAGGACCGTTCCTTTGAACGCATTTTCATTGATCTCATGCATGGTCCTGCCTGCAAGGAAGTTGAGTCCGTCAAGGTTCAGTTCGTCCTTTTCAACGGTCACAGTGCATTTGGGCTGTTTGATCCAGATAACATTTTCATACATATTCCGCAGTCCCTGCTGAACATATTGTCCGAGGGAATGCAGGTCCGTGGAGAATATCATGGATGCAGGGAAGAGACCTCTGTTGTTCTTTCCTTCGCTTTCGCCGAAAAGCTGTTTTACCCATTCGCCGAAGCACCAGAGCGCGGGCTCGTAGCCGACGGTTATCTCTGTGGACTTGCCCTTGTTATACATGATGTTTCTGAGTGCGGCATACTTGTAGCACTGATTCTTGTCCATATCGGGGTCGGAAAACTCTTTTCTTGCCTGCGCCGCACCTTCCATAAGCTCGTCAATATCAATTCCGGCAACGGCAATCGGAAGGAGTCCGACAGGAGTAAGCACAGAGTATCTTCCGCCGATATCGTCGGGGATAACGAAGCTTTCATAGCCCTCCTTGTCCGCAAGGGATTTCAGTGTTCCGCGGGCTTTATCCGTTGTTGCATAGATTCTGCCTTTAGCACCGTCTCTGCCGTATTTCTTTTCAAGATATTCCTTGAGTATACGGAAGGCGACCGCCGGTTCGGTTGTGGTTCCGGATTTGGAAATAACATTCACCGAAACGTCCTTGCCTTCGCACAGGGAAAGGATCTCCGCAAGGTGTGTGGAACTGATGCTGTTACCGATGAAATATATTTCAGGGGTATCTTTTTTCATGTTATTGTAGTTGGGGGACTTTGCCAACCCAAGTACCGCACGGGCACCGAGATAGGATCCGCCGATACCGATCACGAGCAGAACCTGGCTGTCGGACTGTATCTTTTTTGCAGCCTTCTTTATGCGGGCAAACTCATCTTTGTCATAGTTTACGGGAAGATCGACCCATCCGAGAAAATCATTGCCTGCGCCGTTTTTATTTACAATAAGATCGTGCGCCGCGGCAACAAAGGGCTTCATTGCCTGAAACTCTTCCTCAGAGACGAACTGTCTGAGATACTTGGTGTTGAACTGAAGTGTGCCTTTCACTGTAATACTCTCCTTATATCCAAAAAAATTACTCTATCGAAAAATCTTCCGCCGAAAACTCAGACTCGGGGACCTTTTTGGGCTGAGGAATTCTTTTCAGCGGGTCGTAAACGAACTTCCGGCATCCTGTGGGCCTGGATATTACGCCGCATTTATCGCAGAGACATACATCTTCTTCAACGGTGACATAGCCGTATCTGCACCAGCGGCAATCCGGTTCAATATCTTTTCTGAACATATCCTTGTACCTCACTGTCCGTTAACGCTACATATTGATATTATAGCATCATTTATTCCGTTTGTAAAGCAAAAATCCAAAAAAACACAAAAATTATATAATTTTCGATGTTAATTTCAAGAAAGTTATTTACAAACCACGGTTTTTGTATTATAATATAACTGTATGTCGTTTCAGGGAGAATAACAGATGTCGGAAATATATTTGGATTTTGCTTTGGATGCGGAGCAGAGTGAATACATACAGAAAGTCAGGGCATTGAATCTTCAGTACAGGGAATCCACGGGGACATCCCGTAAATATCTTTGCCGTACATTCGGCTGTCAGCAGAATGAAAATGATACGGAGCGTATCAGCGGAATGCTTGACCGGATGGGGTATGAGCCGTGTCTGTCCGAGGAGGATGCTGATTTTATTCTGTTCAACACATGTGCCGTAAGAGATCACGCCGAACAGAGAGTTTTCGGAAAGCTCGGAGCTCTTGTTGCCTATAAAAGACTGAAGCCCTCGCTCGTAATAGCACTTTGCGGATGTATGATGCAGCAGCCTGGACTTGCCGAAGAAGTACTGAAGAAATACAGACACGTCAACCTTGTTTTCGGTACGCAGGTAATGCACCGTTTCCCGGAAAACCTCTGTAAAGTCCTTACTACGGGGCAGAGAATTTCCGACACGGAACAGATCAACGGTCTTGTGGCGGAGAACACTCCCATACATCGGGGGAACAGCTTCAAAGCCTGGGTTTCCGTCATGTACGGTTGCAATAATTTCTGCTCTTACTGTATCGTTCCCTATGTCAGGGGCAGGGAAAGAAGCCGGGAACCCGAAAGTGTCATTTCCGAAGTCCGGCAACTTGTTTCAGAGGGGTATAAGGATATCACCCTGCTGGGGCAGAATGTCAATTCCTATTGCAAGGGCAGGGCTGACGGATATAATTTCGCCCGGTTACTCCGGGACATTAATGCGCTGGACGGGGATTTCAGAATAAGATTCATGACATCCCATCCAAAGGATGCGACAAAGGAACTTATCGACACCGTCGCCGACTGTGAGAAGGTATGCAAACATCTGCATTTACCGTTTCAGTCCGGAAGCGACCGGATCCTGACATTGATGAACAGAAGATATACCCGTGACGACTATATTTCCCTTACAGAGTATGCGGCTTCAAAGATAAAGGGTCTGGTACTGACCAGTGATGTTATAGTCGGTTTTCCGACGGAAACGGAAGAGGATTTCGAGGATACGCTGTCTCTTATAGAAAAAGTCGGGTTCGGCGGTCTCTATACGTTTATATACTCAATGCGGAAGGGTACGCCTGCGGCGGAAATGCCCCAGATCCCGGATGACGTGAAACACAGTCGGTTTGACCGGCTTGTGAAGCTTCAGGTGGAGCTTTCGGAACGGAATAACCGACGTTTTGTCGGAAATACTGAGAGAGTACTTATTGAAGGATACACCGACGATACGCACACCACGCAAACAGGCAGAACGGATACAAACATAATAGTAAACTTCCCGGACAGCGGCAAGGCTCCGGGGCAATTCACCGACGTGAAGATTGACAGGGCTTCAAATTGGGCTCTGTTCGGAAACGCGGAATAAAACGGAAAAGGAAACGAAAAATGGATCAGATTATAGAACTTGCTAAACAGATCGGGCAGCTTCTCAGGGAAACCGAAGAGTTCTCCTCATATGAGAAGGCTAAGGAAAAGTATAACACAGACTCGGAGCTTCAGGCTATAATAGGAGAGTTCAACCTGAAAAAGCTTGCTCTTTCCAATGAAATTGACAAAGGCGACTCCAAAGATGATGCGACGATCGCAAGACTTCAGGAGGAGGCACGTCAGGCCTATATGAAAGCCGTTGAAAATCCGACAATGAAGGAATTCTTTGCGGAAAAAGAAAAATTTGATTCGATAGTCAAAAATGTGGTTGCTGTCATTAATTATTCCATAACCGGCGAAGAAACTCAGTCCGGTTGCAGCGGCAACTGTTCCTCATGCGGCGGATGCCACTGATCCGCAGTAAAAAGAAGCAATGAAAGGGGCTTGAGAATGGCGAACACGTTATCCCCGATGATGCAGCAGTACTGCGAAATGAAAAAACAGTACAAAAATGCACTGATGATGTATCGGCTGGGGGACTTCTATGAGTTATTCTTTGAGGATGCCATCGTAGCAAGCAAAGAACTTGACATTACACTTACCGGACGTGATTGCGGACTCGAGGAACGTGCGCCGATGTGCGGAGTACCCTTTCACAGCGTCGACGGATATATCGCCCGCCTTGTTTCAAAGGGATACAGGGTTGCTGTTTGTGAGCAGATAAAGGACCCCGTAACCAACGAAGTCAATGAGAGAAAAATAGTCCGTGTCGTTTCTCCAGGAATGGTCACGGATCCGTCAATGCTTGATTCCACCAAAAACAGTTATGTTGTTGCGGCCTTTTCCGCCTCCGGGAAGGTCGTGTACTGCTTTGCCGACATCTCAACCGGTGAGGTCCTTGTCACGAAGGAGTATGAACCCTCTGACGGTTCCGTACTCAATGAGTTTTCTTCATTTTCACCCAAGGAAATCTATACTAATTTTGACCTCTCGGTCAACCCCGGAATTAACGCGTTCACCTCAGCGAATGCCAATTGCATGGTTACGGCCTGCGATTCTCCGGAAAGTGACGACGTTTACCGGAAGTACGGAAATGAATGCCTTAAAGCTGCCGATATTCGGGACAAATGCCCTGTAACTGCGGTGCTGTGTCTTGGCTTTTTGTCGGATTACATACGCAAGACACAATTCAAAGATGTATTCAATCTTGACCGGATCGAATTTATGGATTCTTCCCGGTATATGGATATAGATTCTGCCACATGGCGGAGTCTTGAACTGACAGAAAACGCGCGGACAAAAGAAAAGCACGGCTCACTTCTCGGGGTGCTGGATCGCACGCGGACCGCTATGGGCGCACGGACTCTGCGTAAATTTATTGAAAAACCCTTAGTCTCCGTCCCTGAAATACTCAGAAGGCAGAATGCTGTTGAAAAGCTCTTTGTGAATAATATAGAAAGATCCCAGCTCCTTTCGGTACTGGGCAGGATAAAAGATATTGAACGTCTTGTATCCAAGATCGTTTACGGATCCGTAAATCCACGGGATCTTCTGGGCCTCTGTGCCTCCCTGCAACAGCTTCCGGAGGTCCGCAGTATTACCGGAACCTTTGACAATTCTCTCCTGGACGAGATAACCGTGCAACTCGGCGATCATTCGGCGGTTACGTCATTGCTTTCTGCGGCAATAAAGGATGATCCTCCGGCAATTATCCGGGAGGGAGGTTTTATCCGTGAAGGATTCAACAGCGAACTGGACGAACTCAGGCAGCTGCATGACAATACGAAAAATGTCATAATGGGTATCGAAACTGCGGAAAAAGAACGTACCGGTATCAAGAACCTCAGGATCAGATACAACAAAGTCTTCGGATACTATATTGAAGTCTCCAACTCAAATCTTTCCGGAGTTCCCGATAATTACATCCGCAAACAGACTCTCGTGAACGGGGAAAGATTCATCACACCGGAACTCAAGGAACTGGAAACAAAACTTCTGTCCGCATCCGAAAGGATGGTTCAGATAGAGAATGATCTGTTTGAACAGATAGTGGGAACAGTCACCGGTTACATAGAACAGATCAAAACCGCAGCCAGAGCTGTGGGGATTCTTGACACACTGTGTTCCTTGGCTGAAACGGCGGTGAAGAATAACTATGTCAAACCGGAAATGACAACGGGTGACGGAATTGAGATCCGGGGCGGAAGACATCCGGTTGTTGAAGATGTGCTTACTGATGAGCTTTTTGTGGCCAATGACACATGTATGAATACGACAACTGACAAGACTCTTGTTATTACCGGACCGAATATGGCGGGTAAATCTACTTATATGCGTCAGGTTGCGCTTATCGTTCTCATGGCTCAGATAGGATCTTTTGTTCCGGCTCAGGATGCCCGTATGTGTGTTGTTGACAAAATATTCACACGGGTCGGAGCCTCGGACGACCTTTCCACCGGACGTTCCACATTCATGGTCGAAATGAGTGAGGTTGCATATATACTGAAAAATGCCACAAGGAAGAGCCTTATCGTTTTCGATGAGATCGGGCGCGGAACAAGCACTTTTGACGGTATGAGCATAGCTCAGTCGGTGCTTGAATACGTCAATGACAGGATATGTGCAAAAACCCTGTTCGCCACGCATTATCATGAACTTGTAAAAATGGAAGAAAAACTCGAAGGCGTAAAAAACTACAATGTTGCCGCCCGAAGGAACGGAAAAGAAATAGTTTTTCTGAGAAAGATCGTCCGCGGCGGGACTGATGACAGTTATGGTATTGATGTCGCTCGCCTTGCCGGAGTAAATGAAAGGGTCATAAAGAGGGCCGAACAGATACTGACTGAGATTGAAGCCGAATCTCCTGCGGTATCAGGTTCCCCAGCCACTGCAGTTCACGAAAACTACGATGACGGGCAGATATCATTTACGGATACCGCAAAGGATGATTTTTTGCGGCAGGTGAAAAATATTGATGCGACCGTTCTTACTCCGATTGAAGCTATGAACACACTTTACGACCTTACAAAAAAGGCAAAAGCCATAGACGGCTGATGAAGGGAGGTTTTTATGTCGAGAATAAATCTTCTTGATCCGGAGGTTTCGGATCTGATTGCTGCCGGTGAAGTTATTGAAAGGCCTGCGTCCGTTGTCAAGGAACTGGTGGAAAACTCCATCGATGCCGGGGCGACAAAGATCCGGGTTGAGATCTACGGCGGCGGTGTCAAGAGTATAAAAATAACCGATAATGGCTGCGGAATGTCTGCTGACGATGCCCGTAAGGCATTTCTGAAACATGCCACAAGCAAGATTTCGACTAAAGCGGACCTTTTCAATATCCGTACTCTGGGGTTCAGGGGGGAAGCTCTTCCTTCCGTCAGCGCAGTTTCCAGGGTCAAACTGCTGACAAAGGAAAAAGGGTCAGATGAGGGGATTTGTCTCTGCATAGAAGGTGGAAAAACCGTTTCTGATACGGTCGCCGGATGTGCGGAGGGGACTCTTATTGAAGTAAAGGACCTGTTTTTCAATACCCCTGCGAGACTGAAATTTCTTAAAAGTGAGATGACAGAGACCGGGCATATTACATATTTCATAGAAAAGCTCGCTCTTTCCGAACCTCAGATATCCTTTTCGTACTTTGTCAACGGAGTACAAAAACTCTTCACCCCGGGCAACGGAAATGAGTTCCAGACACTTTTCAGTGTCTACGGCAAAGAGTTCTGCGACTCCATGCTTCCGGTAAGTTTTGAAGACGGAACGATAGGTGTGAACGGATTCACAGGGAAACCTCTGTCAAGCAGACCTAACCGGAATTATCAGGTGTTTTTTGTCAACGGAAGGGTCGTCCGTTCAAGGGCGCTTCAGTCGGCATTTGAATCGGTCTACCGCAACAGCATAATGATCGGACGCTATCCCTGCTGTGTTCTTATGCTGCACATAGACCCTTCCGCCGTGGATATCAACGTTCACCCCAGCAAGCTTGAAATCAAGTTTTCCGATGAGAAGCTTATTTGCGACGTGTTGTGCCGGGGCATCAGGGATGCTCTGAACAAGGATTCAGCCTTGGCGGAAGTGGAATTCGGGAAGGCTAAGAAGGCCGCGGCGGAGGTTCTCGGGATACCGGAAAGAAAAGCCACTGTAAATGTAAATATTTCGCCTGAGAACGTCCCGGAAAAGAAAATTAAAGAGGTCCGTACCGTCAGCGGATGGACCGTTATAGACTACAAGGATGCTCCGAAGGCATGGGATCAGATTGAATCTTTCCCTCCCGTACCGCCCGTTTCGGATAAGCAAATCCCCATTAACCCTGTATCCGGTGAGAAAAGAGAATCTGTCCCCGAACCGTCACTTCGATCCGGGAAAGAAGACAGTTTCAGGGCAGTGCCGGATCTTTTCAATGCAGGTCTTGCGTCACCTCTGATCCCAATGGATTATAACTCGTCACCGGAACAGCAGCCCCGGAAAGAAGAAACAGTTAAAGAACCTGAAACAAAGCTTTTTGATGACGGCTCCGTTCCCGATTACAGAATAACCGGTGAAGCCTTTAATACATACATCATAGTTGAGGTCTTCGGCACTGACGTCAATGAACTTCTTTTCATAGATAAGCACGCTCTGCACGAGAGAATGAATTTTGAAAAACTCCGAACACGTGAGGTCGAAGTCCAGACATTGCTTGCCCCAAAACTGTGCCGGATCGGTGCTGTGGAGTCTCAGATTATTCTCGAAAACAGGGGAGAATTGCTTTCTGCAGGAATAGATGTGGAGGATTTCGGCGGAGAGATAGCCGTAAGAAGCATCCCGTCACTGATCGATATAGACGATGTGGATTCCGTACTTTCGGAATATGCCGTGATAAAAAAGAGCCGGGATCTTTCCGCGAAGGAACTGTTTGACAAGTTCCTTTACTCAATTGCCTGTAAAGCTTCAATTAAGAGCGGAAACGTAACATCGGACACGGAACGGGAAGCTCTTGTAAAGACGTATTTTGAAAATCGTGAAAAACTGAAATACTGTCCGCACGGTCGCCCCATAACTTTTGTGCTCACCGAACGTGCCATAGAAAAACAGTTCAAGAGGATCGTCTGATGAAAAGCAAAGTCATAGTGATCGTCGGTCCTACGGCATGCGGAAAAACAAGCCTCTCGGTAGCTCTTGCGAAAAAATTTGACGGAGAGATAATCTCTGCGGATTCAATGCAGATCTACCGGGGAATGGATATAGGTACGGCCAAAGTCACCCCTGAGCAGATGGAAGGGGTTCCGCACCATATGATTGATGTTGTGGACCCTCAGCAGGATTTCAGTCTTGCCGACTATCTTCGTCTTGCCCGTGAATGCGCTGAGAAAATTATTTCCCGGGGAAAATTGCCGTTCCTGGTGGGCGGGACCGGGCTTTATGTCTCAAGTTTTACCGAGAACGTCAGCCTCTCCGAGGAATCTCCGGACCCGGAATACAGGGAGTACCTTAATTCTGTTGCGAGGGAAAACGGGGGAGCCGCGGTAAAGAAACTTCTTGAAGAGATAGATCCGGAATCCTATGCTTCTTTGAATGATAATGACATAAAGCGCATTATCCGGGCCCTTGAGGTCTATCGGGCAACGGGAAAGACTATAGGGCAGCTGAACAGGGAATCGAAGAGTGAGTCTCCTTATGAGTTCCTGAAGTTCGGGCTGAGTTTTGCTGACCGTCAGTTGCTTTACGGTTCAATCAATGACCGCGTTGATGAAATGTTTGACCGTGGACTTGTCGGAGAGATTTCGGATTTAGGATTCGGCAGCCTGTCGCGCACGGCAAGACAGGCCATAGGCTACAAACAGTTTGAACCGTATCTGAACGGAGAGACGGACATAGATTCCGTAAAGGAACAGATCAAAAAAGACAGCCGTCATTACGCAAAGCGGCAGTTAACGTGGTTCAGACGGGATAAAGATATAATTTGGATGAACAATGATGAAATCAGTCATGAAGAAATGTTAAAAAAGTGCGAACAAATTATATCTAAATTTATAAAGAATTAAGACATTGGAAGCATTTTCAACCTATGCTATTGATTTAATCTCTTTTTTGTGGTATAATAATGGTAATTAATAGTATGGGTAATCTGATTCTTAAAGGATAAAACTCGGGTGTGCTCCGTGACTGCGGAACCGCCGGAACGTACCAGACCCTGATACTTTGGAGGTTAATTAACCATGGAAGAAAACATTCAGACTACGGCTCCCGTTACCGAGGAGACCGCGAAAAACAAGAATATCAATCTGCAGGAGCTTTTTCTGAACGTTGCCCGTAAGGAAAAAATGTTCATTACGATGTTCCTCACCAACGGCTTTCAGATAAGGGGCGTTGTAAAGGGATTTGATACTTATGTTGTGATTATCGAAAGCGAAGGGAAATCTCAGATGGTGTACAAGCATGCTATCTCTACGGTTATTCCTTCGAAGAATATCAACGTTTTTACTAACGTCTGATGGACTCCAGAGTCTTTAAGATCGGTTTCTATGTCATTGCCGCGATCATCGTAATGTATTTTGCGTTCAGCACGATTCCTTCTTTCTTTACCGATGATATTACGGGACAGGTGATAGATATCGTTTCTTACGATGAATATGTTACCGTCGAAGGTTTTGTACTGCGGGATGAAGTTTTGCTTGTTTCCAACAAGAACTTTGTCAGTATAAGCTATTCGGTCGAGAATGGGGACAGGGTCGGAAAAAACTCTGTTTATGCCGTTTGCAGTTCGGATTCACTTGATTCTGAATCAAAACGGGAAGCGGTAAGACTCGGAAGAAAAATATCCGAACTTGAAGACAGTCTCGGCAAAAACAACCGATACAATATCGTTACGACCGAAGATAATATAAAAAACAGGATTCTTAAGGCTCTTAACGGTTCCGACGGTATGGATTTTACGTCCATGCCGGATCTCTATTCCGAAGTTCAGATCGCTTTGAACCGCCGTCAGATGCTTTTTGACGGGACATCCGTTTTTGAGAGTGAACTTGCTGAATATACCAGACGTCTCAGGACTTTATCCTCGGGAAGCGGCCGTGACACCCAGCTCTACGCTCCTATTGCCGGATATTTTTATTCCGGTTTTGACGGCTACGAATATCTCCGGAGTTCGGATTATGTTGATCTGACCGTTTCGGACTACTACAGGCTGGCTTCAAAACCTGCCTCCGAAATTCCCGTTAACTATGTAGGGAAAATGCAGAGTGAACCGAACTGGAAGTTCTGTGCTTTGATGGATTCGTCTTCCGCAACGCTTCTTTCCGTGGGGAAAAAGGTCAATCTGGAATTCGACATTGATCTGGTCGGAAGCAAGAAGATCCTCGCAAATGTCGATTATATCTCAAAAAGCGAAGACGGGAAAACCGCTGTGACTTTTTCCTGCAATACCATGTTCGGCGACTTGTTTACCCTCCGAAAAGAGAAATGCCGTATGGTCATAAAGACCTATACCGGTTTTCAGGTTGACACCGCGGCTATCCGCGTCAAGGACGGTGAGCAGGGGGTCTATGTTCTTTCCGGACAGAGGGTTATATTCAAACCCGTCAACCTTTTGTATTCAACTGAAAATATCTCCATTATCGAGACAAAGAGCAATTCCGGTTCCCGCGTGCTTATGAGTAAAGATACCGTGGTTATAGGCGGCAAAGACCTTTTCGACGGTAAAGTCGTTAATGTATCAAATTGAGGCTCGGTTTATGATTTCCCAGCGAATTTCCGAATTGAAGCAGAGAATAGCCGCCGCGAATTCCGACGGCAGAGACATAAAAATAGTTGCCGTGACAAAGTTCCGTACACCGGAACAGATAAACACCGTTTTATCCTGTGGAATAACGGATATCGGAGAAAACCGTGTACAGCATTTGCTTCAGAAACTTCCGGATATAAATCCGGCAGTGATACATCTTATAGGGCATCTTCAGTCTAATAAAGCCATGGATGCGGTGAAGTCCGCCGATCTTATACAGTCTGTTGATACGGCTCATATTCTGACGGAGATTGACCGTTGTGCGGCGAAAGTCGGAAAAATTCAGGATGTACTTCTCCAGGTCAATATTGCGCACGAACAGACGAAATTCGGAATGACGGAACAGGAGCTTCCGGAAATGCTTACACTTGCCTCCGGTCTCGGAAATGTCCGGGTTAAGGGGCTTATGGCTATAATGCCTATAGAAAAGAAGGAAAAGTATTACAGGGATATGCATGAGCTTTTCCTGAAAGCAGGGCAGATATGCCCACCGGGTGTGGATATGGACATCCTGTCCATGGGAATGTCCGGAGATTTTGAGGATGCCGTTGCCAACGGCGCGACGATGGTCCGTGTCGGAACGTTTATTTTCAGTTAATTCTGAGCAGGAAGGAAGAAGCTATGAGTATATTGAAAAAACTTTGGAATGATGAACCTGAGGATTACTCCGAAGAAGATAACATTGTCCCTGCTGGATATCAGGATCCCGATGAGCCTGAAGATCTCAGCAGGCCGAAACCCCAGTTTGTTCTGGTAAAGCCGGAACGCAGGGATGAGCTTATGGAAATTGCTGATCATCTGCTTAATCGCAAGACCGTAATACTGAATCTGGAACTTGTTGCTCAGGATACCAGAAGATTCGTGGATTTTCTCAGCGGCGTTGCGTATGCTCTTAACGGTCAGGTCAAGAAGGTTGCAGTTCATACGTTTCTAATCATTCCCGGCGGATTGGAGATCTCCGGCGATATTTTCGACGAGATAGACCTTTGATCATTAAACAAGTTATCTGTTAGTATTGAAATATTTTAACTGAGAGGTGCCGAAATGTTAACACCAAAAGATATTGAGACCAAGGAATTCGGAAAAGCGAAAGTCGGTGGATACAAGCCCGAGGAAGTTGATGATTTCCTGGATGCGATCTACTCCGATTATTCCAGAATGCTCAGCGAAAAAGAAGCTCTGACCAAAAAGGTCATAGCTCTCAATGAGAAGATCGAGGAGTACAAGTCCGAACAGGATAAGTATAAGTTTTCACAGATCAACGCCCAGAAGAGCCGTGACGATGTCCTGGCAGACGCCCGCAAAAAGGCAGATAAGCTCGTTTTCGATGCTCAGGATTATGCAAAGAAACTTATTGAAACCGCCAAACAGGAGGCTGAACATCAGCAGAAGGTAAAGTCTACCCTTACCGCTGAAGTTGAAGATTTCAAATCCAAGCTTCTTGCCATATATGAAAATCATGTAAAACTTATCTCTGAGATCCCCACGATAAAAACTTCGGACGATATTGCCAAGTCCGAGACCCTTGGAGTTCTTGAGGCCGCAACCTCCGATGTCGCCGATGTTCATACCGCAGAATCCGAAAACGATACTGTTGCGGATGATGACGTTCAGGCGGAAACCGATAAATCCGTAGATGATATTCTTGCCGGTTTTGATCTGGACGCCGGAGATACCGTGCTTATGACTCCTGTAAATGTCAAACTAGACCACACTGAGCCGGAACACGAGGAGGAACCTTCCGAGGAAGAATCCGATACCGAGGAGGAAGAGCCCGAAGAGTATACACCCAAGAGGTCCCAGCGTTTTGCAAAGTCCGCTGAAAAAGAGGATGAGGAAGACGATGATGATGAGGACGAAGAGGATGACGAGAAGGACTCCGTTCTCAAGGGACTGTTTGACAGGGGAGAGAAAAAATCCCTGTTCGGTAAGAAAAAAGGCGGTCTTTTCGGTAAAAAGCATCGTGACGAAGATGATGATGACGATTTCGACGACGATGACGATGATGAAGATGACGATTATTACGATGATGACGACGATGAATAAATCGCTGTTTACTGTAAGATAAGGAAACAGAAGAGGAGCAATCAAACAGCAATGGATTACAACCAGACACTTAATCTGCCAAAAACAGACTTTCCTATGAGAGCAGGGCTTCCGCAAAGGGAGCCCGAGTTCCTTGCAAGGTGGAATCAGCAGAAAGTATATAAGACCCTGCAGGAAAAGAACAGAACCAAACCTACCTACGTCCTTCATGACGGACCTCCGTTTTCCAACGGCGACATTCATATGGGTACGGCGATGAATAAGGTTTTAAAGGACTTTGTAAACCGCTATAAGAACCTTTCGGGATACAGAGCACCTTACATACCCGGTTGGGATAACCACGGTATGCCTATTGAAAGCGCAATAATCAAGAAGAATAAACTTGACCGTAAAAAAATGTCTATTCCCGAATTCCGTGAGGCTTGCCGTGAATTTGCGCAGAATTACGTGAATATCCAGCGAAACGAGTTTATTCGCCTCGGTGTGCTTGCGGATTGGGAAAATCCGTATCTGACGATGAACCCCTCCTTTGAAGCCCGCGAGGTCCGGGTTTTCGGGGAAATGTACAAGAAGGGATATATTTACAAGGGGCTGAAACCCGTTTACTGGTGCCCCAACGATGAAACTGCCCTTGCTGAAGCCGAAATTGAGTATAAGGATGATCCCTGTACCTCTATTTACGTAAAATTCGGGGTAAGCGATGACAAAGGAAAGCTTTCCGCTTTCGGTGATGTTTCCAGAATGTACTTCGTTATCTGGACGACCACTACCTGGACACTGCCCGGAAACCTGGCCATTGCTCTGAATCCCGCTGAAAAATATGATATTGTCAAAACATCCTCCGGAGACATGTATATCCTTGCGGACGCCCTTGTTGCAAAAACCATGGCTGCCGGCGGTGTTGATGAATACGAGATCGCGGGGTCGATGAACGGTTCCGAATTTGAGTATATGACAGCTCAGCATCCTTTCCTTGACCGTAAGAGTCTCGTGGTCCTTGCTGACTATGTTACCATGGACAGCGGCACAGGTTGCGTTCACACCGCTCCCGGTTTCGGTGCGGATGACTATCAGACCTGCCGCAGATATAAAATGGATATGGTCGTTCCGGTTGATGACAGGGGATATCAGACTTCAGACGCCGGTCCTTATGCCGGACTCCGCTATGATGAATCCAATAAGGTGATTCTTGCCGATATGAAAACTTCCGGTGCTCTTTTTGCTTCGGAAGAGATTGTTCATACCTATCCCCATTGCTGGCGTTGCAAGAATCCGATTATTTTCAGGGCTACACCTCAGTGGTTCTGCTCCGTTGAGGCATTCAAGGATCAGGCCGTTGCCGCCTGCAAAGACGTTGAATGGATTCCCGAATGGGGCGGCGAGCGTATTGCGCAGATGATCCAGGAGCGTGCTGACTGGTGCATTTCAAGACAGAGACATTGGGGATTGCCTATTCCCGTGTTCTACTGCTCCGATTGCGGCAAGCCTGTTTGCACCGATGAAACAATTGATGCTGTTTCAAAGCTTTTTGCTGCCGAAGGTTCCAACTCCTGGTATCTCAAAACTTCCGATCAGATCCTTCCCGAAGGCTTCAGATGCCCCCATTGCGGAGGAAAGGTATTCACCCAGGAAACGGATACTCTTGACGGTTGGTTTGATTCCGGTTCTTCTCACTATGCGGTCCTGGAAAACAATCCTGATATGAAGTGGCCTGCCGATCTTTACCTCGAGGGTGCCGATCAGTACAGAGGCTGGTTCCAATCCTCAATGCTTACCGCTGTCGGTGCAGGTGGCGGAAGGGCTCCGTATAAAACCGTTCTGACCCACGGGTGGGTTGTTGATGGTGAGGGTAAAGCTATGCACAAATCCCTCGGTAACTCCATTGCCCCCGAAGAGATCATTAAGCAGTACGGTGCGGATGTTCTTCGTCTTTGGGTTGCGTCTTCTGACTACAGAGCAGATGTACGTGTATCCGATCCTATATTTAAACAGCTCTCGCAGGCTTATCTGAAGATCAGAAATACCGCAAGGTATATCCTCGGAAACCTCAACGGCTTCAACGCTGATGACCTTGTTCCGGCGGATAAAATGGATATACTTGACCGTTGGGCTGTTACAAGACTCAATGACCTTATCGGACGTGTGAAACAGGCATATGAGAATTACGAATATCACATCGTATATCATGCTATCCGTAACTTCTGTGTTGTCGATATGTCCAATTTCTACCTTGACGTTATCAAGGATACTTTGTACTGTGACTCCAGGGACGGCCTCCGTCGCAGGAGTGCGCAGACCGCAATGTTCCTCATACTTGATGCGATGGTCAGAATGCTTGCTCCCATACTCTGCTTTACTTCGGATGAGATCTGGCACGCCATGCCTCACAGAAGCAGTGACGATGCTGAAAACGTTATGTTCAACTCCATGGTAGATGCTTACGATGAGTATGCCCTGGACGAGAATACAATGTATGATCTCGGAACTCTGGTCGCTCTCCGTGATGACGTAAATCTTGTACTTGAAGAAGCAAGGAACGCAAAACTTATCGGCAAACCTCTTGAGGCAGCCGTTACTTTGTACTGTGATGACAAAGCTTATGCCGCGCTTTCCGACAAGCTTGAGTTACTCAAGACCATGTTCATTGTTTCCGATGTTGTCATTAAAAAGGGCAGCGAGGGAAAACCCTGTGAACATTTCAAGGGTGCCAATGTCACGGTTGAGGTCGCCGGCGGGAATAAGTGCGAACGTTGCTGGTGCTTCTCTGCGGAAGTCGGCAAAGACGCCGAGCATCCCACTCTATGCGCAAGATGCGCCTCTGTGGTAAAGGGTATATGACGGAAAACAGTCACCCCGTAACCCACGGAAAACCCCTGAAAATTCTGTCCTATGTGATACTTTGCGCCCTGGGCCTGGTTGCGGACCAGCTTACCAAATTCTGGGCTTATACAAAACTCAGACCGTTAGGGCAGATCCGGTTGTGGGACGGAGTATTTCACCTGACATACCGGGAGAATACCGGTGCGGCATTCAGCATACTTGAGGGCAAAATCTGGTTTTTTTCTGTAGTTACCGGAATAATTATAGTTCTTATCTGTATTGTTCTCGGAAAAGGTATGCTGAAGAATACGGTGGCGGAATACTCGCTGCTGTTTGTAGGTATAGGTGGTCTCGGAAACCTGATTGACCGTATCATGCGCGGCTTTGTTGTGGATATGTTTGACTTTACACTGATCAATTTCGCGGTTTTCAACGTTGCGGACATATTTATAACCTGCGGCTGTGCACTTTTCATCTGCGTTTTTCTTTTCAAAAAAGGGGACATCTTTAAATGATCCTTACCGTCTCCGCAGCTGATGCGGGAAAGAGAATAGATTCTTTTTTAGCCGAACGGACAGAAATGAGCCGTTCGGCTGCGGTGTCTGTTATAGAATCCGGATCGGTGACTGTAAACGGAAAGGTTGAAAAGAAGAACTATAAAGTTTGCGACGGGGATTGCGTTTCTTTTGAAAAACCTGAACCCGTGGTCCTTGATGTTGTTGCTCAGCAAATCCCCTTGGATATTGTGTATGAAGATGACGATCTTCTTGTGGTAAACAAACCCCAGGGAATGGTTGTGCACCCGGCTGCCGGAAATGAAGACGGCACCCTCGTAAATGCGCTGATGGCTCACTGCGGTACGTCTCTTTCCGGAATAAACGGAGTTCTTCGTCCCGGAATAGTTCATCGTATAGACAAGGACACCAGCGGTCTTCTCCTTGTTGCAAAATCCGATCGGGCACACGTTTCCCTTTCGGAACAGATAAAAGCCCATTCGCTTACCAGAGAATACATAGCGATCGTGGTCGGTCATTTTAAGGAAAAGTGCGGAGTTGTAGATCTCCCTATTGGCAGACATCCTGTAGACAGAAAAAAGATGGCGGTAACCGATAAAAATTCTAAAAATGCGGTTACACACTATGAAGTTCTTGAAGAGTATCCCGGCTACTCGCTTGTAAGATATGTGCTTGAAACCGGCCGTACCCATCAGATACGTGTACATTCCGCATTCAAAGGACATCCTGTATTCGGGGATCCGGTTTACGCTCCCCGGAATAAAGACGCTGAGAGATACGGTCTTCACGGACAATGTCTGCATGCACGGAAAATAGGTTTTATACATCCTGTAAGCGGAGAATACATGGAATTCGAAAGCGCTCCTCCGGAGTATTTCAGACAGCTGCTGGACAAATTCCGGAATATGACGTGATTTTAATCTGATTCAAGAAAACAATATACATAATTATCGGGCAGTGGTAGAGAGTTTCTATCACTGCTTTTTGACTTTTTTGAAAACTCACTTGACAAAACAGATCTTCCGGCATGCTCAAAAATTATGGCAGAAGCCTTTTCCGATGATCCGTCGATACGTTACCTTCTTGGAGGGAAAAGTGAAGGTCCTGACGACTGGAGGTATTTTTACTGCATTCTGAATGCAATATATGATAAATGTATAATCCTGTCAACGGATAGCAGCATCAGCAGCCTTTTGATCCTGTTTCCGCCGCAGTTAAAATCTGAGCCTGCCATCCGCTTTCTGCTCAATGGCGGGTTTGGGTTGATAAGATATTTCGGATTCAGCCATTTATTTCGTTCAGTAAATTACGAAATGAACTGCGAAAAAATTAAAAAGAGATTCCTGACTCAGCAAACCTGGTACTGTATGTGCTTCGTTGTCGATCCGAAAATGCAGAGACGGGGAATAGGCTCGAAGCTTCTGAGACCGGTTCTTGGCACGCTTAAAACTTATAATACCCGGCTGTATCTCGAAACTCACAAGACGGTGAATGTTGCGATATATAACAAATTCGGGTTCAAAACAGTAGATATTTCAACGATACCTGACACAGGTATAAAACAATATGCAATGCTTTTTGAAAACTGTAAGCAATAAAACTTTCAGCCCTCATACAGTACATTCTGCTGCATGAGGGCTTTTTAATGTATTATTGTAGGATTACTTTCCGGAGTCGGGTTTGTTTTCCGGATCCATATCCGTAACTTCGGAATCAGTAGCTGCCCTGTCGCTGAAAACAGGAGCATATGCGGGGGTATCCTTGCGGAATCTGTTCATAATTTTACCCCATACTCCGGTACGTACAAGAATGATCAGGGTAGTTCCGATTATAAATGAAACCCCTGCGACAAGCTGTGAAACACGAATGCCTCCGAGCCAGAGACTGTCGGTTCTCAGACCCTCTACCCAAGCCCTTCCGGCGCCGTACCAGGCAAGGTAAAAGAAAAATATCTCTCCGTTTTCCTTTCTGAGTTTCTTAAGATAAATATATGCAAGTATAAACCCTACAAGATTCCAAAGAGATTCATACAGGAAGGTTGGGTGTACCGGCGCGCCACCGTTGATAGACATTCCCCAGGGCAGATCAGTGACTCCGCCAAAGGCCTCCGCGTTCACAAAGTTTCCCCAACGACCGATACTCTGTCCGATGAAAAACCCCATGCAGGCGATATCAAAAAGGGCAAG
Organism: uncultured Eubacteriales bacterium; assembly: GCA_905207625.1. Lineage (GTDB taxonomy): Bacteria > Bacillota > Clostridia > Oscillospirales > UBA644 > HGM12619. The sequence goes on along the minus strand of CAJLLT010000008.1, from coordinate 42,125 downwards.
TACGTTGATCTTTTTTACTTTACTGTAAACAAGGCCTACGATCAATCCGGCTATAAGCCCGCCGTAAATGGCAAGCCCGCCTTTGCGGATATTTATGATATCCGTGAAACTGTGGAACTGATCCGCTTCAAATATAACGTAATAAAGTCTTGCACCGATCAGCGCACAGGGAACGCCGAAGATCACTACATCAAGAATATTATCTGCGTTCAGACCTACATCCTTTGCGTGTTTCATTCCGAAAAGCATCGCAAGCACAAGTCCTGCGGTAATTATTATTGCATACCAGTATACATCGAGTCCCGTACCGAAAATATTCGATATAGCAACCCTGTTCAGTACGATATCGTGTATGCCAAGCTTGTCAAAACTAACAGTGTTTATCATCTCGGTCCTCCTTGTCTATGATGGAATAAGCCAATTTGCTTATGTCAAAATATTCGAGCCTTGAGTTTATAAAGTCAAGGTCCAGCTCGTTATAGCAATCAAGCGTATCAAACGGCGTAAGCCCGTCGAAATATGCGTAAAGGTGCTCAGAGGCAAGGTTTTCGCAGTTATCGAAACTGCTGACATAGTACCCGTAGTTATTATTCCTTGCCCGGAGAAATTCTTTTTGCGTTACTCCGCGCTTTTTCAGGTGTTCAAGTTCCGTTTTGATCTCTTCTATGACCTTTTCAGGTCTGTCCGATTCACCGGAAAAAGAGAATACACCGAATTCCCGGTCTCTCATGACATCGGAATCAAAAGTACTGTTTATCAGCCCCTCTGAATAAAGCCGGAGGAAAAAATCACCGGAACGGGAAGAGAGGACATCCGCGATAATCTCACAGGCAAGGGAGTGCCTGAGTAATTCTTTTCCCGAAAGTGTTACGGGTCTGTCTTTTATTCCGAGACAGAATATAGGCATTGAAACGGACATTTTTTCTCTGAAAAACGGTTTTACGGTTTCATACTTTTCAGGATACGGATAGCGTTCCGGAAGGGAAGACTCATTTTTCTTAAAGTGTTTTGCAACAATTTTTGCGACATCGTCCTCATCTATATCTCCGCAACAGCACAAAACAGAGTTCCCGGCAGAATAGAAAGCTTCGTGGCACAGATAAAGTATATCAGGTGTTATCTTTGAGATAGATGATTCCGTTCCGGCTATTTCTTCCTTTATCGGATGGTTTTCAAACAGACATTCAAGCAGATTGTAATAGCACCTGTTTGAAGGACTGTCATGAAGCATATCAATTTCCTGCTTTATTATTCCCATCTCTTTTTTTACATTTTCATCTGTAAAATAGGGGGTGGTGACAGTTTCAAGCAGTATATCAAGAGCTTCTCCGAATTTCTCGGCACAGGTAAATACATATCCGGTGTGATTGTAACCGGTATATGCGTTTGCGTTTGCACCCACATCCGAAAAAAGTTCGAAGGAATCTCCGAATGGTTTCGCAAACATTTTGTGTTCCAGAAAATGGGCGGTTCCCCTGGGTACAAGGGTCGGTTTGCCGCGATAGGAGAAAGATCTGTCCACCGATCCGAAATGAGTCCCGAAAACGGCGTGTTTTGATCTGAATCCGGGTTTCTTTGCAATAATCACCGGAAGTCCGCCTATCTTCATATACACCGTTTCGGCGCCTGTCGTGGTATCAATTGTTCTTTTAGGAGTTGATACGGAATCAAAGTCCATAACTGTCCTCCTCAGTCTCAAAGTCTTCGGCAACCGGGTCGCCGACCTCGTCTGTGCCTTTAAGAAAATAAACTGTATCAAGCATCATAGCATTTGCCGCAGCTTTGACATCGTCAGCGGAAACATTTTTTATGACCGATATGTATTCCCCGGAAGTCATGCCGCACTTTCCGATCACCGAGTTCAGATACTGACTTTCCATAGCGGTGGGACTGTCCTCAGCCTGCAGGATTCCGTCGATTATTATCTGCTTTGTTTTCTCAAGTTCTTCCTCCGGAACTTCTTTTGCTATGTCCCCGATCTGTTTAAGGATCGCCGCCTCTGCCTGTTCTTTTTTCCCGGAGCTTATTCCGGCGTACACAAGCATTGCAGCCTTGTGACGGTCAAAAATGGAGGAGCAGTAATAGCATAGCGACAGTTTTTCTCTCACATTCAGGAAAAGCCTGCTGCATGGCGCTGTAGAAAAGATCGCATTGAACAGAACGTATCCGCCTACGTTATCCATGTAAGATTTTGCTCCGGTACGGAAGCCGAGAACCAGTTTTGATTGGGTCATAGCATCGGTTTCCGTGACTCTCCTTACCTGCCCGACACTTTTCCGGATTCCGGCGTCGGTTATTGTTCCGGAAACTTTCAGCCCGGGAAACTGCTTGTCAAACAGTGTCCCGACCCAGTTTTTCAGGGCTTCCTCATTGAATCTTCCCAAACCGAATACAATGATTTTGCTGTCTGAAACCAACCGCCTGTAAATTCCGGGAAGATCCTTATGGGAAAGCTTCATCAGTTCTTCGACAGTACCTGAAGAATCAACACAATATCTTTCTCCGCTGAACATAAGTGTTGCACAGCGAAGGTTTGCGTACGTGGTTTTATCGTTTTTCACCGCATTGATAGAGTCTATTATATTTTTCTTTTCCGTTTCAGTCCGTTCTTTCACGGCTTCCGGGTTATCAATAAGACTGTCGGTTATCATCATTTTCAGAAAGGACAGCATGTCTTTTTCTATATCCGTACCGTCTTTTATATAACGTGCGTCTATATAGGAAACCGAAAACCGGAGAATAAGGTTTTCACCCTTTTTACCCGTACCGACGGTGAACGTTGCCCCATAATGGGTATCGAGAAAATCCGAGACGAAATTGATCTCGGGGTATTTTCGGCAACCTCTGCCCATTACCGCTGCAAGCAAACCGTTTTCGGAGGCTGTTGCGGCATCGAGAGGACAGATAAAGCTTACCGAAAGCATATTCCGGGTAAACTTGTCCGACTCCCTTATCTGTAATTTAATTCCGTTTTTACAACTGAAATCAACCATTTTTTCACTCCGTAAATTATTCAATTCATTTTACTCTTTTTTCATGAAAATGTCAAGACGTAATGGGCATATTTTTATTTTATGCCACATTACGTCCCGTAAACTGTTCAGTACTTCAGAGTCTTTCCGTCAATGGAAACGGTGACGGTGTCACTGTTCCAGCTTGAGGGCAATACCGGGTCTGCTGTTATTCCTTCGGCGGTTCTTTTCAGTCCGAGCAGCTGCTCCGTGACTGTTTTGAAAAACCAGCCTGCGGCACCTGTGTACAGACTCCATCCGCCCATCCCGTAATGAGCGGGGTTGGCGTAAACATCTGCGGCAATAACATACGGCTCACTCCGGTAGATTTCAGTCTTTGCAAGAGAGTCGGAGTGATTCACCGGATTCAGTGCGCAGAGCACGCTGTAAGCGTCATCAACTCTGCCGGCCTCAAACAGCGCGTACGCAAACCAGACTGCCGCATGGGTATACTGTCCTCCGTTTTCCCTGACTCCGTTGATATATCCGCAGATATAACCCGGCTTGACAAGCCCGCGGACAAATGCCGGTGTAAACAGTTTCACAAGCTGTGCATCCCTGTCAAAAAGCCGATCCATCGCCGTATCCAGAGCCGTGTTCACACGGGTTTTGTCAAACCCTCCGGCAATAGAGGAAAAACTCTGAGGCAGGAGGTCTATCTTACACTCCGGGCTGTCTTCTGCCCCCAGTTTTTTCCCGTCCGGCAGCATTGCCCGTATATACCTGTCTCCGTCCCAACAGCAGTTTTCGGTCTGTTCTCGCATTTTCCGGGCTTCATCCCGGCACCATTCCGCAAAATCCACATCTCCGGTCCGGTCGCACAGTTTCGCAAAACGTTCGGCAACGATAATAAAGAACATGGTTCCCCACACCGTTTCCGATGTATGCATACCGTTCATTCCGTCATTCCAGTCTCCTCCGCGGAAACTCAGAAGTCCGTTTTCCCCGGTTTTGTGTGCATATCTCAGTGCTCGCCTGCAGTGTTCGACGATGGATTGTTTTTCAGCAGACGGAACCGCCTCGAAATACTTTTCATTTTCTCCCTCCGCAAGAACCGTTCCTGTAACAAAGGGAAATTTCCTTTCAAGAAAATCCATATCTCCGGTCTTTTCCGCATATTCGCAAACTCCGTACGGAAGCCAGAGCAGATCATCGGCGGACCTGGTTCTGACCCCCTTGTACTGATCGTTCCTCTTCAGCCCTGTATGCCACCAGTGCATTACATCTCCCTCGGTAAACTGATGTCTGACTGTGCGTTTTATCTGTTGCCGCAGAAAGGCAGGGTCAAGAATGCTTACACATATCGCATCCTGCAACTGATCCCGGAAGCCGTAAGCCCCGCTGCATTGAAAAAATCCCGTCCGGGCAAAGATCCGGCTGTTGATTATCTGAGGATAGAGCAGAGTGTTGAAGAATTTGTTGAGGTTTCTGTCAGGTGTCCGTATTTTTATTCTTTTCTTTGCCTCGTCGCAAACCTTTGCAAACTCGGTTTTTACTCTTTCCGGTGTGAGAAGTTGAGATAGTGTTTTTGCCTGTTTTTCCGTTTGGGCATATCCGAGAATAAATGCTTTTGCCTCGGTTTTCCCCGGTTGTATGACAGCGGTCAGTCCCTTCCCGGAGGGATAAGTCCCGTGACCGAAAAGTACGGTTGTTCCCGATCTGAATTCCGTATTGAAGTCATTGTTGAAATAGATACAGTTATCATCCCGTATACTGTTCACGACAGAGGAATTCTTTGACGAAGACATAATGATTTCAGTGGTGTAACCGAGCCTGACGGTGTGTGCTGTGGGATTCTCAATGATCACAAGTATTATCTTTGCCGGAAGACGTGTCGGGACAAAAACCCTTACAGTCAGAGTCACCGCCCCGGCGTTGCTTCTGTATTCCGCATATCCGTCCTTGAAAACCGCCGCTGAATTTGAAAGGACATCATATACCACGTTTTGTTTTCCGTCTGACAGCTGTGCGGTAAGGATTTCTCCTTGCGGATCGGATACAGGATCATTTGACCAGGGTGTCAGTTTATTCTTATAAGAGTTATAAGCATAGGTGAAGCCCAATCCACGGTCCGTAAGCAGTGTGCCGAAAACAGGATTCGCAAGTACGTGACTCCAGGTCTGACGATGCGGATAAAGGTGTTTGTCGTCAATGGCAAACCCATTTTCGATAAATCCTCCCAAACCTGTTTTCAGCTGATACGATATCCTTACCGGAGTAACCTCCTTTAAAGGTAGTGTTTCCTCCTGTTCCGGGATCTGCCCGGGTTTCCAGCCGGTCTCAGTGTCCGCAAAGAATACAGACAGATCGCAAAGCAGGGCAAATTCATCCATATTCTGTATATTTGCCGCAAAAACCCCGTTTCTTTTTCCCAGCACGGATGACAGTCCGCAGGTTTCACAGTAGTCCATCAGCGTATTATGGACTCTTCTTTCATACGATCCGCCTTCGGAAAAACAGAATACAAGTTCGCACTCACAGTCCGTTTCCTTCAGCAATGAGAAGGCTCTGAGAAACGGCATACACCGGTCCACATGCGCCTCATCGGTCCGAACCACTATCAAAGGTATCTGTGCCGAAATCCCGTATCTCCACAGTGCTTCCGGACCAAGCACATTTTTGTATGTCACGGGCCGGAAAGGGGACAGAGATGCTTTCTGTGAAGAGTGCAGCGCGGAAAGAAGAATCTCCGACAGTCTTATATCTTCCTTCTTGCAGTTAAGTCTGCGAAATCTCGAAATAGCTTCATTTTCTGCCGCAATAGACCGGCTTTCGGTCATATCGCCCGCTTTTCGCAGTCTCATGATCTGTTGCTTTGTTTCTTCGGGTGTCGTTCCGACGGACATCATCAGCGTAAACTCAGCACTTGCCATAGGTTGAGTTCTGAAAGAAAGCCTTATAGCGGCACAGGGATCCACCGGACCGGAGGGATCGGACGAAAAGGGAACATTAAATGCCTCCGGAAGATCCCGCACTGTACCGCCGTGCGGCAGAATGGCAAATCTGCTCAGTTCAAATTCAAAGTCTGTCTGTTCTTTGAAACCGACACTGAGGCTCATTTCGTCAACGGGGGAGGACACGTCCTTCGGACGACGATGAAAAGTCAGTATACGGTTTTCCCTGTCAAATTCGGCTTCAATGAACAGCCCGGAAAAGGCCGGGTGCGCCAGATATGAAATTCTTTCGGCAAGTACGGGTTCAAAATAGATCAGTAACTGCCCGTTTTTGGAGTGTACTGAATTATTTTTCACGGTATACCCGACCAGTTCCGTATTTTCATCGGCGGAACATATTACGTTCTGCCTTGTTTCAAAGTCCCGTCTTCTGCACATGAATTCCGCCGAGCCGTAACGGAAGGCCGTTTTATAGTTCTGACGCTTTTCCCCCAGAGGAGAGTAAGTCATTGACCTTACCGAACCTCCGATATTAACAAGCGCGAAAATTCCCTTCGGGTCCTCCGGCGTTGCATACCGGGTTACATCTTTACCTTTATACCGAATATAACCGCAGCCGTTATCGCAAATAAAACACGAAATATCCTTGCCGGAAATAGCCCTTGTCTCCGGAAACATGGTATTGACCGGCTGACATTCATCAGCCTTTGTGATATAGGGCTCATCCCTCAGTAAAACCGGCGTCTGGTTGATCCGGTTGTCCGCCTCCGCCGAAGTGGGAGTTTTCTCTTCAAGAAGTTCCCTGTACGCGGACATAGCGTTGTCCATGAACCTTTTCTGCATTATTCCGGAATGGGCATAGTTTATACAACTCAGAAAGGACATCCCGAGGTGATGCGCCATATAGGAATATACAACGGTGGGATTTCCTCCGGTACGGGAAAAGCTGCAATCAAGAGCTTCATAATATCCGTATTTCCCGTAGAGTCCAGCCTCTTGCAGTGATATAAGATTTTTCGCCGCTTCTTCCGGGAAAAACGGCAGGCAGAGCATTGTAGAGTAAGGGGATATCACGGTTTCGGAGAACCTTGCGATACGATCGGGAAGCATGGGCCTGAGTGCCATGGACGCTACGCCGAATGCCCGGTACTGATACGCCAGAGTATTGTCAAAAGAATAATATCCGCTCTCGGAAATACCCCAGGGCAGGGGCTTCCGTAACGTACTGTAATTTCTGACTCCGTTTTCCTGTTCTTTCAACGCAAACCGCAGCGCTTCATCCGAAAATGAACCGTCATATACAGGCAAAAGCAGATTCGGCATGAAGTATTCAAACATTGTGCCGCTCCAGCTGCGGATACAGAGCTGTCTGCCACGGCGCGAGGTGCTCCGGCTGAGTGCTTTCCAGTGCTTTTTAGGCACAGTGTGCCTGGCTATGCAGAAATAGCTCGTGAGTCTTGATTCACTTGCAAAGATGTCATAATAGCTTTCGCTGAACTTTTCGGATTCAACGTCATAACCTATGTGGAACAGATTTCTCGATCTGTTGTATAGCATACCGAAATCCATACCGTCAATGAGGCTGTCAAGTCTTCTTTGCAGTGAAAATGCCCGGGGGGATTCAAACTCGGAAAGCCCGTTGCGCAAGGCGTACGCGAAACAGGCAAGATTGCCGCTGTCAACGGTCGAAATATATCTGTTGGGCAGTGGCTGAAGTGTTTCCGTTGAATACCAGTTATACAGATGACCGTTGTATTTTTCAAGCTTTTCGACCGAGTTCATCATATTTTCGAGATACTCGTACAGGGTCTGTTCGTCTATCAGCTCCGCATCGGACGCACCCAGACAGCACAGCATTGCAAGACCGATATTTGTCGGTGAAGTTCTGCGCGCGGCGACCCCGAGAGGGTTTTCCTGGAAGTTGTCCGGGGGCAGGAAGTTGTTTTCCTTACACATGAAATCGGAAAAATAGCCCCAGATATCGGAAAGATATTTTTCAGTATCAACCTTTATTTCGCTGCTGTTCTTTTTCTTTTGAACGCAGATCAGATAAGAATACACCGGACCGATTGCCCACATGACGGCAAGCGGCAGAAAAAACGGGTTGAGAGCTATGACGGCAAAAGGAAACTGCACCCACATTTTGGCAATATACTCCGATACGGAGCCTCTGATCTTTCTGTCACTCTGATCCGCAGTGGTCCACTCAAGGAGTTTCTTGCCTCTGATCATTCTTGTTACCGCTTTTATTGCCGCATCCGCATCCTTGTACGCAAAATACGGTAAACATATCAGACGCGTCACAGCGAAAAGAAAGGCCAGAGAGTTTCCCGAGACTGACTTTGTTTCGGTTTTTACGGAATTCAGAAAGCCGAGATTCAGCGTTTCATACAGAATCCCCACGATCCATTCGGAAAACAGACAGCCCAAAGCGGTCACGGCACAGGTGACGCTTGAAAAACAGGCTGAATAAACAAGCAGTATCATCGCCGAGACGGAGAAGAAAGATCGTCGGATATTATCAAATATCTTGTATTTTGATACAAAAGAGAGGGGATTTCTGATCACAAGTTCGCTCTTGGTCCTGAGCTTACGGAACAGAAACGGTATATTCTGCCAGTCACCCCTTACCCAGCGATGCCCACGTTCAACATAAGAAATCAGCGATTTCGGAACATTGTCCGTAAACTCCACGTCGGAAACATAAACAGTCCGCAGAAATCCGCTCTCTATTATATCGTGGCTCAGAACGGAGTTGTCCCGGAGCATATTCTGCATGATGGTATTGTAACATCTGATATTGATAACTCCTTTACCGGAAAAAATACCTTCACCGTAAATGTCCTGGTAAACATCGAACGCAGGGCGGCCGTACAGTTCGCTTCCTCCGTTTCCTCCTACCATTCTTGTAAAAAGACTCCGGCAGGCGCTTGACAGCGTCGCTTCCATTCTCGGCGCCGCAATCGCATATCCCGATACCACGGCAGTCTGTTCCGGATTATATACAGGTTGACTTAACGGATGTTCAAGCACTCCGACCAACTGGCGGACAGAATCCACCCCGGGTCTGGTATCATTATCAAGGGCAGCAAAATATTTTGCCCCCGAAATATCTCCGACCATCCCGACAAAACGGGATGAGTATGCCCCAGGAGAGGAAACATATAGCAGCAGATCGTTTATTGCACCTCGCTTGCGCTCTTTTCCGGCGTATTTACCGCTTTCTTCGGAGTAGCTTTTTCTCCGTATTGCAAAAAAGAATCTGTTTCCGTGTCTGGTGTTAAGTTCTGCAAATTTGATCTTTGCATATTTGATCAGGGACATATCATCTGCAGTCAGTTCCGTTTCCGATGAGGGCAGATCTGCCAGCACCCCGAAGTGCAGTCCCGGTGTAGGATTGCTCATATAGTACTGCTCACATTTGCCCGCAAGCTCATCAAGATCACGGGTCGATGCAATAAGCGTGATTACCGTGACAAGGGTCTTGGGGCACTCGTCCATGCTCAGTCTCGGGGTATAAACCGGATTTTTCCGATATGAATACGCCCGGTCGCAAATACAGCGGCATAATTGCCACAGGGGCAGAAAAGACAGGACTGCGGATAGAACATTTCCCGTTACCGTCCATACGAAAAGCGAAAATACGGCGGAAAGAAGTATAACATCCGCAATGTAATGCCTGTATTTTTTCTGGGAAAAAAGATAATATCCGATATGACTTTTCTTTCCGGCACTGCAACCTGCGGCTTTTTCGGTTATCTTTTCCGCTATATCAGCTTCGGTCACCCCGTTTGCCGCGGCGATGACGGAAACTCTGTGTCTGTACAGATTCTTTGACTCGTCATCCATCTGTATATAGTAAGGGTCGCGCCGGAGTATCTTTTCCGTTCTGCTGAGTTTTTCATACAATCCGTCAAAACTTTCAAAGGAAAGATACCTCAGGGACGAAATCTCGGTAAGCAAAGCTCTGGTCTTTTCCGGCCCGTCCTTACCCTGACTTGTGTTTGATGCGGCAACCAGCAGTGCCGCTTTGAAAACATCCGGAAAGAAAAATATTTCCGAGCTTTTCATTTCCGTTTTATCGGAAAAACGGCTCATTGCATGAAAAATATTGTCCTTATTGATAACATTGCCGTTCCAGCGGCAGAATTCTTTGGCATAGACATATGTTCTCGGGAGATCCCCATCATCACTGTCATATACTGCGCGGGATTCCAGCAACCCGTTCGCGAGGGCAGAGTATGCCTTTTCAAACAGGTGGATATTATCCCTGAGTACAGTGGATTCTTTCTCTTCGGAACAGCATCTGCGAAGGATTCTTATTGCATCGGCGATCTCTTTTTTCAGCCTTTTGCGGCTTTTTCTGATTCCCATTCCGACACTCCTTTCTTTTTCTCTATTTTTTCCCTGTTTCGGAAATATATCCGCAGGGCGACTTGAAATTTTTTCAATTATATAGTATAATTATCCTAAGCCTTTGAAAGGAAAAAACAATTATGAATATTCAGTCTGTTCTCAGCTCCGAATTCGGCATCCGTGCCGATCTGACGGCAAATATTATAAAGCTTATCGATGACGGCAATACCATCCCGTTTATTTCCCGGTACAGAAAAGAAATGACCGGATCCTGCAATGACCAGGTACTGCGTGAAATGTTTGACAGACTTCAGTATCTGCGCAATCTGGAAAAACGCAAACAGGAAGTCATCGCTTCGGTGGATAGTCAGGGAAAACTGACAGATGATCTGCGGGTATCGTTTGAAAATGCGGTCACTCTCGCTGAGGTTGAGGATCTTTACCGTCCGTATAAGCAGAAAAGAAAAACAAGAGCCTCCATCGCAAAGGAAAAAGGTCTGGAGCCTCTCAGCCTTATACTGCTTCGGCAGGACATAACCGGGGGTTCATGCGAAGCGCTGGCAATGGAATATGTGAATCCCGAAAAGGGGGTAAACACTCCCCGGGAAGCTCTTGAAGGCGCATCTGACATAATTGCCGAGATAATATCAGACGACGCTTCCGTACGGAAGGACCTTAAAGATCTTATACATAAAACGGGAATGATAAGGTCCGTTTCGGCGGTTGATGAAGACAGTGTTTATTCCATGTATTACGACTACTCCGAACCTGTATCGAAGATCCCGAGTCACAGAGTCCTCGCCATAAACCGCGGAGAAAAGGAGGAAATACTTAAGGTTACGGTTGAGGTTTCCGAAAGCGATGCTCTGGCTCTGCTGGAAAGACGGTATGTGCATCCCGGGAGCATTTCCACTGAATTCTGCCGGAATGCTGCAAAGGATGCTTATTCAAGACTTATATACCCCTCTGTGGAAAGAGAGATCCGGAATGAGCTGACCGAAACGGCGTCGGAGCAGGCAATCAAAATGTTCGGAAACAATCTGAAGCCCCTTCTGTTGCAGCCACCGGTGAAGGGTAAAGTTGTTCTCGCCGTTGATCCGGCATACCGTACCGGTTGTAAAATCTGTGCGGTTGATGCGGGCGGAAAAGTGCTGATGACGGATGTTATTTATCCCACTCCGCCGCAGAACAGGACCGAGGAAGCTGCTGAAAAGCTGAAAAAATATATTGCCCGGTTCAATGTTGACTGTATTTCCATCGGTAACGGAACTGCTTCAAGGGAAGCCGAGGTCTTTGTTGCCGACACCATAAAACAGATTCCGCGCAAAGTATCGTATATGGTCGTCAGCGAAGCAGGAGCATCGGTGTACTCTGCATCGAAACTCGGCGCAGAGGAATTTCCCCAATTCGACGTTTCTCTTCGTTCCGCAGTATCTATAGCAAGGCGTTTGCAGGATCCTCTTGCGGAGCTTGTTAAAATCGATCCCAAAAGCATCGGCGTAGGACAGTATCAGCACGACATGCCTCCGGCAAGGCTTGACGAATCCCTGACCGCCGTTGTGGAGGACTGCGTAAATTCCGTAGGCGTTGACCTGAATACAGCTTCCGCATCGCTTCTCGGATATGTTGCCGGAATTAACTCAACGGTCGCAAAAAATATAGTTGCATACCGTGAAGAGAACGGCCTTTTCACCTCCAGAAATCAGCTTAAAAAAGTTCCGAAGCTCGGACCTAAGGCCTTTGAGCAGTGTGCGGGTTTTCTCAGAGTCCCGGGGGCAAAAAATGTCCTGGACAATACCGCCGTTCACCCGGAGTCGTATGGCGGGGCGGAAAGTCTCCTGAAACTCTTCGGGTATACGGACCGGGATGTCGAAAAAGGAGATCTGGGGCTTCTTTCATCAAAGGTCAAACTTTACGGGGCATCAAAAGCCGCGCAGGAATGCGGAATCGGCGTGCCGACACTTAACGACATTGTCACGGAACTGATGAAACCGGGAAGAGATATCCGGGACGAACTTCCCGCACCTCTGCTCAGAACGGATGTGATGCAGCTCAGCGACCTCAAGCCCGGAATGGAAATTACGGGAACAGTACGGAATGTCATTGATTTCGGCGCTTTTGTGGACATCGGTGTACACCAGGACGGGCTTGTCCATATTTCACAGATCTGCAACCGATACATTAAACATCCGTCAGAGGTTCTCAAAGTAGGGGATGTGGTCCGTGTTCGGATAATTTCGGTGGATCCGGACAAAAAACGTATCTCTTTGACAATGAAAGACGTAAAAGCCGACTGATTTTAATTCAATAGTAAAAATGATTCATTTTGCGGAATTCTGCAAGGTGAATTATTTTTTTTGTCCTCTCCGATTGACAAAATAAACGTCACCGGGATGGTATAATTCATTCGGGAAGAGGTGATGGGAAATGAATACCATAACGGTTTATGTGGATGTATTGCTGTTCGTAAATCTCGCCGTAAATGGGTTCATCATTTATACTACTTCACGTCTTACGGGTACGCGGATCACTTTTTCACGTTTTGCCGCCGGGGACATTTCCGCTTCACTGTACGGACTTGCGATATGTATACCTCAGCTCGAACTGGCACTGACACTCTTACTGAAAACGGTATTCAGTGCCGTGGTATGTCTGATCTGCTTCGGTTGCCGGAACAAAACAAACTTTTTCAAAAAGCTCTGCATTTATAATGCCGTCTCGGTTACATATCTTTGCGTGGTTCTGGCATGCGGCATGATTGTTGACAGAAATTATCTGTATGTGCGGAACGGTGAGATATATTTCAATGTGCCCGTTCCCGTTATTCTTTCCGTCACCCTTGTCATGTTTCTTATTCTCGGAGTCATACGCCGCATATGGGCATCAAGAACACCTGAAAATCTTGTATTTGACTGTATTGTGAGCGTGGGGAAAAACAGCCGGAGCGTCAGGTGTCTGCTTGACACGGGGAATATGCTCACGGAAACAATAACCGGAACACCGGTAGTTATCATAGATGAGGATATTTCAAAAAGTCTGCTCCCGGATCTCAATGCTGATGAACCGGACAGAATGAGTAAAAGCACAAGCGAACGGTTCAGGCTTATCCCATACAGGACAGCCGGAGGGTCGGGACTGTTGCCGGCATTCAAGCCGGACAGTTTCACGGTGAACGGTGAGCAGAAGAAAGTTATTGTTGCGGTTGACAACGCCGCATTCCGGGGCAAGGAAGAATTCGGCGGTATACTGAACAGAAATATCATTTAGGAGGCAGATATGTTAAGAGGGTATTCTTTAACGGGACTGGTTGCAGGACTATTCAGAAGAGGGAACGGGAAAGTCCGGAACCTGCTGCTCACTGACGTATTTTATATCAACGGTTCGGAAACTTTGCCCGCCCCACTGGACGGTCCGGAAGAGGAAAAGTGTATAATGCTTCTCGGCCATGGGGACGAAGCAGCGAAAAAAACACTTATCGAGCACAATCTGCGTCTCGTGGTATACATCGCAAGGAAATTTGAAAATACGGGGGTAAATATAGAAGATCTGATTTCCATAGGAACAATAGGTCTGATAAAAGCGGTGAATACTTTTTGTGCGGATAAGAATATAAAACTCGCAACTTACTCCTCCCGCTGCATTGAAAATGAGATCCTCATGTATCTTCGGAAGAACAGCAACAGAAGATCCGAAATCTCTATAGAGGAACCTCTTAACGTTGACTGGGACGGTAACGCTCTTCTTCTCTCGGATGTTCTGGGAACAGATGCCGATGAAGTGTCAAAGGATCTTGAAAACAGGGTAGAGATGGATATTCTTAAAAAAGCTGTCTCGCATCTCAACGAAAGAGAAAAGAAGATAATGACACTACGTTTCGGGCTGGGCGGAACAAGGGAGTATACGCAGAAGCAGGTTGCAGACATGCTGGGAATATCCCAATCATACATTTCACGGCTTGAAAAGAAAATTCTGCTCAGACTGAAAAATGATATTGAAATGACGGTGTGAGGGCTTGACAACCGGGGAAAAATGTTCTATAATATAGCCATATTATGCCACTTGAAATGAAATTGAAAAGGAGAATTAAAATGAAACTTGGCGTTTTGACCGTAATGTTCGGTGACAGACCATTTGAAGATGCCTGCAAATACCTGAGCGAACGTGGAGTACAGGCTATAGAGATCGGTTGCGGCGGATATCCCGGAAAGGCTCACTGTGACCCTGAAGTTCTTCTCCATGACGAAAAGGCATTCGAGAAGTTCATGAATACCATAAGCAAATACAATCTTGAGGTTTCCGCACTCAGCGCCCACGGAAACGGAGTTCATCCCAATCCCGAGATTGCCGCAAAGTTCAATGCCGATTTTGACAATGCCATTCTGCTGGCTGAAAAAATGGGTGTGAAGACTGTTAATACGTTTTCCGGCTGCCCCGGCGGATCTCCCGAAGACAAAATGCCCAACTGGGTTACCTGCGCATGGCCTGAAGACTATCTGCAGATACTCGACTATCAGTGGAATGAGGTTCTTATTCCTTACTGGAAAAAGAAAGTTGAGTTTGCAAAACAGCATCATGTTGAGCGCATAGCTTTTGAAATGCATCCCGGTTTCTGCGTGTACAATCCTGAAACCATGCTCAGAATCCGTGCCGCTGTAGGCCCCGAACTCGGAGCGAACTTTGATCCTTCTCACCTTGTCTGGCAGGGTATTGATCCTGTTGTTGCGATCAAGGAACTCAAGGATTGCATGTTCCACTTCCACGCAAAAGACACCCGTATAGACAAGTACAATGTCGCCAAAAACGGCGTTCTTGATACTAAGCACTACGGACAGGTTGCCGACAGAGCCTGGGTATTCCGTTCCGTCGGATACGGTAATTCCACTTATTACTGGAAAGAGATTGTCAGTGCTCTCCGTACCATCGACTATGATTTCGTTATGAGCATAGAGCATGAAGACAGCCTTATGACCCCCGAAGAGGGACTCAATAAAGCCATTGCCACCCTGAAAGAGGCTATGACCTTTGAAGGCAAGGCTGTTATGTGGTGGGCATAAGTTATATCTGGGATATTTTCAGTGTAATAACAGAAAGCGGAAGCCTTTTAAGGCTTCCGCTCGTATTTTTTTGCAAGAAACTCAACGGGCGCTAAAAAAAAGGACTCCGCAGAGTCCTTTTCAGTTGTTATTTCTGGTTGGCTTTTTTGTTTTCTTCCAGAATCTTGTCACCGTAGAGGTTAAACCGGAACAGGAAGGAGTCGTCTTCGGGATCATCGCAAACAATTTTCGCCTCGCCGATTTTCCCGCCTTCAATAAGCTTTGTAAGACCGATTATCTGGCACAGTTTGCTCTTGAGATTCAGTCTGTCTCCCTCGTCAGTCACAAGGTAAACATTTCCTTTGCACTGATCAATGGCTTCAAGAAATTTCTTGAAATCGATCTGATGAAGATTGGATACTGGCATCGTTATCTACCTCCGTTTCTATTACGGTTTGATTATATCATATCGTCTTGCTTTTGTCAAGCCGTTTCCTTCGACATTTTATTGCATTATATGGGGAACGATTCCATTCAGTCCCTGATCCTGTCGACCTTCAGCTCGCCTTTTACAAAGACGGCTTTTATGTTCATCTCATCATCAATTACAGTAAGGTCAGCATATTTTCCGACCTTGACCGATCCTGTTTCCTTGTCGGCACGTATTGCCTTTGCAGGATTTATGGTAACAGACTTCACCGCCTGACGGAGGGGAATACCGTAGGAGATAACATTTTTGAATTCTTCATAAACATTGGAGGTGGATGCGGCAATTGTTCCGTCCGCAAGGAGGGCTCTTCCGTTACGGACATAGACCGGTTGCATCCCGAGCTCATATTCTCCGTCAGGGCAGCCCGCAGCCTTCATTGAGTCACTGACAATTATGCTGTTATCTTCGCCGAGGACGGAAAAAGCAATCCTGAGCGCAGCGGGATGAATATGAAAACCGTCACAGATCAGTTCAGCTCTTATTCCGAGTTTTGCCGCAGTGTCGAACACCGCACCCACGACACCCGGTGCACGGTGAGTAAGCCCGCTCTGTGCGTTGAACAGATGTGTGACATGGCGGACTCCCCACTGAATTGCCTTGACAGCTTCGTCATATCCTGCGCTTGTATGCGCAATGGAAACGGTTGCGTAGGGAAGTACCTTTTTTATAAAATTTTCAGCTCCCGGTTTTTCGGGCGCTATGTCAACAAGCCTGATAAATCCGTTACAGGATTCAAACAGTTCAAAGAACTCATCCGGATCGGGGTCCCGTACATAGGCAGGGTTCTGCGATCCCCGTTTTTCCATGGATATGTAAGGCCCCTCCATATTCATGCCCTGAGCGTAGGCACCGGAAAGCCTGTCTTTACACGACTCGGCGACGGAAAAAATCTTTTTGAGTTCCTCCTTTGACAAAGTCATTGAAGTCGGACAAAAGGAAGTAACACCGTGCTCAACAAGAAAACGGCTCATCTTTTCGAGAGAGGCAGGGTCGGCATCTCCCGTATCCGCATTCGCACAGCCGTGGATATGAATATCGATGAATCCGGGAAGAATCGTAAACCCCGAAAGATCAAGCCCGTTTTCTCCGGAAAAATCACCCGTCTGAGCTATTCTGCCGTTATCGACACGGATATCGGTACGGACTATATTAAAATTTTCATCAAATACTCTTGCGTTTTTCAGTATCATCTCTGACTCCGGATCACTTGTAATTGATTATTGTATCCACACTTTTCGGTACATTGTGGGTAATTGCCTTCCATTCCACCTTTACAAAGAATGCAGCTATGGAAATAGGGAGATACGTGTACATAAAGATTGGAAAAGTGAAGGTATAAAGTATCTTCTTGAAATTGGAACAATAGATTTTTTTCCATTGTGTGGCGACGGTGATCGCCCCGATAAAATAAAGAAAACCGTATCCCCATAAGAACAGATCAACAAAAGGCCGGAATGCCGCAACCACGCCGGCTCCGGAAATGAGCGCAATTACCGTGTAAATTATATTCAGAATAAGAGCGGTAAAAGTTATTATCGCCGCGGGGGCAATGTTCATAGTCATATCATAGCAGGAGAAAGAGCCCTTAAAAACTTTCCGGACAAGGTTTTTTCCGTATTTTTCAAATACCTGCAAATATCCCTTTGACCATCGAAGACGCTGCCGGCATGACTGTCGGAAAGAGGTGGGCTGTTCATCAAAGAAAACCGCAGAATCGCAGTAAGATATTTTCTCACCGTCAATGATGCTGTCTATGGTGAACTCAATATCTTCGGTCAGCAGATGATAATTCCAGCCCTTTGCCGCCATTATGTCCCGGTGGATGAGAAATCCCGTCCCGGAAACGGCAGAACTTGTCCCGAGAATATAACGGCTTCTGTTCAGGTACTTTGATTCCCGGAGAAACCACAGCGCATATCCCGCACTGATCCAGTTATCACCGTAATTCTTTGAATTTCTGCAACTTGTTATGACTCTGTTCTTGTCGGAGAACATTTTGTTCATTTCCGTAATGTAGTTGGGAGAAAGAACGTTATCTGCGTCAAAAATAAAGAATCCGTTGTATTTTTCGATCGGGACTCTTTCAAAAAAATAGCTCAGGGCATAGCCTTTGCCTTTGAAAATATCATTTGTCCGCTCGTATACGATTGCGCCTGCCCGTTCTGCTATTTCAGCAGTGTTGTCGGTGCAGTTATCCGCAATAACATATGTGTCTACAAGTTCGGCGGGGTAGTCCTGGTTTTTAATGCTTTCAATGAGATGAGCAATAACCGCACTTTCGTTTCTCGCGGCGATTACGACCGCATAACGTCTGGTTCTGTCTTCCGGTTGTCCGGAGGGTTTTTTCTTGCGGAAAATGCGGGCAAACAATGGAACAAGTATATAAAAAAGCTGATAACTGTAACATACAGTGAACAGTATACCTATAAAAAAGTTTATCGTTTCGATAATTTTCATGATCCGGTAAATATCTCCGTAATACTTTCAGGGTATTGTAATGATTATAACAGAAAGAATGGCAAAAGTCAACCTTTTCTGGGCAAGATCCGCAGTTTTAAGCAATTATTAAGGATTAACTACGGTATAATTATATCCCAGGGAGTAATTATTCCGAGAAGGGGTTCATTCTTCTGTCCGGTCTCAGTCAGAAGCAAGAGTCCGATACGCTCTCCGTTTTTCAGGGAGGAGTAGAAGAGTTTTTCGGCGTTGTACACACTGAAATCCTTGCTGATAAATCGAAAAATTATGTGACCTCTTTTAAATGCCGTTGTATATGTGCTTATATCTGAAATCGTCAGTCTGTCGTCAAGTGTTTCCGTTCCGATCCCGTCGTCAAGAAGGTAGGAAATCACGGCATCTTCACTGAATACTCCGATGACTCTGTCATTTTCGTTTACTATCGGGGTACTGGTAATTCCACGTCGTCTCATGTCCAGCAGTATAGAACATACACTGTCCTCCATCCGGGCAGTGAGAACATCACGTCTTTTAACTGCAATATCGTAACACTTCGCCGGTGCTTTGACCCGTGAAATAAGTCCCCTCAGCATATCGATCATCTCGTCGGAGGGGATAACAGCAAAATTTCCGTCAATTTTCGGCTGATGCTGCAATAAAGCTCTGACCTCACGGCAATACTTTATACGGCCTCGGAGACTCGAAAACTGAGCCATACGTTCCATTCTCGAAATTGCGGAACCGTCGGAGGGCAGATCGAAGGCATCGATCGCGGACTGTTCCAGTTGTTTATACAATTCAAGGAAAATCTCGGACTTTGTCAACCGTGTGATCACCCCTTGCGTCAATTGTGTTTCTTGATTATATATCAAAAAAAAGGTTTTGTCTATACTTTTTTCATAAAAGTAAAATTTTTTTTAAATTAAAGGTTTTCCGGCGACTGTTTATGCCGAAAAAGAGAAATATATGTTGACATTTCCGCTTTGTTGTGATAAAATTATACCATATAAAGTTCGACTGCGAGGAATGGCAATGTTCAATTTTTCAGGCAAAAAAATTACGGGAATAGTGTGCGCGGCTTCCATGGCTGTCACATTTATTCTTACCGCAGTCCTGTTTTCTATGATTTTTGTCGTGGGAAACAACGGAATTCTCGGAAACAGGCCGGCAACGGAAAAGCCTACGCCTTCACGGAATACCGATGAAGAGACAAAAAAACAAATTGCCGAACTTCAGCAGACGGTCGCCGATATCGATGCAAAGCTTTCCGATCCGTACCTGCTGCTTGTCAATAAATCCAATCCTTTACCTGACGGTTATGTCCAGACAGCGTTGGTTTCCGCTTCCGTCAACCCGACGATGAAGCTTGAATCAATAACGGAGCTTCATTTCAAAGAATTTGTGGAGGCCTCCGTGTCTGAAGGAATCGCCTGTATTTTTGTCTCCGGGTACAGAACCCGTACCGAACAGAATAAGGTTTATAACGAAACTCTGCAGAGCTATGTGAACGCCGGGTATACCGCTGACCGTGCCGAGGCGATCGTAAGCATAAACGTGCAGAAGGCAGGGCAAAGCGATTTTGAAACGGGACTTGCCGTACAGATAACCGCCGCCAGGGGAATGACTTCGGAGGAAATGACAAAGTCTGATCTGTTTAAATATGCCAGGGACAATATGTACAAGTTCGGGTTTATTCTCCGTTATCCGGAAGGAAAGGCCGCAGTCACGGAATATGACTACAATCCCTTCGTCTACCGGTATGTGGGGGCGGAACACGCTGAATATATGTATAAGAACGGACTTACACTTGAGGAATACATAGACTTTCTTAAAGCTATGAAAGCAAACGCAGAGCATCAGATCGCACAACTGTCAGTCGGAGCTTAACGTATGAAAAGAGTACTTTCAGCCGTACTGTGTATAATGTTTTCTGCAATGTCTTTGTGTGCATGCAGCGGAAAGACGCCGAAAACCAATGTGGCAAGTTTCGATGCGTTTGTCTTTGATACATACTGCAACATTATTCTGTTTACAGAATCGCAGAGCGCATCGGAAGATGTAAGCCTTGCTCTGAAAAAAGCCAAAGGCGTTCTTGATATTGACGGTTACGGAAAACAATTCATCGCAGTCCGGGACGGGCAGAGCATAAAACTTAATCAGGTACAGAAACAAATACTTGAAACGGCTGATTCCGTTCGCCTGTTGTCCGGTGGGAAATATGATGTCGCCATTGCGTCACTTATCAGTCTCTGGGACATCTCCAATGCAACGGCTCCTCCCGGAGACACCGATATAATGAAAGCGCTTTCAGTCTGCGGCTCGGATAAACTGGATATAACCGGTGAGACCCTTACAGCGGAAGTTGCAGGAGCCGGAGTTGATATCGGATCTGTCGGAAAAGGCTTTGCCGGAGACTACATCGTGAAAATGCTGAAAGATGGCGGTTATACCTCCGGTATCGTAAATCTCGGGGGGAACATAACCGTTTTTGGTGAGAATCCGAATAAAGATTCCGGGCTGTACACTGTAGGTATAAAGGATCCTAATGACCCGTCAAAACTTTTCTGTACGGTTTCTGTTTCAGATACAAGTGTCATTACCTCCGGCGCATATGAACGTTTCTTTACATACCAGGGGAAACGGTATCATCATATTCTTGATCCTTATACGGGATTTCCGTCGGAAAGCGATCTTTGCAGTGCGACCGTGATCTCCGACAACGGTACACTGGCTGATGCGCTGTCAACAGCATTGTTTATCTGCGGCTCTGAAAAGGGCCTCGAAATACTTTCCGCAGTGACAGCGGATTACGGACCGGTTAGCGCTGTTATGCTGAAAAATGACGGTGAAATCGTTATTTATAACGGCGAAGAACTGAATTTTAAAAAGGTTTCCGACAGTTACCGTGCCGGCGGTGAGACATGATCAGGTCCAGGATGTCCCCGGTGATGGCTGATATTATCCTCATAATATCTGTTCTGGTCGCATCGGTAACTTTTATTCTGATTTTCGGCTCTGCTTCGTCTGACACCGGTCTTGCCGATATTTATCGTAACGGAGAACATCTTGCGGAGCTTGATCTTTCTTCTCCAGGTGAAAGTTTCCGGCTTGAAGACGGAACTGTGGTGGCTGTGGACAGGGAAGGGGTCTTTGTTCAGACCAGTGTCTGCAGCGACGGTTTCTGTAAACGCACGGGGCATATAAATCGTTCAGGCCAGACAATAATCTGTCTTCCCGAAAGGATAGTTATCCGCATCAGGGGGAATTCCTCGGGGTCGGAGGTGGACGCTGTTGCGGGATAAGATCAGAAAAATTTCCGTCCTGGGATTGCTGATGTGCCTTGCCCTGATCCTTTCGTATGTTGACAGTGTGATCTGTACCGCATTGGCTCTGCCCGTAATGAAACTCGGACTGGCAAACGTAGTTATCGTTGCCGCACTCCATTTATACGGCTTTTACACCACGCTTGCCCTAGGAACCGTCAAGAGTATCTTTTCACTCCTTTGGGCGGGAAGGCTCAGCGGTCTTCTTTACTCTCTTTTCGGCACAGTTCTTTCGATATGCGCGATGTATGCAGTCAGTCGTTGCCGCAGACTGTCATTGCTTTCAGTAAGCGTATGCGGCGCAGTTTGCCATACTGTGGGACAGCTGATTGCCGCCGCCGTCATACTTTCGGATACGGGTGTCTGGTATCTGCTTCCGGCGATGACGGTCATTAGCTGTATTTCCGGCATTATTCTGTATTTTCCGGAGCGTTCCGTAATAGTTTTTTTGACAAAGAGGTATATAAGTAATGTATGAAGAAATAAAGCAGCAGGCCGCACGCATTGCCCGGGAAATAATTCCGGCAGCAAAGCTTCACAAAGGAGATATTGTCGCCGTCGGTTGCTCATCGAGCGAGATTCTCGGGCAGAAGATAGGCACGTTTTCAAGCCAGGAGACCGGAGCTGCGGTTTTCGCCGGTCTGTACGAAGTTTTTGCGGGAAACGGCATACATATAGCCGCTCAGTGCTGTGAACACCTTAACCGGGCTCTGATAGTTGAGATGGAAGTTGCTGAGAAAAACGGCTATCAGATGGTGAACGTTGTTCCTCAGCCCAAGGCTGGGGGTTCATTTGCCACTGCAGCATATGCGGCACTTGAAAATCCGGTCGCAATAGAATCTGTTTCCGCGGCGGCCGGTATTGATATAGGTGACACCCTTATCGGTATGCATCTGCGGCGCGTTGCTGTTCCTCTGCGGCTTTCGGTTTCCGAAATAGGGCAGGCGAGAGTCGTGTGTGCAAGAACACGGCTGCCGTGCGGTATATGACGATTCTCTGCTGTGATCAGCTGTAGATTATATACAGATTTTTTGCGGCGTCTCTCACCGCCTGGACGAGAGTTTCCGGAGCCACCGCCCGTACTGATCCCGAGTTTACAAACAGCCATGACAGGAACTGTTCGGATATTTCCGTGTCGAATTGTACTTCAAGATCGTTTTCCGTAATGTCTGTTATCTTGAGATCTTCTCCGAATAATCCCGTGACTTCGTTGAATATACTTCTGTCGCAACGGAGAGTCACGGTGCAGGCATCAGAGATATCCGAATATGAAGAAAACAGACCTTTTGAATAGCAGGTGATGTCGAAATCGATGTCACCTGCAAATTCTCTGACATCGGTGGCAATCTCCGTCATTATTTCCGGACTTTCCATCTGGTCGATATAGAACCTGGCAACGCCTTCAATTCCTTTACAGCCTGCAAGAAGTATAAAGTTTCCGTTAGAACAGGATACGATGAACGGACTGACTTCAAATTCCTCAGTCGTCCGTTTCTGTCCGCCAACGGGATTGATGTTGCAATAACGGAATTTAAGCATCTTTTTTTTCGCCACAGCCTGATGTATGATGTCCAGGGTCTGCCGGAATGTGGCGGGATGTTTCAGAGTGCTGCTTGTCGTGTAGACTCTGCTGCGAAGCGCCTGTTTATTGTATTTTCCTGCAAGTTCTTCAAGTTTCTGTTTTATTTCACGGCGCTTCTTTTCGCTGATGAAATCGGCGGTACAGACAGTATCCCATATTGTTTCCAGCTCGTCATAGCAAAAGGGGGCAGATTCGGTATAGTATCGGTTTTCCCGCCCGCGGACGGTAACGATTCTTTCTCCGAAACCGATCAGAGTCTCTATGTCGGCATATATGGATTTCCTCTCAGCTTCAATTCCGACAGTCTGCAATTTTGCGGCAATATCCTTTACAGACAGAGGATGATCCCTGTCTGCTTCTCCGGAGAGAAACTGTCTGATATAGAGGAGCTTTTGTTTCTGTTTTCCGTTTCCTGCCATACTTCTTCCTTTTAATACTTGTTACTGAATTGTCGGCAAAACCCCCGCCCGGTGACGGGCAGGGGCTGTTTTTTATATGTTCATGAAAATATTCAGAAACAGACCGAGAAACATCACCACTGCGAGTACTCCGCAGATCACTGCTGCGATGATTTTCATTATTTTTCCGTTCATTGTCGCACCTTCTGTCCGGATATCCGAGGATATCTTATTCTTTGTCAGATCCGTCGCTGTCAGAGGGATCCATAAACTGGATCGTATTTATAATGCTCTCAACAGACGCCTTCAGACTGTCTACCCTTGCCCTGATGGATTCTTCATTTTCCTTTGCTTCGGCAATAATTCTGTCTGAGGTCTGCTTCGCCGCCAGAATTATTTCATCAGCCTGTTTTTTCGCTTCCGCTATTATCTGCTCGGCCTTGGATCTTGCGTCATTTTTAATCTGTTCGGCATTGTTCCGGACATCCAGGTAGACCGCATAATCCTTCTTGCATTGCTCCCAGCGCCCTTCCATGTCACGGATCGTCTTATCTTTTTCTTCAAGCTTTCTTTTGTACTCATCTTCACTTGAAGTCCGTAGATATCCCTGTTCAACTTCGCGCTTGAGACGGTTGGCCTTCTCAATACACCGACGGATATTTTCCTCAAAAACCGTTCCGACCGATTCCGAGGGCTTTTCCTTTTTTTCCGCAGCCTGTATTTTAAGATTTGCCTGTTCGAGCTGCTTTTGCAGAGTCAGAAGCTCTTCGGTCTTTTCTGTAATGATATTAGCCTGTTCAAGTTCACGGTTCTTGAGACTGAGCAGTTCCGAAGATAACCTGAGATTCTCATCGGTTTTCGCGGTCATCCGTTCGTTGAGTTCCGTAAGCATACCATTCAGTTTTTCGATCTCAGCCTTCTGACTTTCCAGCTGTTCCTCCAGCCGGACGCAGTCCTCCCGGCACCTCTCTTCAAATTCTTTTTTCTGAATATCAAGATCCTTCAGATATGCCTTTACATCTTCCCGGTTATAACCGTTAAAGGGAGTTTCTCTGAAAAGTTTTTCCGTTGCCATACCGTCCATCCTTTCTGCCTGAAGGCAGCTGTCAAACTATAGATATTAAAACTGAAATTTTAAAGTTCATCGGAATTCCCGGACGCTTCCTGCCGTTCCTGTGAAACGTCTTCCGGGGAAGAGGTGCCGTTGTTCGCGGAGCTCTCTGTCAGTCCGTCCCGGCATCCGGATTTTTTAGCCGAGAGCCGCCGGTTCACACCTTCGGAAACAAGTCTGTAGACCACCGCAAATGCGGGAACTCCCACAAGCATTCCGAAAACTCCAAGCGTGCCTCCGCCTATAACGACCGCAACCATGACCCATATTGTCGGCATACCTATGGAGTTTCCGACAATCTTCGGTCCGATGAAATTCCCGTCAAGCTGCTGAAGAACTATTATGAAGACCGTAAACCAGACAGCCTGCATCGGTTCGACAAGCAAAAGCAGGAATATCGAAGGTATCGCACCGAGAAATGGTCCGAATACGGGGATAACATTCGTAACCGCAACAACCACGGAAATCAGCAGGGGATACTGGAAACCGAAAATGCTCATTCCGATAAAGCAGAGAAGACCGACGATAATCGCGTCAAGGATCCGTCCGTTGACGAAGCTCCGGAACATCTCTGAGGAAATTCCGATAACATGATGTGCGGCATCGTTGACCTTTTTCGGCAGATATGCGGTAAAGAAACGGCGGATCTGCCCGTAAATCCTGTCTTTTCCCGCAAGCATATAGATCGAGAAAGCAATGCCGAGGAAAATATTGACTACGGAAGAAGCGACTGATTTGGTGATACCGTATAACTTCGGCAGAAAAGACTCGATCAGACTCGGGATCTGCGTAAGAAGATCGCTGATATAATCATTGATCATGGAGAACAGAACTCCCGTTTCATGTCCGTCAGTTTCACCTTTATCCGGCCAGAAACGCAGGGAAGTAAAGTATTCCTCTATTCCGTCGGTAAGGTCCTTGAAGTTATTTATATATGTCTGTATATTGTCGGCGAACTTAGCTATACTGTTCCCGATCTCCGGAATTATTGAAGTCAGGATCAGGGAAATAAGGGCGAGAAACAGCAGATAGACTGCCAGCATAGATAAAATCTTGAAAAAGACCTTAAGTCCCTTCTGTGCTTTCGGTTTTGCCTTCAGAGCGAGCCGTTCCAGTAATTCATACAGGAGATTGAACGGGCGGTCGAGCAAAAAGGCGATACAGAATCCGATAATGATCGGACTTGCCACGGCGATAAGCTTGTTGAATCCGGATATGACGGAGTTGAAGTTGAGAACGACCGCGACAAGAAAAACACAATACGTTATCAGCAACAGGATACCGGCAATGTTTTTTCTGTTCATATCTTCCACCTCACTCCCGCCGACACGCTCTATATAATGTATTATAGCATAAGTCGGGTGAAAAATCAAGTTTATTCTGCGGGCAAAAAATAATTATTTGCTAATTTTTGTTCAATTCAGGCTTAACTATTGACAAAAAGCCTCGGGAGTTGTATAATAGTGGTACAATATGACTACGGAGCGTATGATATGAAAAAGTTACTGTCCCTCTTGGTTATTTTCGCGGTCATGGTTTCCATGCTCGTTTTTCCCGTTTCCGCCGCAACTGAAATTGAAATGTACGACGCGGAACCCGGAGAAGTCGCCACCCCGTATCAGATCTCACCCGGGAAAAAGATCGGTGTGCATTTCAATGCCGTCAAGCCATTTTCCGGAATATCCGTCGAAGCCCCGAGCTACGGAAATAACGTAGGTAATATGCGGCTTTCCCTGTACAAATGGGACACGGATTATATAACGACCATATCTGCAAGTCCGGTATACACCAAGCTGTTCACCAACTTTGCCGATTGCACCAGACTCCGCCTTACATTCCAGCCCAAGGAGGCGGGGGAATATGTACTTTTGTTGTATGATACCACCGAAACCGTGGGAATCTGGTTGTATGAAAAAGCCGTGAGAGGAACTGAAGTAGTCAATCAGGGTGCTGTGATCTCTGGCGGTATCAAGGCTACTGTCACCTTTACCGAAAGCAGTACATGGTATTTCCAGTCGCTTTCAGCCCTTATCGATACCTCTGTCAAGGTAAAGCCTCCCGTTGAACCCAAACTCGACAAAAACAGCCCTATTCTTTCTATGAATGTCCAGCCCGGTTCCTGGCTGATGACTGACGGACTGGGAAGAACTCTTTCCGGTTACGGAGATGTGGGAGGAACAAAAACAGATAAGTTTGTCGGAATGTTCTACTGGACATGGCATTATAATTTCGCCTATTCAAGCCAGGCTCTGAATGTCACCGAGATTCTGAAGAAATATCCCGCCGCAGCCCATGACTTCAATCATATTGCATGGAGCAAAAACCTTGCAAACCCATATTTCTGGGATGAACCTCTTTGGGGATACTATATCGAATCGGATAAATACGTTATCCGCAAACATGCGGAACTCCTCGCTGATGCCGGTGTCGATGTAATAATTTTTGACTGTACAAACAGTACCAGTACATGGGAACTCGGCTACAATACCGTTTTTGAGGTATTTGAGGAGGCCCGTGAGGACGGCGTAAAGACTCCGAAGATAGCCTTTATGCTGAATTTCAACAATCAGCCCACTTCCATGGACAACACCAGAGTTCAGCTTCGGGACCTGTATATGGATATTTACCGCGCCGGCAAGTACTCCGATCTGTGGTTCTATTGGGAGGGCAAACCTCTGATTATAGGCTATAAAGATGCCCTGACCGCCTCCGATGCGATAGATTCCGAAATTGCGGATTTCTTTACCTTTCGGAAGAACGAGCCGACTTATAACGCATCGAATACACGTTATGCCGACAAGACCTGGGGATGGTGCTCGGTTTATCCTCAGACAAAATACGGTGTAAGGAATGACGGCTCCGTCGAACAGATGACCGTAAGTGTCGCTCAGAACTACAGCCGTAACGGTCTGGTTGCGATGAACGATTACAGAGGCGGAGTATACGGAAGAAGTTATACCGACGGAAACTACAGCTATTCCTATAGCCGCAACGGAAAAACGGTTACCGTAAATAAAAACACTGAAAATTCCGAATATTACGGACTTAACTTCCAGCAGCAATGGGATTACGCGATCAAATGTGATCCTGATTTCATATTTATAACCGGATGGAATGAATGGATCGCCGGACGGAACGAGTCATGGATGGGCTCTCCCAATGCTTTCCCGGATCAGTTCAATGATGAATACAGCCGTGACATTGAACCCTCCGCCGGTGAACTTAAGGATTATTACTATTGTCAGCTGGTGGAGAATATCCGCCGTTTCAAAGGTGTTTCCGCTCCCGCCAAAACCGACGCTGATGCGATAATCGATATTTTCTCCGAAACGGATCAGTGGGCGAATATATTTCCCGAATATACCCATTACACAAACAACACCTATTACCGTAACTCTGACGGCTGGGTCGGCCTTCACTATTCCTCCGACACCATGCGCAATGATATAACCTCTGCAAAGGTTGCATTTGATGATAATTATGTCTATTTTATGGTTCAGACTGCCGATGACATCACCGATCCCGATGAAGAATCCTGGATGATGCTTCTTCTTGATACGGATTTCACCGGGGCAGCAAAAAACTGGGAGGGTTTTGAGTATATTCTTAACAGAAACAACCCCACAGAAAACAAAGCGACCTTGGAAAGAAGCCTCGGGGGCTGGCGGTTCGAAAAAGTGGATAATGTTGATTACACCGTTTCGGGCAACAGACTTCAGCTAAGGATTCTTCGCTCGGCACTCGGATTCACGGCAAATGGAAATATCCCTGCGTTCGGATTCAAATGGGTGGATAATTCCATGACCGGAAAGTCTGCGGGCGACATACTTGATCTTTACAGTTCCGGCGACGTGGCTCCCGGCGGGCGTTTTACATTTTCCTTCGACGCTTCCGGGTGCACATACAATCCGCAGAAAGTTTCAGCTACGGAACCCTCAACCGAACCCGTGACTGAAAGACCTACGCAGCCTGCAACGGAAAAACCGACAGAAAAGCCTACAGAGAAACCCACAGAACCTGCCACAGTTCCCGTGACAGAAAAACCGACGGATCCTGTAACGGAACCTGTTACCGAAAAGCCGACCGAACCAGTAACGGAACCGGGTACTGACGCTCCGACTCAGCCCGTAACGGACAGACCTACCGAACCTGCGACAGTTGAGCCCACAAGTCCGACTGAACCCGCCTCCACTGTTCCGGACAATGGAAGTCCTTCATCGCTCTTCTATGTTGCTTACGGTGTGCTCGGTCTGGTAATCATTGCGCTCATTGTCTGTGTCATTGTCAGAATAAAGAAAAAATAATTGAATATATTTTCTTTTCCGGGAAAAACTACGTGCAGAAGAAAAAACACGGAGGTTTTCCCGGATTTGAAAAAAATAACAGTTGCAGCTCTTGCATTGATACTGACTCTCATATATTTTAACGCACCTGCCGTAGCCGCCGGAGGAAGTTCCGAAGCTGCCGAAAAACAGTTTTTCAGGCTCCACATCAAAGCCAATTCCGACAGCACCGCGGATCAGAACATTAAACTTATCATCCGGGACAGGCTTATTGCATACCTGAGCGAAAACCTTTCCGGAAGCAATTCGGACAGCAAGAACGTTGTCGTCAGACGCATAAGAGGTATTCTTCCCCAGATCGAATCCCTGTGCAAAAAGACACTGATTGAAAACGGATTTTCCCCCGATGTGAAATGCAGTGTCTCCACGCAGCATTTTCCTTATCGGGAAAGCGACGGTTACTTTCTGCCTGAGGGAGACTACGATTCTCTGACAGTAGAAATAGGTACCGCGCAGGGTAAAAACTGGTGGTGTGTTCTTTATCCACAGGTTTGTTCCGTTGAGTCTGACGGACATTCCGTCAAAACGGACATTTCCGCTGTTCCCGAAGAATTCAGGATCGAAAAAACAGGCAACAGCGAACCCGAGATCAGATATGAACTCTGGATAGTGAAATTTTTCCGTAAGATTTTCTCGTAAAGCAAAGGTCGCAGGGAATCCTGCGACCTTTTTTGTTATCCTTCCCGGGATCAGTATATAACAAAAAGAGGACTGCTTTTGCAGTCCTCTCCGAATATTAAAACCAAAATTATTTCTTCATTCCGCCATGCTCTTTGACATAAGAGATGACTTTCATATTGGCGACAGCCTGATCCAGGGTGACAGGGAATGGAACACCTTCTCTGTAAGCCGCATAGAGTTCATCCCAGATACGGGCCATGCTGCCCTTTTCCATAGGAATGGTCTCTTCGATCCAGTTGATGACTTCGGGAGTTCCGAAATTACCGTCATCAGGTGTTTCACGGCTTGCCTTACGATCCTGGAAAACCTGCTTGGGATCGACATATTTCAGATGGAAATTGCAGCCTTCACTGACAAGAGAGCCTCTCGTACCGTTGATCTTGTACTGAGGATTGGGCAGGGCAGTGGCACCGCTGATCTCCATATCAACGAGCATTCCGTCTTTGCCACGGAAAACTATCTTGAGATGGTCCTCTGCATCTCCCAGGGAGATGGCATTCTTGCAGTCACAGAAAATGGATTCATATTCACCGCCGAGGAACTGCATAGCATGGTCAACAATATGGGGACCCCAGTTCCTGAGCTGACCGCCGCTGAACTCCTCAAGAGTCTGCCAGTCGTCACGTCTGCCCCAGCTGTCACGGTTGAGCTTTATGGAAAGTATTTTACCCAGGATTCCGGAATCAAGGATCTTTCTGACATGCATGAAGCCGGGCTCAAAACGTCTGTTATGACGTATGAAAAGCTTCGGTGCTCCGGGACGGGAAACATATTCCTGAAGTTTCTTTGCCTGTTCGTAATCAGAGGTCATGGGTTTTTCCAGGAAAACGTCCTTGCCGGCTTCAAGAGCCATCATTGCATGCTTGAAGTGATCGCAGGAACGGGTGGCAATATCCACAATCTCAACATCGGGATCCGCAATAAGATCCTCGATCTTGCTGTAAGTCTTGCATCCGAATCTCTCTTTTGCCGCCTGGCATCTTGAATCAATAAGATCGCAGACCGCAACCAGCTTGAATTTGTCGGTCTTGTCACCGAACTCTTCGCAATGCATATCCCAGCCGGCTCTTCCGAGACCGACCAGACCGATTCTGATAGGATTACTCATAATACTTTCTCCTTACTTTTATATACCGAGTTTTCTGAGATACTCTCTGCTCTTCGCAAGGTCAACCAGAGGATCCTGCAGGTGAGTATCATGTTCTATCATGACCCAACCGTCAAAACCGCGGTCAACAAGTATCTTGACTACCTTGTCATTTGTATCCTGCATTTCGCCTTCGCCGAGACCGCAGAAACGCAGCCGTGCCTGCCAGTTCTGATCTATGGAGATACTCTTGTCTTTGTAAACAAAGTCCTTCAGATGAACCGCTTCAATACGGTCATAATACTTGTCGGCAATTTCAACGGGATCACCGCCGGCAGCATAGAGATGCCCGGTATCAAGCAGAAGCTTTGCCTTGGGACAGTCTTTAAGTATCCTCTCCACGGATTCCTGACCCTCTACGATTTTACCGAGGTGATTATGTATAACAACATGGAGACCGTATCTCTCACAGGCTTCAATCTGATAATTGACCTGTCGGCAATAATAGTCCCAGTCTTCATTTTTTCCGTTATCAACGGCAGCCCAGACATATGTCTTGCCGAGAGCCGCAGCCCACTGCATAGCTATCTCATCGGAAATACCTCTGCAGGTAGCGCAGTCCATACCGAGCTTTTTCAAAGTAGCAGCCTTATGAAGAGCATCCTCTGCGGATTTGAGTTCAAGTCTTTCGAGACCGTCATATCCGATGCTCTTTATGTCTTTCTGTCTCTCCTCCCAATCCCAGCAGTTGCCATACCAGACGTTCATACCGTAATCGGCAATACCAACCTTCATTAAAATATCCTCCCAATTAAAAATTCACAGAAAAAAAGCTTCGGCTGAAACCGAAGCTTTTAGTGGCGGAGAATGAGGGATTCGAACCCTCGATAGGTGTTAACCTATACATGATTTCCAATCATGCGCCTTAGACCAGCTCGGCCAACTCTCCGAATATTCATTTGTGTCCGGGACTTTCGTTTCAGACCTTAAGTATTATACTACACAATTCAAAAAAAATCAAGCCCCATATTCCATATTTTACATTTATGTCACACTGTCACCGAATTGTAATAATTGCCGCATAAAATACCTTTTACAATAAATTTTATTGGATAAAAACTGCTTGACAACCCCGGCAAAATATGATATAATACTTCCGTCAACTGCGAGACTTCCACCCTTAGCTCATTTGGATAGAGTACCGGATTCCGATTCCGTTGGTGGCGGGTTCGACTCCCGCAGGGTGGGCCAAAAGCACTTGCATCTGCAAGTGCTTTTTTCTTTTGGAGGAAAAAATGATCCTTTCTGAGAATAACGGGCAAAAGAAACTGACTTTTGAGAATATTGTTCTCCGGGCAGTTGCGGCGTGGACGGTGACTGCTTTCATTGTTAAACTGTTTTTAACCGAAAAATCATTCCTGCTTCTTGAATTCGGGCAGGATATCTCTGTTTTTGCCCTTCTGATCGTTTTTATTTCCTGCTTTGTTGCCCTTTCACTGCTCGATCTGTATCTGCCGAAGTTACAGGTCGACGGGCTTGCTTTACTTGTTTTTCTGTTCCTGTACGCGCTCATTCTCATGCCGGATGTTCAGCGGGAGGCCTCTGAAGGAAGCGACGTATATTTCATAACCGTCATAATGGCGTTTATTGCTGTTGCCGTAGTCTACCTTTATAGAAAAGCAAAACTGCCGGTATTCCTGAAAAACGGAAATATCCCGAAATCCGTCTCAATGACGGGTGTGATCCTGATATTTGCGCTCTGTGCGGCATTTATAAGCGCTGTGACCGTTTTCAGATATCTGTCGTATTCCAGCCCGAATTATGATTTCGGCATATTCTGCAATATGTTTCACCACATGCGAACCGGGTTTCTGCCCACAGTCTCATGTGAACGGAATCAGTTACTGTCTCACTTTGCAGTTCATGTTTCTCCTATTTATTATGTGCTTTTGCCGTTTTATGCGGTTTTTCCGTATCCGGAAACTTTGCAGATAGGGCAGGGGGTCGTGCTTGCGTGCGGCGTTTTTCCTCTTTACCTCATCGCCCGTAATAAAAAGCTTTCACGTTTCACAAGTCTTGCATTATGTGCCGTCTACGCACTTTATCCCGCACTTTCCGGCGGCTGTTTTTATGATCTGCATGAAAACTGTTTTCTTACTCCGCTGCTGCTGTGGACAATGTATTTTTATGAGAAAAAGCAGTTTGTCCCCATGTATATTTGCGCTTTCGCCACATTGCTGGTAAAAGAAGATGCCGCGGTGTATGTCGCATTTTTTGCTTTGTATATCATATTTTCAGATAAAGAATTTCTGCACGGTGCGGCAATGCTTGCCATGTCTGTTGCATATTTCCTGATTGTCACGGCGTTGCTCTCCGCATATGGTGACGGGGTAATGTCTTACCGGTATGATAATCTGATATACGGACAGACAGGACTATCCGGAGTTTTTAAAACCCTGTTTGTAAACCCCGGCTATGTTTTCAGCCAGATGCTTACCGGTCCCAAGTTCCTTTATCTGCTGAAAATGTTCATTCCGTTGGCTTTTTTACCGTTTCTTACAAAGAAAACTTCCCGGTTTATTTTGGTATTGCCAATGGTTCTGATTTCATTGATGACAAGCTATGTTTATCAGTATGATATAGGTTTTCAGTATCAGTTCGGAATTATCGCGTTCCTAATTTATGCTGTTGTTCTGAACCTGGCGGATTTCAAGCCTGCGAACCGTAAGCCGTTGCTAACTGTAAGTCTGATGGCAGCATGTCTTATGTTTTCAGTTACAGCGGCACCGAAACTTACCACTTATGCTGACAGGTACGTAGCTTATAAAGATACCTATCAAAGGATAAATACGGTTTTAGAGCAGATACCCGGGGATGCCACAGTAAAATGCACCACATTTATTTTACCTCATGTAGCGAACAGAAACGAAGTTTATGAGATCAAATATGATCCTCAGAATATCCATCAGACCGATTATATAATCCTCGATATGCGTCCGGGCTACAGTACCGAAAGCCAACAGTATTTAGACGAATATCTTAAACTGGGATATGTGGTTTTGGTGAATGAAGAAAATGCTGTGACAGTATTGATCCGGAATGATCTGCAGTTCAGTAAAAATCAGTAATAAACGAATGAATTGCTTTCATGCATTATGATGAAATCGAAAATTATTTTTATTGAGATATTGTTTTTCCGTAAACCGATATTGTATCTTACAATATAAAGCTTGAACCAAACGGAAATAAGCAGGTTTACAGTTGTTACAGTGTATTTTAAGGCTCAAAGCTGATTTCAGGGTTTTTTCACTGCCCCGAATTGCACAAAATATTTATTTTGTGCAATTCATAATGTCAGCAAAAAGAAAGGAGGGCTCTTCCCTTGGCTGAAAAAAGCGCAACAAATACAAACGTCAGCAAGTATTCTTCAACGAATCTGTTTCCTTTTATTCCGGATTATGCCGTCCGTTTTCTGCTGTATTCAAAAAATGTGCGCAATCTTTCTCCCAGGACAATAAATGAGTATTACCTTGACCTCCGGACATTTTTCAGGTTTCTGATGTTATACCGTAATCTGTGTGACTCATCGGTTCTTTTTTCAGTGATTGACGCCTCCGGATGCCCGATCGATGTTATTAAAAATCTGAAGTTATCTGATCTGTATGAATATCTGAACTTCGTTATTGATCAGCGGGAAAATAAAGTCAGAGCGAGGAGGCGCAAGATTTCCAATCTGCGTACATTCTTTAAATATCTTGATCGGGAGGCTCTGATTACTGACAACCCTACCCTGCATCTTGAAACGCCACAAAATCGTAACAAATTGCCGGTCTATCTGACTGTAAATGAAAGTGAAAAGCTGCTTGAATGCGTAGATGATGACGATACTGCTACATACAAGGAACGGAACTATGCAATAATTACGCTGTTTCTGAACTGTGGGCTGCGTTTATCGGAGCTTGTGGGGCTTAACACCACGAGTATCAGCGGAACAAGCATGAAAGTTCTTGGTAAAGGAAACAAGGAACGGGTCCTGTTTTTGAATCCTGCCTGTACCGCGGCTCTTAACGACTACCTGAAAGTCCGCCCCTCTGCAGATCGGGCATCTGATCAGAATGCGCTTTTTGTCAGTCGCAACGGTAACAGGATCTCAAGGCGCATGGTTCAGACCATCGTTAAAAAATATCTGGAAATGTCCGGACTTGACCCGAAAATGTACAGTACGCATAAGCTTCGCCATACAGCCGCGACGCTGATGTATCAGAATGGTGTAGACGTCCGTGCGTTGCAGGAGGTTCTGGGTCATGAGAATCTTGCTACAACCCAGATCTACACCCATCTTGCGTCAAAACAGGTTGAGGAGGCTGTCAACGCAAATCCCCTCGGTCATATAGAAAAAAGGCACGACCATTCCCTCTCCGGATCTGAAGAAAAACAAGACACAGAGAGCGAAGAATAAAAACGTTTAAAATGCCCCCCGGATGGATAATCCGGGGGGGCTTTTTGCCGAAAAAGTATGTTCAGTGTCTCAAACCCATATAAGTGCAGTCTATCCTCTCAAATCCGGGCAGATCAAAGAGCGGACGGGTGCCATCCCTGAGCGTAAAATCAAGGTTGTCGGGATCAGCAAAAAAGTCAGGATGTTCCCCCTTGTATACCGCATTATCACGTAAAGTGCTGAAAACAGCTATTTTGCCTTCAAAAGAACCCGCCGTTCTCTTGTTTACAATAATATTATTCCGCACAATGGCATAAGAGTTGTTGCCGCAAATATCGGGATTGGTGTCGTCATTGAAATTTGATTCTTCCAAAAGGGCAAGTATCGGATATTTGAAAGACCAGAGTCTGCTGTTGTAAGGTCTGTGAACAAGTTCCCCCCACATTGATCCGGTACTGTACGGAACAATACCGGCTCCCCACTTTCCGGCAGAAGAACGGTTATCGTAACCTATAGCGAAACCGGTACCCATTTCGGAATCAGGGTTGAGGCTTCCGCCGATTATGATGTTGTTGACGACTTCGTTATTCCTTCCGCCGCCGATATGAAAACTGTTGCCGTTTATGTCATAAAGGATGTTTCCGTAAGCTACCTGACCGGAAAGAGCATCATCCCAGTAGATGCCGTTTGGATGACCTAACTCTTCACCCGTTTCATCTGCGGAAATAAGATTATGAATATTGTAAATAAAATTATAGCGGAAGATACAGCTGTCATAATCAAGTCTGCGGCCTGCGTATACCGCACCGGCGTCACTTGTTTCCTGACATACATCATGAATTCGGTTATATTCGAATATCAGATTTGTTCCGGCATAGCCGACACCCATGTGCGGCGCATATGCGATTTCGTTGTGGGAAACAATTATTCCGTTCCCGGACACGCTTATTCCCGGCGCATATGTCTTCGCTTTGACTCCGAAATTAAATACCAGGTTGTTATCAATAACGGTGCGGGAAGGAATCAGTCCGTTTCTATCGCCACCGGAAGCTGAAATACCTGTAGAGCCGACCCCGTCAACAGTATTATTTATAACAAGACTGTCCGTCCCGCGTACGGATATACCGCCGGCTCCCATTCCCAACACAGAGTTTCCGTCAATGATATTGTTGTTGCCGGTTGAAGATATACCGCTGCCCCTGGAAGCCAGGACCGTAAAGCCCTTAAATGTTACACAGCTCGCGCCGATATTAACTACAGAACCCGTATTCTGAGAGATGACAAGGTTCTTACCTTTAATGTTTTCCGGAGGATAAAAATACAGTTTCATTTCATCCCGATCAATGTAATATTCTCCGGGCATATCGATTTCATCATATACGTTTTCAAAGTAGAAATCACGGTAACAGTTGTACCCGTATCCGCTTCCGGGGCCGATCTCAAAAGTGCGTTTTGACTTGTCAAGTCCAAGCATTTCACATTTACAATCCGACCAATCCGTGCCCAGATAACCGACAATCCATGCGCCTTTCCAGGCTTCATCAGACCAGCTGTCAATCACCTTATCCTTGTCACTGTAGTAGCTTGTCGCTCCTCCGAATGAGTTTCCGCTGAGGCTACCCCATTTACCGTCAGCATCAGGTTTACCCAGCAGGCATGTGTATCCACTGTTGGGGTAGCGGGCAAGGGTCAGTCTCTTTCCGTCAAGAAAAAGCTCAGCGGAACCGTATCCTTTATAAAGCTCGCCGACATCATGAATACCGGCTTTTTTCAGGTCAAGAACGACAACCTTTTCACGGGCTTTTTTATCCCGCAGACGGGATTTCATTACACCGCCGACCTTGACAAAATCTGATATATCAAGAGGCTTTCCGCCGGAGAGAATAACCTCTTCTCCACCGTAAGCGCAATACGTTACCCTGCAACCCGGAGCACCGGAGGAATCCCCTGCCCCTATATTGAGAGCGCCTGAAGAAAAATCATATGTTCCCTGTCGGACGTAGACCGTAATACCGCCCTTCGGTATCCCGGAGGATTTCAGTTTTCTGACAGCCCTGACAGCTCCCTCTATCGTTTTCAGCGGTGCATCCATCGTACCCGGATTGTCATTGTCGCCGTCTGTGGCAACAAAGATCTCAACAGCGCAGTTTTCAGCATCCGTTGTGTAACCCGTCGTGTCCGTGGACATGCCGCACAAAACCGAAAAGGAAAATATTATCAGGAAAAGAACCGAAACGATTTTTCTCACCATTTTTACCCTCCTGCTGTTTATAAAATCCGGGAGGACAAGTCTTGCCCTGTCCTCCCGGAAACCTGTTACAGTTGATCAGTCCTTGAATATTGCGTTATATACTGCGGTCTCATCAAAAGGATGAACGTTAGCATTGATCCATTTGCTGAATTGGGTCCTTGCATGTTCAACATTAGCGCTTCTGTCAGCTTTCCGGAGATGATTTATCAGTATCTTTCCGAAGAAAGCCGTGCCGCTGTCATCAAGTACAGAATACTCCGGAATCGAAGAATTCCAGGTCTTGTAAAGCTTCTTCGCCAGCGTCAGATCATATGCCGAAGCACCGGATTTTGTCTCATCTTTAGTTATCGGCAGGACCTGATCCGGAGTCGAATAGATGTTGTAACAGTGATTATTGGCGGCAGCGGAAAACTCATCAATATATGTTCTCATTGCACCGGAATACTCACCGTAAGCCTTTTGCAGATACGTGTCAAGAACAGCATCAAAAGCCTTTTCATCCATTGAAGGATTCTTTGCAAACTGTCTCGCTATATATTCTCTGAGGAAACGGAATTCCAGGAATCCCTGATTCTGATATGCATTTTCAGTTTGCAAATATACGCCTTTTACTCCGAGATTTTTATACACCTTCAGATCTGCATACAAAGTTTTCCAGTTGGGGAAAGTTGCCGGGAAATAGTAATAGTCCGAAGTAAAATCGAGAATATAAACATTTTTGCAGACAGACAGCCAGTTATTGAGCACTGTGAGGAATTCTTTATTGATCGGGCAGTCCGGATCATCAGCTGCGTGACCGCTGCACATGCCTTTGACCGTGCCGTTATAGTCTATATACTCGTTGCAGACAATGACTCTGACATTGTCATGGAGTTTGGATTTCGGCGGAACGTACGTGTTTTTATAGGCGAGGATCTCCAGCTGTATATCAGGGGACTGTGCGGCAATGGCTTCGGCGGCACTGTTTATAAACCTGAAATAAGCTCCGTAAGGTGTTCCCTCTTCCTCCGCGGCTTTAGCGCAGCTTTCACAGGTACAGGGTTGAGCGTAAGTATTGAATATACAGGAAACTTTTTCCCCGGCACTCCTTGCCCGGGCAACAAGCGTCCGGCGGATCTTATTCATCTCCGTCTCGTTGCTGAAGCAGGTAACCGTGTTGGAAAATTTGGAATAATTTGTACGAAGGGATGTATAATCAAACTCATATCTGCCGAACACGGTGAAGCCCACATTTCCTTTTTCATTGAGTCCTTCGGCAATGGATATTTCCTTATCCGGCATCGAAGGATAGAAACCTGCATCGGTGTACCCAACGATATTTTCTACAAATTCATATACCGCAGCAACCGTGGCATTCGGGGTTTTTCCCGCAAGCAGCAGGCATCCGTTCTTGCAGTTTATAACATAATCCCCGTCACTCATAGAGCTTCTGTCTATGGCAAATCCTGCGGAAGACTCCAAAGAAGTCTGACCTATAAGTATGACCTTACCGGGATCGGATATTGTGGATTCGTCGTTCGCAAATCCGATAGTTTCGCCCCTGACCGTCTCAAGCACAGTGCGAAGATATGTAGCAACAGCTTTATCGGAATCTGAAACGGCGGAGTTGCTGTAAACGATCGTATAATCCTTGATGTCATTCCCGGAAATCCTGATGGTAGAGCAGTCTGTCGTAACATGTCTGAGATCCAGACCTGTGGGCAGATATATTGCCTTTACCCTCTCCGGCCTCTTGGAGGTCATAACATCAAATCCAAGATAAGTTTTAACAAGTTCGACAACTGCATCCAACGTCCCCTCAGAATTGACTCCCGTAATGACAAATCCGGTATCAATTTCCTTTATCAGATATCCGTCAGTGCCGAGTTCTGCGGCTGACACGGTATATCTTCCTTCTTTTTCAAGTGAAGATCTGCCTACGATTATTGCCTTTGAAAAGCTTCGCGGGGTCCCCTTTTTGACCTCCATATTGGCTTTTGTCATCGCCTTGATGGTTTCGCTGAGGGCACAGGCAGCGTCATAATCACTGTCATTTTCATAGTAAATGGCATACGGCGTGACCGTTCCGTTGACAATCCTTATCGGTTCCGGGGGATCGGTAGGTTCTTCCGTGGGAATGGTGGGCGGTTCGGTCGGATCCTGTTGACCGGTGCAACCCGCAAGGATTCCGAGAACCATCATAAGAGCGACCAGTATTGTAAAAATCTTTCTTTTCATGTTCTTCAAACTCCTTTTTCTCATTTACGCAGTCCGATTTTTGCGCAATCCACTACTTCAAAATGCGCCAGATCAAAGAGTGCTCGTGAATCGGGGCTCAGCGTAAAGTTGAGATTGTCGCAGTCAACAAATCCCACATCGTACCTGCTCTTGTAAACAACATTGTCCCTGATGGTACTGTGAACCGCAAATTTTCCTTCGAAAAGCCCTGCAGTCTTCTTTTCCGCTATAATATTGTTCCGGACAATTGCATATGAGTTGTTTCCGCCCACATCAAAGTTCGATTCATCGTTGAAATTCGTCTGCTCCAACAATGCCAGAACCGGGAATTTATACTGCCACAGCTTCTCAGTATACGGATATTCGCCGAGGGATGTCCACATGGATGAAGTGCTGTTGTAGGGAATCAAAGCAGATGCCCAACCGCCGGCTGCGGCACGTTTATCGTAGGCTATGGCAAATCCCATTCCCTGCTCAATATTATAGTCGCCTGTCGCCACGATTATATTGTTATAGACTACATTGTTGTGTCCGCCGCCTATATGGAAACCGTTGCCTCTGATATCAAAAATTATATTGCCGTAAGCAACCTGCCCGGAGATCGCGTCGTCCCAATAGATACCGTGGGGATGTCCCTGCTCCGTTCCGTCGCTGTCAATGGAAATTACGTTATGAATGTCATAGATAAAGTTGTAGCGGATGATGCAACTGTCCCTGTACCAGGCTTTACCGCTGTAAATTGCGCCGGCATCGCTGGTCTCGCGGCAGACATTGTGTATCCTGTTATACTCAAAAATTATGTTCTGCCCGGAATACTCTATGGCCTCATGGGGAGCATATGCGATTTCATTATGTGAAATAACGATTCCGTTACCGACGATATCAAGAGCCGCCTGATAGGTTTTACCGTAAATGCCGAAGTTTGTTATGGTATTGTTATCTATATAAGATTCGGAGGGAATGAGATTTCTGTCATCGCCGCCACGGAACACTATACCGCAATGCCCCACGTCATTGATATAATTGTTTATGATATATATTCTGTTTCCGTTGACGTGGATAGCGTCTCGGCGGATACCTGTTATACGGTTCCCGTCGAAGGTCAGATAATTTCCTGTTGCCTCAATGGCATTTACCCGGGTAGCCTCGAAATGAAGACCCTTGAAGGTCAGATGATCCGCACTGTCGATAACGAGAAGGGTCTTGGTGCACTGTGAAACGGTAAGCTCGGAAGACATGAAGTCATCAGTAGGATAAACATAGAGCAGCATTGTCTCCCGGTCAATATAATACTCACCCGGAACGTCAAGTTCATCATAAATGTTTTCGAAATAACAGTCGCGGTAATTGTTGTAATCTCCGCCGCCGGGTCCCATATCAAAGGTCTTCTCCGTCTGATCCACGCCCATAAGCTTGCAGACGTTGTCAAAATAATCTACGGAGAGATACCCCACAACAAATCCGCCTTTCCAGGCATCGGCGGACCATTCGTCTATAACGCTGTCCTTCTCGGAGTAGTAACTTGTCGCTCCGCCGAATTCGTTCCACTCAAGGTCGTCCCGTCTGCCGTCATCGCGGACTTTGCCCAGCAGGCATGTGTACTGACCCTTATTGGGATAACGGGCAAGAACCATACGGTCACCGTTAAGGAATATTTCCGCGCCGTCAACCTGTCCCTCTTCATAAAGAACGCCAACGTCCGTTATTCCCTGTTCCCTGAGGTCGAGAACGAGGACATTTTTCTGCGCATTTTTATCTCTGAGCCTGTTCTTCATCGCTCCGGAGACTTTTTTGAACTTGGATTTATCAAGGGTCACGCCGCCGGAAATAACGACGTCCTCCCCATCGTAAGCGCAGTATGTGATCGGACAGTCCTCAGTACCGGAATCCTCCGAAGTAAACCGGATGCTGTCGGTTACGGAATAATAACCGCCCCTGATATATACCACTATACCTCCGGAAGGCTTCGTCTGGAGCGCCCTTATGGCATTTCTTGCCCCTTCAATAGTGGCAAAAGGTTCATTTTCAGTTCCCGGATTTGAGTCGTTTCCGTCAGTGGAAACGAATAATTCCAGTGCGGCGTCCGCCGTGGAAGTAAAAAAGCCATCGATCTCAGCACCGGCCATACAGGGCAAAAGACCTATGACCAACGCACACATAAGTACCATACATATAATTCTTATCTTTTTCAAAACAGTACCTCCCTGAATCTAAGGGTAAACTACGGACTGATTATATCACATTTTTGCCCGAAAGTCAATAAGTTTTGGGCATATTTGATATTTTGGTGCTTTTAACCAAAGCTTTTTCTGAGGCCAGGCCCGGCACCGGAAATATAAAGCGAAAAGCTTATGTATCCCGATAATAAATATCCCC
The DNA here is from genome assembly GCA_905207625.1 of uncultured Eubacteriales bacterium. Classification (GTDB taxonomy): domain Bacteria; phylum Bacillota; class Clostridia; order Oscillospirales; family UBA644; genus HGM12619. The sequence goes on along the minus strand of CAJLLT010000008.1, from coordinate 77 downwards.
CCGTAAAACGGGGGGTATTTCGGTTTCGGGCATAGCCCTAATACTACTGGCTGCGCACAAGTGCGCTTCAGATTGGC
>CAJLLT010000007.1 GCA_905207625.1 uncultured Eubacteriales bacterium | reverse complement strand
CGATCACCCATTTCTTCCTGTTCTCCGGCGACTTCCTATACCCGTATGGCGGCGGTGACCGCTGATGATTTCAAAAGAATCCGTCTCGTTGCTGTTCTCCTTGCGGATGACGCGGACAGTGATGGGCGTAAGAACCCCGTATTGACGGATGCTCTCCATCAAAGCGGTCATTTCTTCATCGTCGCGGACACTGAACGGATGATTCTGCATAGGGCGGATGCGGTGGAGACCGATAGAATAAATCTTCTTTTCAGAAGGCGGGGTCTGGTTGTGATTTTCACTCATTCTTCCGCATCTCCCATCCTGATAACGGTTCGCATGTGATACCGATACGGCGGCAAAAACGCATCCCGTACCAAATCATAAAGTCTCCAGATTTCACGCGTCGCTTTGCCGAGTACCTCCTTTTCTTCGGTCGACAGCTTTGCTACCTGAAGCGGAAGAACATTCAGACGATTTCCGATCTCCCGGAGCCGGTCAATGACCTCCTGACAATCCTCCGACGGCTTGGTAGCAATACCGGTGCCTCGGATGGCGGCACGCAGAAACGCCTCCTTTCCCCAGTGCGTTTTCGAGAGGCACTTTTCCAGATGTGCCATCTCCCGGTCGTTCAGGTGCACCCGAACGATATGGTTTCTTTCCCTCATACTCTTTTCCCCTTTCTTCGAATATGTACCGAAAGACCGGGGTCTTAGGGGGCATCCCCTAAAAGCCGAATTTGGGGCTCCAAATTCATTGCTCGCTAAAAGGGAAAGACAACAGTGGAGAGATGGGCTGGCATGGGTTTACAATGGATTTCAGCCGAAAGCAAACACCGTCATATGTCTCATAAAAGCGCGGCATTTTTACTTCGGCGGAGCGCCGCTTTACTTTGTGTCCGGTGGGCACTTGGCGAAAAACAAGTGGCGATTACCTATTGATACAAGAAGGTGTCCTCACCATACCGACAAAAAAGCGGCAAAAGGTGAAGGTTTTTCGGAAAGATTTTTTGATTTTCCTGCAAAAGAATGGTCAGCATAAATGTCAGCCCTTCACTATACCGACATTTCAAGCCCTGAATGTAAGGTTTTCAGTGAAAATATTTGCAAAAAATTTTGAGCCAGCGACAAAACAGGGCTCCACCGTCCGGATGAATGAGTATAAATAGATTGACAGAGCACCAAAAATATTGTATAATAAAGGTAATATTTATGTCTTTATGTCGAAGGATATTCATGTGAACAGCGAAGCAGAAAGATGGTATTCTCTAAAAGAAATTATGGAACATCTTGGCGTTAGCCGAGATACTATCATTACTTGGATTGCAAAACGTTGAATGCCCGCGTCAATGGCCGGTATACTTTGGAAGTTTAAGATATCCGAGATTGATGCTTGGGTAAAAACCAGCAATGCAGCCGAATAATAAAATGCAATTATTAGGAGGATCTCGTGAAAGAGTTGTTACCAAAGATAAGCGATGCAATTAAAGAATCTTTTGTCGGTAACTATGTGTTTTCCGATGAGGAATTAGCACGTGTATATGACTTCACGGGTTGTTTGCTTCGCAACTATGACGGTGGTTGGGGAAATACCATAGCGCAAGGATATGATGAACTTATCTTTGTTGCTATGGTGAATGCCGTAAAAACTTGGAAATCAGACGAAGATACCTTTTGGGATTGCATCTATAAAAAGCTAATCGGCTCAAATGGCTCACAGAAAATATATACATATCTCACGAGTGTAATTGAAAGGCTCGGTAGATGTGGAAAAATTATGTATTTATCAGGTTGTACGAAGCGCTATTACGCCACTATTTTGGCGCACGCATTTGCTCCGCTAAATTCGACAGAGTCATTTTTAGAGTTGTGCTGGAATTTGTATTCTGAGGATATGAATTTCACATATACAAAAAATGATGATACTTTCGCACTTGTTGCCGAGGAGCTTAAGAAAACTTTCTCCAATGAAAAATCCTTGGAAGATGACCTCAAGTTAGGAAGCGGCGTATATTCTCTGCGCGCAGGAATTAAGCGAATGGCAATCGAAGCGCCCGAAGAAATGGTAAAGTATATCGAAAGCACGATGTCTTTGTTAGATAGAGTGTTTAGTGGAGAAATTCTTGATAATAACCGATATTATAACACGCTTATTCGTGATTGGTGGACAGAAAAAGAAAAGAGCTTTGGTATTACCAAGCCCAAAAGAAAAGCATACGAACGCGCAATTACTGACTACTCCACTATTCGACCTAAATACAGTTACAATGGAAAACAAGCGATTTTAACGATACCGAGTATTCGTCTGAAAAACAATTTTTATGATTTGCCACTTTTGAATTTTTATCATAACGGTGAACTTGTGGATCAGAAAGAGATGTGCACCTTCGGTTCAGGTCTTACTATGGCAACAAAGGAGATATATCTTTATGTGGATAATCTCGTGTTTGAAGGTGGTACGATAGATTGCACATTGGAGATCGTGCACTGTGGGGAGGTTATTTATAAATCAAAAACAAGCTTATTTCGAGAGTATATTCTTTTTAGAGATCACAGAGAAATCTTACAAGAAGAATGTCTGCCCGGGAATTACATCTTGTACGCACCCAAATTAGAAGAGTTCTCTGCCTATCCCGAAAGCATAAAGAAAGTTTCGGGTGAACCCAATTTGTATATTCTTCAGGCGCAAGAAGGCGAGTTATTACAAAATCCGAAACGAACAGTATTCTTTGTCGTAGAAAAGCAAAAACGTAGCATACGGATTTCTGCAGACAGAAAGAACAATGCAAAGTTCATTCATGACGGCGATGAATTTATCGTTATTGACGGCGAATTGCGAGTTGTTGTAAAGTGTGATGTTGACATATCCAAGTATGGTGTGCGCTACGAATCTACCGACTTTAGATTGAGCGCGTTCACATGCAAAGAAAGCGAAGGATATAAAACATTTTTTATTACTGAACTGCTTAATGTTTGTGAACCGCAGAAAATCAATATTTTCAGCTATGTGGATAACAAAATCGAGGCTTCTTACAATGTTGTAAAATTCAACAGCATCAGCATCACTTACGATAAAAAACTGTATTTTGACAAAGAAAATCTCGGCACGGTGCGCTTCCATACGGAAAAATACGATAAAAGCGTATCGTTTGACATCCATCAAGGCGATATTGTTATTCCGTTTGATGACGGAGATGTTGTTCTTTCTCCGCCCGTGTTAAAATGGAAATTTGGCGAGAATGATTTTTCAATGCAATACGGAGAGAATTTGTGGTATAAGAATTACTCAAATTCAGCAGAGCTTGTTATTGATTTGCCGATCGAAATGGGTTACCAAGTGTTTTTGAATAACAACACGGTTATGTCAGAAAGCGCATCATTCAATTCCTTTAAGCTTGGCGAAACCGTTTGGTCTATGAGCCAAGATGGTAAAAAAGAAGTTATCGTCTTCATAAAAATTGAAGATGTCGGTATTATTCCAATCTTAACAGTTTGCTTGAAGGAAAAACTTCAATTCTCACCGTTTGTAATAAGCGGAAAAGAGATGCTTTGGGATGTGAGCAAAGCTTTTATTGGAGATTCCTCGCCCAAATTCAAAATCTCTTTCTACGAAAATAATACTGTTAAGCATAGCTTTGATATCAGTGAGACTATTGATGAAAACTATAAAAGTCGTTATTTTTCACTATCTGAACTCGAAATAGGCATTTATGATGTTACTGTTGATTTGATGACACGCAAAGGTTTTATGACAGAAAAAACAGAGCGTTTATTCGAACAGCAAGTTGTGCTTGGTAATATCAACAAGATACGCTTCAAGGGCAAAAGCTTGCGTTTCGAAAAGGTAATGTTGACAGGAAAAGCCTCATATGAGGAAATCAAGCCGTTTTATGTCGATCATTTATGGTATATAGGTGAGGTTGACGGTTGCCACTATTACACAGGAAGCGCATACATTATCAATCGTGATGGTTGGAAAACCTATCTGAACACCATGCCAAATAGCGATGGAACATACGACGATATCAATCCTGTACGAATCGAACTCAGAAGTGAAAATTCTTGTTTCATTGTTGCCGGCGTTAATCCAGACGATATGGACGATTTCTTGGGCGAATTCACACTTGACACAAAAAACAGAATCAGTAATTTCAATAGAAACACAAGAGGAATTGACTATTTCCTCTTTGAAACAGAGGAGGCGAAACAGAGTGTTCAATCCGGCCAAAGCATCATCAAACATTAAAGAAGAATTTATAGACTATATTGCGACAACGCACGCATTTGCCAATCCTTCTTTACAAGAACAATTCGTAAAAGAGCTGCACGCTAATATTGCTCGTGGTCCATTGCTTGAAATTAAGGATGTGTTTAAGAGTGGAAAATCCATAGAAGAAATGATTGAGGATGCCGATTGTCCTCTTTCTCCATTATTCAGAGAACTTGAAGCCGGCAAGCCCAATGATAAGCTACATAAGCACAAGCTTCCAATAGCTCGTAACTTGTATCTTCATCAGGAAAAAGCCATTCGCGCTATCGTCGGAGGAAATAATGCTGTTGTTTCCACCGGTACAGGTAGCGGTAAAACAAACTGCTTCTTGATTCCTGTACTAAACGAACTGTTGAGAGAAAAGGAACAAGGAACGCTCGGCAAGGGAGTTCGTGCATTATTCATTTATCCGATGAACGCTCTTGCAAACGACCAAATGAAGAATATCAGGGAAATTTTGATGTGCTATCCTGATATAACCTTTGGCGCATATAACGGTGGCACAGAAAATGACGAAGAAAGTGCTATCGCAGTATATGAAGCGATGTTCGCCAAAGAAAAAGTGCCTGAGCTTCGCCACAGATTGCCAAACGAAATTCTTTCTCGTGACGAAATGAAGAAAAATCCTCCGAACATTCTGTTTACTAACTATGCAATGCTTGAGCATTTGCTGTTGCGTCCGAAGGATGATGTGCTTTTCTCCAATGCGGATTTTAGATTCGTTGTTTTGGATGAAGCACACATATATACCGGTGCAACAGGTATAGAAACATCAATCCTTCTGCGTAGATTGAAAGCAAGAATTTCGGCCACCAAGGATACACGCTTTATCTTAACGAGTGCTACCTTAGGTAGCGATAGCAGTGTGGACGATGATATCATCACCTTTGCGGAGAATCTGTGTGGTGTAAACTTTGACAAAAAGTATATCATTAGAGCCGAACGAGAACCGTATGTCCCGAACGCTACAATTAAGAAATATCCGGACGAGCTATACAATAAATTAGCGGATAGTGAAAATTTTGTATGGCAGGTTCTGAATGATTACGGATTTAATGTTGATAAAGCAACTGATGAAAAAGAACTGCTGTATGATTTCTTATTATCCTCTGATTTGTATCATTCATTACGTCTGCATCTTGGCGGCATTTGTGAGTTATCCGAAATTGGAGAAAAGCTGTCTGTGAGCATGGATGTAGCAATTGCGTTTATTTCGCTTTGCACTCGCGCACAAAAAAACAAAAAATCATTGATTGATGCAAGATATCATTTTTTTATCCGTAGTCTTGAAGGTTGTTATATTACTTTAAACGGTGATAAAAGATTGTTCTTAAACCGCCAAAGAACCTATTGGGAAAGCGGCAAAGAATCTGCCGTTTTCGAAGCAGCTGTTTGCGATGATTGTGGACGAATTGCAATAGTCGGAAAAATTGAGAGTCGTAAATTGGCTCAGGCAAGCAAGCTTGAGGAAAAAGTCGAATATTATTATCTTGATTCCGACGATAATATTAATATTGAAGATGACGATATCGATGACGAAACCGACGGAAAGAAAGAAGTATTCTATCTCTGCCCAATCTGTGGAGCAATCGTTGCCGAAAATGAGATTCATAATCTGCCTTGCGATTGCGGCAAAGAAAATTATATTAAAGTTATTAAAGCAAAAATCCTCAAAATAGGTGCAAGATGCGGAAACTGTCACACCGGTCATTACAAGAGATTGTATCTTGGTAACGATGCTGCAACAGCTGTCTTAGCAACTTCCTTGTATGAGGAGCTTCCCGAAATCGAATATGTTGAGAATGTAGAACAGACTAAGGCGAAAAACATTTTTGCAAGAGCGGTCTCATCCAATAAAAAAGTTGCGCAAAAGACAGGAAGACAGTTTTTAGCTTTCTCCGACAGCAGACAAGAAGCGGCTAAATTCGCGTGCTATCTGGGAAAGAGCTATAATGAGTTTTTGCGTAGGCGTGGCATTTGTCGCATCATAGCAGAGAGAAAAGACGAGATTATTGCCCACGAATATACGATATCCGATTTTGTGACGATGCTCACAAATTATTTTACATCAAAGAAGAGCTTTGCAAAGAGCAATTCGGATGAAAGCAATCTTACATTGGATAGCCGTAAGAATGCATGGGTTGCACTTCTTAATGAATTAGCGCGATATGGTTCTACTACATCTCTTACTGCATTAGGACAAATTCAATTCGAGTATAAAGGAAACACACCGGAAATTGTTCAGGCAATTGCTGACGAATATAGTACAGATCCTATTTCGGTAAAAGCATTGCTCGATTTGTTAATCTTCGAAATCGTTAAAATAGGAGCAATATATACAGACTCCGATAGTGATATCGACGATAACGACAGAGAATACATATTCTTCACTCCGTCACAGAGATTCGTTGCTTTTATGCAATCCCCCGAAAGAAAGAGAACTACGGTGTCAAATTGGATGCCCAAAAGCAAGGGCAGCGGAAACGGATATTACAAATCAAATCGTCTGTATTATGTTTGCTCAATTCTTGGTATAACTGAGGATCGTGCGATAGAATTTTTAACGCAGTATTTTGATTATCTTTCTGATCCCGAATGCGGCAATCCGTATTGCATGGATGACCTGAATAAAGATGGCACTTATGTACTTCGTGCAAAACATTTTACTGTTAAGGTAAACGGCTCTCCAGATGCACATTGGTACCGTTGTAAAAAATGCGGTAAAATAACGCAGTTTAATTTAGGTCATTGCCCTTCTGTTAGATGCGGAGGAAAGATCGTTGAAGTTTTGCCCGATGATATTACGAGAGATAATCATTTTGCAAAGCTGTATATGAGCGATAGAATGTCACCGCTGCTTATCAAAGAGCACACCGCACAGCTGAGCAAAAAAGAGAGTGCAGAATATCAGGAGCAGTTCATCAAGAAAGAAATTAATGCGCTTTCTTGCTCAACCACATTTGAAATGGGTGTCGATGTTGGTGACCTTGAAACCGTATTTTTGCGAGATGTTCCTCCTTTGCCATCCAACTACGCACAGCGTGCCGGACGTGCAGGCCGAAGCCTCGATGCGGCGGCATTCGTGCTTACATTTGCAAAGCTGAGCTCTCACGACTTGGCATTCTTCAAGGATCCCAAGCGGATGATTGGCGGAACAATACTTCCTCCGCTCTTTAAGTTGGATAATGAGAAGATTGTTCGTAGACATATCTATGCGGTTGCGTTGAGTATATATTTTGCGGACCACGAGGATCAATATAATCATAACGATGCTGATAAGTTCATAAACCAAAAGGGATATGAGGGCTTTATCGAATGGATCAATCGTCATCCGCAAAGACTTTTGGATATGCTGAAGGTATCCATCCCCGATCTCGATAATTTGCATAAGCGCCTTGGAATTGACGATTTTTCTTGGATTGAAGAATTTAGCGGCGCTGAAGGTGTTTTTACACAGTTGATTCAGGAGTATGAAAACAACATTCAAAACTTCGAAAAGCTGATCAAACAATTCAAGAGAGAAAACGATTTAACAAAAGCGGCTATGTGTGAGAGAAAGCTTCAGCACTACAAGAAAAACAAGTTGATTGACTTCTTGGCGCGCGGCAATATACTGCCGAGATACGGTTTCCCGGTTAATACGGTAGAACTGCAGCAAAATACAACCGCAAATAATGTTTCTAAGTTAAGATTGAGCAGAGATTTGCAAATTGCAATAGCTGAATATGCGCCTTCTTCTGAGGTTGTCGCAGATGGTAGACTTTATACAAGCCGTTATATTAAAAAGTCTGCAACCGGCAAGGATAAGCAAGATTGGTATACAGGCTATATAGGAACTTGTCGCAACAAGGATTGTAATACTGTTAATTATAGCATTACACCCATAACAAGCGAAGGTATACCTTGCTCGGCCTGCGGTAGAAAGCTATTCAAGATGGACTTCTACGAGAGCATCGAGCCGCGCTCCGGCTTTGTTGCCGAGCGACAGGATCGAGATGTTCCCATGACTCGCCAAGAGAAGAATTATCGCTCCGAGGATTATTACATCGGAAACATTGCTGCAAGAACTATTGATAAGCACAGATATCTGTTCAACTCCATCGAGATACAGGTCGAGTCAACAACTAATGATTCTTTGATGGTAAAATCCTATAATAACTTCTATGTTTGTCCTCTCTGCGGTTACGCTGTTGCTGAGGATGAAGGTATAGGTGAAAAAGAAATTGAAAAGCAAATGCGTGATGGAGCGCTGTCAATAACAACTGTCAAATCTCACGAAAGCTTATACGGTCAGTATAATTGCAACTGCCACGAGCTTGTAAGACGTTCGCTTCACCACGAATTCAAAACCGATGTCGCTAAAATATCTTTCAGATGCAACACCTCCGATTACAATACAATGGTGTCAGTAATGTATGCAATCTTGAATGCGATGGCTAAAGATTTGAATATCGAAAGACGAGATATCAAGGCATGTCTGTCTGCGAAGCTTATCAACGGCATTTTAGATCTTTCCATCGTAATTTATGATTCTGTTCCCGGTGGTGCAGGTCACTCAAGACGATTGGTAACAAAGGACGGAAAAATGCTTCATAGCATCTTTATGTCAGCATTGAAATCAATGAGTGAATGCAACTGTGAACCATCTTGCTATAATTGTTTGCGCAGTTACGAAAACCAAAAGGTTCATGACTTGCTCGATAGAAAACTGGCAATCGAATTCTTAAAGCAATTTGTTGGATCAGTTGAAACAATTGAAAACGACTCCTTTGATGAAATTTCGTTCTAGCACGAAAATGAACGCTCCCCGTTCCAAGAAGGAGTGGGGAGCGTTTTGCTTGAAAATTCATGGGTATTCTGCTTGTTCAGCATCTTTTTGCAATTCACATCTCTGCCGCCCCAAATGTACCGGCAGTTCATTTTTGATGCTGCATCATTTACTCATGCAAAGTAATTTCCCATAACGATTTCCTCCGCATCATGCTTGGCAACATTCATTTCCTGCACCCATCGGATGGGATCAGCGGTTTTCAGGTGCTCGTCAATCCCTCGTGCGGTAGCGAGTTCCTCTGTGATCTTCAAAACCGCCTCCCTTGCCGCAAAATCAACTCGGTGCAAATATTCATTCAGACGGTTTTCTGTCAGGAGCGTTGTGTATGTACCCCGCCGATGCTTTTTGAGATAGTCAAGATATAACTGTCCATATTTGCCGATGGAATAGGTTGTGCCTGTCGGCAAAGTCAGATTGGGATAATAAATGCCGTTTTTGTTTTCCGTGTAAGTAATTTTCATGATCTGTTTCCTTTCAAATTTCGTTTTTCACTTGTATCACCGGCAAAACCAGCACGAAAGGAATATGTCCGACCGTCTTTTTGTAAGTCTGTTATGAACACTCGTACCAGACGAAGAGAAAGAAGCAGTTGTATGGCTGCTTCTTTTTTCTTTTGAGTGATGTTTTGTTAATGAGGGGAAACCGGCTATCTTCTGCATAGCCGGAACCGTTTAAATCACTATTTACAAATTCCGGCAAATGTGCTATAATACAGTCGGAAATAGAACTCATTCGCAGGTATATTTTTTGAGGTCAACACAAAGATGAAACAGACAGAAGAACTGCTTTTCCGGCTTCAGGACAGGGAATATCAGAGATTTCAGCAGTCGCTGATGCCTGCTGTGTCTCCAGAAACGGTGATAGGAGTGAGGACACCTCAGCTCCGGCTGCTTGCAAAACAGCTTGACGGCACTCCGGTTGCGGACGCTTTTATATTGCAACTGCCCCATAAATATTATGAGGAAAACAATCTCCATGCTTTTCTTATTGAAAAGGAAAAAGATTTTGAAAAGGCTGTGTCCAAGGTGGAGGATTTTCTTCCGTATGTGGATAACTGGGCGACCTGTGACTGCATGAACCCAAAGGTCTTTGCCGGGAATACGAAAAAACTGCTTCCTTACGCGGAAAAATGGATATCCTCGGACCATGTTTATACAGTTCGCTACGGTATAGGTACACTTATGAGGTATTTCCTTAACCGGAATTTCACAGAGGATATACTCAAAAAAGTCTACGGGATCAGGAGCGAAGAGTATTATGTCATGATGATGCAGGCCTGGTTTTTCGCCACAGCTCTGGCAAAACAGTACGATTCCGCCGTCAAAGTGCTTCAGGAGGGGAGACTTTCCGCCTGGGTACATAATAAAACTATCCGGAAGGCGATAGAAAGTTACCGGATAAGCGACGGGGAAAAGAAATACCTGCGGACGCTCAGAATTTGATAAGATAACAGAAAGGAATAAATCATGAGAACAGTCACACTCGGTTCCACCGGTATTACAAGCCCGCAAAATGCCTTCGGAGCGCTTCCCATACAGCGTGTCAGCGAAGAATATGCGGCGATGCTTCTGCGTAAGGCGTATAATGCCGGATTTACATATTTTGATACTGCCCGTGCATATTCCGACAGTGAGGAAAAAATCGGACTTGCCCTGTCCGACGTGCGTAAAAATATCCGGATAGCCACAAAAACAATGTCCACCACCGTGGAGGGCTTCTGGAAAGATCTGAACGCAAGCCTTGAAAACCTGAAAACGGACTACATTGACGTTTATCAGTTCCATAATCCCGCTTTCTGTCCCAGACCCGGCGACGGCACAGGGCTTTATGAAGCAATGCTTCAGGCGAAGGATGAGGGAAAGATCCGTCATATCGGGATAACAAATCACCGTCTGAATGTGGCGGAGGAGGCTGTCCGGTCCGGACTTTATGAAACATTGCAATTTCCGTTCTGCTATCTGGCGACCGAAAAGGATATTGGAATAGTCCGTCTGTGCAAAGAGTACAACATTGGGTTTATTGCCATGAAAGCCCTTTCCGGGGGATTGCTGACAAATTCCGCCGCGGCTTACGGGTATATTGAGCAGTTTGACAATGTTCTTCCTATATGGGGAGTTCAGAGGGAAAGCGAGCTTGACGAATTCATTTCCTATATGAGCGCCGGTCAGGTCATGACCGATGAGATACGGGAATTCATCCGTAAGGACAGAGAACAGCTTGTCGGTAACTTCTGCCGCGGCTGTGGCTATTGTATGCCATGTCCCGTGGGAATTGAGATAAATAACTGCGCCCGGATGTCCCAGCTTATCCGCCGCAGTCCTTCCCGCAACTGGCTGTCGGTTCAGGGGCAGGAAAAAATGATGAAGATCGAGAATTGCATCGGATGCTATCAGTGTGCTTCAAAATGTCCCTACGGTCTGGATACCCCTAAACTTCTCAAAGCCAATCTTGAGGATTACAAGCAGATACTTGCCGGAAAAATAAAGGTTGACTGAAAAATTTTAATTTTAAGTAGTTTTTATTAAAAGAAGGGTTGTTTATGTGGATCGTTTTTGCGTTTTTGTCGTCATAGTTCGCCGGGCTTACAGCTATTCTCGCTAAATGCGGCATAAGAAAAACGGACTCCACCGTGGCTACAGCAATAAGAACCATTGTCGTTCTCCTGACCGCCCTCGGAATGGTCTTAATTGTCGGCTCTTTTGACGGAATAAAGTCTATCTCTGCCCGGACCTGGCTTTTCATCGTCCTTTCGGGACTTGCAACCGGTGCATCCTGGCTGTGTTACTTCAAGGCTCTGCAGATCGGCGATGTGAACAAGGTTGCGGTGGTGGATAAGTCAAGCACAGTCCTCACTATACTCCTCGCGGTGATATTTTTCCACGAACCCATCACCTGGATAAAAGGAGGCTGTATTGTTCTCATTGCAGTCGGTACATATCTTATGACCAAAAAGGACGGTGCCTCCGCCGGTTCCGGGGGCGCGGGCGGATCATGGCTTATATTTGCTCTGTTATCCGCAGTTTTCGCCGCTCTGACTTCGATTCTCGGTAAGATAGGAATTGAGGGGGTGGAATCCAACCTCGGTACGGCAATAAGGACTGCCGTGGTTCTTGTCATGTCCTGGCTTATGGTCTTCGTTACCGGAAAGGGCGGAAAATTAAAAGGAATACCGAAAAAAGAGATAGGTTTTATCTGCCTTTCGGGGCTTGCCACCGGCGCTTCCTGGCCGTGCTATTATAAGGCTCTCCGTGACGGGCTCGCAAGCGTGGTCGTACCCGTGGACAAGCTCAGTATTCTCGTGACCGTAGCCTTTTCCCGTTTCGTGTTTCACGAAAAGATCACTCCGAAAGCTCTTGTGGGACTTGCCCTGATCGTCGCCGGAACCCTCGGAATGGTCATTTTCCCCGGAGTTTAACAAAGGTTCTTATCCTACTCAATAAAAGAAAATACCCGGTCCGAGGACCGGGTATTTTCCTCAGTGATAAACCCCACTGCGGGTGCGGCCAAAACCCCAAAATGAATCTGAATTGCAACTAAGTCAAGTTCTACGGATCAATAACGATCACTCTCTTACCCGTTGCAAGAGCGTAATTAACAGTGTTGGCGGTGCCGCTTTTCTTTCCGTTCCAGACGGCAACCAGTACGTCACAATTGTCCACCATATACCTGTTCCGTTTCATCATGCAATCGTTCGTGTATCGGTTCTGCAAGAGTGTTTCTTTGTCGGATTTTTCGATTATTCCGAAATATCGGACTCTCATATCCTCGGACCACTTTTCGGCCTGTGTTTCACAGGGGAGAGCACATTCCAGAGTAATATGCGGATATTTTTCTTTCAGCGCAAGGACTTCCTCCGCCGCATACATATCCACCCCCATAGCCATTCCGCTTATGAAATGGGTCACACCTTCCTCAGTAATAAGTTTTTCCACGGTTTCTCTCAGCCGGTCTTTCATTCTCCGGCATTCAGGTTCGCTTTCATTATATCCGAAGGGGAGGGATTTGGGTCTATGACCGGTAAAACAGCAGTTCTTCATGTATTTTGTTCTCCTTAAAATTATGTGTATATCTTTATATTTATCTGTAGACTTAATCTGTTAACTTGTCAAGCATCTCGAGTATTCTTTTTTGTTCTTCCGGAGGCATATCTGCCAGCCTTTTGCTGATTTCGTTTTCTTTATATCCTGTAGAAGCGTTGATTACATCGCAGAATATGGCATCGGCAGATGTTTCCAAACCGTTTATTATTGTTATAAGTCTTTCGCAGCGGGGAAATGAGCCGCCACGCTCCACCGTGGAAATGTAATTGACGGACAGTCCGGTCTTTTCGGCGAAATCCTCCTGTGTCAGCCCGAGTTTTTCCCGGCATTTTTTTATACGTTTGCCGATACGCTTGTCTATCATTACATCACCCATTTTCGACTTTGTTTTTACTGTACATAGTATAAACGGTTAATGCACATTTTAACACAAGCGTTAATCCATACACACTGTATCTTATCGTTATTTTTTTGGAATTATTTTCGGACGTGAGGTCTGAGAAGAAAGAGAAAGCCCCGGAGACCGGCTTGTCTTCGGGGTTTATGTATCTTTATTTTCGGATTTCAGGATTCGGTTTTATCCCTGAAAGCAAAGAGCCTCTGACCGAGGTAATTGAATCCGGTGAAGAAGCACATACCGACGAGCATTGCTATATTGGACTGAACCTTCTGGGAGCATCCGGAGAGCAACGCAACCGTAAGAGGTTTGGCAATCCCGTAGGCGAGGATATAGCATACGGCGATATTCAGTACGAATCTGACCACTACCGCAAAGGAGCGTTCCTTATTTTTGAAGGTGAAATGCTTGTTGAGAATGAAGCTGAGGATACTTGTCAGGATATAGTTTGCCGCCGAGGCAATCCAGAAATTCAGGTCGGTTATAGTGAAACTGTGACCGAAAACCGCAATATCGTAGGATTTTTCCGCCGGGAACCAGCCCAGAGCCGGAAGAATCAGATTATAAAGCCCGAACATAATGGCTGTACCCACAAGGGTATTTATTACGCCTACGATAATAAATTTAAGGAGCTTCGCGTCAAAGAGAGTTTTGATTTTTTCAATCAGCTTCATTTTTTCAGATCTTCTTCCGTTTCCCGAACGATATATATGGGTCTGTGCTTGGTTTCAATATAGGTTTTTGCGAGATACTGTCCCAGAACGCCGATGACGAGCAGCTGAATTCCGCCTATAAACAGTATCAGACATGCCAGCGTCGGGAACCCCGGAACCGGGTCACCCCATATCAGGGTCTTGATTATATACACCAGCATCCAGATAAAGGCAACGGCGCAGAAAATAAATCCCACAAAGGAGGATATATAAAGCGGGGTAGTGGAAAACGCCGTTATTCCGTCAAAGGAGTACATCAGAAGTTTCCGGAAGGACCATTTTGTCGTTCCCGCAACCCGTTCAACGTTTTCAAACTCCAGCCATTTTGTCCTGAATCCGACCCAGGAGAAAATGCCCTTGGAAAAGCGGTTTCTTTCCGCTACGGACAATACCGCGTCAACCATCCGTCGGCACATGAGCCGGTAGTCGCACGCACCGTCCACGACCTCCGTGCCGGAGATCTTTGCCATGAGTTTATAAAACATACGGGAGAAGAAAGAGCGGAGCTTCGGCTCACCCTCACGGCTTACCCTGCGCATGGCAACGCAATCCCAGCCTTCGCTGAGGATCTCCGAATACATTTGTTTGATATACTTCGGCGGATGCTGCAGATCCGCATCGATGACTACGGCATAATCTCCGGTGCAGGCTTGCAGTCCCGCATACATCGCAGACTCCTTGCCGAAATTCCGGGAGAATGAGATATAGCGGAAGCGGTCGTCTTTTTTGCATAGTTGCCGGGCGACTTCAACGGTTTTATCCTTTGAACCGTCGTCAACAACTATGACCTCGAACCGGACCTCCGGCATTTCGGAAGCGACACGGGTGATTTCGTCATAAAAGAGCGGGAGACTTTCTTCCTCATTAAAGCAGGGAACAATAACGGAAATAACGTCCATCGGGATTATTCCTTTCCTTCGTTTCCGGCGGGAGAGTTCCCGTCTTTTTTCTTCCTTTTTATTACCGTATCCGTCACACAGATCGCGGCAAAGATCAGTATCGCCGACACGGATATAACAGCACCGGTACGGAACCCGTCAGGGGAGTATTTCAGTTCTATCTCATAGTCCCCGGTATCAAGATCAACTGCGATAAAGGTTCCGAGAATCGGGTCAATCTCAGTCTTTTCTCCGTTGACATACAGCGACCAGCCCTTTTCATAGGGTACGGTAAGGAACATTGTTCCCGGTTTTCTGACCGAAACGGTTCCTTTCAGAGATGTATCGGAATAGTCGGTTACCTCGAGCCCCTCGTCACGGAGACTGTCGTATCCCGCGCGGAACACCGGTTCGTCCATAACGGCAACATACTGCGTAAGAGTCCCGGAAGCTCCTTCATCGAAATAGTTTGTCAGGGTGACTTTTTCGCCGGCTTTGAATGTTCCCGCCGCAAACATTGCCGGGCGCATAGTGTCGAGGGAGAAGGATTTTGATGCCTGATCCACGTCCCCGGTTATCATTACGGAAGTGGAATCGTTTCCGGCAGAGGTATAGACATAAAGGACTCCGTCCGCAGGCATGGTATATGTCACCGTTGTACTGAAGACTCCTGCCCCTGACCCGTTATCCAGGTATGAAAACTTACCTTCCGAGTACCGGTACAGGCTTATTCCCACTGAACTTTCCTCTGTGGGGGTAAGCATCAGGAAAAGATCTCTGTCAATTCCTGTCATGCGGGTAAACAGATCGTTCTGAACCGCAAAGCAGGTGTCGGCCTTACCTGTATAATCTCTTATATTACGATCCGTCATATATCCTATGGGAAGGGTATATATGTTTTCGTACAGGGAGGAATACTCTTCGGAAGCCACACGTTTGAAGTGCAGGGAATCCGCAAAGAAACCGTCTTTGGCAATAAGGTATTTTATTCCGAAAGCCGAGTTGACGAATTCCGAAGTGCTGGAGTAATAGTATCTGTTTGCGTTCTCTGCGGCGGAAAGTCCGAGATTTTTCAGGAAAGTTGTGACATTCACCACTGCCGTGGAGGAAAACTGAGATACTCCCCGGTAAGAGTACAGAACGGGATCATTGAGAGTATATGTTTTGGTCGTTTCCGTCCTCTGGAAACTCTGATCCTCGTGAACCAGGTCGATCAGAGGCTTGACTGTTGAGTAGTACGCCGGGTATGTCGTATAATCCGATACCCTGACCTCGGCGATGCCGAGCCCTGTGGATGCCGCCGCTTCCGCCACCACAAAAATCGTAAGCGCAACCGACATGCACGAACGGGGAATACGAACTTTTGCTTCCGTTTCCATGTTCCAGAGGCAGAATACCACCACATACAAAAGGAACATTACAAGACATCCGATTGCCGCGCCTCTTGCGTTATAGACAAAGGCAAGCGTCTGGTAAAGTACTGCCGTTACGGCAATGGCGAGAAGGTGGATCCGTTTCACACCTTCGTCAAGCATGGTGCAGAAAGCTTTGAACGCAATTTCCACGAGAAGGAATGATATGAGGAACGAGAATCTGTAAGGCAGCATATTCGGGATATGAGCCCCGTGCCAGAGGAAGTTGAGATATTTGAAATTGCAACAAATCAGCAGGAAAACAAGAAGGGATACGTAGGATATTTTTTCCCTTGTTTTATATCTGTCCGATACAAGAAATACCGAACCGGAAAGGAGAGCCAATGCTCCGGAGTAGATATTCGGAAGTCCTTCTTTGGCTGTCGGAGCTTCAAACGGTGTAAATTTTGCGAGAATGTCGGTAAAACTCTCATATAACTGGAAAAGGGACGGTTTGCTCGGAGACTGGTAAGCCAGTTGCAGGGCAAGATATGCGGGCAAAAGGACAACAGCGGTCATTGCCACCGCAATAAGAGATGCCCAGCCGATACGGACGAGTCCGGTGAAGAAATCCTTTGCCCGGACCGTATTTGCGGCATTGAGCATAAAAAAGTACAGGGCAGTGAAAACACATATCATGAAGCCCATATAGTAATTCGAAATTACCGCAAGAGCCAGGGCTATTATATAGAGCTTGTACTTCTTTTCAAAAAACAGTGAACGGATTCCGAGAACCACAAGGGGCAGCAGAGCCACCGAATCAAGCCACATTATATTCCAGGAATAGCCCACCATAAAACTGCAAAGGGCATAACCGAGGGAGAACAGAAGCAATTCAGGTCCGTTCTTTTTATAGGATTTTTTCAGGAAAACAGACATGAAAAGCCCGGCGCAGCTGATCTTTGTTATAACAAAAAGCGTTACGGCTTCCCTCAGCCATTCCTTAGGAACAAGAATCGTGAGGAAGTTAAGCGGGCTTGTACAGTAATAAGCAATTATCGCAAGAAAGTTGGAACCGAGACCGGTATTCCATGAGTAGAGAAGGGAACCGCCCTGCTGAAGTTTTGACTGCATTTCAGACAAAAACGGATAATACTGGTGCCAGAAATCAGTCACCAGTATTTGATTTGAACCGAAAGGATGGACTCCTGCCGCCGCATATACCGTAAACATAATAACGAAGGGCACGGCAAAGGAGAGAATACAATAAAAATTATTCTTGAAAAAACGACGCATCCCTTTTTCAGCCAGGGGGGACTGTATCCGGTCGGAATTGCTCATTTTAAACCTCTCTGTTGTTTATGATCAAAGCATTGATTGTATCTGTTTTTCTATTACGGAAAAGATCTCATCTTCACGGATCTTGTCCCGGAGTATCTTCACCGTGCCGTCACCGGCTTTCTGAAACAGAACATAAAGTCCGTTGGCTCCGGTAACTCCGAAATCCGCCTCACGGGCTTCGCCGATACCGTTTACCACGCAACCCATGACTGCAATTTTCAGATGCTTTTTGATATGGGAAAACTCCGTCTCTATGCGGTTTGCAAGCCTGACGGAATCTACAGTGGTCCTTCCGCAGGTCGGGCAGGAAATTACTTCAATCCCGGTATCATTCAGACCAAGAGCCCGGAGCAGAGTTTTCGCTGCGTGAATCTCCTCTATCGGATCGGCTGTCAGTGAGTACCGTATAGTGCTTCCTATTCCCTGAAGCAGAAGTGCACCTATTCCGGCAGACCCTTTTATCAGTCCCGTACGGAGAGTTCCAGCTTCGGTCACACCGATATGTAGCGGATATCTGTTCACGTTCAGTTCGTCGAATGCCTTATATGCCTCGACAGTGAGTCTCACATCGGAACTCTTGATTGATACGGCAATATCCGAAAAGTCACAGTCTTCAAGCAATTTTACGTTGTCAAGGGCACTTTCCGCCAAAGCCGCTGCGGTAGGAGAGCCGTATTTCGCCAGCAGACGTTTTTCCAGCGAGCCGCTGTTAATACCGACCCTAATCGGAATTCCCGCTTTTCTTGCGGCATCGGCAACGACCCTGATCTTATCCCGTTCAAGATTTCCCGGGTTTATCCGGATTTTATCCGCGCCGGCATCAATTGACGCCAGAGCCAGTTTGTAACTGAAATGTATGTCCGCAACAAGGGGAATTGACAGAGTACGTTTCAGTTCTCTGAACAGACGGGCTGAATCCTCATCCGGAACCGAAACCCGCAAAATATCGCAACCGGCATTCTGAAGTTGCAATGCCTGTGTTTTCAACTCATCAAACCGACTGAACGGGACGTTGCACATTGACTGCACAGCAATCGGATTATCTGCGCCGATGCGGACGTTTCCGATTCTGATCTCTTTATAGTTTCTCATCATAAAATCAGCATCAGAATATCTTTGAAGGCGATGACAATCATCAGTGCGAAAAGAATGATTATTCCTACAAAATGTACTATCGCTTCTGCCTTTTTCGGTACGGGTTTGCGGAATATCATTTCAATCAGAATGAACAGAAGCCTTCCGCCGTCGAGAGCGGGGAGGGGAAGAATATTCACTACGGCAAGGTTTGCGGAGAGCATTGCCATAAGCATAAGAAGTGTTAAAATACCGCTGTTTGCCGCTTCAACAATAGTCGTGGATGCTCCTATAGGTCCGGAAACATATTTAACCGAAACCTTGCCGGTTATGAGGTCTCCGAGTGTATCATAGGTCATTGTTATAAATGAAAATGTTGTTCTGACGGTATGTCTGAACAGGTTGCCGAAGGTCCGGCTTTCATCGGCAAGGTCGAAGTCCCGGGTCAGTATCGTGAGATCCTGGACCTGAGTCTTAATAAATTCCACGTTTTCAAGAAGAACTTTCTGACCGTCCCGTCTGACTTCAATATCAATGCTGTCTTTATTGTAAGTCATGGAAAATGCCGTCTGAATATCCATGTACGTTCCGATTTTTTTGCCATCGATGGTTAGTATGGTATCACCGACCTGCAAGCCGTATTCAGAGGATTTTGCTCCGTCATAAAACTGGCTCACGGTGCAGGATTTAAGCTGAGCGTTGCAAACAATTACAGCGGTAAATATCAGACCGAATACAATGTTCATCAGTGCGCCTGCGGCAACAATTATGAATCTTTGCCAGGCAGGCTTATTTCCGAAAGCATTCGGATCGTCACTTGCTTCGTCCTCGCCCTCCATCTGAACAAAACCGCCGATGGGGAAGGCCCTGACGGCGTAAGTCGTATCGCCTTTCTGCTTTTTAAAAATTGCCGGTCCCATGCCGAGGGCGAACTCATTGACTTTTACCTTAAACAGTTTTGCAGTGAAAAAATGACCGAATTCGTGAACAAAAATGAGAAAACCGAACACGAGAACGGTATAAAGTATTTGCAGTAATACATTGACAACCGCTTGCATTTCCTACTCTCCTTTATCTGAAAACAGTATGACGGGTATCGATGTCCGCCTGAATTATCTGTTCAATGGTTGGATCTGATATGTTATTATGGGCAATCAGGGCAGATTCAACCCGGTCGGCGATCTCCGTAAACGGGATATTGCCTTTAAGAAACTCCTCAACCGCACATTCATTCGCCGCATTGAGCACGGCGGTCGCAGTCCCTCTGCAATTGAAAGCGTTGCGGCAAAGGTCCATTACTCTCTGAGACCTGGCATCAGGCCGGAAAAATGTCAATTTTGCTGTTTGCACAAGATCAAGTTCTTTTGCGGGACTCTCAAGCCTTGACGGGTATGTCAGGGCGTACTGAATCGGTACCCTCATATCCGGAACACCAAGCTGGGCAAGAACAGAATTGTCACAAAAGCAGATCATGGAATGAATCACGCTTTCCCGGTGTATCAACACTTCTATTCTATCCGGCGGCAGGTCAAAAATATGCGCAGCCTCCAGAATTTCAAATCCTTTGTTGAACATCGTGGCACAGTCTATGGTTATCTTTGCCCCCATGGACCAGTTGGGATGTCTGAGTGCGTCGGCAGCCTTCATATTCCGGAGTTCGTCATCGCTTTTTCCGAAAAACGCGCCGCCGGAGGCTGTAAGGATGATTTTCTTCAGCTTTTTCCGGCTGTCATTTCCGGAGATATCGTCTTCTGTAGGACAAATACCGTTCAGACACTGAAAAATGGCTGAATGCTCGCTGTCAACCGGCAGTATTCTGACGTTATTGCGCCGGGAAAGTTCCATAATGATATTCCCGGCAACAACCATACTTTCCTTGTTTGCCAGAGCGACGGTAATTCCCTTGCTCACGGCGTGATAAGTCGGCATCATTCCCGCCATGCCTACTATTCCGTTGACAACCATGTCCGATTCTGTTTCATCCATGAGCCGGAGAATCCCATTTTCTCCGGAAAGGACAACAGTGGATGTGTCCGCTATTCTTTCGGATAATCTTATGGCACAGGAAGTATCCGCCACTGCGACAAAAGAGGGGGAGAATTCACGGATCTGTTTTTCCAGAAGGTCGATGTTTTTTCCCGCGGACAGAGCCGAGACCCGGAAAAGATCCGGATGAGCCCTGACACAGTCCAGTGTCTGAGTCCCTATAGAACCGGTTGAGCCCAGAATAATCAGTTTTTTCATATCTTGTCAGTTTGAACCGAAAGCCGGCATAACGGTAATTATCAGATAAATGGCGGGGGAGGCGAAAAGCACAGAATCAAATCTGTCCATTATTCCTCCGTGACCGGGAATCAGATTACCGAAATCCTTGACTCCGAAACTCCTTTTAATCATCGATGCAATAAGATCACCGGTAATTGCACACATTCCGCCCACCACACCGCAAATTGCAAGACTGACGTAGTCAACGGGTACGGTTCCAACCTTTCCGGCGCAGTATCCTATCAGTATGCAAACGGAGACCGCTGTAGCCAGGGCTCCGATAACTCCGGCGAATGTCTTTTTCGGACTGATATGCGGGGCGAATTTTTTTCTTCCGAACAGACAACCGAAAATATAACCTCCGGTGTCAGCGCCCCAGGAGCAGAGAAACATGAGTATTACATACAGTATTCCGTATTCTTTGTGGTTCACGGAAACTATTGTGGAAAAGAAAAAGGGAATGATTACGGACATCAGGAATACAGTACCAAGGTGCTCAAAACTGTATTTCCCGTTGCTTATAAGGATTGTACAGAAGAGAATGAGTGTATAGATGAAGACTGCCGCCAGTGCGACTACAGAAAAATTGACGTTATATTTTTCGAGGATCCGGGTTGCAGTCAGCTCCGTAAGGAAAGGAACGGTAACCGCAAAGAGTGTTCCGATATTTCTGAAAACGCGTCCCTCTGCGTATTTTGTTACCGACAGTACTTCATAAAGAGCCGCGGCAGAGACAAGCGCGACTACTCCGCTGAGAACAAAGGGAATCGAGGAAGTAAAAACCGCAACAAGAAAGACCGCAATTATAACTGCCGCTGAAATCAGTCTGTTTTTCATACACACTCCGAAGTTATTTTATATTGCCGAAACGGCGTTCTCTGGAGGAAAAATCCGAAATGGCCTTATCAAGGTCCTCTCCGGAAAAGTCCGGCCACAGAACGTGGGTCGAATAAAACTCAGTATATGCCGCCTGCCACAAAAGAAAGTTTGAAAGGCGCATTTCTCCTCCTGTTCTGATTATCAGATCAGGGTCGGGAAGCTCTCTGGTGAAAAGGTTCGCGGAAATATCCTCCGCGGTTATTTTCGTCCTGTTACCGCTTTCGATGAGACGGTTGACAGCGTGAACAATGTCATCTCTTCCGCCATAATTAACGGCAATACTCAAAGTCATACTGCGCGGACCGACCATGCTCCTTTTTTCAAGCAAACCGATCTTTTCCTGAACTCTGTTGCTGAGAACGGTCAGGTCTCCTATAAATCTCAGGCGGGTCAAAGCGTAAATGCCGCTGGTGGAACCCTCTGTTTTTTTTATAAGATAGTCCAGATAGGACTCAAAAAGCTTCATCAGGTGATCCACTTCATTTTTTGGCCTGGACCAGTTTTCCGTTGAAAAAGCGTAAAACGTTATGTACTCAATTCCACGGTCAAAACAGCAATTTATTATTTTTTCAAGGGTTTTGGTTCCCGCATCGTGACCGAATGTCCGGGGCAGCCCTCTTTTTTTCGCCCAACGACCGTTCCCGTCCATAATAAAAGCAATATGGACGGGTTTGGTAGTTGTATTAAGTTTTTCAGAATTCTGTCCTGACATCAGACAACCATGATCTCCGCTTCTTTTTTCTTGGAGATCTCATCGATATTCTTGCAATACTTGTCGGTTGCTTCCTGAATATCTTTTTCCGCGATCTTCAGGTCATCTTCGGTGATCTCATTGTTTTTCTTCATGGTTTTGAATTTTTCAATACCGTCTCTGCGGATGGAGCGGATAGCTACTTTTGCTTCTTCGCTTGTCTTGGATATACCTTTGCATATCTCTTTTCTTCTTTCCTCCGTCAGAGGGGGAAAAGTCAGCCGGATAACCTTTCCGTCATTCTGGGGATGAATTCCGATGTCGGAGGTGAGAATCTCCTTCTCAATAGCTTTCAGTACTGAACCGTCATAGGGTTGAATAACAAGGATATTTGCTCCCTGAACGGAAACACTTGCAAGCTGGTTGATTTTCGTCATTGCGCCGTAATAATCCACCGAAAGCTTGTCGAGGACTGCGGGATTTGCACGGTTCGCTCTGATAGAAGAGAATTCATTCTGGAGAGCGGCGATGGTTTTGTCCATTTTTTCTTCAATTTCTCTGTACTGAGGTTTCATTGTCGGTATCTCCTTCTGGTTGGATTATTTTGTTATTATGGTTCCGATCGCTTCGCCCCTGACCGCTCTGACGATATTTCCGCCGTCTCCGAGGTCAAAAAGCAAAGCATTCATGTTGTTGTCCTTGCAGAGGGCTGCTGCTGCGGTATCAATAACCGTAAGCTGACGGTCAAGCACTTCCATGTAACTGAGACTTTCGAATTTCTTTGCGTCGGGATCTTTTTTGGGGTCAGCGGTGTACACACCGTCGACATTCTTTGCAAGAAGGGCAACGTCCGCATCAATTTCAATAGCCCTCAGAACGGCTGCAGTGTCGGTTGTAAAGAAGGGGTTTCCGGTTCCGCAACCGAAGATTACAACTTTGCCGGATCTGAGATACTTCATGGCAACGTCTCTGTTGAATGTTTCAGCGAATCTGTCCATAGTCACTGCGGACAGAACGTGCGCTTCCACTCCTATGGATTCAAACACGTCCTGAAGAGCAATGCAGTTCATCATCGTTGCAAGCATGCCCATATGATCCGCCCTTGTATGGTCCATATTATTGCCGTTGCGTCCGCGCCAGAAATTTCCGGCACCGATGACTATAGCCGTTTCAACACCAAGTTCCAGGCAGGTCTTTATATTACGGCAAATGGTTTCCGCATTTGCAAAATCTATGCCGTGTCCGTTACTTCCGGCAAGAGCTTCGCCACTGAGTTTAACAAGTATACGCTGATATTTGATTTGATCGCTCATTTCAATCCAGGGCCGACTTCAGCCGACCGTCTCCTTCATTATCAGATAAGGTCGTGTTCGTCAAAAAGCTTTTCAAGCTCGGCTTCGTCTCTGGGGTCTTTGAGTGTGACATTGTCATAAAGAGACCAGTATTCGGTGTGAGAAACCGTGCTTCCGTCCGGCTTGCTGCCATATTCACCGAGAGTTTCGCATTCAAGGAATATTTTGCAGGTGTAGGTCTCAAGAGAGCATCCGTTATCGGGGTATTCGGTATCGGGATAATGACGGAAGGACTTTACAAACATCATACCCTTGTTTACATATGCGACAGTACCTTTTTCCAGGTCAACACCCAGCTTTATAGCCTGATCTGTGGTATCAGAGGAGAGTGTCATGAATTTTTTGCCCATATTCAGTCTGTGATCGGCAAAGTTTGTGTAAGGCCAGGCACGGACGGTTCTGTTGGGCAGAAGAACAGTGTCGGTGTCGTTCCAGGGGATTATTTCCACGCCGCCCCGGTCAAGAACAGTGATTGCCCAAGGTGCGAATTTGAGGGATTCGCCACTGCAGTTAGTGATAAAATGAGTTATTTTCACATCGGAACCTTCAGGCTGAAGGGTAACGACAGTGGTAAACTGAAGTCCGGTCTGTTCCTGAATGTCGCAGGAAAAATAAACCGTATTATCCTCCTCGGATATTTCATAATCTACCGGATTATTGTCCGGGAAATAAGTTTCGGTTGTTTCGGGAGCGATCCAGAGTCTGTGTCCGCCGTAGTTATACCAAACGGCTTTCTCTCCGAACATTTCCTTAAGGTCTTCTTTTTCGTATCTGGATTCTCTTGCAATATCTTCGTACAGCATGTTATCTTTGCCGCAGAAACCGTACCTGATGATTCTCGGACCGAGGTCAAGGGTAACGACGAGTTCGACCGTTCCGTTAGTCATTTCCAGGCATCTGCCGTAGTTTTTGTAAGTAATTTCTTTGCAGTTCATGGCACACCTCAACAGTATATTATATTTATATGAATTATAGCATATTTTTGTATTGATGTCAATATTTGTGCGGTCAAAAACCCGTTTTTCAATATTATTTCAGAAAGAGGTTTTGTCCGTGAATTCCGTCATTCCCCGTCCCGGGACAGGCAGGGCAAGATTGAACAGATCCGTTGCCCGTCTCTCCTCATCCGCAAAGACTGAACATTCGGGCTCCTGCCGTAATTTTGAAAGATTCGAGACAATGGGAAGATCCGTTTTTTTACGCATATTCCGGACAATAGCTCTGCCCTTGTCGTTCATTGCAAGGATTCGTATGTAAGGGGGAAGGGTGTCATCATCCGGCAACCTGAAATAGGCGGAAATCAAGGCTCTCTTAACCGCGGAAAAGGCAAAACGTTTCGTCTTGACCGCATTGAAAACATCTTCCAGACATGTTTCCTTGCCTGCCGCAAGAAGCCGTTTATGCATGCCTTCCTCTGTATTGACCGCATAAACATTTTCCATGTCTTTTTCCGTTGCATTTCTCAGAAATGCTATGAGGATTTTTTCAATATTATCCATCTGTGCCGGTGCCCGCGAAGAATATATTTCTTTTTTCAGATCTTCCGTAAGGATGCCGTATTCACCCCCAAGCAGATTACTTCTGATTTCAGAGGCGGATGACAGGTAGTCATCGGTGCGTCTGACCGTAAAGATGTCCGCATCATAACCGAGTACCGTGAGGGCTTTGATGTATTCAACTGCGAGAATATCATTGGGTAACGAAAGGTCGATGCCGTGTCTGCGAAGTATGTTATTCCTTGCCGAAGCAAAAGATATCCCTTTTTTCAGTTCGTTTCTGAATTCTTCCGAATTGTCCGCATCCAGCAAAGTATATGCGATGTTTTTCAGCCTTTCTCTGTCACCGCACTCGCTGCCGAAGGCAAGGGTGTCAATGCCGCATTCCGATAAAAGGTAAACGGCACCCCGTGCAAATTTTTCCGCGGACGCCACGGAAAACCGGAAGGGGAGTTCTATTACCAGATCGGCGCCGTTATCCACGGCGGATTTTGCGCGTATATGTTTTTCAAAAAAGGCGGGTTCACACCTCTGGACGAAATTTCCGCTCATTACGCAGATGATATTATCCGCTCCGTGACTGCGGGCCTGTTGGATAAGATATCGGTGCCCCTGATGAAATGGGTTGAATTCTGCGACTATTCCTGCGGTTTTCATCCTGTATCCTCCGTAATTGTTGGAAAATAAAAAAAATCTCATTCGTCGGATAGACAAATGAGATTTTTTCGTGGTGACCCGTAGCAGAATCGAACTGCTGTTACAGCCGTGAAAGGGCCGTGTCTTAACCTCTTGACCAACGGGCCGTTGGTAGCGGAAGCTGGATTTGAACCGGCGACCGTACGGGTATGAACCGTATGCTCTAGCCAACTGAGCTATTCCGCCTTATGAGCTTTCCGCATCACTCGCGAACAGCTATTACATTATACACGAAAAAGGTTTTTTTGTCAAGCCCTTTTTGTAATATAATTTGTAAAATATTTGCAAAGCGGGTTGTGTCATTTATTCGACGATATGCTCATCCATATATGACGATATGAGGTCGGCAATATAAAACAGAAGAGTCTGCGGATATTTGGAGTTTGCTGCCTGCAAAAGATTACGGTATTCGTAATCTTCTCCGCCAAAAGGTCCCATATGGTAGAATATGGTCAGCTCTTCGACAAATTTAAGCGGAATGAAATTCCGGATTATGCGGATGGATCTCTGAGAATGGGGGAGAAGCACAGTCGGTGCCTTTACGTATCCCCAGGTTTCATAGCTTTCCCATTTTCCGTTGACTTTACGGTTACGTTCTTCCTTTATGTAATAGTTACATTTGCACAGGTCATGCAGCAGTGCGGTGATAATAATGCTGTCCTGCTCCATTTCAATATTCTTCATAGCAAGAAGGTCTTTGAAATTCCTGTAAACATTAAGGCTGTGTTCCAGAAGACCGCCCTCAAAATTGTTATGGAATTTGGCAGCGGCGGGTGCGGTGAAAAAGTCCGTACGGGCATTCAGGTACTCCAGAAGTTTCTCAACACCTTCTCTGCCTGTGGAGAGCAGAAGATCCGTATACTCCTGTTTCAGTTGGTCGGCGGCAATTTTACGCTCATTGGGGTTAGTTATATTTTCAAGCATTTCTAATTCTCCGAATTCTTTTTCTCTATGCATTCGCGACACAGTCCGTAAAAGACGGTCCTGCTTCCGTCTATGGCAAAACCGTGATCCTTCAGAACGTGTTGCTGAAGCTCTCTGACCAGACCGCACTGTAAATGGAACAGTTTTCCGCACCCGGTGCATCTCAGATGATAATGTGTCTGACAGCTTCCGTTTTCCACTATCTGAAAGCAGGCTCCTCCGGTTCCTCCATTATCGTATCTTCGTACCGCTCCTTCGTTCACCAGTGCTTCGATATACCGATAAACGGTGGTCTTCCCGACCTTTACCCCTGAGCCCATGAGGCTTGTATAAATATCATCGGCTGTCATATGCCTGTCGTTATTTTTCCTCAACAGGTCAAGTATGGCATCACGTTGTTTTGTCTTATACTGCATACAATCACGTACTTCAGAATTCCGGATTCAATCCGTTGGTGATCATTGCCACAAAATAGCAGAACACGGCGACTACTGTCAGAAGAAGCCCGACGGAGGAGATTATTATACCGGCGATTGCCACTCCTTTATTCTTCGTGGATTTAACACCGAGTATTCCGAAAATCAGACCGAGTATAGCGAAGATGTTTATACAGGTAACAGAGCAGGGAAGTCCGAAAAGGGAAAGTATAAGTGACGCAACGGCAAAACCGTCTGCATTTTTACCGGAGTTCTGCTCGGTGACATTGTATCCGGGTGTGTCGTAAACCTGACGCGGTTGAACCACAGCGGATGTTGCTTCACTTTCGGTGCTTTGAGGGTTCACTGCGGTCTGTACCGTTTCAGATGTCTTTTCCTGATCAACGACCGATGGCTGTTCAAGCTTACTTCCGCACATTTCGCAATATTTTGCGTTTTCACTGTTTTCGGATCCACAGTTCTGGCATTTCATAATACTTTTTCTCCATTTGTTTTTTCTTATTATAACACAGAAAAATTGATACGTCAAGAGTTTTGTGGGGCAGGGTGATCAAATAATCTTTATGTTTTGACATTTTGTTGTCATGGGGTTGAAATCGGGGAGGGGGTGTGTTATAATACGCTTGAGAAGTCTTGCAGCGCAAGACTTTGGGGCTTTGCCCCCGGTGCTTCGCACCGCTCAAGCTTTTGACGGCAAATTGGTATTGACAATAAAATTCGGAGGATACATGGCAAAGAAGTATTATGCCGTGAAGAACGGAAGGGATACCGGTATATTTACCGATTGGGAGAAATGCCGGGGCTCCGTTGACGGTTTTCCCGGTGCGGAATATAAAAGCTTTACAACAAAGAAAGAAGCCGAGGCTTATCTCGGATCGGAGCAGGTTCCGGATAAACTTCCGGATTTCGGAGAAAAGGCGCTGATTGCGTACGTTGACGGGAGCTATGACGTCAAAACCTGCAGGTACGCCTTTGGTTGTGTCCTTATACGTCCTGACGGCGGAATCGTCACAAAGAATGGTACAGGGGAAGAAGAAAATGCCCGCACTGCAAGAAATGTTGCGGGGGAACTTCTTGCAACAATGTATGCAGTGACATGGGCGGTCAAAAACGGATTTGAACAGGTGCATATTTACCATGATTATGCCGGAATATGCATGTGGTATGAAAAGAAATGGAAAGCAGAAAGCTATTGTGCCACAGAGTATATGAAATATATGGAGAGATTCCGGGGCAAAATAGACATCATATTCCACAAGGTTGCCGCTCATACCGGCGTGACCTACAATGAAATGGCTGATTCTCTTGCAAAGGAGGCTCTGGGCCTGAAATGAAAAAAATAATAAGCCGTATTTTTTCCGATTGCGGACTTGAGGTCGGCTTTGCAGATTTTGCCGAAGTCAGGTTCAGTGAGCCTGAAAAAGAGTATTTTACGGTACTTGTAACATACCTGCCGTATTACTTTCCCCAGCCGGAAAATGCCAATATCTGCAAATACGCCTCTTTGCCGGATTATCATGACGCGTTTTCGGAAAAACTGGAGGTTGCGGCGGAGAAACTGCGTGAGACTTTCCCGGATAACGTGTTTGACGTTTATGTGGATAAAAGCCCCGTAGATGAAAAAAAAGCCGCCCTGAGGGCAGGCCTGGGGGTAAAGGGACGCAACAGTCTGCTTATAACAAAAAAACACGGGTCATTCGTTTTCCTGGGATCTGTATGTTCGGATATCCGTATCGGATGCGACAGTTATCCGGATTCTTGTTGCGAAAACTGCGGACTTTGTGAACGAAGTTGCCCCGTGGGAGCCATAGCTGACGGAAAACTTGACTTTAACCTGTGTTTGTCCGCGGTGACCCAGCGTAAGGGTGAGCTTACTGATGCAGAAAAGGTCGCAATCAGAAAATCCGGAATCGCGTGGGGGTGTGATGTTTGCCAGAATGTATGTCCGCATAACAGACCTCTTGCAGGTTTGTTTTCGGAGTTTGCGGGGGCAAACAGGGATAATCTTATTTACAGACTTGAGCCTGAACAGTTGCAGGGATTGACGGAAAGACAGTTCCGGGAGAAATTCAGGGGCAGAGCATTTATATGGCGCGGAAGGAAGACACTTCTGCGGGATCTTGAAATCGTTTCGGGAGAAGACATGACTTCTCACTGACCTGTATAAGAAAGATCGAGACCCATCCGTTCCGGATGGGTCTCTGGTTTTATTCGCAATATTTTTCGGCTTCTTTCAAATAGTCGCCTTCGTACAGTTCAATCAGACCCTTGTCGCAGAGTTCTGCAAGTTTAGGGTCCACAGGAAGTTTTGAACGGAATTTGAAGCCGAATCTGGCAGCAATTTCATCAACTTTGCTTTTACCGAATATTTCATAGGTTTTGCCGCAGTCGGGACATTTGAAATAGCTGTAATTTTCAACAAGCCCCAGCACTTCTATTTCCATCTTTTCAGCCAGATGTATGGCTTTTTCTACAATCATTCCCACAAGATCCTGGGGAGAAGTGACCATTACTATGCCGTCCACAGGGATAGATTGAAATACTGTCAGAGCCACGTCTCCGGTTCCCGGAGGCATATCTATATACAGAACATCAAGTTCGCCCCAGATAACGTCCGTCCAGAACTGCTTTACCGTACCGGCAATGATAGGACCTCTCCATGCCACTGGCATGGTTTTATCCTCAAGCAACAGATTCAGGGACATTATTTTTATCCCGGACTTTGTTTCACAGGGATAGATGCCGTTGTCGTCGCCCGTAGCCATATCGTTGACACCGAAAACATTCGGTATTGACGGCCCGGTTATATCCGCGTCAAGGATTCCGACTCTGAGCCCTTTTCTCGCGGCGTTGACGGCTAAAAGGGAAGTGACCAGGCTCTTGCCGACACCTCCTTTTCCGCTGACGACTCCAATAACTTTTTTAATACTGCTCATCTGATGAAGAGCTGCGTACTGACTGACCGTTTCTCCGCTTTTACAGGCGGATGAGCAGGTACTGCAATTATGTGTACAACCTTCAGACATTGCGTAAACCTCTGTTTCACTTTACTTTGGTTCTGATGATACCACATTTTTCCGCTAAAGTCAACATGTAACGCTGAAATTTCGGTAAAAATTACCCGATGCGTACAGCATCGGGTAATTTTCAGCTTTCGAGCTGCCTTGCAAGGAGCTGGGCGGATGCGGAAACGAGTTTGACATCCATTTCCGATGCAGATGCTCCCATATCGTCAACCAGCAGTATTATCGCACCGATGATGTCACCGTCAACAACTATGGGTGAACACACTCCGACATGAAGTTTTTCGGTAAAATCGCTGACAGGTATACGACGTTCGCCAACCCTGTAAATATAGGTCTGACGCTGTTCAAGCAGCTTTTCCGTCTCGGTTGAAATTTTCTTTTCGACCAGTTCTTTTTTGTGGGAACCGGAAGCCGCGATAATCGAATCTTTATCGGCGATGGCAACGGTTATCCCCGTTGAACGGTTCAGCGTTTCGCAGTATGCGTGGACAAAATTTGCAAGTTCTCCGATCGGGGAATACTTTTTAAAAATAACTTCTCCGTCTTTTTCCGTATAGATTTCCAGAGGATCGCCCTCCCGGATCCGCATTGTCCGCCGTATTTCCTTCGGAATTACGACGCGGCCGAGATCGTCTATCCTTCTGACTATGCCTGTTGCTTTCATATTTAAAAACCCCTTTATTATCATTGGTTGTACATGTATTGTTTGCAGAAAAATGAATATTATTCCGTTTTGGAAACAAAAACACGGCAGTGATTTTAACCTTTTGCGTATAAAAATATGCGGACCGGTAAAAATTACCGATCCGCGCAACGTTTCCGAAAGCCGGTATCTAACGGCGAATATTAAGCTGTGAGTACTTTCTTCCGCGGCACATTTCCTGCACCGCAGTATGTTCGGTTATTATCTGAGCGTGTTCGTCAAGAAAAGCCGCACTGTAGCGGGTTCTTACGGAAAACTCCAGCAGATCCCGGAGAAGACGTTTAGCCTGAGAATGCTTGCAGAGTATTTCAAAATACAGATAGTAGTTGCCGGCATAACTGTAAAGATTGCTGTGGCAGAGCTTATCGTCGTAGGGTATAAAAGTTGTAATTCCGTCAATCAAAGCATTTACATTGTCAAATCTTATTACCTGACCGAAGAGTTCATCCTTTTCTTCGGCTTCATTACGGAGAATCTTTGACAGATAAAGGGCAACAGAACCGTTGGAACAGAGTCGGGCCTCGACAAGCAGTTTTGAGTCTCCGACCGTAAAGCCCACCTCGGACCGGGCACGCTGCATTATGTCCTCGCAAAGCCTTCGGGTATTGGAGTCGCTGTAGTTCATGGATTCATAGGTTATTCCGTATTCCTTTTGTTCCTCCTCGTCAACCACTGCTTTTATTTTATCTTCGTTTATCTGTTCAATGAGCATATTGCGCCTCCCGAAAGCATTCTTAATACCATTATATAAAAATTTTCGGGATTTGACAATAACAAAAATGTACCAAAACTAATCCGCAAATGTCCCGTATGCGTACAGTGTTCTGTCATTGAGCGGCAGCTTTCTTTGCCTGATGCACTTTATTTCGTCCGTAGGGATGTTGCCTTCTATAGTCAGAACGTATATCTGACCGTTTTCCTCTGTTGTGCCGATCACGAGACCGGTGTGATCCGTTGCGGAATCCGACAGGACCTTAAAGAAAACAAGATCGCCTTTTTTCGGAACATATCCGGATTCAGCATAACGGAGCCTGCCCCATTCCTTGTATTTTTCAACACAGCCGCCGGACCAGTCTCGGTAAGGGAAGACTGTCCCGATATAGTCTGTATCCATGTCCTTTTCCGCCTGAAGCAGACACCACATCACAAATTCCGTACACCACTGCGCCTTAGGGTGTCCGAATAACGCTCCGTACTTTGTCTCTCCGTTTTCATTGACGGGATATTCAGGCTGGCACATGGCATAAGCTACCGTCAGATCTATAAACTGATCCAGTTCACTCTTGGGTTCAGGTAAAGTTTCAGTTTCCGTCTCAGGCTCGGTCATCGGTTCAGTCGCCGGTTCGGTGGGCGGATTTGCAGGTAAAGAAGACGTTCTGTCTCTGAGGGCATGTGTGACGGTCGCGACAATAGCAAAGATCGCCGAAACAGCAAAAACGGCAACACATACGCGGAACAGCAGGGAATATATTCGCTGTCTTCTCTTAAGACTGTTTTTCTTCATTCCTGACCTCCGTGCCGCAACAGCGACAACTGTTTTCGCTTTCTGTTATAAAAGAAGTGATTTCGGCTCCCGAAACTTTCTTTTCCAGCTTTCTGAGTCCGAGATAGTAGCCTGTGATAAGGCATGCGGTGAGAATCAGGGTATACGGTGAGAGCAAAAAAAGACCGTAAGCCGCAAAAATGATTGCTACGGGAACCAGGAATGTATAAAGTAAACTCAGCCAGGTCAGAGGGGATTTCGGAATGGTGACACTGACCGTATCTCCGACTTTTACCCCCAAAGTATCCTTTGCCATTATTTCTGTCTGCTTCTCTTTGCAAAAGGAAACATTTTCACAATGTTCACAGCCTTGCGGTCTTTGGACCTTTACAAGTGCTGTTCCGTCTTTTATTCTAACGACACGGCCGGAAACTGTCATTGTAAACCTCAGTCTTTCAGAATACTTTCCGCGATCCGGAGCCCGTCCACCGCAGAACTCATAATTCCACCTGCATAGCCTGCACCTTCGCCGCAGGGGTAAAATCCTTTTATTCCCAGAGCCTGCCCCTCTTCGTTCCGGAGTATGCGCAGAGGGGAAGAGGATCCTGTTTCCGGAGCCGTAAGCACGGCATCGGGACTTTCGCAGATGCTTTTCCCGAATGCGGCAAGCCCGGAGCGAAGCATCCCTGATATTTCAGCCGGGAATATTTTGTCAAAATCGCCGAACTGTGTTCCGGGAAGAAAGGTCGGAGTGATCCTGCCGAATCCCGAAGAGCTATGAGCCGAAAGAAAATCTTTTGCCAATGTTACAGGAGCGAAACCACCGGCGACATCAAAGGCTTTTTTCTCTATTTCTTTTCTGAAATCAAGACCCTGCTGCGGGGTGTCGAAACTTACCGTTGCCAAAAGCGCTGAATTAGCATTTTTACCGTCCCGGGCATGATAACTCATGCCGTTTGTGACAAGTCTTCCTGGTTCGGACGATGAATTGATGACCTGACCTCCGGGACACATACAGAAGGTGTATACTGTATGAGTCCGGGCTTTGTCAAGGTGTCTGTAGAATGAATAGTCGGCGGCTCCAAGCCTGTGATCCCCGGCATATTTGCCGTATATGGCGCGATCAATGTCCGACTGGAGATGTTCCATTCGGAAACCTACGGAAAATGGTTTCGCTGAGATCATCACAGGCTTTCCGAGCAACATGGAGTATGTGTCATCCGCTCCGTTGCCGATGGCGAGAACGACGTTTTCGGCATCTAAACGCTCCCCGTTCACAGTGATACTTCTGATTTTTCCGGAGGAAACATCCAAATCCTCAAATTTCGAACTGTAGAGTATTCTTCCGCCCCGGGAAAGAATTTCGTTACGCAGATTGACCATTATTTTCCGCAGAATGTCCGTACCTATATGGGGTTTTGCAAGGTAAAGTATTTCTTCCGGTGCGCCGAATCTGACAAAGGTTTCCAGAATGAATCGGCATCTCGGATCATTAATCCGGGTCGTCAGCTTGCCGTCGGAAAATGTCCCCGCTCCACCTTCGCCGAAGCGCACGTTAGAATCGGGGTCAAGGGATTTCCCTGAAAAGAAACTGTCAATATCTTCCGCCCGCTGTTCCACCGGCTTTCCTCTTTCCACAACAACGGGACACAGTCCCGCCAAAGTCAGTGCGTAGGCACAGAACATTCCGGCGGGACCGAAGCCGATAATATAAACATTTTTGTCTTTTTTCTTGCTGAAAACAGGGGTAAATTCATCGAGTTCCTGAAGGTCGGCTCTGTTACGGACATCCCGGACAGCGACGGAATAGACATAGGTGATTTCGTTCCGTCTGGCATCAATGGACCGCCTGTATACGAAGGCATCCGAATCCTTCGGGAGTTTTGCCTGCCTGAGGGCTGCGGTGACAGCGTCTTCATTGCAGGAGGATATCGGTAATCGGATATTATGAATTATTTTCATCAGTGATTTATCGGTTCAAGATCAACATCAACGTAGTACTGAGCCATAAAACCGCCGGGAATATATCCGGGAAGAGTTATGGAAAGCGGGTATTTTCCGGTCTCCGGATCTTTCGCGTTGAGATCGACATAAAGGATGAAATCATCGGCACTTATGTCATCGATAACGTCCGACTGAGCACGGAGGGCAACTTTAAGACTTCTGGTTGTGACCGCGGCTGTATATGCCGGATCAAGGTTGAGAAACTCCGTTTTTTGCAGGATATTTTTATCGAGTGTGAAAGTCTTTGTCTTCGGGGTGCCGAGGGAAACGTCGGCGGTAACCTGAGTTATCTCGTCTACAGATGTTATCTGGCCCGGCAAAGTCACGGGCAGGGTAAAGGTCATATGCGAGGCTTTAATGGTATCAAGATATACCGGTCCGACATCTATTGATTCAATTCCCGAGAGAATATCTTCAGGTCCTCTCAGGACGATCGTCGGAGTGGAAAAATTAACCACGGCATACGAGGATTCATCGCCTCCGTAGCGGTTTACAAGGCTCAGCCGGAAAGGAACTTCCTTCTGATATTCGAGATCTACGTCAATATACGCCTGGGTGACATCAAGGGTAAGGAAGGTGCGGTCTACTGCCGCCCCGTTTGCATCAAAAAGGGAAATATCAACAAGTTTTGTAAAGTTTTCCTTGTAGCCTATTACGGAAACCTTTGCGGAAGCGGTACTGATGCGCTCAACCACGTCTCTCGGGCCCGAGACCGTAACGGTGGAGGGCTCAATGTTGACATTTGTCTCCACATAACCGGAAACATAATTTCCGATCTTCTCGTACTGTAGGTTGATGACCGCTTTTGCCCTCTTTTTGAACTCTATTGAAACGTAATTGTCACCGACGATTTCGCAGGAGAGAGCCTCATCGGCGGTCGATACGTATATCGGGATATTGTAGGTACCCTCTGCACCGACCGAATTCATGTTGAGTTTTGCTGTTATCTTGTATTTTGAAAAATTAATAAAACTGGTCCTCGGACCGGAAACCTTGACGTTCACGGTAAAAACGGTACTAGCAAGTAAAGGCATGAGTTCATTGGTATCCGCCGTTGAGCCTTCATAATTGAACTGCACGGGAATATCGGTATATTCCCTTGTGGTGCTGGGATCAGCTATGTTGACGATATAAAGCCACAGTCCTATAGCGAGAACGAGAGAAATAATCCGGACGATTCCGTCTCTGGCAATCAGGGACTTGAAAAAATCAGTTATCTTGCTCATTTCTCTTTTTTACGTCCTTTCCAGAGTGAGGGGAGAAATTCCTTTTTCTCATCCTTCTTTGCCATAAGCAGCTTTGTAAGCGTGTTCGCAAGGGCATCCGGTGTAAGTCTTCTTGTCAATTTGCCGTCTATTGCCGTTGAGATTATGCCCGTTTCTTCCGAAACAATGATAACTATGGCGTCGGAGTTTTCACTCATTCCCAGTCCTGCCCTGTGGCGTGTTCCCAGTTCGGGGTCATTAAGGTTGTCCGACAGGGGAAGGATACATCCGGCGGCAATGATCCTGTTGTTCCGGATTATCATTGCGCCGTCATGCAGAGGCGCCTTGTTGAAGAAAATATTCATTACAAGTTCGGGGGTCGTGGATGCATCAAGCACTTTTCCGGTGGATATTATATTCCCGAGTTTTGTTATACGTTCGATTACTATAAGGGCACCGGTCTTTGTCGCGGAGAAATTACTGACCGCTTTGGTCAGGTTGGAGATCATTTCCTTTGTACTTTCTTCGCTCTTTCCCTCTTCGTCCTGTCCGATTATGATCTTTCCGAAACTTTTCCGTCCCATTTTCTCCAGAACATTGCGGAGCTCGGGCTGGAAAAGGATTATGACCGCAAGAACACCGAATTCAAGACATGAATTCAGAATATAACGGGTTGCGGAAAGGTTGAGTAGTTCGGCGACCTGCAGGAGAATTATCAGCAGTATAATTCCCTTGAAAAGCTGTGCGGCGCGGGTGTCCCG
Organism: uncultured Eubacteriales bacterium; assembly: GCA_905207625.1. Classification (GTDB taxonomy): domain Bacteria; phylum Bacillota; class Clostridia; order Oscillospirales; family UBA644; genus HGM12619. Next base: position 51,075 of record CAJLLT010000007.1, on the reverse strand, counting down.
GGCAAATTTAATGACCGTATAAACAAGAACCGACACCAGAAGTATATCGACTATGTCAAAAATGCTGATGTGGGTTATGGTTGTGGCTATAAAGCTCCACATATTCTTGAAAAAGTCAACCATTGATACTCCCGTTATCTGTAAGATCCCGTTTCTTCCGGCGAACGGGCACACCGTGATATTCCACAAAACCTGCTGTTAAGTATTTTCAGTTACATTATAACAGTTATTCCGTGGAAAATCAAGTATATTTTTATTATTTAACATTTTTTTAAGCAAAAAATTAGTTTTTCCGCATCCGTTACGGTATTGAAACCTCCGAAGGAGGCTCTTACAACACCAGTAGCTTCTGTTCCCAGTTTTCTGTGCATCAGCATGGAACAGTGATAGCCGCCACGTACGCATATCCCGTTCTGGCTGAGTATTTCGGTCACTTTTTCCGAATGAAGATCACGTACATTGAAAGCCAGAAGGGAAGAGATGCTGTTTTCGGGAGTCAGTACGGTTATTCCGTCGGTTTTTTTCAATCGGGTCAGTGCGTATTCGTAGGCGTTACGCTCGTTTGACGCCAGCGCATCGGCATTTTTTCTCAGAAAATCAATACCTGCGGCGAGACCGAGAATCCCGGGGGTATTCACAGTTCCGCTTTCGTAAGCTTCAGGACGTATCTGCGGCTGGGAAGCGCTCATTGACATGGTACCTGTTCCGCCGTAAAGCAGCGGAGGAAGAGGATATTTTGTGTTCAGGAGCAACAATCCCGTTCCCTGAGGACCGAAAAGTCCTTTGTGTCCCGCAGTACAAACAAAATCCACCGGTAACTTTGAAAGATCATATCTCAGATGTCCGGCAGTCTGGGATGCGTCAACGGCAAACAGGATCCCTCTTTGCCTGCAGGCCTTTCCGATATCCGCAATATCCAGCATTTGTCCCGTAACATTTGAGGCGTGGGTAACGAAAACAAGTTTTGTATCACGTCTGAAAGCGGGTATGAAATCCGCCGCACCTCCGGTTACGGTTCTGACCGCGTCATAGCGCACATTCCCCCTGCGACTGAGTGCTTCCAGGGGTCTCAGGACCGAATTGTGTTCCATATCTGAGATAAGCGCATGTCCTCCGTTCTGGAGAACTCCGTTAATGACGGTGTTTATCGCATGGGTCGCGTTGAGAGTGAAAATAACGTTTTCTTCTCCGCCGCTCAGTCCGAAGTACTCCGCAACAGTGTGACGTGCATTGAAAACCCGTATTGCAGCCTGTTCTGACATGAAATGTCCGCTTCTTCCCGGATTTGCCGCATTTTCGGATATCGCGGACAGAACTGCCCTGAATACGCACGGGGGCTTGGGGAAGCTTGATGCGGCGTTGTCAAGGTATACGGTATTATTCATAGTCGTACACATCTCCGGTAAGGGGGATGCCCTCATTGCGCATGATCTCTTTTGCTTTCTGCACATCTTTATCCGAAACTTTAATGCAACGGGCGCAGCCGTATTTACTGTTGAAAGTCTGCCGGGTGACGTAGGCGTTTATCCCTTTTCTGGAGAGTATTCCAGCCGCTTTCTGTGCATAGGTTGACGATTTTACAAGTATACATTTATATGTCATCGGATTATCCGTTCTTTCTGTTTCAGTTCTTTTACATTATATGACCCGGACGCTGAAAAAGTTTTCCGGGTACTTGCAAATCGTATAAAAGTATGCTATAATATTGCTACAGAGTGAACCTCTGTGGAATGGAGGTGCTGGATTTGCCCGAAATATTCGGAAATTTTGATGTGACCTATGTCTGGCTTGCTTTGCTTATTGTTTTTGTTGTTATTGAAGCCGTGACCGCAAGTCTGGTTACGATCTGGTTTGCTGCGGGTGCGCTTGCGGCGCTGATAGTTTCTCTTTTCGGACTTCCCGAATGGGCGTGCCTGATCGTATTTCTGACGGTGTCCGTTGCGTCTCTTGTACTCACGAGGCCTCTTGTGCGTAAAAAACTCAAACCGTCCATAGTTGCTACCAATGCGGATACCGTGGTGGGGCAGACTGCCGTAGTTGAAGAAAAAATCGATAATACGGCCGAAACCGGGTCGGTGCTCATATCCGGAAACAGATGGATGGCACGGTCGGCGGACGGGGAAGTTATTGATCAGGGACAACAGGTTGTTGTAGACCGGATCGAAGGGGTCAAAGTTATTTGTCATTCAAGCGATACCGTAAAAGAAACGGTGTCGGATAAAAACTGAACGGAGGGTTAATCATGTTACTTACTGTCGCATCAATTGCCGGAGGATTCGTCGCTGTGGCGGCGGTGATCATCATTGTCCTGCTCCTGATAATTTCAAATATCAGAATCGTGTCCCAGACGCAGGCGATCGTCGTTGAAAGGCTCGGATCATACCTTGCGACCTGGAAAACGGGTCTTCATGTGAAAATACCTCTGATTGACAAGGTCGCAAAAGTCATGTCTCTGAAGGAACAGGTCGTGGATTTCGATCCTCAGCCGGTTATCACAAAAGATAATGTTACCATGCAGATAGATACCGTAGTATATTTTGAAATCACTGATCCGAAGCTTTACGCTTACGGTGTTGAAAACCCCATGTCGGCAATAGAAAATCTTACCGCAACGACCCTGAGAAATATTATCGGTGATCTTGAACTCGACGCCACTCTTACTTCAAGGGATATTATCAATACCAAAATGCGTTCAATCCTTGACATAGCAACCGATCCCTGGGGCATCAAGGTTATGCGCGTGGAGCTTAAGAATATAATTCCTCCCAAAGAAATACGCGATGCCATGGAAAAGCAGATGAAGGCCGAACGTGAACGCCGTGAATCCATCCTTCGTGCCGAGGGTGATAAAAAGAGTGCGATTCTTGTCGCGGAAGGACAGAAGGAATCAATGATCCTCACCGCAGAAGCGGAAAAGCAGGCGGCAATACTTCGTGCGGAAGCCGAAAAAGAAGTCCGGATCAGGGAGGCCGAAGGTGAGGCTGAGGCTATTCTTAAGGTCCAGGAGGCAAATGCACTGGGTCTGAAAAAACTCAATGAGGCCGCTCCCTCAGATGCGGTGCTCCGGCTCAAGGCCATGGAAGCTTTCGGAAAAGCCGCAGACGGAAAGGCGACAAAGATCATTATTCCGTCACAGATACAGTCTGTTGCCGGTCTTGCCGGAACGCTCAAGGAAATTGTAAAAGATTGATATAAATCCAGTATTAAGCAGAAGAGGTATACCGGAGTCCGGTATACCTCTTCTGCTATAATAAAAACTGGGACGTCAGTGTATCATGAAAAGATCATTGGGGTCAATGAATGCTCCGTCACGGATCACCGCAAAGTGCAGATGCTCGCCCATCGTCTCTTCCGCATCCGCGGTTTTGCCGGTATATCCCACTATTTTTCCGGCTGTAACAGCTTCATTTTTATTCACGCTGACGGTGGACATTGACTGATACAGGCTGCGGCTGCCGTCAGGGTGAAGTATCAGCAGGGAACAACCCATCATGGCATCCTCGTAAACATCTTCGACTACGCCGTTTGCCGAGGCATATACGGGCCGGGTTCCGCTGGTCAGAAAGTCCATTCCCTGATGAAGTCTCCAATCATTAAGTGTCTCGGAAAACACGGGGGACGTTCCGGCAAAAACGTTGACTGACCCGACAAGAGTCATATCAACAGGAATAATGAATGTGACTTTTGTCTGCTCCGTTGTCGCAGGCTCAGTTGCCGGTTGAGTCGGAGCCTCCGTTATTCCTTCCATCGGTTTACTGACCTTGGAATCTTCGGTCGGGGTGACCTCCTGGAACGGATTGGGCCTGATATCATCTGAATTTATTGTCTTTGTGCTTTCCGACGGTTTTTCAATCTGCTGATGCTGCGGTGTTCCGCCGTAACTCAGCGCAAGATAAGCCGCAAGACATACCATGAGTATGCTTACGGTCAGTACCGAATAAAATCCTTTATCCCCGGCAAGAGCGGAGATGAAACCTTTCTTTTTTCTGTATGAACCGGACATATAAAAACCTCCCGCAGGAAAAGTCGTTTATACCGACATTATTTCCTGCGGGAGGAAATCTATTCAATTAAATGAAAAAATCAGTCAATGACCCGGACGTTCATAACGCCGTCAACTTTAGATATCTTTTCCGCGATCATCGGATCGGTGATGGTTTTTGTCATATCAAATATGGCGTAGGATACATCACCGCGGCTTTTGCTGTGCATAAATTCAATGTTGTAATTCTCCGCACTGACAACAGACGTTATCTGGGTGAGCATGTTCGGGATATTCCGGTGCAACACGCATATACGGCTTCCTGTGCTTCTTTCGGAGGATACGTTGGGAAAATTCACACTGTTTACGGTGTTTCCGTTTTCCAGGTAGTCGGTAAGCTCATTTACCGCCATGACCGCACAGTTATCCTCAGATTCAGGTGTAGATGCCGCAAGGTGGGGGATAGCGATCACGTTTTTCATCGCGAGGACTTCTTCATCCGGGAAGTCCGTTACGTATTTGGCGATCTTTCCGGATTCCAGAGCCTGCGCAACATCCTCTTTATTGATAATATCACCTCTGGAAAAATTGAACAGGCGGACTCCGTCTTTCATCTGCGCTATAACATCCTTGTTTATCATTCCCTTAGTGTCGGGAGTGAGGGGAACATGGACCGTTATGTAATCGCAATTTTCGTAAATTGCCCTGACACTGTCGACCCGCTTCAGTCCGCGGCTCATTCTCAGCGCACTTTCCACGGACAGATAGTTATCATAGCCGTATACTTCCATATTCAGACCCAGTGCGGCATTGACGATAAGGCTTCCGATAGCTCCGAGACCGATTACGCCGAGCTTTTTACCCGCAAGTTCCGGGCCGGTAAAGTTGCTCTTTCCCTTTTCAACGAGAGCAGGGATCTCAGCACCTTTGCCCTTGAGTGTCTGAGCCCAGTTTATTGCATCAACGATTTTTCTGGACGCAAGGAAAAAGGAAGCCACGGTAAGCTCCTTGACGGCGTTCGCGTTTCCGCCGGGGGTGTTGAACACGGCTATGCCTGCGGCGGTGCATTTATCTATCGGGATATTGTTGACACCGGCACCCGCACGGGCAATTCCCTTGAGGTTGCGGTTGAATTCATATTCGTGAAGCGACGCGGAACGGACTATTATACCGTCAGGATCAGATTCGCTGTCGGAGCAGTTATATCTGTTAAGATCAAGTTTTTCCAGTCCGACAGGGGAGATCTTGTTCAGAGTTTTGATTGAATACATTATGCGTTCTCCTTTTCAAATTCAGCCATGAATTTAACCAGGGCTTCGCAACCCTCGACAGGCATCGCGTTGTAGATGCTGGCTCTCATTCCGCCGACACTTCTGTGACCCTTGAGGTTTACAAAGCCTGCGGCGGCAGCCTGTTTGACGAATTTTGCATCAAGCTCCTCATTGCCCGTAACGAAGGGTATATTCATTATGGAGCGGTCTTCTCCCTGAACAGTGGCGGAGAACATTTTGGAACTGTCAAGGAAATCATATATGATTGCAGCTTTTTTGTAATTGATCTCTGCCATTTTTTCAAGTCCGCCGAGATTCTTTATCCATTCAAGAACAAGCTTGCAGATATAGATGGCATAGGTGGGGGGAGTATTATACATTGAGCCGTTATCCGCGTGGATCTTGTATTTGAACATCTGAGGGGTTATGTCCATGGGAGTTGTAATGAGGTCTTCTCTTATTATTACCACCGTCAGACCGGCAGGACCCATGTTTTTCTGCGCCCCGGCAAAGATCAGTCCGTACTTTGATACATCAACAGGCTCGCTGAGGATGCAGGATGACAGGTCAGCAACCAGCGGAACATTTCCGGTATCGGGCAGGGTTGCAAAACGGGTTCCGTAAATGGTGTTGTTCTGGCAGATATAGAAATAATCCGCATCTTTGTCAAATTTTGCGGGGTCAAGCTTCGGTATGTAGTTGTATATTTTGTCTTTGGAGGAGGCAACGACATTTACCTGTCCGTAGCGGGACGCCTCGTCAAAGGCTTTCTGTGCCCACTGACCTGTAAGTACCAGGTCTATTTTCTTTTTCTTCATAAGATTGAGGGGGATCATCGAAAACTGAGAAGATGCGCCACCCTGAAGGAAAAGAACTTTGTAGTTGGAAGGGATATTCATAACTTCCCGTAAAAGGGATTCGGCACCGTTGATTATGGCTTCATATGTTTTGGATCGGTGGCTCATCTCCATAACGGACATGCCGCTGTCCTCATACTCCAACATCTGTTCCTGTGCCTTTTTAAGCACTTCTTCGGGCAACATCGATGGACCCGCAGAAAAATTATAAACTCTGCTCATGACAATTCCTTTCGAGAAGTTGATTTTTTCAGATTGAACTTTTGTTCCATATTATTATATAGTTTTCTACCCGAAATGTCAACATGTCAGCCTTAAAAAGTAACAAAGTTAGATGTTTTGTCAGATAAATCAACCTACGGTTCAATCTTTGTGGAGTATTGTTCTATTTTTGATCTGAATTCGGGATCGAAATCTGCCTTGAGTGTAATGAGTGTGCCTTCCGGGGTGTGTTCGACGTAAAGAACACTGGAATTTCGGTGGATCTCATCAAGCAAAGCCCCTTCTGTGTACGGAATGAGAAGTGAGTATACTTTCTGACGTGAAAATCTCAATGCAATAGCTTTTTTCAACTCGGTCAGACCGTATCCGGTTTTTGCCGAAACATTGAATACATACGGCTTTTTCTGTCTCTGCTGTACCGGAATGAATCCGGGTTCGTCTTCAGGAGGGTTGTATGCGTCAAATTTATTGCAGACAAGAAATACCGGCTTATCCGCTGCTCCCAGTTCCGACAGTATCTGCTCCACCACCATGATATGCTTTTCAGCCTCAGGGTCGGAAATATCAACTACATGAAGCAGTAGGTCGGCATTGACTGATTCTTCAAGTGTCGATTTAAATGCGTCGACAAGTGCATGCGGCAGTTTCCTGATAAAACCTACGGTATCGATGAGCAATACGTCACGGCAGGTTTCGTCAATGTCCGAGAAATTCACCTTCCGTACAGTTGTGTCCAGAGTTGCAAAAAGCTGGTCCTCAGCATAGACGTCACTGCCGCACAGAGCGTTCATCAGACTGCTTTTCCCGGCATTTGTGTACCCCACAAGCGCGCAGGTCGGAACACTGTTTTTTCCTCTGAGCCGCCGCGTGACCTTTCTTCTGTCGGAAACCTGCCGCAACTGCTCCTCAATGGCAAAAATACGTCTGCGGATGTGCCGTCTGTCTGTCTCAAGTTTACTCTCGCCGGGGCCTCTCGTTCCTATACCGCCGCCGAGACGGGAAAGGGCTTTACCCATTCCGGAAAGCCGGGGCAGACGGTAATTCAGCTGGGCCAATTCTATCTGCAGTCTGCCCTCCGCGGAACGGGCTCTCATTGCAAATATGTCAAGTATGAGAGTTGTCCGATCGATAACCTTGACGTCAAGTACGGACTCAAGTTCTTTTGTCTGAGAGCCCGTAAGTTCATCATCCGCAATGACGGTATCAACATCGTTTGCGCCGCAGAATTCCTTCAGTTCTTCCAGTTTTCCCTTACCGATGTATGTAGAAGGGTGGGGAACAGATCTTTTCTGGATCATTTTACCTACGGTTTCGGCACCCGCAGTATCCGCAAGCCTTTCAAGTTCATCCAGGGAGGCTTCCGCCTCTGTCCCGGAATCAGGATCAACTGCGATCAGTACCACTCGCTCTTTGTCTTTTTTTGTTTCAGGCATAATTTCACCTCAGAGTTTCAGATAATATAAGTATATCACATATCCGGACGGTTTTCAAGACCTTTGCTTGCTTTAGGCAAATGACAGGTGCACCGTCCGGCACACCTGTCACTTATCATATATCGTCCTTCTTAAGAAGATTATAGCTTTCTTTGAGCCAGTCGGAAGGTCGGGTAGAAAACAGAAGCTTGTCCTGTCCCAGAAAATAAAGACCTTTGTCCGGCACAGTTTTGTAAATACTGGGAACTCCGTTTGTCAGCTGGACCCGTTCTGCCCGGGGCTGACCCTGCCCCCGGTCTTCAGGCATTATCGGCAGCAGCACGCTGTGTATCACCATTTTCAGCCTCCGCAATCATACTGTCAAGTTTTTCGAGTGCGTCGTTCAGTCCCCCGACTCTGTCGATAAGCCCCGCCTGAACAGCCTCATCTCCGCCGATCATCGTTCCCACATCATTCATTAACCCGCCTGTAGATGTCATGAGCTGGCGGAATTTTTCCTCCGTCATTCTGGAATTCTGAGTAACAAAACGGATTATTCTGTCCTGCATTTTATCAAAGTAGGAGAATGTCTGGGGAACCCCGACAATAAGTCCGTTAAGCCTTACCGGATGTATCGTCATGGTCGCGGACGGAGCAATGAAAGAGTATTTAGCCGACACCGCAAGAGGGACGCCGATTGAGTGTCCTCCGCCCAGAACAAGTGAGACTGTTGGCTTTTTCATGCTTGATATCATTTCCGCAATGGCAAGTCCTGCCTCAACGTCTCCGCCGACTGTATTGAGGATTATCAGAAGCCCTTTGATTTCCCGGCTCCTCTCAATAGCGACAAGGGCAGGAATAACGTGCTCATATTTTGTCGTTTTATTCTGTGGGGCAAGGATATAATGTCCTTCAATCTGCCCGATAACTGTCAGGCAATGAATATTGTCCGTGGTGACAGAACCCATTTTTTCGATCTGCTCGGTTTGTACTGCCTGCTCTTCGGTATTTCCGGATCTTTCTTCGTCCATATTTTTATCGCCTCTCTTCCGATATATTCTTTGGCATAACCGGCGGGAATATTCATCGGAAAAGTAATTCCGGGAACAATTATTGAACGTGATGTCGGTTTTTATGTAAAAATCGATTCGTTTTTTTATCCCGGAAGTCTGAACTGTAATACGATTTATTCCGTACCTGAAGGTATTGCTTTATACAAAAATACAGATCCACCCGCACAAAAACGGGTGGATCTTGTGTGTATCTTTATTGCTGAGGGTTCAGCAGACTTCCGAAGTAGTACTGTACTTCATCGTCTGTGAGTTTGAATACGGACTGAGCATCTTCTATCATCTGCGCCGTCCGGTTTTCTCCGAAAGTTTTGAGATAAGCAACAGCTTTTTCCCAGCTTTCGATTCTGTATCCCCATCTTTCCCGGTCGTACTTCATGTCGGGCTGGAGCTGATCATGGATCTGATCCACGGTTCTGGACACGTTTTCCGGAGAGAAGGTGGTTGAGAGCAGTTCAGCCATTCTCTTAAGGAATCTGTCCCTGATCCCGTCATTCTGCACGAGCCTGTATATTATTGCGCTGTTTTTTGAATCGGTATAATGGTAACTGTCAAAATACGATGTCAGGGGATTTTTCGTGTTGACGGAACGGAATCCCCAGTCGAGATCGTAAAACATCAGACGCCACTTTCCGTCATTGTCGGTGGATTTGAAGAATCTTATATTCGGGAAATCCTTGTCCCCGGTATAGGCACGGGCAATGTAGTAATCAATGAAGCTGTCCACGCATATCCGGTCCGAAACGTATTTGATGGTCTCGGGATCGTTCATGTCATGGGTCGCGCAGTATTCGACAATGGAGTTCATATCCTTGTATCCGCGCATTCCGCTGCTTCCCTTGGACTCAAGTATCGTCACGGAGTTTTCGGAAACATTCAAATGGGAGGCGACATAGTCATCGCTGAAACGTTCCCTTATGAAATAAATGCCGAAATATTCACCGTTAACGTAGAGATTTACCGGACGGAAGTTCTGGGTGTAGACCTCCTTGATCAGATCGGAAGTCCGAACCAGGGTCGTCTGAAGTTCGTCCCGGAACAGGGCAGAGGACATGTCCTCAACCCCGGAGCGTATTACTATTGAATTAAATTCGGTAATACTGTAGCCCGGAAACAGCGGATACTTGAGTTTTGATGTTCCGTATTTGCCTCTGAAACGAACCTGGAACGATTTTTTTGCGTCCTTTCTCGTACCGCTTCCGTGAAGTCTGAGTCCGCAGTCGACACTGAATTCTTCATTTCCGTTGACGTAGAGGGCGATGTTCGCAGGTTTCTCCCATTTCTGGTTGTAATTTGTGTAAATTCCTGTGGTCTCGCCGAAAATATCCTCGTTATATGCGGTTATCTTAAGCACCGGCAGGGTGTAATCCGGCAGAGAAATAAAATAATTAACGGTAACGGTTTTACTCGGAACTTTGCCTGTTTCTCCGCTGTACATCCTTATGGCAACGGTTTGCTGTACCGGAATGTCTTCACCGGCGTAGAGCGTTCCGTAAGTTCTCGGGTCACGTCCGTCGAGGGTGTAGAAAATGTTATTGCCGGTGAGTTTGACCGTCAGTCCGGAATCATAGAATCCTCCCGGAACGGTGGTGGATGGGTTGGAAGAGACTTCTTTCAGTCCGGTGGGATTTTCTTTTCCGATCGTAGGCTCAAGGAAATACGCCGCTCCTTCACTGTCCCTGCCGTAACTTACATCCGGGAGCAGAGAGGGAACACTGAATGCGTCACATACCTTTCCGTCCAGATCGGTTATATACACGCATTCTCCGTAGGTGCTGATGGAAAAATTAGCCTGATCCCCGCCGTTGCCGGAAGCGATAACAACATAGAGCTCACCCGGTTTGAGAACCTTTGACGGCAATTTGTATTTTTTCAGGTTCTTTTTGCTGTCCGAAATGTAATAATCCGCAAGATCGATGTCCGCGGCGGAATTATTTCTGATCTCAATCAGATCATAATACTTGCCTTTGACAGGGTAGTACTTCGTGTTTGTTGAGAGTACTTCATTGACGGAAAGTCCGGAATAAGTCGAAAGCCTGTAGGTGAGGTATCCCTCCTCGGTGTTTTCATATCCGGGCGATGGCTTATCACATTCTCCGAGCCCCGCAACATAGGAGTGATCGTCGGCTATAGCCGGTACAGTCAGACTGTCCACAACGACCCCGTACTTGTCCGCAATATAAACCGTTTCACCCGTTTTGGAAAGATTGAATGTCACCTCTGTGCCGTCGCACTTGAGAACCTTGTATTCTCCGGGTGCCACGGTTATTTCCGGGAGGGGACATTTTCTGAGATTTGAAGCGCTTTTTGATATATAATACTCCGAAAGATCAACGGTCTGCGTTCCGCTGTTGTATATTTCAATCCAGTCACAGAATGTGTTATCCACAGCTACGGTATCATTTGAAAGCATGGCCTCACTTATGACAAGGTCATGGTAAACCGGCTCGGTGGGAGGTTCCGTTGCGGGTTCGGTGGGGCGTTGTCCGTTAAAAAACGATAGAACTTCAGACCTGATATCGCTGTTGAACATTACCGCAACGAACGCGGCAAGGACAAAAATCAAAACCAGTGCAACAAGGCGTCTGGTTCTGCGTTTTCTCGCATTTCTCTTCTTTCTGCTCAATTCGGTTACCTCATACAGACAGATAAAACTAAAGAGCCGCGGTAACGGCTCATTTCTGGAGCAGGTGACGGGAATCGAACCCGCGTATTCAGCTTGGGAAGCTGATGTTCTGCCATTGAACTACACCTGCGTCTGATGTGGTGCGGGCGAAGGGACTTGAACCCCCACGTCGTTGACACCAGATCCTAAGTCTGGCGCGTCTGCCAGTTCCGCCACGCCCGCATTTTTATGCTTTCTGCTTCCGTAACAGTATACCACAATCCGGGCATTTTGTCAATAGTAAAAAGGAAAAATTATCTTGAAATCCACTCTGTGGCAGAGACACGGGGGGCAAGCCCCCGTGTCTTTTTATATAACTGTTATTTGCTGTCTTTAAGAGATACGGTAAGGTTGTAGCAGTTGTCGTATTTCGTGTCCTTGCAGAAATAACCGTTACGGACGAACTGGAACTTTTCCCCCGGTTTGGAATCGGCGCAGGAGGGTTCGATCTTCGCGTCTTTTATGATCTCTATGGAATCCGGATTAAGGTAATCCGTATATGTCTTGTCTTCGGGAATATCAAAGACATTCTCCAGTGTGAAAAGTCTGTTGTAAAGGTGTATCTCCGTGGTGAGGGCATGCTCTGCGGAAAGCCAGTGAATGGTTCCTTTTACCTTGCGGCCGTCGGCGGGAACTCCGCAACCGGTCTCAAGATCACAGGTACAGAGTATCTCAGTTATATTGCCGTTCTCATCCCTGACAACATCCTGATATCTGACGATATAAGCACCCATAAGCCGAACTTCTCCGCCGGGTTTGAGTCTGAAAAACTTGCCGGGAGGATCCATGGCGAAATCTTCGCTTTCAATGTACAGATGCTTTGTGAAGGGGACTTTCCTCGTTCCGAGTTCTGGGTTCTGCGGGTTGTTGGGGAGATCAAAATACTCAATCTTATCGTCAGGATAGTTCGTTACGGTCAGCTTTATCGGGCGAAGCACTGCGACACGTCTCTGAGCCGTTGTGTTGAGTTCGTCCCGGATGCAGTGCTCAAGCAGGCTTATGTCAACAATGCTGTAAGCTTTTGCGACTCCCGCCTTCTGAACGAAATTGAAAATCGCTTCCGGTGTATAGCCCCTGCGGCGAAGCGCACAGAGGGTAGGCATACGGGGATCGTCCCAGCCGTCAACTTTTCCGGTTTCGACAAGTTCACGCAGGTAACGTTTGCTCATTACGGTGTATGTCAGGTTCAGACGGGCAAATTCGTACTGGTGAGGCTTGTGTTCAAATCCTATATTATCCACGACCCAGTTGTACAGAGGTCTGTGGTTCTCAAATTCAATGGAGCAAAGAGAGTGGGTTATTCCTTCCAATGCGTCCTGAATGGGGTGTGCAAAGTCATACAGAGGGTAGATGCACCATTTGTTGCCCTGACGGTGATGCGAGGTGTGTATTATCCTGTAAATCGCAGGGTCGCGGAGATTCATATTCGGAGATGACATATCGATCTTTGCTCTGAGCGTATGGGTTCCGTCTTCAAACTCACCGTTTTTCATTCTCTCGAAGAGCTCAAGATTTTCCTCAACGCTGCGGTCGCGGTAAGGGCTGTTCCTGCCGGGAACAGTCAACGATCCTCTGTATTCTCTCATTTCTTCCGCCGAAAGATCGTCAACGTAGGCTTTTCCGTCCCTGATCAGCTGCACTGCATACTTATAGCAGTCATCAAAGTAATCCGAACCGTAGTATATGCCTCCGTTGGGAATTGCTCCGAGCCAGCGGAGGTCCTCTTCAATAGCTTGAACGTACTCATCATCTTCTTTGACCGGGTTTGTGTCATCAAAACGCAGGTTGAAAAGTCCGTTGTATTTTTTCGCGGTTCCCCAGTTTATCCATATGGCTTTTGCGCTGCCTATATGCAGATAACCGTTCGGTTCGGGCGGAAAACGTGTGTGAATATGATCCTCCCGTCCGGATTCCAGGTCGCTGTCGATAATTTCGTGAATGAAATTGTTGGAAATGATCTCGTCCATTGTATTCTACCTCTTATATCTTCGCATTATGCAGTCTGCTGAGAACTTTATCCCTGCCGAGGATCTTCATGACCTGATAGGTATCGGGGGAGACCTGCTTGCCCGTGACGGCAATACGGAGTATCATGGCAATATCTCCCACATGCCCCTTATACTTTCCGGGTTCTTTTTTATATTCTTTCGTGTCTGCCGCAAATCCGTGACGCGAGGCAAGACTCTTGAGCTTTTCAAACCATGCCGTCTGGTCGTCCGATTCATCGTATATACCGGTGTATTCTTCGATTATCGCTTTGATATCAGACCTGTCAAGGTTTTCCGGATAGGCATCAGAGGGCGTAAACAGCTCATCATAGAAAAATCCCATATAATCCTTGACGGTGTTCCAGGTGCAGAGATCTTTTCTGGGTTTCGCGCCGCCTCTGCCAATGGAAAGGATGGATTTCGCATAATCCGGATCAGCGGCGAGAAGCCCGGCAAAATCTTTGTCGTAGGTTTCGGCCCACTGCAGCAGTTTCCCGTAGACCTGTTCCGCTGACATGAGGCTTACGGTGTTTCTTGTAACATCGTTGAGCTTGTCGAAATCGAACAGACATCCGGAATTGCTCATCTTTTTGATGGAGAAGGGGAAATCTGTGTATGGCTTGTCTTTATTTGCGGTTCTCCATTCCTCATAGTTGGAGTTCAGCAGAGTCATTATATACTCTATTACGCAATCCGGGTCATATCCGATCTCATCGTAGTATCTGACATCCGCTCCCGCATCACGCTTTGAAAGCTTTTTCTTTGAGCCGTTTTCCATTTTCATAAGTTGAGCTATGTGCAGATATTTCGGAAGTTTGAAGCCCAGGGCTTTGAAAAGCTGAATATGGAAGGGGAGAGACGGAAGCCACTCTTCGCCCCGGATAACGTGGGTCGTTCTCATGAGATGATCGTCGACCGCATGGGCAAAGTGATAGTTGGGAATACCGTCGCTTTTCAGAATAACGTGGTCTTTGTCGTTTTCCGTCAGCTCAAGTTCTCCCTTGACAAGATCCGTGAATTTGATTTTGTTTTCAACATTTCCCTCGGATCTGAACCGGAGGACAAAGGGTTTGCCTTCCTTTATCAGGGGTTCAATGACGGAAATATCTGCGTCTCTGTATTTTGCCCACTTACCGTAATAACCGGGATCGACTTTGAGCTGTTCCTGTTGTTGCCTGATCTGAATAAGTTCTTCTTCAGTGCAGAAGCAGGGATAAGCCTTGCCCTGTCGTACCAGTTCCTTGGCAAAAACATGGTAGATATTCTTTCTGTGGCTTTGTCTGTACGGACCGTACGCACCTTTTTCGGCGCCGTTTGCGGTTGCTCCTTCATCAAAGTCTATACCGTAATGACTGAGAGTTTTTATCAGACTTTCCTCTGCACCTTCCACTTCTCTCTTGGCGTCGGTATCTTCTATCCTCAGATAGAATATACCACCGCTCTGATGCGCAAGTCTCTCTCCCACACGGGTAGGGAACAGCCCCCCGAAGTGGAGAAATCCGGTGGGGCTCGGGGCGAAACGGGTCACTTTAGCGCCTTCGGGAAGATCTCTCGGCGGATATTTAAGCTCCATATCCTCAGGCGTTTCGGTTACGTCGGGAAAGAGCAGATCGGCAAGATATTCAAAGTCCATAATGCAGTCCTTATACTGTAAACATATTTAATACATAATACCACAGTTTCCGGGTAAAGTCAAGTATATTATTCCAATTTATCTCATTTTGATAATTATTTTTCGGAGCGGATTTCGGCTTGTATTTGACATATTCTGTTTTGTAATGTCGAACTGCTTTACATCAATTTTCAAATATAATGCGGTCGATACTGTTGAATTCCTGCATAAAAAATACGGTTTTCCACAGGCATTTGGCATGAAAAACGGTTAAAACACGGGGTTATTAACTCTTTTCACAGGGTTTTCCACAGTTTTGAATACTTTTCGGACCGATTTTGTGCAAATCCCGAAAAACCCCAAATTTTACAGTAAAATGTCAAATTGTGTATGTAAAGCTTTTAAGCATTACGCGCTCCGGAATAGAAAAACCCGCCGGAATTTTTCCGGCGGGTTTCAGGGATTTGTAAGCTATTCGGCCTTTACAATCTTTGCATCGGGAGCATTTTTGACTACGCTTTCGATACCGTTTCTGCATCCGGCTTTCGCTTTGTATCCCTCGGAAGAACCGATGATTTCACCGTTTCTTGCCTTGAGATTGAATCTGTACTCGCCTCTCTTGTCCGTAAACATTTCGAATTTCGGATTTGTTACTTTTTCGAAATCTTCAACGGTCTGGTCCTCGGTTTTTGCGATAGGGGCGTTCTTTTTTACGCTTTCAATGCCGTTCATGCAAGCCGCTTCCGTGGTATAAACCTCGGATGTGAGAATGGTTTCACCATTGCCGGCTTTAAGGGCGAAATTGAATCCCGTTGCCGTCTGCTTTACTACGAATGAGCCCATGACAGTTACCTCCGTATAATAATTTTGTCAATCTGATTTTAGCACTTTTTTATCCCGATGTCAATAGCCGGATTCCGGATCAGTGATTCTCTGCTGCCCGGAGTGTATTTCTAAGAAGCATGGTTATTGTCATCGGTCCCACTCCTCCGGGAACGGGTGTGATATAACCGGCAACCTCCGCGGCCGAATCAAAATCGACGTCTCCCACGAGTTTTCCTTCTTCATTCCGGTTCATACCAACATCGATGACCACTGCGCCCTTTTTGATCATGTCTCCGGTAATGAATCCGGCTCTGCCGACCGCAACCACGAGAATATCTGCTTTCTTTGTTATCCCGGCGAGATCTTTCGTTTTTGAATGACAGATTGTTACCGTACCGTTTTCATGAAGAAGAAGCATCGCCTGGGGTTTTCCGACAATGTCGCTTCTTCCGACCACGACGCAGTTTTTTCCTTCAACCGTTACCCCTGTACTCCTGATAAGTTCCATTACTCCGGAGGGTGTGCAGGGGGCAAGGGTATAGTCGCCGATCATTATTCTGCCCACATTTACGGGATGAAATGCGTCAACATCCTTGTCGGGTCTGATGCTGTCGACTATTTTTTTTGCGTCAATATGTTTCGGTAACGGGAGCTGCACCAGAATCCCGTCTATGTCGGGCCTTTTGTTGAGCTTATCGATAAGCTCAAGCAGACTGTGTTCGTCCGTCTCTTCCGGCAGGGCATATTCTTCGGAGTAGAAACCGACTTCGGCGCAGGCCTTTTTCTTATTCGCCACATAAACCTTCGATGCGGGGTCATCCCCGACTATTATCACCGCAAGTCCGGGGGTGACACCGTTTTCTTCCTGCATTTTCAGAGTTTCTTCTTTTATCTGCTCCCTGATCTGAGCGGAAATTTCCTTGCCGTTAATTATCTTTGCCATATTCTTTCTCCTATACTTTTTATTCAGCGTCAGGGGTTATTTTCCTGACTTCAAGATAATAGCGTTTATCGTTTGCGTGTCCCATTGAAAAGGTTTTTCTCGGCAGTACCCCGTCAAGAATCACGGTTTTGAACAGATCGTTTTTCTCCATAGCGGGAAGGAGTATTCCCACGTTCCCGTGGACTCCGGCAAGGGCTTTGACTTCTTCCTCGCCGTGTATGTAGTCAACTTTTGCGTCCGGTTGTATATCTTTCAGATAATGGTCTATGAAGCACTGAACGTCTCCGACTGTAAGATTGCTTTTCGGCGCGTCAATCACATAATGCTTTTCTTTTCCGTTTATAAGCACGGAAAATCCGGTGCTGTCTTCGTCTTCCCTCAGCTTGTAGCCGGCAAAGAATGTTTCAAGATCCTTTACGAACTTTTCTTCGTCCACACCGAAAAGTACTCTGTGTATGGGTTCGAATTCAAGTGACGTATCGTGAAGATTTACAAGCTCTGCAAGGGCGTACCTTGCCGGGTGCGTCAGCTTTTCCTCTTCGGTCAGATCCTTTTTGATATTCTCCCAGCAGGTCTTTGCTGTCGCAAGGGAGTGGTTTCCGTCTCCCACGGCAAATACCAGCAGAGGTTTACTGCCAACTTCAATTCCGTATTTATCGGCAAATGCTTTTTCGTCGTAGAGGGAGGCTATTGCGGTTTCAATACTGTTCTTTGCGGCGGCAGACACTTTGTAACCCTTTATATGACCGCCGTTTTTCATCAGATCGAAGTCATATAATTTTTCAAAACCGCTTTTCTGTTCTTCAAGAGGCTCGATCACGCATTTGCTTCTGTCATCGATGAGTATCATAATATGTGGCATTTCAAGACAGGCATTCTGCCGTATCCTGACCCTCGGAGGAATCCTTGAAAGGACCGTGCCCTCCGTCGCTCTTATTACAGAGCCGGATCCTGCATTGAAATCATAAGCTTCAAGGTCAAATATCCCCATCAGACCTTTGCGTGTCTTTCCATCGGAAAGGGTCCTTTCGACGTAGATGTATGCGTCTTTAACCGTTTCGAAAACCCCGTCACGGAGGTACTCTCTCATTTTTTCGTATGTCTTTTCTATGAGCCGGTCAACATTTTTTTCTTCCAGATATATCTCCGGAAGCATGATCCGTAAAGCCGACGGGGAATCTGCCACAGTTTTCTCAACATCGGTCCAGTATTCAGCGTCCGATGTATACTGATCGCATGCCACAGTACTCCATTTTTCAAAGTTTTGCCGGGGAAGGAGAATGTCTGATGAACGGAAATCCATAAATACCTCTCTCTTGTTTCTTCGGTATTCCGTGAAAACGTATACCTCGATTCGGGATAAGGAACCGATGCTGCCGCCGCTTCCGTTTCCGGACAGCACGGGGACGGCTTTTATCCTCTTTAATGATATTATAGCATAAAACAGTCATTTTTCAATATCTTCGACAAAAAGTTATATTAATCGACATAATTTTCGGACGAAAGTCGGAATTTGACGAACGATTCTTTCCCGAAACCCCTTTACAAAACCGGATCAATGCTGTATAATATAGCCATATTTACTCCCTTCAAGCAACCCCCAAATTTCTTTTTCTTCTTTGTTTTTCCGGGTAATTCCGGATTTGCCGCCCTTTTCAGGGCGGCCTTTTTTTATGTAAAATATATGAAAAATTTACGGAGAGTATTGTTTTTTTTCTGTTGCGGTGATATAATGTACCAAGAAACTCTTTGCGGAGGTAATCAGAATGAATCAGTCTTTACAGGGGATGCTTGCCAGGTGCGCATACTGGGCGGATAAAGCGGAACAGAAAGGTCTGGAGATATGTAACCGGGCCCGTATCAGTCTCAGAATCTCAGAAATATCGGTGCAGGTTGACCGGCAGTATTCCGAACTGGGAAAGCTTACCTATAAAGCAATTTCATACGGCAGACTTGACATGACCGAAGAAATGCTTGGAATAAGGGCTGATATAGCCGAAAACCTCAACCGGATCAGACTTCTGAAAGCTGAGCTTGCGCAGATAAAAGGTGAGACTCTTTGCGCCGGATGCTGCTCCGGAGATAAGCCGGACAGTGGGGAAGGCACGGACTTCTGAACTGAAATCTGATTTTTCCACTGGAGAGATTCAATGTCAAAAAAACGTGATTTTACCTACGGCGCAATAGTTCTTGCCGTCTCTGGATTTCTGGTCAAGCTCGTGGGCGCCGTCTTCAAAATTCCCCTGACAAATCTTGTCGGCTCTGCCGCAATGGGGTACTTTTCCTCCGCATACAGTATATATGTATTCCTTCTCGCCCTGGCAACCTCGGGGCTTCCCACCGGTGTTGCGGCAATGATCTCCCGGTCACTTACCCTCGGAAAACTTCGTGATGTAAACAAAATTACCCGGATCGCCGCTGCGGCTTTCATTTCCTTCGGCACAGTTCTTGCGGTCCTGGGTTTCATTTTTGCCATGCCGCTTGCCCAGAAAATGAACAGCAGTGAGGCATATTATGCCGTTGCCGCCATTATGCCGGCGGTGGTGTGCATCTCTGTGGTTTCTGTTTTAAAGGGATTTTTTCAGGGTTACAATAACATGGTCCCCACAGCGATATCCAATCTCGTGGAAGCTGTTGTCAAGCTTTGCGCGGGCTACGGTATTGCTCTTTACATGACAAATGCGGGATATCCCGTGGAACAGGTCGTGGGAGGGGCTGTTTTCGGCGTGACCCTCAGTACTTTTGCGGCAATGCTGTTTATGCTTGCCAGATACACATTCCGCAGTAAGAGCTACCGTATGACTCTGGGGCAGTTTATCAGGGACAAACAAACTCCGACCAGAGTGCTTGCACGCAGTTTCTTCTCCATCACTCTTCCGATAATGATCACTTCCGTTACCGTCGAACTTTTCGGACTTCTGGATGCGGCGTTTGTGGTCAACAGGCTGAAAACGTATCTGCCGGATTATACAGCCAATCTTTACTGGGGTTCCTACAGCAGCATGGCTCTGACCATATTCAATCTTCCGTCATTTATCGTTATTGCCATCGGTGTGAGCCTGATCCCTTCGATCTCCGCCGGATACGCAAAGAAGGATCAGGAGGTGATCAAAGATACCGTTGACCGGTCTTTGAAATACTCTTCGATGCTTGCTTTTGCCTGCGCTTTCGGGCTGAATTCCGTGGCAGGGCAAGTTCTCCGGCTTTTCTTTTCCGGCGACAGTGAAGGCGTTGCGGTTGCCACTCCCTTGCTTCAGATTGTTTCTTTTGCTCTGATAGCCGTCGGGCTTACGAACGTGACATCCTCCATTTTGCAGGGAATAGGGAAGGCGAAGCTGACGATAGTCACCGTAACCGTCGGGGCCTGTATCAAAACAGCCCTTACCTATATCCTTCTCGGCATAGAAAGTATAAATATTTACGGAGCGCCGATAGCGACCAATGTTGCGTATCCCGTTATGCTCGGACTGAATATTTATTTCATCTACAAGAACCTTCATATACTCCCGGATTTTAAAAACGTATTTCTGAAACCTCTTATTGCGGGGGCTTCCTGTTATGCCGCTTCCTACGGGGTCAGGCTGTGTCTTGGTAGTTTTATCCCTGAAAAGATAGTACTCTTCCTTTCGATTATATGTGCAATTGTAGCCTTTTTCGCAGTTTCACTGCTTATCAAATTGGTCAATATTAACGAATTTAAAGCGTTTTTTGCAAAAAAACAAAAAAACTCTTGAAAAATGACAAAAAATAGTGTAAAATTATGCAGTACAGAAAATAATTTTATCTTTTTGGAGGAAAGAAAAAATGAACAAGAATGTACTTATTGCCAATGTTGCCGCTAACTGCGGACTTTCCAAGAAGCAGACGACTGAGATCGTTGACGCTTTTCTGGACAATATCGCAGACGCTCTTACCAAGGGCGAAAAGGTGCAGCTGGTAGGCTTCGGCTGCTTCGAAGTCCGCAAGAGAGTTGCCAGAGTAGGTAGAAATCCCCAGACCAAGAAGGAGATCACCATTCCGGCTACCAATGTTCCTGTTTTCAAAGCAGGTAAGGTCCTTCGTGAGAAAGTAAAATAAGACTTTTTTAAGGTCGTAAAGGCAATAAGACGGAATGTTTTATTGCCTTTAATCTTTTTTTGATCGTCAGAACTGTCAGGTGAGTTATGAGACTGGATAAATATCTTAAAGTTTCAAGGATAATAAAGAGACGTACCGTTGCCAACGAAGCATGCTCCGGTTCAAGGGTTTCGGTAAACGGAAAAACTGTAAAGCCGTCGTATGAAGTCAAGCCCGGGGATATTATCGGACTGACCCTCGGCGGAAAGACAGTCAGATTCGAGGTCCTGGAAGTCTCCGAATATGCAACGAAGTCGGACGCTTCTTCCATGTACCGTGTAATTGAATAAATTTTGTCTTTGTAATATTCATGCCCCCGTGCAGCATATATTGTTAACAAATGTGCTGTATGGGGGCTGACTATGTCTGTGAACAACAATGAGGAAGTAATGGCGGAGAATCACACTCTGACCATGCAGTCAAGGAAGATCCTTACTCTGACCGGGGTAAACGATGTGGTTTGTTTTGATGAGAAAAGCGTTCTGCTGTACACCGTTATGGGAAAACTTACCGTTAAGGGCAGCGGGCTGAAAATCAGCCGGTTGCAGGTGGGACAGGGTGACGGTGATCTCACGGTTGAGGGGCAGATTAACTCCCTGGAATACAACGGCTGCTCAAACACTGCGGGCAGAAACGAAAGCACCATTAAAAAACTTTTCCGGTGAAGCTATGCGTATAGACCCTTTGAATCAGCTTCTGACATTTTCTCTGGCACTGGCTCTTGGTGCGGTACAGTTCATTCTGTATTCGGTCTTCGCACTGATAAGGAAACTTTTCCGTAACGGTATCGCCGTCTGCTGGATAACTGACATTTTGTTTTGTCTTGTTTGCGCTTTGCTTTTTCTCGTTTTCTCCTTTATAGTCTCTGCGGGGCAGGTCCGTTTGTATCTTGTTATCGGTACGCTTCTTGGGTTTTTACTTTTACTGTGGTTATCCGGCGTTTTCAGGACTTTGTTCAGACGCAGGCGTAAAAATGTTGAAAAAAAGTTGCAATAATTTGTCGAAATAACTTGCAAAAGATAGAAAAACGTGGTATAATATAGAAAATAATCGACTGGAGGGCACGTTAGAGTTGAAAAAAACGTTCGGTTTATTGCTTAAATGTGTTCTCTGTGTAGTCGCTGTTATCTGCTCTGCCACCTTTTTTATCATGCGTGCCAGTATTGCAGACACTGAAAAGCAGATTTCAGGAATCGTGGACCGGATAAATGACCAGAAGGTCAGAAACGAGGAGTACCGTTCTATCCTTTCCGATGAAAATGCTGAGGATTTTTACCGTACCGTTGCCGAGGATGACCTTGGGTATGGAGAATACGACGAAAAGATCTACGTCAATATCCCCGGTAAATAAAGCATCCGGGTATGGCAGACATCTCTGATGCGCTTGACATGAATTTAACCCCGCTTTTGCGGGGCTTTTTTTGTATAAGATACTCATCTCCGGACAAATACTGTATTGAAGTTGTCCTGCGGAGGTAGAGAATGAAAACGATAAAAACTGTTCGGAAGCCTGAGTCCGATTGCCCCTGCTCACGAAGCTTCTGCCCTCGAAAGGGAGACTGTATCAGTTGCAGGGCCTTTCATCTTGATTTCAAAAACGGATTTCCCGTTGCCTGTGAAAGAAAACCGAAGAAAATCAACGGAAAAGGTACAAAAGATGGCTGAATTTCAACCGCGGTCAGCGGTCTTCCCGATATAAGTGCACGTCTTTTCTCAGCGCAAACAGTGCCGGAAGGTTTGTATACAGCATTCCTGCATTTGCCGCTTCCGCAATGTTCCAGACCGACATCGGTGACGATATCGATCCCAGTACCGCAAATGCGGCAAAAACTATCCGGTATACCAGAATGAACTCGCCGTTTGTCAGGAAAGAAAAACATGATTCTCCGTAATAGGACCATGTTATTACCGATGCCACTGCAAAAAAGAAAACACACACGGTTACGGCTACAGCGGCGGCCGGGCCAAAACTGTATGTTGACGCATCAAGAACCGAAGGCACCGCCGCGGGAAACAGGGGACAGGTCATTATTATCAGGGCCGTTACCGTGGACAGAACGATAGTGTCGGTGAATACATCCAGAGCTCCCCACAGTCCCTGAAGTCCCGGGCTTGCCCCGTTCGCATTGGCATAAGCAAAACCGGCACTGCCCATACCTGCTTCATTTGACATCAGCCCTTTTACTGCACCTGTCCGCAGACAGGTCATGAAAGTTACACCGGCTATACCTCCCGCTGCGGCGCCGGGGTTGAATGCCGAGCGGAATATGATACGGAATACCCCGGGGATCACCCGGGCATTTTTTATACAGCAAAACAGTCCAAGGAGAATGAATATCACTGTCATAAACGGAATGCTCTTTTCAAAAACAGAAGTTATTCTTTTCAATCCTCCCACGGTTACACATAAAACCACGATCCCGATGACCGCTCCGAAAATCCCCGGATGCAACCGGGGTAAAGTATCGGAAAGACAAAGACTTGCGGTATTGCTTTGCAGCATATTTCCCATGGTAAATGCCGACGCAAGACCGAAAAAAGCAAAAATTTCAGGGAATAACCCGTTTCCGAAAGCTTTCCGGATATAAGACATGGGACTGAAGTTTCCGTTTTTGCAAAATAAACTGTTTTTTCCCGCAAGAAAGACCTCGGCATATTTTGTAGCCATTCCCAGCAGACCGGCACACCACATCCAGAATATTGCTCCGGGACCTCCTATTGTGATCGCCGTCGCCACACCTATAATGTTCCCGGTTCCGACAGCCCCCGCCAGAGAGGTGGAAAAGTAAGAAAAAATATTACGGTTTCCTTCTTTGACGGAGGATTTTATTGCCGCAAACGTCAACCTGACCGGTCGGAATTGAAAGAACTTCAGACGGACAGTAAAAATGACTCCGGCGGCAATGAGCATCAGCGTCGGTAATGTCTCTGCGAAAAAGTTGAATACAGCCAAAAGTACCACTCCTTTATAAAAATGGATATGCTTGCCGTGAGTGGAAAATTCCGATGGTTGAAATCCCTTATTAACTGTGATAAAATGCTCTTGAAGGAAGCGTGATCCTATTTCCCGTATCCTTAAGGACGGTTTCTGAAAATCAGTAAATATTACGATAAGGAGCATCAGCATGAAACAAAAACTGACCGCAATAATAAGCAGGGAAACATTTCCGGAAAAATTTTTGATTTTTTCGGCGATATTCTCAATTCTTCAGTTAGTCGCGGTGATCTTTCTGATCAGACTCGGAGGAAATATTGCACCCATAGAAAGAACGCAGCTTTGTGACGGACTGATACAGTCCGGAGTGCAGTCCTTTGCGATCGGAATACTTACTTATCTTGCTCTGATCCGGATCCGTCCGAGGGACGGCAGCGGGAATAAATAATTCAGTCACCCCATACTCATGCTATGGGGTGATGATTTTGTTGCTGAAGGATGAAAGAGCCAAACTTGCATTTTCTGCACTCCTTGGGCTTGTTTGTTTCTGTATCGGGGGAGCTTTCGGGATAAAACAGGATCTTCCGGGTTCACAAATTGATCTTGTTTCACTGTACCCGGGACAATATCTGGCAAAGAATCTCTTTGCCGATCTTGGGTCTGCGGTTCTGATATGTCTTCTCGGGGGCTTCATTTTAGGTTTTCTTTTTGTATATCCGATCCTTGCGGCCAGGTCTTATTTCATGGGCGTCGCCCTCGGATATCTCATTGCATCGGATTCGGTATCGGGATCAGTGGTTGTCGCCTTTGCTTTTTCGGCATTGGTCCGTATTATCTCTCTTTCGGTTTTATGCCGATACGGCTCGGAACTCTCTTTCGATATCATCAACGGGTGCCGTAATGTCGGCGCAGACAGGCTGCGGAGTTTCTCCGTACAGTGTGCCGCCGGCGTTCTTGTCAACTTTTTTGCTGCATTGTACAATGCGTATTTAATGCCATGGTTATGTAATAAAACTGTTGAAATGTTCCTTGACAAAGCCGCTTTTTTCTGATATAATCAATACATAAAAAATGTAAGGGAAATCAGAAATGAGTTTATTCAGACCGAATTACGAAGCGGAGGGCCCCGGTGTCCGGAAGGACGAAAAACAGCCGGTAGGGTTCATCCGTTTTTTTAAAGTCATAGGTCATCGGTTCTGGCAGATAATAGCGTTGAATGCGTTGTATGTTTTTGCCTGTCTGCCGATAGTTACCATAGGCGGCGCCACTGCCGGTATGACTTATGTCATGAGGAACTTTTCCCAGTCAAAACACGCTTACTTCTTTTCGGATTTCGTGGAAAAGGGGAAAGAGAATTTCCTGAAGGGTCTTGCAGTCATGCTCATTGACGCCGTAGTCGCTTTTCTTACGGTGTATTCCTACTTCTTCTGGTCCTCGTCTCAGCTTGCGGTGTCGGGAATCGTGAGAACAATAGCTCTTGTGTGCGTATTTCTGGTGGCTTATATTCTGGTCTGCACTAATTTTTATGTTTTTCCCATGCTGGTCTCCTTTGACCTTCCGCTGAAGAACATACTTAAAAACAGTCTGATCCTCGGCATTTACAAACTCGGGCAGAACCTTCTGATGATTCTTTTCAACGGCGTCATCACTGCCGCTTGTCTTTTGCTGTTCCCTCTGAGTATGCCTTTTATACTGTTCTTTTCCTTTACGTTGTGCAGTCTGTTCAATAATTTTCTTGTCTATCCGATACTCGTGCGTTACGTTGCCTCTGACTCTCAGCCAGGGCAGCCACAGCAGGAGGATCAGGTTTTCAGGGATCAGCCCTGAGTATAAGGTGTCAGAGTCCTCTTTGTAGATTTGTTTGATATTAAAAGCGTACCGGTTGCAACTGGTACGCTTTGTGTTTTTAATTTATGCAATTTCCGGAGAAAAGGTTATTTGCCGTAATTCTTGAGCAGGGCAAAGTATTTGCAGGTGCTCCGGGTTAGCCCCTCTGCCATAAGCTGCTGAAAATCCTCACTGTTCAGAGCCTCGTCTTCATCGGGGTTGGAAGTATAGCCCAGTTCCACGAGAATTATGGGGCTCTTACAGAAATTGAACATCGATGTAAGGGTCCATCCTCCGACGCTTCTCTTTTTCAGTCCCGTTACCGCCGTATATTCATCAAGAAAAACCTTTGCCGCTCTTTCGGAAAGATATGAAAGCGTTTTGTCCGGATATCCCTCGTAAACTTCGGGGTAGTAGACTTCAACACCCCGGGTGGAACGGTATTCGCTGTCGAAATTGCAGTGAAGGGAAATCATCAGGTCTGCGTTGTTTCTGTTCGCTACCGCCGCGCGTTCGGCTGCACTCAGCATTGAATCTATGTCCGGATGTGACAGGTATACCGTGAATCCGGCGGATTCGAGTTCCTTCTTCAGCTTCAGTGCCAGTGCATGGGTCGTCTGTGCTTCGGCTTTTTTCGTACTGACGCCGGTCGCTCCGACTTTCATGTAATGCTTCCTGACCCATGAGTCCTCATCCGCAGGGTCAAGATACGGAGACATCCATACATCCGCTCTGACTATATCCTCCTGAGTCTGATGCCCGGCATCGATAACTATTACTTTTTTGTCATTTGATCCCAGTTTTACGATATCGGTTGCAAACGAATCATATATATATCCCGGATTCGGAAATACTTTTGGGAGAACTTGTCCCGAATACTTCAGTAAGTCTATCTTTTCCCATTCCGAAAAGGAATCCGGGTCAAAGTAGTATTTGCTGTCAACTGTGTTTTCGGAAGGAGCAGTCTGCGGTTCGGTCGCTTCGGAGGTTGGCGGTTCGGTGGCCGGCTCCGGTTTTTTTGCTGAGCCGGCAATGGCAACTGTAAGGAGTATGATCCCCGAAACAAGGGCAAGAGCCACCGCAACTATCATTATTCTGCGAATCAGGAGTCTTCGTCTGCGTACCGCGTTTATACGTTGTTTTGTATTCATATTTTTCCTTTCGGAGAAAATTGTTACGCACTGATTATACCACACTCTGTTACTTTTTGCAACCTTTTTTTGTAATTATTCCGAAAAACAGGGAGGAAGGAGGACATTAAACTTGACTTTTGCGCATTTCTGTGGTAATATAAAGAAAATCGTTTTTCGGAGGAAGATCATGTATTATATAGGTGTGGACCTCGGCGGAACCAATATTGCCGTCGGGATAGTAACGGAACAGGGCGCTATAAAAGCGAAAAAATCCATAAAGACAGGTGCAAACCGTCCCTTTGAGGATATATTCAGGGATATGGCGGACTGCATCATGACGCTGCTTTCAGAACAGAAGGTTTCACTTGATGAAATAAAGTCCATAGGTATAGGCACACCGGGTTCGGTAAATACCGAAAAAGGCGTGCTTGTTTATGCAAATAACTTCAAATACGGACACAATGTGCCTATGCGTGAGCTTTTGCAGAAGTATATCGATAAGCCTGTTTATCTGGGCAATGACGCGAATGTTGCCGCCCTGGGCGAGGTGGTTTCCGGTGCCGCCAAAGGTGTGAAAAATGCTGTAATGATTACCCTTGGAACAGGTGTTGGCGGCGGTATCGTCATTGACGGCAAGATCTATGAGGGACAGCATTCCGCGGGTGCGGAACTGGGACACATGATGCTTATTCATGACGGCGAACAGTGCAGCTGCGGCAGAAAAGGCTGCTGGGAAGCTTATGCCTCCGCAACGGCGCTTATCCGTCAGACAAAAAGAGCCATGCTTGAGCATCCCGAATCCATAATGAATCAGATGGCGACCCAGGACACCGTGAGCGGCAGAACCGCCTTTGATGCAATGAGAAAAGGCGACAAGATTGCAAAGGACGTTGTTGACAAGTATATAATTTACATTGCCGAGGGACTTGTTGACATAATCAATATTTTCAGACCGGAAGTTCTCATTATCGGCGGAGGAATCTGCAATGAGGGAGACACTCTGCTTGTTCCCCTTAAGAAATTTGTGAAGGAACATGTTTACGGCGGAGACAGAAACCCCGAGCAGGTCATAGAGATTGCGAAATTGGGCAATGATGCCGGTATTATCGGAGCCGCCCTCGTAAACGCCGTCAAGCAATGAGACAACTTGTGATCGGCGGAAATGACTGCGGTCAACGTCTTGACAGGTACATGTCCAAGCGTTTCAGGACTATGCCGAAGTCACTGCTGCAAAAGTATATCCGGAAAAAATGCATAAAAGTTAACGGGAAGCACGTTTCCGCCGATCATGTTCTTGAGAAGGGTGACGTGCTTACCCTTTATATCAGCGACGAGTTTTTTGGGGAGAGGGAAGACCGGACTGTCGACCTTTCCCGTGTCCGTAAGGGGTTCGATGTTGTTTTTGAGGATGAAAACATACTCATAGCGGACAAGTCCGTGGGACTCATCTGCCAGAGCGACGACAAGGAAAGCTTTAACACCCTTGTAAACCAGATACAGTCTTATCTCGCCCGGAAGGGGGAGTATTCGCCGGAAAACGAAAAGGCTTTTGCTCCCGCGTTGTGCAACCGTATTGACAAGAACACTCAAGGACTTGTAATCGCCGCGAAAAATGCGGAAGCTCTGAGGGTGATGAACGGTAAAATAAAACAGAGAGAACTGAGCAAAGTCTATTCCTGCCTTGTTTTCGGTGTTCCCGAACCTGCGTCCGCGATTCTGACTGCATTTCTGAAAAAGGATTCCGAAAACAATACCGTCAGGATAACTGCGGACGAAAGATTCGCCTCCGAAAACGGCTATCTGCCCATAAAAACAGGGTACAGACTGGAGAAGACCGACGGTGAAGTGTCACTGCTGAGGGTTGATCTTTATACCGGCAGAACACATCAGATCCGTGCTCATATGGCTTTTATCGGACATCCGTTGCTCGGAGATACAAAATACGGCAGTCTGAAGCAGAATAAAACCTTCTTTTCCGATAAACCGTATAAATTCGAACATCAGGCTCTTTGTTCAGCCTATCTGCGGTTTGATTTTGATACGGAAAAAGAGCAGACCTGCCTGGATTATCTCAACGGCAGAGAGTTCAGAACGGAACCTTTTTTTCTCAAAAAGTTTTTGTGGCGCGAAAAATAATATTTTTTGACGAAAAATGTTTAAATTTTTGGGAAATGCCTTGACAATTGCAAAATATATGATATTATATGCGTATAAAAATCGAAAACTGTGTCGACGTGTTTCCGGCACAGCAGATGATGGGAGATAGATAGATGGCAGAAAACATCATTCGACTCGAAGATATTTCGGTTGCTTTTGATGGGGAAAAGATACTTGACAATCTGAACTTGTACATAAGAGACAAGGAATTTGTTACATTACTCGGTCCCAGCGGCTGCGGTAAGACCACGACGTTAAGAATCATCGCGGGCTTCCAGAAGCAGGACAGTGGTAATGTTTTTTTTGCGGGTGAAAATATCAATGACCTGCCCCCGTATAAACGTAATGTCAATACTGTGTTTCAGAAGTACGCACTGTTTCCGCACCTTAACGTATATGAAAACGTTGCATTCGGTCTGAACATCAAAAAAGTCCCGAAACAGCAGATAAAACCTCTTGTCGAAGAAATGCTTTCGGTCGTCAATCTCAAGGGATTCGGTCAACGGAATATTCAGTCTCTGTCCGGCGGTCAGCAACAGCGTGTTGCCATCGCCCGTGCTCTTATCAATAAGCCCAAAGTCCTTTTGCTGGATGAGCCCCTCGGAGCGCTTGATCTGAAACTGAGAAAGGAAATGCAGCTGGAGCTGAAGAGCATTCAGATAAAGACCGGCATAACCTTTATATATGTTACTCATGATCAGGAGGAAGCCCTGACCATGTCTGATACCGTTGTCGTAATGAATAACGGCATAATTCAGCAAATCGGTTCTCCCCAGGATATCTATAACGAGCCTAAAAATGCTTTTGTTGCCGATTTTATCGGAGAAAGCAACATAATTGACGGTCAGATGTACGAGGATGATGTTGTCATTGTCAAGGGGGCATCTCTGCCGTGTGTCGATCCCCGTCCGGACAACGATGTCGAAGTCGATGTCGTTATCCGTCCCGAAGATATTGAGGTTGTGTCTCCCGAAAAGGGTCTTATAACCGGTGTAGTGGAGAGCTGCCTTTTTAAAGGCGTTCATTTTGAAATAACAGTAAACTCCGACAGTGCTGAGTGCATATGGCTGATCCATTCCACAAAGCCCGCAAAGGTCGGGGACAAAATAGGAATGTATGTCACGCCGGACAACATTCACATAATGAAGAAAATGTATACCACCGATGTCAATGCCTTTGAAACGGAGATCGTTTCGGCGGACATAGAGGCGGGACTGTATACTGTTGAAATTGCGGGAAAAGAACTGGAGTTTCCCTCTGAGGAAAACTTTTCCGAAGGGGATACCGTCCGTATAAATTTCCCGGCTGAAACAATAGGTATAACATCAAAAGACGATGGCGACCTCAACGGATATATTTACAGTGTTATAGGTAAAAACGACTGCTATGAACTGATAGTCGAAATGGATGACGGAAGACGTATCGTGGTACACCGTCAGATCGATGAACAGCAGGGGTCCGAGGTCGGTATAATACTTGACATGCTGAAGGCGGAGGTCTCCTTGATCGGACGCAGGGAGGCTGAGAAATGAAATCCAGGAAACTTCTCTACCCATACATAGTTTGGATGGCGATATTTGTCATAGTGCCCCTTGCAATGATCGTTTATTATGCCTTTACGGACAAGAACGGGGCATTTACTTTCGATAATCTTCAGTTTATTGCGAAAAATGCCTCAACTTACGTTGATTCGCTGAAAATTGCTTTGATTTCCACGGCTGTGTGCCTTATTCTTGCATATCCTCTGGCGTTGATCATGTCCCGGATGAAGGTCCGGACGCAGAAGATGATGAATATGCTGATCATGCTTCCGATGTGGATGAATTTCGTTCTCCGTATCTGTGCCTGGATGCTTATTCTCAAACCCGACGGCGTCCTTGACTCACTTCTCGGGGTTCTCGGTTTCGGAAATAATCATATCTATCAGACTGAGACTGCTATAGTCATAGGCATTGTATATAACTATCTGCCGTTTATGGTCCTTCCGATATATACCACAATGGCAAAGATAAGCAGATCCCTGATCGAAGCGGGACAGGATCTTGGCTGCAACGGCTTCAATGTCCTGCGCCGGATCATTCTGCCCCTCAGTGTTCCCGGTGTAATTACCGGTATAACCATGGTGTTCGTTCCTGCGGCAAGTACGTTTTATATAAGTACCTACCTCGGCGGACGTTTTCTCATCGGTGATACTATCCAAAGTTATTACAAGGGAATCGGTGCGAATAACCATATCGGGTCGATGCTTGCTCTGGTACTGATGGTCATTATTCTGATCAGTATGGCGATAATGAACAAATTCGATTCCGGCGAAGATTCCGCAATAGTATAGGAGGCAGAGATGAGAAAAGTTCTTTCACGGGTCTACCTCGTAATTGTTTTTCTGTTCCTTTATGCGCCTATACTGCTGATGATATTCTACTCGTTCAATGACAACCCTACATCAATAACCATTTTTAAAGGGTTTACTCTGAATAACTACTTCAGTCTCTTTAAAAATGAGGGTGCGGTTGAGGCTTTAATGAATACTCTTGCGGTTGCGGGATGTTCCTCTGTCCTTTCCTCACTGCTTGGCACGACAGCAGCTGTAGGTATCTATAATGTTAAAAAGAAAAGGGCAAGGGACGCGATAATCAATGTGTCCAATATTCCGATCATTAACCCGGAAATAGTCACCGGCATTTCGCTGATGCTTGTATTTATAGCTATTTTCGGCAACAAACTTGGATTTTTCACCGTTCTTATCGCACATGTCGTGTTCAATACTCCGTATGTTATTCTGAATATTATGCCCAGACTCAGGAGAATGGATATAAGCATGTATGAGGCGGCGCTTGATCTGGGTTGCACACCGTCACAGGGGTTTGCCAGAGTTGTCCTTCCGGAGATATTCCCCGGTATCCTCGCGGGATTTCTTACCGCATTCACTTACTCTCTGGACGACTTTGTCATCAGTTATTTTACCGGAGGGACATTTCAGACTTTGTCGGTATACATAAATAACAGCCTGAAAAAAGGCATCAAGCCCTGGATGCTGTCTCTGTCGGGGTTGCTGTTTGTTGTTGTATTCCTGGCTTTGCTTATAATCAATATCAAGGACAGCAGAGCCGAGCAAAATCAAAAATCCAGCTAAGGAGAACATTTTCGATGAAAAGAATAATATCTGTTTTGCTTGTTGTACTGATGGCGGTTTCCGTCGTCTCTGTTCTCTCCGCCTGTTCTTCAGGCTATGACCTTATAATCTGTAACTGGGGTGAATACATCTGCGATACGGACGAAGGGGATCTTTTTGACGTTGTGAAGGCATTTGAAAAAGAATACGGAGTCCGTGTCAAGTATATAACCGCCGAAACAACAGAGGAACTGTACGCACTGATGAAAACCGGCGGCGTGAATTATGATGTCATTTTTCCCTCGGACTATATGATCGAACAGATGATAGCGGAAGGCATGCTTGCAAAGATCGATTACAGTCTTATTCCCAATTTTTCCGGAATAATGCAGGAATATGTCAATCCAGAGTATGACCCCACCAATGAGTACTCTGTTCCTTATTTCTGGGGTACGGTCGGACTGATATATAACTCCAAGGTTATTACCGATCCTGTTACGAGCTGGGATGATCTCTGGAAGGCTGCTGAAAAGTATCCGAACCGTGTAGTGATGATCGGCAATCCGAGAGATGCGTTTGCAATCGCCCTGAATAAACTCGGCTATTCCATGAACACCACCGATGAGGGGCAGATAAGAGAAGCCGCGGCGGAACTGAAAAAGCTCAGAGAGCTTAATGTTCCTTTCTATATGGATCAGTTCTTTGACCTTCTGCCTTCGGGCTCTGCGGTCATGATGCCTTACTATGCCGGAGACTATCTGTATGTGCTTGAAGAAAATGAGGATCTTGCGTTTGCAATCCCCGAAAGCGGAACGAATGTTTTCAGCGACGCTATGTGCATTCCCGCAACAAGCGAGCATCAGGCTCTTGCGGCAGAGTTTATAAACTTCATGCTCAGACCCGATGTGGGTAAGTGCAATACTGAAGTCGTAGGCTATTCCACCCCCAACACCAAGGTATGGGAAATACTTGATGAGGACGTAAGAAACAATCCCATCGCTTATCCCGAGATCTCCGATAAATGGGAAAGCTACAGGGCTTTGCCTTCCAATATCACAGAGCTTATGAATGAACTCTGGATAGAGATACTTTCCGACAACGGTTGAATATATACAGTAACCCCACCCATCCGGGTGGGGTTACTGTTGTAAAAATCCGATTCCGACCTGTATAACGGAACTGTGGATATACAGGAGTCAAAGTCACATATTTTTAATAAAAACCGGATGGAAAATCTCTTGACAGAAGCAGATGAAAATAGTATAATATATAATGGCATTAAGTGGATGTAATGAAAGAATTAAGAGATATTTGGAGGTTTCTTGTATGGATGTAAAAGGCAAAACAACAGCTCTCAAGAAGCTTCGTGAAAGCATAGAGACCGCTTCCGGTTCTGCGAGAAAAAGACTTGCAATGCTTTTCGATGAAGGTACTTTTGTTGAGATCGGTGCTTTTGTAAAACAGCGCCCCTCGGAATTCGGGGTTGCCGAAGCCGCAGCTGAGGGTGTTGTAACCGGTTACGGTTCCGTAAACGGTGTGCTTGTGTTTGCATTTGCTCAGGATCCGTCCGTGCTTAAAGGCAGTATCAGCGAGATGAACGCAAAAAAGATCTGTAATCTTGCCGAGATGGCCCTGAAAGCCGATGCTCCCATAGTTTCCATGATCGACACCTGCGGTGTCCGGCTCCTTGAAGGGGTTGACGCTTTGTCGGGATACGGAAAAATACTCAAAAAATTCAATAAGGTTGCGGGTTCCATATTCCATATTTCCATAGTTTTCGGCGTCAGTGCCGGAGCTATGTCCTTCCTTCCCGCGCTTGCGGACTACACCATCGTTCTGAAGGATTCGGAAATATTCCTTTCATCTCCCGACGTGGTAAGGGCCCGTTTCAATGACGGCAAAGCCGGAACGGCCGCCGCAGCGTATGAAAGAGGACTTGCAAGCCTTGTCTGCAAGACCGAAGGGGAGGCTGTCAAGGGCTGTAAGGAGTTTATCAACTTTGTCTGCTCTCCCGCAAAGCCTGCTGACGACATTAACCGTCTCGTTCCGGAAATATCGAAGATAATTGCGAAAGACGGCTACAATATGCTTGATGTTATCAAGTCTGTTGCCGATGAAGGCAAGGTTTTCGAAATGTATTCCGGTTGTGCCGGAAATCTTGTTACAGCCATAATAAAGCTCGGCGGTTTCACTGTCGGTGTCATAGGCAATCAGCCGAAAGTCCGTAACGGAATACTTGATACCGCTGCTGCAAAAAAGGCTGCAAAGTTTATTGACTTCTGCGAATTTGCCGGAATTTCTCTTTTGTCGCTGGTGGATACAAACGGCTATGATCCTGATCCAGAGGAGAATATTGAAGATATAGTGCTTCAGCCGCTGTCCTTTATAAATGCAGAAGTTCCCAAGATAACCTTGATAATAGGCAAGGCTTACGGCGCAGGTTACGTTTCCATGTGCTCTAAAACCGGAGGATCTGACCTTGTTCTTGCTTATCCCACCGCACAGATTGCCTGCCTTCCCGCAGAGAGCGGTGCCGTATTCATGTCCGCGCAGACAATAGTGCAGACAAATGCCGATCCCGTGGAAGAGAGGGAACAGCTTATTGCACAATACCGCAACACTATCGCGTCTCCCTATGAGGCTGCGAAACACGGGTATGTGGATGATATCATAGAGATACAGACCACCCGTCAGTTGCTCATTTCTTCCTTTGATATGCTTTCAGCCAAGATCGATACGGAGGCGTGAGTATGATACCTTGTTTCAGAATTCTCGCGACTGTAGCCGAAGCTACCGAAAACGTTTACGCCACAGTTCCGGAGGGAGCCTGGGATAAACTTGTTTACGGTCTTACGATTTCAGCTATAGGTATGGGCATGGTCTTCCTGATCCTGTTTTTGCTGATGCTTGTCCTTGATTTGTTCAAACTGTGTTTTTATACTATACCCAATAAGCGCAAAAAAAAGCCCGAGATAACTCAGCAGCCCGTAGCAGCAACTGCCGCCGTCGCGGATCAGGCAAAGCTTATAGCAGTTCTTGCCGCCGCGGTTGCCGCATATGAGGGCGATGAAGGTGCTTCATCCAGATACAGAATACGTTCTTTCAGAAGAATATAACCGGAGGAAATTGATATGAAAAAGTACAAGATAACCGTTGACGGTGTTACATACGAAGTAGAGGTTGAGGAGGTTTCTTCCGACGGAGCGGTTTCCGCGCCCGTTGCCGCTGCCCCTGCCGCGGAGTCTAAACCTGTTGCCGCACCTGCGGCCGGAGCAAAGACTGTGAACAGTCCCATGCCCGGTACTATCCTTAAAGTCAATGTAAAAAAAGGTGACAAGGTCAAAAAGGGCGATGTGCTGTGCGTTCTTGAAGCCATGAAGATGGAAAATGATATTCAGGCCGCCGAAGATGCAGTTGTTGCCGAGGTACATGTCTCCGCAAACTCCACCGTTGAGACCGGTACACCTCTTATCTCCCTTTCTTAAGGTCAGTTCTGATATATTAAGAAAGGAAAAACTATTCAATGAATGTATTGGAAGTGTTTTCGGGTTTTCTGAAAAACTCGGGATTCGCGCATTTGTTTGACCATGGCGAATGGGTCATGATACTTCTTGCGTTCTTCTTCCTGTATCTTGCTATAAGACACAAATTTGAACCGCTGTTGCTTATTCCCATTGCCTTCGGTATGCTTCTTGCGAATCTGCCGCTGTCGGAACTGATGCACACGTCAGAGTATTTCTCGAATCCGACAGGGGATCTTGATATAGCCGAAATACTGTCTCATGGCGGTCTTTTTGACGTGATATACCTCGGTGTCAAATGCGGAGTGTTCCCGCCTCTGATATTCCTCGGCGTAGGTGCTATGACTGATTTCGGACCTCTGATCGCCAATCCCAAGAGCATATTGCTCGGTGCTGCGGCTCAGTTGGGTATTTTCTTCACTTTTGTTGTTTCTCTCTTTTTCGGTTTCACCGCTCTGGAGGCTGCCGCAACGGGTATTATCGGCGGTGCCGACGGTCCGACAGCCATACTTGTCGCAAAGACTCTTGCACCGCATCTGCTGGGTGCGATAGCCATTGCCGCATATTCGTACATGGCTCTCATTCCTGTCATTCAGCCTCCGATAATGAAAGCTCTGACCACGAAAAAGGAAAGAGCTACGGTGATGGAACAGCTCCGGCCCGTATCCAAAACCGAAAAAATACTGTTCCCCATAATTACCGCCGCCATTATTATACTGATAATTCCCGATTCAGCGTCTCTTGTAGGCATGCTGATGCTCGGAAATCTGTTCCGTGAGTGCTGTGTTGCCGATCGACTCAGCAAAACCGCGCAGAATGAGCTTTGCAATATCATTACCATTATGCTCGGTGTTACCGTCGGTGCGACCGCAAACGCAGAGAATATGCTCAGACCCCAGACGCTTATGATCATAGGTCTCGGTCTTGTTGCGTTTTGTGTTGCTACTGCGGGCGGCGTGCTTCTCGGTAAGCTCATGTACTGGCTTACCGGAGGAAAGGTTAATCCTCTTATAGGTGCTGCCGGCGTTTCTGCTGTTCCCATGGCTGCCCGTGTGGCAAATGATGTGGGACAGAAGGAGAGACCCGGAAACTTCCTGCTCATGCATGCAATGGGACCGAATGTTGCAGGTGTTATCGGTTCTGCGGTTGCGGCAGGTGTATTCCTTAATCTGTTTAATTAGTAAGGAGTGATTCCGATGCAGACAAAACCCGTTAAAATTACGGAAACTGTTCTTCGTGACGCGCATCAGTCTCTGATTGCCACGAGAATGACCATAGATGAGATCCTTCCGTCCCTGGAGATGCTTGACGCCGTGGGATATAATGCTTTGGAGGTCTGGGGCGGTGCCACATTTGACGCATGCCTGAGATTTCTCAATGAAGACCCGTGGGACAGACTCAGAAAGATCCGTGCCGGTGTGAAAAACACAAAACTGCAGATGCTTTTCAGAGGTCAGAATATCCTCGGTTACCGTCATTATGCGGACGATGTCGTGGAATACTTTGTCCAGAAATCTCTTGCCAACGGTATTGATATTATCCGTATATTCGATGCTCTGAACGACGTGAGAAATCTTGATACCGCCGTCAAAGCCACCATAAAAGAAGGCGGTCATGTTCAGGCCGCATTCAGCTACACTACAAGCCCGGTTCACACGGTTCAGACCTTTGTGGATTTCGCGAAGGAAATGGAAAACAGAGGCGCAAACTCAATTTGCATCAAGGATATGGCTGGACTTCTGACTCCTTATACCGCCTTTGAGCTTGTTACGGCGCTTAAGGAAAATGTTAAATTGCCGATCGAACTGCACACCCACTGTACCGCCGGTCTTGCTCAGATGACATTGCTCAAGGCTGTAGAAGCCGGTTGTGATATAGTTGATACCGCCATTTCTCCTCTTTCTCAGGGAACGAGCCAGCCGGCAACCGAGCCCACTGTCGAGGCCTTCAGAGGCACTCCGTGGGATACCGGACTTGATCTGGAAAAGCTCAATGCCGTAAGAAACTATTTTGCACCTATCCGTACCAAGTATCTTGAATCGGGGCTGCTCAATCCGAAGGTCCTTGATGTCAACGTCAATACTATACTTTATCAGGTTCCCGGAGGAATGCTTTCCAATCTTGTTTCCCAGCTTAAACAGGCCGGTGCTGAAGACAAATTTGATGAAGTGCTCCAGGAGGTTCCCCGTGTCCGTGCGGATGCCGGTTATCCGCCTCTTGTTACTCCCACTTCTCAGATAGTCGGTACACAGGCTGTGTTCAACGTCCTTTTCGGCCGTTACAAGAATATCTCCAAGGAGTTCAAAGGCCTTGTCCGTGGAGAATACGGTAAGACTCCGGTCAAGATCTCTCCTGAGTTTATCAAAAAAATTATCGGTGACGAAAAGCCCATAACCTGCCGCCCCGCAGATCTTCTTAAGCCTGAGCTTGAAACTCTCAAAAACGGTGAAGTCCGCCCGTACATTGAGCAGGAGGAAGATGTACTCAGCTACGCGCTGTTTGAACAGGTGGCTATGAAGTTCTTCAAGGCACGCCAGAGCGCAAAATACGGTGTGGATAATACCCATTCCGATAAGGAAAATCTTATTCATCCCGTTTGATATGATTTCTGTACAATAATGATTTCGCCGCCCGGAGACCGGGCGGCGAATTGCTTTGTTTAATACATGGAGTTTGTGCTCATATAGTCGTAAATCATTTTGCCGTGTCCCTGTTCTTCCTTCTGTATGTGATTCAGGGCGTTACGGAGATTCTCATCCTTGAACTCAAAAATACAGGTATCATAAAGATGAGAAGCGTGTTTTTCCGTTGCGAGCATATCCGAACAGAGGTAGCAGTCGGTCTCTTTATCCGGAGTTGAAGCGGCGGTGTAGACGGCGGTGAATGTCGGCTGGGGCTGACTGCCGGAAAAAGAGGGGAGAGGCGAACCGTCGGTAATCTTATCAAGGGTGTTCAGATGTCCCTGCTCGACCTGGGCGATCTGAGTGAAAAGGTTTTTCAGCTGACCGTCAACGGCGGCAGCTGCCTGCTTGGTGTACTTTTCGATACAGAGTTTTTCCTGATCCTTAAGGTCTTTGATCAGTTCATTTTCTTTTTGTGTAAGCATATTTATCACCTCAGGATCATTTTTCCACCTGAGACGAAAAATATTCATTCAGAAAAGTTTTATTTCAGGCTCAAAAACACTTCTTATCTTGTACTCAAGATAATCGTCTTCAAGCCTTGACAGGAATGGGGCTATCATTTTGTTTCCTTTTGCCGCTTGTTTTCTTTCAAGCACGTTCTGAACTATAAAATCGGCACCGGGTGATTCAACGCTCTTATACAGGATATGATCAGGCTTGAAATATATCTTTATTTTACGGGTACAGGGTATTTCAAGAAAGGCAATATTTACCTTAAGCACCGTATTCCCGTCCTCGTCTTTGCTGAAGGTTCCGATACTGGCACATTCATAGGTTTCTCCGTGGAAAGTCAGGCTGAATCTTTCCGGGGCGGAAAGTCCGACCGGAACTGAAAAACTGCAGTCATTTTCCCGGTAGTTCATATAGTACGTCCCGTCGGCAACGGCAAAGGATATTGATTTCAGTCCTTTTGTATAGTTGTTTGTTACCATCTGCCAGAGTACGGGCATAAGTCCGACGGAAAAGCCGGAGCTTTGTGTTTTCCATATTCTGTTCAGGGTCAGAACATGTTCCTGCGGCAATTCCGCCGTCTTTTTTGTAAAAAGATCGCGGAAGGTCCGCCTGTGGTGACACTGAGGATAGTACGACATGCTTCTTACCGTGCGGAGCATATCTTCATAGCCGGAAAGATCCTCATCTATCGAGAAGCCGAATGATTTTGCAAAGTATTTCCGTACGATATTAAAATAATTGCTTTGCTGGAAAAGCTCTTCGTTTCCGGCGTTGGAGACGATGAGTATTCCCGAATCCTTGAAACCTAAAAGATTTTGCCCCAACATGCCGTTGAAGAGGAATGAATTCTCATATCTGCCGGACCATATCTGATATCCGTAGTCGAATACACCGTAGTCCTTGGGGGCCTGGACCTGCCTTGCCGTGGCGTCCTCGATCCACTTTTCGGATACGATTCTGGTTCCGTTCCATACACCCTTCTGGAGGATCATTATACCGATCTTTGCTTCATCTTCGGGTTTGATGTACAGTCCCCAGCCTCCTTTTTCCACACCTTCGGGGGACTTTTCCCAGAAATATTCGGTGATTCCAAGGGGGGTAAACAGCCTTTCGGAAAGAAATTCCGACATTGTTTTCCCCGTGAGCCGTTTGACTAACACCGCAAGCATGTATGTGTTAAGACTGTTATAGTTGAAAGTCTTGGACATCTCACCTATGACTATTGAATTCATGAATCCCTTTGACCAGTCCGTTTCGGTCATACAGGTGGCTTCATTGAAAACCACGCCGCTGGTCATGGTAAGAACATCCCTGACTGTAAGGTCTTTCATTGTGACATAAGAAAGGGGCTGCATTTTGTCGTCAAAAAGTCTGGACATCTTAT
Organism: uncultured Eubacteriales bacterium; assembly: GCA_905207625.1. GTDB lineage: Bacteria > Bacillota > Clostridia > Oscillospirales > UBA644 > HGM12619. The sequence goes on along the minus strand of CAJLLT010000007.1, from coordinate 10,906 downwards.
CCGTGACGCTGAGCAGTCCGTCGTCCACAAGCATTCCTATTGCAAGGGATGTTATACTTTTACAGGCTGAAAACGTCGTCTTCCATACCGTGAGATCCTGCAGACCGAAGGCGCATTCACAAAGGATCTTTCCGTTTCGGATGATTATGACATCATGCATATCTATGCTATTGTCGTCCTTCAGTTCACGCAGGAATGATGCAATATATCGTGAGGATATCCCTTCTTTTTCCGGCATGCATCTTGGAAGAGGATTTACAACTTTTCCTGTGGGACACTTGGGCTTCTGGGCAACAAAAGGTATTATCGGGTCTGTTGCCGTGTTTTTGTCAAAAACACGTTTTGTAAGGTCCAGGGTCTTGTTAAGTATTGTGAAATTCATGGCACCTCCGCAAATACTTGAAAAAATCGTAATTATGTTGTATAATTCATATGAGGTGAATAATATGGACGTTGTCAGGCTCATCCCATCATTCAAAACCACACTCTGGGCGGGAAACGGATTGAACCGTCTTTACAGCAAAAACTGCCCGAAAAAGACCGGCGAAAGCTGGGAATTATCGTGTAATCCAGCAGGCTGCTGCCTTATTGATAACGGAGCATACGGCGGAAAGACTCTTCAGCAGGCATTGCAGGCAGAGCCTGATGCGGTGGGAACGAAGTTTTCCGGGAAAAGATTTCCGCTGCTTGTCAAGATCCTTGATGCAGGACAGGATCTTTCCGTTCAGGTACATCCGACGGACAGCTACGCCTCCTCGCACCCGGGAACGGAGGCAAAGACTGAAATGTGGTATATTATTCATGCTGAACCCGGGGCAGAAATCCTTTGCGGACTTAACAGGAATGTAACCGCAACGGAATTGAGCAGGGCTGCCGCAAACGGAACGATTACCGGAATGCTGAACAGAATCATGGTAAAGCCCGGAGACGGCATACTCATAAAAGCAGGGACTCTGCATGCCATAGGCAAGGGCATACTACTTGCAGAGATACAGCAGAACAGTGACACGACCTACCGTGTTTACGACTACGGAAGGGGAAGACCTCTGAATCTCAGTGAGGGTATTGAGTGCGCGGATAAAACAGTGACCGTTCCCGAGATCATACGTGACGATGTCAGGAAAGAAAAGTTTACCCTCTGCACCTGCGACAACTTCCGTGTCGGGCGTTTTTCCGTATCGGAAAAGGCTTTGATCTCAACCGATCCGGAAGCTTTTATGTCCGTTACCGTTCTCCGTGGTCGCGGAATTATAGACGGTATGGGTGCGCCTCCGGGAGCTACCTTTTTCATTCCGGCAGGAACTGACACCGTTATATCGGGTAATATGGATCTTCTTCTGGCGGTTCCCAGGTAAACAGTAATAATAAAACCTCCGAAGGTATCATATCATAAAACGAAGAAATCAACGGAGGGAAAAATGAAAAGAACTGTTTGCACGGCATGTATTTTGCTTTCTGTATTACTTTCAGTCGTGGTTACCGGCGGGGAAAAGTCCGAGATTTCGGCAAAATCCGCCATTGTGGCAGAGGTGTATACCGGGACTGTTCTATACCGTAAAGATGAGTCCCGGACCCGTCCGATGGCAAGTACTACAAAAATAATGACGGCTTTGATCGCTATTGAAAATGCTTCACTCACAGACGTTTACACCGTCACTGCTCAGGCGGCAACTGTGGGAGGATCCCAGCTCGGATTGCTCGAAGGCGAAAAAATCCCACTGGAAGATCTTCTTTATATGCTGATGCTGAAAAGTGCCAATGATGCGGCAGAGACAATCGCAAACGGAGTTGCCGGAAGCCTGGAAAAATTTGTGGGACTTATGAACCGTAAAGCTTCTCAGCTCGGGTGCGAAAACACTCATTTCGTGAATCCTCACGGTATGCCTGATCCGGATCATTACACGACGGCGTCAGACCTTGCGACAATTGCCTCTGAGGCATGGAAAAATCCGACATTCAGACAAATCGTCGGGTCCGAGAAACATGCGCTCAAGGGTTATCACGGGCTGGTTATTAAAAACTCAAACAAACTTCTCCGGTCATATGAATACTGTGTCGGAGGAAAAACCGGATTTACAAAGGAAGCGGGAAGATGCCTTGTATGCTTTGCCCAGAAAGACGGGGTGACGCTGGTTACCGTGACGCTTTGTGATCCAAATGACTGGGACGACCACGCACGGCTGTTTGAAGAATGTTTCGGTTTCGTAAGCCGTGTAAAAATGTACGACACTGGGGAATTCGGGATACAGGCTCCGGTCCTCGGTTCCCATGAGGGGCAGGTCAGGCTGATCAATACAGAGCCAATATATATTATTCTCTTTGAAGGAATTGATGTGAATTACGGATACCGTATTGACACCGTTCCTTACCTTTTTGCGCCGCTCAAAGCAGGTGAGTGTGTCGGAAATGTTACCGTTCAGTGCAATAACCGGGATGTATGCGCCGTCCCTCTGGCGGTATCGGAAACAGTTGAGGAAGAGCAGGTGCAGCCTGACTTTTTCAGCCTTTTTCTCCTTCGTCTGAAGCGGCTTTTTTCTTTGGTTGTCTGAAGACGAATTTTCGCTGTGAAATGTAGTTCACGAAGAACATTATCGTTTCAACAATGAACTTTGCAAGAATAAGCGGCATTCCGGGGATATGGCTGAAAAGAAGCAGTCCGACATACGACAGGATCAGGACTCCCGCAACGGTCAGATAATACTTCGTGACAGAGGAAACAGTGTGGCCCTTTACTTCAAAAACAAGTTTTTTATTTGCAGTGAAATTATACAGTGAGGAGCAGAAACGGGCCCCGACGTATGCAATAAGCAGGTCCAGAGAAACATTTCCGCTGAAAAGATCCCCGCCGGCGGAACGGCTCGAGAACAGTTCAGATAGTTTCATTGACGGATTGAGAATCCAGAGTATCAGACAAAAGATCACGTAGTCAATGATGAATGATGTCAGAGAAACAAGAAGATATTTTAAAAAACGTTTATATACTTTCACGGAATCCTTCAGGGGGTCGAAATGCGACCCCTCATTTTTATTTATGTAAACCGTGCAGATCGAAACTTCTCTGACAGGTATGTGCTCTGAAGCACAGAAATACAGCATATTCATCTCAAATTCATATCTGTCGCCCTCAATAGTCAGAAATCTGATTATATTTTTCCGTGATATACCGCGGAGACCGGTCTGGGTGTCTCTTACACTAATGCCGGAAGACAGACGGAAAGTGAGTCGGGTGATTCCATTGCCGAGTCGGCTGCGAAGGGGGATTCTGGTTACATTTTCTCTGTCATCTATCGCCTCAGAACTCTTCGCAAAGCGGGAACCGAGCCACAGCGACTCCGGATGCTGTTCCACGGCATCCGCAACCTTCAGTATATCACACGGAAGGTGCTGCCCGTCGCTGTCAGCGGTTACAACACATTCACATCCGGGCAGATTGTCTGTTATATACCGGAAGCCCGTTTTCAGTGCCGCACCTTTTCCCATGTTAACCTTATGATGTACAACAATGCACCCGTCTATACGTTCGCATTCTTCAAAATGTCCCTGAAGATCCGGACGGCTGCCGTCGTCTACAACAAGTATTCCGTAAAAACCGTACCCGGAAAGCTGACGTACCAGTTCCGGGAGTCTCCCATCCGGCTGATAAGAGGGGATCAGAACCACAGTTTTATTCATAATGTATCCTCTTTCTCTGAGCGATCCTGTCGATGCTCAAGTAACACTTCATCAGATAATACTTTTTCTGATTCAGCTTTGGTACGGCATTTTTGCGACGCCGTCAAAAGCTTGGAGAGCGCAAAGCGCGGGGGGCGAAGCCCAAAACCTTTCACGGAAAGGTTTACCAAGCGTATTATAGCACATTTTTCAAACAAAATCAAGTCCGGTGGTTCTTGACATGAACCGAAAATTCTGATATAATGTTACCATGAAAATTACAGTAAATTCTTCTGGCAGAAAGGGAACAGAAATGATACAGATAGAAATGAATGACGGCGGAATAATAAAGGTAGAGCTTGATGCGTCAAATGCTCCGATAACAGTGGCAAATTTTGAAAAGCTCGTAAAAGAGGGATTTTATGACGGACTCATATTTCACCGTGTGATCAAAGGCTTTATGATCCAGGGCGGAGATCCTCTCGGAAACGGCACCGGAGGCTCCTCCGAAAACATAAAAGGAGAATTCCTTGCAAACGGTGTAAAAAACCTTATTTCACACCGCCGGGGAGTCATTTCAATGGCACGGGCAAGCAATTTCAACTCTGCAAGTTCTCAGTTTTTTATTATGCACCAGGACGGACCTTTTCTTGACGGAGAGTATGCTGCCTTCGGAAAGGTCGTGGAAGGTATGGATGTCGTTGACCGCATAGCGGAAACCGCCACAGACCGAAATGACCGTCCGATAACGGAACAGAAAATAAAGGCCATAACAATAATCTGATCTCCACGGAGAATGCCATGAAAAAATCAAAGATAGCGTTGATACTTGTTGTCTCGGCATTTTTACAGTTTTTTCTCGGCTTTGCGACTTTGACCGAAACTTCTGCCGGAGCTGAGGTATGCTATTGGGTATCCGCTGACGGTCAAGCCTCGGCAGTGGGGACTAAGGAAGATCCTTTTCCCACTCCCGAAGCTGCGAGGGATGCAATAAGAAACCTCAGGGAAACTTCAGGACTGCCTGACGGAGGCATAACCGTATACATATCTGAGGGGACGTATGAGTTCCTTTCACCCTTCAGTCTCACCCGGAACGACTCCGGCACCGAGAACTGCATCATAACTTATAAAGCTGTCGGAAATGTGCGCTTTGTCGGCGGTATAGCCCTCCGTTCATCTGATTTCCGTCACCTTACCGAGGAGGAAAAGGGGCAGTTCCTTCATCCGGATGCCGTTGACCGCATGCTTGTAAATGACCTTGGGGACATTCTTCCTCAGGATGCCGGAGAAAAATATCATGAATTGCAGTTCCTTTCCGTTAACGGCAGGACAGCCGTCCGTGCCGGATATCCCAACGAAGGCTTTGTCAAGATAAAAGGCGCTTCAGGGGACGGGGCTTCAACGGAAACCTACAGAGATATGGAAAAGTGGAAAAATGCGGACGGAATGTGGGCTGTAGGCTACCTTGGAAGCAACTGGTCGTTTGACAGTTGCAGAATCGAACGTGTATCCTCTTCCGACGGGAGGTTTTATATTGACGCGGAAACAAGCTACGGTGTCTCCGACGGTGGCAGGATAGCTTTTGTCAATGTTCTTGATGAACTTGACTGCGAAAATGAATATTATATAGACCACGACGCGCGCAAGCTGTATTACTACCCGGGTAACGGTTTTGAAACATCTGAGATTGCCGTTGCCGTCAATACCGGTGCGATAATTGAAAACAATGCGGATTTCGTTGTCTTTGACGGCATTGATTTCAGTGCAAATATCGGAAACGTATTCGAATCCGAAGGAAACGATATTACGGTCAGGAATTGCGGAATATCGGCTGTTTCCGGCTGGGGAATAATCTGCAAGGGCTACCGGAATGTTGTGGAGAACTGTTCTCTGTCCGATCTGGGACAGGGCGGAATAGACATTTCCGGCGGAGATGCAAGAAAGCTTATTCCCGCTGAAAACAGAGTTTTTAACTGCACTGTTGACGATTTTGCAAAGCTTGTAAGAACCTATCAGGCAGGGATACAGGTAAACGGAAACGGTATAGCTGTCAGCCATAACCGGATAACGAATTCTCCCCATGAAGGAATCGAATATGGGGGCTCCGATCTGCTTTTTGAGTTCAATGAGATCGGATATGTGTGCAAAGAGACAGGAGATGCCGGGGCAGTTTACGCTGGGAGACGCTGGGACTGGAATAACTGCGTTTTCCGCTACAATTACATACACCATGTCGGCAAGGAAGTCGGAGGTCCCAGCGCAATATACTGGGACGACGCTCTTTCCGGGCAACGGGCATACGGGAACGTTATCTACAGCACCTTCAACAAAGGGTTTCATATCGGCGGCGGAAGAAATAATTACGTTGTCAACAACATAATCATTGACGCCGGAGAACAGGCTGTATCCTACGATGCCAGAGCTGCGGGAAGCAACTGGGGCAGAGGGCTTGCGACCTATGCTTCCAACGGTCCCTGGTCAAATCTGATGCTTAAACCTTATAAATCAAAACTGTGGCAGAATAAATATCCGTTTTTGTCTCTCATAAAAGAAACGGACGTTCGGTCCTTTTCTGATTTTGACATGGCCGGAAATAACGCATACAGCGTTGTGAAAAATAATGTTTTCTGCAAGTGTAAAGCTGACTTTTACATCGGAGAACCCCTTACCGCACTCAGTACGATCAGGGATAATCTCAGTCTCAGACGGATATCCGATGCCGGATTTGAGGACTATGAAGCGGAAAACTTCAGACTGAGGGCGGATTCGGTCGTTTTTTATTTACTTGATGGTTTTGAAAACATACCCTTTGAAAAGATAGGTCCGGTCCAGTGAGACTATTGGAGGTATTGAATTGAAAAGATCCAGATTTATTGCGGTCATGCTTGCTTTTGCGCTGATTTTGTCTGTGCTCACATCTGTTTTCACCCTTTACGCCGAAGCAGGAGTTTCATTTTACGTTTCGGAAAATGGAAGTGATGATGGGGACGGTTCGGAGTCCTCGCCCTTCAAAACCATTGCCAGGGCAAGGGATGCTGTCAGAGAACTGAAGAATACCCAAGGACTGCCTGAAGGCGGTGTGACTGTTTTTGTCGGACAGGGGATCTATCGTCTTGATTCAGCACTCCAGTTTACTCAGGAAGACTCAGGAACTGACACTGCGCCGGTGACCTATAGAGCCAAACCCGGCGAACGTGTAATTCTTTCCGGCTCAAAACTCCTTGAAAAAGAGAGTTTCAGACCCGTCTTTGATGCGGAAAAAAACCTTTTCCGCCGCAAAGACGGTGATAGCCACGCCGCGGTCGACAAGCTGCTCGTGTGTGATCTTACCGAATACGGATTTACCTCATTCAACGATATTTACGGGAACGGTTTTGTCAATGAGCTCCTTGTAAACGGGCAGAGGCAGACCGTGGCACAGTACCCGAACAAAGGAGAGTTTGTTACCCTTACCGGGCTGAACGGTCTTACTGCTACCATAGCCGAGTCGGATACTGTTTTCGGAACTTGGACTCTTCGTAACAACGAATGGATAGTTGGTTATATAGGCAACGACTGGTCCTTTTCAACTCTTGAACTTCTGGGATTGAACGGTGAGAGCAACACTTTCACCATGGAGGACGGAAGCGGTTACGGATATAACAACGGCGCAAAAATTTACTTTGTAAATATTCCGGAGGAGCTTGACTGTCCCGGCGAGTATTATATTGACAGAACATCGGGAAAGCTTTTTTACTACCCTGAGGATGATTTTTCTTCATCTGAAATAGAGATTTCTGTAAACGGTTCAGAACTTCTCAGTATAAAAGCGGACAATATTATTATTGACGGGTTCTGCTTTAACGGCGGAAATCGCGGTATCTCCGTCAACGGAAACGATGTCACTGTACAAAACTGTGTTTTTACGGGGCTCTACGACACTGCCGTTTCCGTCAGAGGTTACAGGAACACTGTTACGAATAATAATATATACAATATCGGAGGCGTTGGTGTTGCCGTTTCCGGCGGGGACGACAAAGCCCTTACTCCTTCCAGGACAAGAATCACCAATAACGTCATTCACGACTATGCGTCCGTGTATAAAACGTATTACCCCGGAGTTGTCGCTTCCGGAACCGGTATTTACATCGCTCACAATGAAATCTATAACGCTCCGCATGAGGGAATAGAATACAACGGAGCAGAGATAGTCATTGAGTACAACGAAATTTACAATGTCTGCAATGAGACCGGAGATGCCGGAGCCGTTTATGCAGGCAGACGCTGGGACTGGGACAGCTGCATAATCCGCTATAATTACATTCATGACTTGGGAACAGCCGGAATGGGCAAACCTAACGCTATCTATTGGGATGATGCACTCGCAGGTCAGACCGCTTACGGGAATATAGTCTGCGATGTCCTCGGTAACGGTTTTCTCATCGGAGGAGGCAGAGACAATAAAGTCATAAACAATATTGTCATTAACTGCGGAACATATCTGATTCAGTATGATGCAAGGGCAACAAAGGGCAACTGGGCTTCGGGTCTGTCCGTATACTCGACCTCCGGTATGTGGAAGGAACTGAAACTTCGTCCTTACAGGTCTCTGCTGTGGCAGAACAAATTCCCAATCCTCGCCCTTCTCAAGGACTCCTCGTCAAATGAAACCGATGATTTTGATTCCGGTGCCAACAACGCCTATTCAGTTGTGAAAAACAATGTTTTTGCCGAGCACAGTGTGATGTACTCGCTGAGTTATCCGTTTGCTGTTCTCAGCACGGCTAGGGACAACCGTTTTTATCCGGACCGAAATGATATAGGTTTCAGAAATATCGGAGAAGGGGATATGGCTCTTTCCGGAGATTCCAGAGTATTTTACGAGATCGAAAATTTTGAGCAGATACCCTTTGCGGAAATAGGCGTTATCGGGTCTGTTCCGGAAAACATGTAAGGGAAAGGAAAAAAGAGAATGAAAAAACTGACTGTATTTGTGCTGCTTTTTGCCGTGCTCTTTTCCGTCTGTGCCTGCGTTAAAACTCCTGTTGAACAGCCTACGGTTCCGCCTACTGAACCCTGGACCGAGCCTCCGACCGAGGCTCCGACACAGGATCGTTCTTCGCTGGCAGACGATGAACTGTTCGAAGGTGAAAAACTGCGGCTTGTATCCAAGACCAAAAGTTCGTTTGCCATTTATTGCCCCGACATCACCCATAATGATGCCGCGGTCGCCCTTCAGAATGCAATTTACCGTATAGCCGGCGCAAAACTCAATATTTCCGCCGCTGAACCGAAAAAGACCGATAAGGTCATAATCGTCGGTCCGAGTTCTCTGGAGGACGATAAATACACCATAGATACCGATGCCATGGGAACCGATGGGTTTGTCATCAAGGTGTTCGACGGATGTATCGTTCTTCGCGGAAATACTCCGGGGGCTTCGCTTGAGGCTGTCTATACCCTTGTAAACGATTATTTTGGGTTTGATGCGCTCAGAGACAGTTCCTTTACCCGCCGTTCCGCGATCTCAGTACCCAAATCCCTGGATAAGACGGTGTACAGATGCTATTCCGACGGTCAGGCGTATCTCGGGCAGATCCCGCTGTCAGACTTCGTTATCCGGGTTTCGAATTCAGCGACGGATGATATCAGGGCGTGCGCTGAATATCTCTCTTCTGCCATTCTTTCCGTTACCGGAACGAAAATCCGAATACTCAGCGACGTAATATCCCCCAATGACTATGAAAATGAGATCCTTGTGGGACAGACCAGACGCGAGTCCTCCTGTGGATTCAATATCGATAGGACCGGATTCAAAGACGGGCAGTACATAATTAAAACCACCGACAGATCAATATTGATTTCCGGCATGGATGATTCATCCACGAGAGCCGCGGTTTATGCCTTTGCCGAAGAATACCTCGGGATATATACTGCCGGATTCAAATCCGTTGCCGGCGGCGGGAAAACCCTGACCATTCCCGCAGATGTGGATCGGTCCTCCGTTTCTTCTTTCAATGTGCGCTTTTCCACTGAATTCAATTATGCCGAAGTAATGGAGAATAATCTCACGTTCCGGGGCACAACGCCCTGCTTCAGCGATGAAAGCTTTGTTTCTTCCGCGATAAAAGCTTATCTCGCTTCTGCCAACGGCTCTGTTCTGCGTTGCATATTCAACGCTTATACAACACCATGTACCTGTGAAAACTGTAAAAAAGCAGCGATGGAAGAGGGGACCGATTACGGATCGTACTATCGGTTTGTCAACAGACTTGCCGCAGAACTGAAAGCCCAAAACCCCGATGCTGTTCTCGAAATTCTCGCGTATAAAAACACTTTTGCCCCGCCCGCAACAAAACTTGAAGATAATGTTTCCGTAATCCTCTGTGACAGACATCTGTGCAGCGGTCATGCTATAAATGATGAGACCTGCCCCACAAATGCCGTATTCATGCAGTCTTTTGAAAAATGGAAAAAGGTTGCAAAGCACATAACCGTGCTCGATTTCACCTCGGATTACTACTACTATCCCGTTACTTTCCCGAACTGGAATGTGCTGTATGACAATATCAGATTTTATGCCGACAGCGGGGTTGAAGGAGTAATGTTCAAGATTGAGGGTTCTTCCGATCTCGAAAGTATCCTTGAGTTCAGAGGACTCAGAGAATACCTCATCAAACAGATGATTAAAAACACCTCTGTTTCAAAAGAAATGTACAGCTACTATATTGACCGGTATCTTGATGCCGCCTTCGGTTGGCGAGGCCATTATGTCCGTCAGTATATGGACAGCTTTGCGGCAAAAACTGCCGGTAAGTGTTATACTGTTTACACCAAGCCCTCCGAAATCCTTTCATTGAAAAAGGGTGGAGGAGCAACCGTGGAAGAGAAATACGACCTTGATCTTGCGAAAGAATTTTACGATATCTGGGCAAAGGCAAGTCCGTACAGTGACGCGGTTGTCAGGAACGGAACTGATCTTGCAAAGATGATTTACAGATATTTCTGTGAACTGGATAAGTCCGAAAATGTCAAACATGCGAAGGTTCAGTTCAACGAATGGCTCCTGGCAAATCTTGACATGTTCGATTCCACGGAAGTCATAAACTATCTTATCGGCCTTATCGGCGAATAAGAGATATGAAGAGACCGGTGCCGTTTTTAACGGTGCCGGTCATTTTTTGTATAACAAAAACCACGCGATAGTTGCGTGGTTAAATAAGGTTAACCGGTGAGCAGAAATCCTCCAAATAAGGTATAATTAGAATGACCTGCC
>CAJLLT010000006.1 GCA_905207625.1 uncultured Eubacteriales bacterium | reverse complement strand
ATTAGGGCTATGCCCGAAACTGAAATACCCCCCGTTTTACGGGGGGATATTTATTTTTTGGAAAACTCAGTTTTTCTTTATGGTGTCTTTGCCCATATAAGGACGGAGAGCCTCGGGAATAGTCACAGTGCCGTCTTTATTCTGGCAATTTTCAAGAATTGCGGCAACGGTACGTCCGACCGCAAGACCGGAGCCGTTGAGGGTGTAAACGAATTTCGGCTTATCTTTCGGGTTTTCACGGTATTTTATGTTAGCTCTGCGTGCCTGGAAGTCGGTAAAGCATGAGCAGGAGGATATTTCCACATATCTTCCGTAGGAAGGCATCCAGACCTCAATATCATAGGTAATTGCGGAGCTGAAGCCAAGATCACCGCCGCAAAGTCTGACAACTCTGTAGGGCAGTCCAAGGATCTGTAACGTTTTTTCAGCTTCATGTGTAAGCTCATCAAGCTCATCCATGGCTGTTTCGGGCGTGCAGAATTTTACAAGTTCGACCTTATTGAACTGATGCTGACGGATAAGACCGCGGGTGTCTCTTCCGGCACTGCCGGCCTCGGCTCTGAAGCAGGCGGAATATGCGCAGTATTTTATGGGTAGCTGTGAAGCATCAAGAATCTCATCGGCATGGTAATTCGTTACCGGGACTTCCGCGGTGGGTATAAGGAAGTAATCGTTTGTAGAAAGTTTGAAGGCGTCCTCTTCAAATTTAGGAAGCTGACCGGTGCCTGTCATGGACTTTCTGTTTACCATATAAGGCGGGAAAATTTCGGTATATCCGGCTTCGGTGTGTGTGTTCAGGAAGAAGTTTATGACGCTTCTTTCAAGCTTTGCGCCGTCGCCTTTATAGAAATGGAATCTTGCGCCGGTGACTTTTGCCGCTCTTTCGGGGTCAAGTATTCCCAAAGCCGCACCGAGATCCCAGTGCGGGAGTGGCTCAAAGTCAAATTTTGTGGGCTCGCCGAATTTCCTGACTTCAAGATTTTCATCGCTGTCTTTTCCGTCGGGGACTATATCCAGAGGTATATTCGGGATGGCCAGGAGGAATTTGGATATCTGTTCGTCATAATCTTTTATGACGGCATCGTCGGCCTTTATTTTATCGGAAAGCTCTTTCATTTCCGCAAAAATGGCGGAAGTGTCCTTCCCCTCTTTCTTATACTGGGGAATCATTTTTGAAACATTATTCTGTTCTGCCTTCATCTTTTCCGTTTCGGCAATGGCGGCACGTCTCTTTTCATCCAGGTCAAGCAGGGGCTGAAGATCAATTGTCTTGTTTCTCTTCTTCATTCCCTTTTGTATTTTTTCCACATCAGCGCGGATATTTTTAATGTCCAACATTTCAGTTACCTCTGTCCTTTAAAATTTCTATAAGATTTTCAAAATCGTCTCTGTCGTAGTATTCCAGCTCAATCTTTCCGTGTATTTTCTCGCCGCTTCCGCTGGATTTAATTTTGATTTTCCTGCCCCAGGTCCGGGAAATATCGTTTTCTATCTCCTGATAGTAAATATTCCCTTCTTTTGGAATTTTAGGCTCGTCCTTGTAATTTTTAGCCAGATTTTCCACATCCCGAACTGACATTTCCCGGGCAATTATGTTTTTTACCATTCCGAGAAACTTTTCTTCATTGCCGATCTTCTCTCTCAGGGTGAGAAGCGCTCTGCAATGCCCGGAGGTCAGAGTTCCGTCCAGGACGCAGTCGAGAACGCTGTCAGGCAGAGCAAGAATTCTCATGGAATTGGCTATGGCGGAGCGTGATTTACCTATCCGGCGGGAAATTTCTTCCTGAGTCAGGTTGTATTCTTCGGTAAGAGCCTTATATCCCTTTGCTTCCTCAACCGCATTAAGGTCTTCTCTTTGCAGGTTTTCTATCAGACCTATTTCAAGAGCGGTCTTGTCATCGATATCTTTTACTATTACCGGGATTTCGGTGAGTCCGGCCATTCTGGAGGCGCGCCAGCGTCTTTCGCCTGAAATTATCTGGTAACGGTCGCCGTATTTCCGGACTATAACGGGCTGCAGAAGTCCGTGTTCTGAGATCGATGAGGCAAGTTCTTCAAGCTTTTCTTTTTCAAAGGTTTTCCGTGGCTGATCCTTATTCGGTTCGACCTCGGATATCCGGACCTTCGTGACTTGTTTTCCCTGTTCTTCCCCTATTATTTCGTTTTCAGAGAAAAGTTCGTCAAGGCCCCTTCCTAATCCTGTTTTTTTCATCTTGCGGCTCCTTTCTCAATTCTTTCGGTAAATTCCTTCGCGAGATCGTAATATGCTGTAGAGCCTTTGGCATATTTATCGTAATAATTGATAGGCATACCGTGGCTTGGTGCTTCGGAAATCCTGACATTTCTCGGTATTACGGTTTTATAAAGCTTTTCCGAGAAGAATTTTTTCACCTCGGAAAGAACCTGTACCGTGAGGTTCAGCCGCCCGTCATACATTGTTACGACCACGCCTTCGATCTCGAGTTTCGGATTGTACGACCGTTTAACCATTTTTACGGTGTTGGTAAGTTGAGTCAATCCCTCCAAGGCGTAGTATTCGCATTGAATAGGGATCATAATTGAATCCGCCGCAGTAAAGGCGTTCAGTGTCAGGAGGCCCAGGGACGGAGGACAGTCGATTATCACATAGGTATAATCTTTCGCATAGGAAAGTATCTTCTTCAGTCTCTCTTCCCGGTGCTCCGCATTTACCAGGCCGATCTCCGCTCCCACAAGGTTCATATCTGAAGGCAGTATGTCAAGGTTTTTGTACTGTGTGTGTAAAATTGCGGAGACTACCGTTTCTTCCGTAAGATTTTCTTCTGTCAGAAGCGAATACAAAGAAATTTTTATGTCTTTTTTTCTTATCCCGCATCCGCTTGTAGCATTTCCCTGTGGATCAAAATCCACAAGGAGAACCTTGGATCCTCCGGATGCCGCTATGCAGGCGGAAAGATTGACTGCCGTTGTTGTTTTTCCCACTCCGCCTTTTTGATTTGCTATTGCAACTGTTTTATGCATGGCTTTTGTCCGTTCTTCTTGATTTGTAGATATATTATATCACCCTTCTCCGCAAAAATCAAGTGGAAACGACAAAAAAGCGGAAAATATCGTAAAAGTTTTAAATGTTTCACGTGAAACATTTGAAACTTTACAGTTTGACCTTTGAGGCTTCTTTGAGAGACAAACCCGGAATGTTTCACGTGAAACATTCCGGGTTGTTGCTTTAAACGTCAGCTAAAAACGGCTCCGGAGGGATAGCTGCAGAATCAGGGTTATATAAACAACTCCGCGGACAGATTCTGCCCGCGGAGTCTGTTTCGCAGTGTAAAGGACAACCGGGCGGATTTAACACAAATCCGCCCGGTTGAATATAATGGAACAGGAGGATGAACTGATATGGGATTTGTTAAAACAGTTGCTGAGATACTTTTATGCTTGTTTGCAGTCGTGGGCTTCTGCACCATAGGTTTTGAGGTCCTGAAGCTTTTTGCCCGTCGCAGGATCAGGAGCAGACTGCAACTGGTCGTCAGATTCGACAGGACAGTGTCCATTGAAAATCAACTCCATGATATTTTCGATGCCGGACTTGCGACAGACCTGATCGATAATATATACCTGGTTTCTGACGGTCTTTCGGATGAGGACATCAGAATTTGCCGTATATTCTGCCATGGAGACAAGGGTATGCAGTTAGTGAGTTCCGACGAGCTTGAACGGAAGTTTCGTTAACTGTCTTTGAGCATTTTCCGGAGTTTTGTCTGTACGCTTTCCGCCAAGGGTTCCCCGTACTGATTAACGAAATTTGGCTGCAGATTCTTGTCGTCCACCAGGGTTATTTTTGCGTTTGCGAGAATCTGCCCAAGCTCATCTCTCATGTATACAACGGTGTCAAGCTGCCCGAGGTGAACTTTTCTGATCCCGTTGATCAGGTCGGGATTATCAATCAGCTGAGTGTCAGTGATGAAACGGACCTTTTTCCCGCTTTTCCCTGTCATATTCTTATAGGCATAGTAATAAAGATCATAGAGATCCTGGGGCGGTTGTCTGAGGAGAAAATCAATGGTGTTGACGAGAATAACGTCGGTCTCATCCCCTTCGGGTCTTGCCGCCGCGGATTTATACTCCGGGGAAAAGAGTGCCACATACTTTTCTCCGTAGGTTTTCAGATCGTCCAGATTCCAGTTTACGGTACCAAGATAACTTATACCGGTAGCGCCGCAATCCTTTGCCTGCTGAATGTAACCGGAAAACTCCGATTCGCTTCTCCAGGCACCGTCGATTTCCATCGCGGCAAGCTTATCCGACATGGAGACCATCAGATTCGCGGAAAAATCGTGAGGCCAGGACGGAGCGTCGCTGGTCTGAATAATATCCACGGTGCACTCTTTGGAAATGGTATAAAGATCAAATGTTCCCCTGTAATATGACGCGGAAGTGTCCCAGAAACCTCCGAGTTGAAGTACGGTGGGAATATCCGGCGCCGCGATTTTCAGAATACGGTCATACATATTTGCAAACTTTATGACCGTGTCCTGCTTGAACAGCTTCCATTCATAAGGTAAAAGTGCCGTAAGATCAGACTTTTTTGTCTCTTTCAGCCCTTCCCAGGAAGTGTACTTCTGTTTGTATAAAGTGTTGAACTGCTCCAGGCTGTATTTTTCGGAAAGGAATTCCGCAAATGCGTTTATAGCCGTATCTGAGTAGTCAAGGTCAACCAGTGAAGCGTATTCCGTGTCGGCGAAACAATTAGTCCGGATGTGCCATCGGGTAAGATTTTCCGGGTAGTTCTCGGCGCAGTGTATTGCAAAATTCTTTACGGTTTCGGAAACTATCTCCATATTGGATCTGCTGTTCAGACACAGGAAGGAACCTCGGATGTCATCGTAACGGTATACTTCCCCGTCGGCAGTGCATTGGTATTCCAGCTGATCCTTCCAATTCAGGTCTTCGCTCCAGAAAAGGATACTCAAAGACAGATTGAAACCATTTCTGACAAACACATCAAGGACTGAGTCAAGATATCTCCAGTCATATTTGCCCCGCTGAGGTTCAAAATCACTCCAGCGTACACATAATTCTATTCCGTCAAACCCGTATTTCTTAATTTCGGAGGCATACTCTTCCGCAAGAGCCACAGAGGTCACCTGCCAACTCCAGAGCGTGAAGTTGGATTCCTTTTCAAGGGCTTTGGCCGGCCCGGAGTACGGTTCTGTGGGCAGCGGAGTGTAATCGTCGGGCTTATTGGGGACAAAGTCCTCTCTGCTTGTGCAAGCTGAAAGCAATGTCAGACAAAAAACAGCGGAGAATATTATTATCAGAGCTTTTTTCACCGTCAAACTCCTTTGAAAATTTCTGAAATCAGGCAGGGTGACATATTATACAAGGTAAGTATAGCATAATTTTGCCGGATTTTCAAGAGTTTCCCTGAAATAGTTTGATTTTTCCCGAAATTCGGCAAGCCGTCTGCCTTAATTCCTGTTTTTGCGGCTTGTAACTGTTTTCGGCAACAGGGACGGATTCCCGGGTTTTTCAGAGCTGTTTTACAAAAAAAGACCGCCCCTGAAGAGACGGTCTTTTGTTAATGCAGAATAAAACCGGAAAGCCGTTTTACAGGCGGACTTCCTTGCCGGTCTGAGCGGACTCGTAAACGGCACGAAGGATCTTTATCATATCCACGCCCTGTTCGATCTTGAAGCAGGGTTCAGCACCGTTGAGAACAACGTCAACATAATTGTGAAGGTTTCCGGCGTGCTCTCCGGGTTCGGGATAATGGGGTTCGGGAGTTTCGGAGGTCATATCGCCGTTGGCATCTTCATGGATGAGCTTGAGATGTCCGCCGGTCCAATATGCGCCGGCTTCGGTTCCGCGAAGCTCAACGAATCTCTTTTCCTGCTCGACGTTGGAAGCCCAGCTGAATTCGAGTTGCAGGCAAGCGCCGTTGTCGAACTTGATAAAGCCCATGGTCAGATCGTCAACGTCAAATTTGTCAATGACTTTGCCGCCGAACTCTCTGTAACGGCTTTCCTTGTGTCCGAACTTGGAGTAGGTGTTTGCGCTGACGGAAACGGGATGGGGGTTGCCCATGAGCCAGATCGCAAGGTCTATCATGTGGACGCCAAGGTCGATCAGCGCACCGCCGCCGGACTGGGAATTGTCTGCAAACCAATCGGAAGCGGGCTCACCGTTCTGACGGATCCATCCGCAGCGAGCTGCGTATATTTCACCCATTTTGCCGTCTTCAATGTACTTTTTCAGCCAACGGGAAGCGTGGCTGAAGCGGTTGTTTCTCATTACCATGAGGGTCTTACCGCTCGCCTTTGCGGCAGCTTCCATCTTTTTCACTTCTTCGACGTTGATTGCGTCGGGTTTTTCGGTGAATACGTGCTTGCCCGCATTGAGAGCCGCAACCGCGACCTTGGAATGCAGATAGTTGGGGGTGCAGACATCAACGGACTCAACATTGGGGTCGGCTATAAGGTCATTGTAGTCCTGATATACCTTTGCGGAGGTAAGATTGTATTCCTTCTTCATCTCTTCCGCACGTTCTTTGATTATATCGCAGACCGCAACGATCTCCACGTTGTCCATTTCCTGATAGGAATCCATGTGCGCCCAGTGAGCGATGCTTCCGCAGCCCACGATGCCTATTCTGAGTTTACGCATAGAAATATCTCCTTTATGTTGAATTGATTTTCAGTTTTTCGCTATATTCGGTTAATTTTAACATACATTCATTCAAATGTCAATATATGTCCGGAAAAAATCAGAAATTCCGGCGCTGTCTCATGACCTCGAATCCGCATACCGCACATGCCGAAGCCGCACTCAGGGCATTCCGGAACCCTGAGCCGTAAGGAATGTAAAAGTTTCCGTCCGCACGGTCAAGAACTGCCCTCGAAAGACCTCTCATTTCCCCTCCCACTGCTACGATACATGGTACGGAAAAGTCTGTATCATACATGCTTTCCGCATCACGCCTTTCCGCGCAGTAGACTCTGATGCCCTGACCTCTGTAAAAATCAACGGTTTTTCCTATATCCGAGGCAACAACTGTGGGAATAAGTTCCGAGGCACCCGCCGAAGCCCTGATAACCACGGCGGCAGTATCGAGCCAGTTTCTTTCCGGTACGATCAGTCCCGTTGCCCCGGCAGCAAAAAGGGATCTTATGGCATCTCCGAAGTTGTACGGGTCTTCGACCCCCTCAAGGAGAACGATAAACGGATTTTTAACTTTAACAAGCTGGCCGGGTTCCGCATATTTCCTTGCTCCGGCAGATGCCAGCAACCCCCCGTGTTTTTTGCTTTCTGTCATGGCGTTGAGCTCATCCCTGGAAAGCATATCCACGGGTATTCCGGCAGCTTCCGCGAGTCTGAAAATATATCTGAAGTTCCTGTCATCGGACTTTGCCTTTTCCGCAAAGATCCTGTTTATTTGTCTGTTTTTCCCCTCAAGAGCCGCCTTCACAGAGATCGCACCCTCCAGAATAATATCCATCCGCCTTTTTCTCCGTTTCATTTCTTTTTCTACATTATACAATATTTATGGGAAAAAGCAAGGTTTTTCAGCTTTTTTCTAATGTAACATTTTTTGGAACTGCTGTGACATAATTCCAAAAAAGCCCGGAAAATCAACAAAAAACAGGGGTAAAAAGTTTTTGAAGAAAATCAAAAAAAGGTATTGACAAAACAGGTTTTTTGTGGTATCATATATAAGCCGAAACGAAAGAACGTTCCGAAGTGACATGGGAGCTTAGCTCAGCTGGGAGAGCATCTGCCTTACAAGCAGAGGGTCACAGGTTCGAGCCCTGTAGTTCCCACCACCGTAATTTAATAATTACCTCACTCTTCTAACACTTTATACGGCTTGGTAGTTCAGTTGGTTAGAACGCTGCCCTGTCACGGCAGAGGTCGAGGGTTCGAATCCCTTCCAAGTCGCCATTTTGCCTTTGTAGCTCAGTCGGTAGAGCAGAGGACTGAAAATCCTCGTGTCGTTGGTTCGATTCCGACCGAAGGCACCAAAGCTTTATCGTTTGGGTTTTACATATTTATGAAGCTTTTAAGCGATAAAGCTCATATGCGGAATTAGCTCATTTGGCTAGAGCGCGACCTTGCCAAGGTCGAGGTAGCGAGTTCGACCCTCGTATTCCGCTCCATGTGATGCAATGCGTAAGAGCGCATTGCATCATTTCTTACTCTTCCGCATATACTGAAACAGAATATGGCGCCATAGCCAAGCGGTAAGGCAGAGGTCTGCAAAACCTTTATCCCCGGTCCGATTCCGGGTGGCGCCTCCAAAAGAGAGCATTGTTTACACAACAATGCTCTCTTTTCCTTGAAATTCGCCTTCGGTAAGTTGAATTTCTAAGGCGGGGAATTTATTTCATTTGACATTGCGGCAAAGCCGCAGCCTTTTACAGTTCCGAGCTTGCGGAAAATTATTTCACATTCGGCAGAAGCTGAATATTTCATCGCAAACCGCAACAGCAAGTGAGAGCAATATAAAGGGAGTTGCTTTCGGATGCGGCTTGCGGTAAAATATTCCGGCCCAAAGCGCATTTCCTTGAAACTGAAAAAACGAAGGAGCAGTCATCGAAATGAATATCAGGAGATACGAGACAAAAAGTCATTTTCCCGGGAGATACGGGTGGGTTCCGGATATGTGGGTGTTGCACAACACGTCCACCGCCGGGATCAGATCTCCCCACAACACGTTTATAAACAGTCAGAACCAGGTTTCGGCCCATTTTCTCATCGGAATGGACGGTGAGATCCGTCAGTATGTAGACATCCGGGATGGTGCGTGGTGCAATGGCACATCCACAAATCCCAAAAAGCACAGCTACTACGGAAACAGCCTGTCGCAGTATATCCGGGACAGAGAAACAAACGCCAATTATTATACTCTGTCCATAGAGTTTGTGGGGGCAACGAGGGCTCCTCTGACTCTGTCCCAGGAGGAAGCGGCGGTAGAGCTGATTACCGAAGTCAATAAGGATCTGAAAAAGATCTACGGCAAAGGCGTACCCGTTGACCGTGAACACATTATAGGACATTACCAGGTGAATCCGCGAAACAAAGGCACCTGCGGTGTCGGCATAGACTATGATAACCTGATAAGGTTGCTTCAGGTCGAACAGACGAGTGCGAGAATTTTCCAAGAGGCATAAAAGAGTCCCCCTATCAGGAAAGATAGGGGGATTTTTGTTTTTATGGGTAAGTATGTTACTATCCTGATACTAACCACATTCATAACAGGTCGCTTTGAAATTGAACAAAACTGAACAAAGTCCCGAAAACACTGTGTTTCAGGTGGTTGCAAATTGAACAAAATTATGATATAATACAAGCAGACGGTCTTGCTTCGCAATCCCCGGCGGCTATGCCGCCCTTGCCCTGTCGGGCAACAGCTTTATTGACGGCGTCGTAAAAATGCCCTTGCGAGCAAGCATTTTTACTCCTGGTAGAGAATAACCATACAGATAAATCGGAATTTGAGGAGGCTATATCCATGTTTGGAAAACTCAGAATGCTCATGGGTTCCGGCTCAGTCCTGGGGTATTTTCTCCAGACTCTTCCGATAGCTTGCCTTGCGGGTATAGTCTATCTGGCGATCCGGGTATCCGTTTTGAAGAAAAGAAAATCTCAAATCAAGTGGCTGACAGAAATTTTGCGGCTGATGTTCGTTTGTTATTTAACAGGACTTATCAGTCTTGTCATACTACCGGCAAATTTCTGTCTGTTTGTATATGACGGTATTTTCCTTGGATGGTGGGAGGAACTTGGGCATGTGTTTCAGATCGGCGATGCAAATTTTGTACCATCGGTTATAAAATGGCTCAACGGCGAGCTTTCGATAGGAAGTTGGGTCAAAACCATGCTGATCGGCAATATTTTGATGTTTATACCTTTGGGGTTTTTTATTCCGTTGGTCACGGGAATAAAGAGCTATAAAAAAATGATATTGATTGCTGTTGCAGTACCGGTTTTTTGTGAGACCTTGCAGGTATTTTTCGGAAGAAATTTTGATGTCGATGATCTGATCGGCAATTTTATCGGAATTGTAATAGGTTCGGCTGTTTCTTTTGGAATTTTGAAAGCCGGACCGTCCGGCAATGTGTGAACAAAAAACAAAAGTATTTCTGATATAATCAGATACAGGCAAATCGGAATTCGAGGAGATGACTTCAAAACATGACAGGCCCTGATCCGGACAAAATTTATCCGAATGAAAACATTAAACAGATCGTGTACATCAAAAATATCATCACGCGTCCTAATATTATAGTGGGAGATTATTCCTATTATGATGACGTGAACGGCGCGGAAAAATTTGAAGAACACGTCACTCATCATTACGAGTTTTTGGGTGATAAACTAATCATCGGGCGCTTTTGTGCTATTGCCAAAGGGATTGAATTTATGATGAACGGTGCAAATCACAGAATGAACAGTGTCTCCACCTACCCGTTCAACATAATGGGCGGAGGCTGGGAAAAATTTGCACCGGCTCTTAATGATCTTCCCTTAAAGGGAGATACGGTGGTAGGAAACGATGTGTGGATCGGCCAAAATGTCACGGTTATGCCGGGGGTACGTATCGGAGACGGTGCAATAATTGCCGCGAATTCCGTTGTAGCGAAGGATGTTCCGCCTTATTGCGTTGCGGGCGGAAATCCATGCCGGGTGATCCGGAAGCGTTTTGACGACGAGCTTACCTCTTATCTTGTCAGTCTCAAATGGTGGGATTGGGACCCTGACAAAATTTTCCGCAATATGGAAGCATTGTGCAGCGGCGATCTGACAAAAATCAGAAACATCAGAGATTGACATATTCCGTTTTTCGGATAGTAACAGAAATCATTTTAAAGGCCTTAACAGTCAAAAGTCCTGTACATTTGTACAGGCTTTTTCGTTTTTCGTGTAAGTAGTCGTCTTTGTCCCGCTGTTGCGGCAGAGCCTGCGGAAGTTAAAACAGTTAACAGCCGGAAGTGAAAGATCGGAAGATAAGGGATTGAAATCCCCCGGGGAGTGTGATATAATAAAAGAAAGTCAAGGAGCAACAATTCTGAGAGGTTAAACATGGAACAGAAATACCGGATAGGGACCGAAGAGGGTGCTCTCCTGTGGAATATCGGCAGAATGCTTGAAGATGCATCTGCATTTCGGACGATACAATGCCAAGTAGAGGAATTGTCGGAAGCCAACCCCTTTAACGGAGATGCCGATTATGCGATGAGAACAGATGTTTCAAAACCGTTGATAGTTATTGAGTTAGCCGAGAAAAAGTACAAGCTTATCGACGGAAATCACAGATTATTCAAAGCCTCTCAGCTGAAAATGAAAACGCTCCCGGCTTATTTTTTATCAAAAAAAGAGCATGTCCGTTATATTGAGGGTTACGATGAGCAAAAATACGAAAGGATAGTAAACGCTTTTTACGGAATTAAACATTGATGACTTTATTCCCGGAAATAAAATGAGACCGGTAAAGGGATAAAGAGACGTTCTCTTCTGAAAATTAATTACTTTGTTTTTGAAAAAGAGCAGGAATCCCGCATAAATACGCGGGATTCCTAATTTGATTTACCGGGGGATATTCCCGGAAAAGTATTTTTTTGCAGATCCGGTACGGAAAAGAGTCTTTTACGGACCGGCAGAATCAATAGACAACGGCGTCGTCTGCCGTGAATTTTTCCAGTGAATTCTCCTTCACCTGGATACAGACATAGGTTATTCCGGAGTCCGCGGCGGCGAAAAACTGCCTTTTTGTCGCAGGGGAAATTCTCAGCCAATCACCCGGGTTGAGCTCTGTCTCTTCCCCGTCCACTACCGCCTTTCCTTTGCCGGAGAGTATTCCGTAGATTTCTTCATTGTTTCTGTGGGAATGAACGAAAGGGATCCCTGCCCCGGCAGGAAGCCTGTTGATGCTGATTTCTGCGCCGGTCAGGGCAAGTTTATCATGCAGCTCAACCCGTCCTTCATTTCCGATATTGATTTTGGTGTAATTTTTCATGGTAAATACCTCCTGTTTTTCGGCAATTTTCTTTGCCCGATCACAGTTTATCACATGGTAAATGAAAAAACAAATACGCACTTTTTTATAACTATATACAATTTCCGGAATATGTGCTATAATGTATCCGTGAGGTGACAGATGATATGAAAACAAAAGAAGAACTTCCGGCATGTCCTGTGGCGACAGCGGTTTCTCTGATCGGCGGGAAATGGAAGCTCATGATCCTGCGTAACCTGAAGTTGCGGCCCTGGAGATTCAATGAGCTTCTGAGGGATCTGGAGGGAATATCCCAAAAGGTGCTGACTGACAGCCTGCGACAAATGATCGATGACGGACTTGTCTACCGTCACGATTATCACGTCCTTCCCCCGAGAGTGGAATACGGCCTGACGGACCTCGGCAAGGAAATGCTTCCGATAATCGATGCCCTTGCCGATTTCGGGAATTATTACAAATCAGTCGTCGGACAGTAGTGAAAAAGCCTATCCTCGGGATGGTGTTCCTGCGGTTTTCTCCGGACATCCGGGAAAAACGGAGCAGAGGGGCTTCCGGCAGCCGGGCCGCCGCACCTCTTTTCCCGGCCAATGATCCGACAAACATCGGTTGATGTTGACTTTTAGCGTAAAATGTAATATAATATCTCTATAGAAA
Organism: uncultured Eubacteriales bacterium; assembly: GCA_905207625.1. Lineage (GTDB taxonomy): Bacteria > Bacillota > Clostridia > Oscillospirales > UBA644 > HGM12619. The sequence continues at coordinate 75,419 of CAJLLT010000006.1, read as the reverse complement.
AACAGTAATTTCCGGAGGGACATCAATGGAAAATAAAAATATAATTCTTACGGGGGACCGCCCGACCGGCCGGTTGCATCTCGGACATTATGTGGGCTCACTCAAAAAAAGAGTGGAGCTTCAGAATTCCGGACAGTTTGACGAGATCAATATTCTTATAGCCGATGATCAGGCACTTACGGATAATGCGGATAATCCCGGAAAGATCAGGGAAAACATAATCAATGTCGTTCTGGATTATCTTTCCGTGGGCATCGACCCGGCAAAGTCCACTATCTGCGTTCAGTCCGCGCTGCCGGCGCTTCATGCCCTTACCTTCTACTATCTCAATCTTGTAACAACGGCGAGGCTTTCCAGAAATCCCACTGTAAAAAATGAGATACAGATGCGTGGATTTGCCGACGAGGGACTGCCCGTAGGCTTCTTTGCCTATCCTATCTCCCAGGCTGCGGATATTACCGCGTTCAACGCAAATGTCGTGCCAGTGGGCGAGGATCAGCTTCCCATGCTTGAGCAGACAAGGGAGATAGTGGAGAAGTTCAACCGGATATACGGGGAGACTCTGGTAATGCCGAAGGCGATGATACCCGAAAATGAGACTCAGCGCCGCCTGCCCGGTGTGGACGGTAAGGCAAAGATGAGCAAATCCCTCGGTAACTGCATTTATCTTTCCGATACTTCGGCTGTTCTGAAGAAACAGATCAACGGAAAGATGTATACGGATCCGCTTCATCTTCAGATAAGCGACCCCGGTCACACAGAGGGCAACGTTGTTTTCACCTATCTTGACGCCCTTTGCACAGATGCTCATTTTGCCGAGTATTTACCCGAATATTCAAGTCTTGACGAAATGAAAGCCCACTACCGCAGGGGAGGTCTCGGCGACGGGACCTGCAAAAAGTTCCTTTATAATGTTTTGGAGGAAATCCTGAGTCCCATAAGGGCGGAACGTGAAAAATGGGAAAAGGATATAGATTCCGTATATGACATTCTTACGGAAAGCACCGCAAAGGCGGTTGAAAGGACGAATGAGACCCTTGCCCGTGTACGCAAGGCAATGAGGATAGATTACTTCAAAGACCGTTCCATTGTCGGGGAATGGGAAAACCTGCTCAGAAAAGCCGGGCAGTGATAACGGCTTTTGTTTTACACATGCGGCAACTGTTCGGAAGATATAAAGAGGAATCCCCCGTTGTTATGAGGGATTCCTCTTTGTTTATTGTCTACGCCGGGGCTGCGCGGTCCGTTGATCCGCATACGGGCGTTTTACTTACCGGCAAGGCGGGAAATACCGTTTTCCCCGATGTGAGTTTTCTTCCTTCCGCGAAGAAAAACTGACCCGAATATCAGAAGTATCCCGGGAAAAACGGCTCCGAAAATGATTCCGGTCTGCAGTTTTCCGCCCAAAAGTCCGGAGAGAAATCCCACAACGGTGGGCCCGCCCGTACAGCCTATATCTCCGCCCAGAGCCAGCAGGGCAAACATCGCCGCTCCGCCCCGGGGAAAAGTCTCGCTGGCTATACTGTATACTCCGGGCCACATCACCCCTACGGAGAGTCCGCACAGTCCGAAACCGAACAGCGCGATCCACGGGACGGGGCTCAGGGCAGTGATAAGATAGGACACAACGCACAGTCCTCCGCTGACGAGAATAACTTTCATCAGATCGGTCCCTTTTCCCAGTTTGGCATATATGACCCTGGAAACTCCCATCATAAGAGCAAACAGACACGGACCCGCAAGATCCCCGAGAGTTTTTGATATTCCCAGTCCCTGTTCCGCAAGAGCGGACGCCCACTGACTCATCGAAAGTTCTGACGCCCCCGCGGCAAACATGAGGATAACAAAAAGAACAAAATTTTTCTCCGAAAAGAGTTCCCGGACGGACATCCCCTTTTCGCCGTCGTTAAGCTCTCTTATAGGCACGGCCGTAAATGCGGCGGCATTGAACGCGGGAAGAACCGCCCAGATATAGGAAAGCACCGGCCAGCTTCCGGCGCCGAACAATTTCAGAAAGCCGGTGGAAACAACGACGACAGCCACGCTTCCCCAACAATAAAAAGAGTGAAGCAGACTCATTTTTGCCGCCTTGTTATCCGAGGGACAAGCTTCTACTATGGGGCTGACAAGCACCTCTATCAGACCTCCTCCGAGGGCATAGAAGGGCACGGCGATAATAAGCCCTGTGTAGGGATCAGGCAGTATTGCGGGCAATACCGCAAGGAGGATCAGTCCCAGGCTGGCGCTTATATGGGCGGCTACGACACATTTACGGACTCCTATCCGGTCTACAAATTTTGACGCAAGAGCATCAACCGTCAGTTGCAGAAAAAAGTTGACGGTGATAAGTGCCGTCAGCTGAGAAAGGGAAAGCCCGAACCTGTGCTGGAAAATAACAAACAACAGCGGAACGAAATTATTTACCACCGCCTGGCAGATGTATCCCAGATAACTGGCGCCGACAGTATATTTGTAATCACGTATTTTCATTTTTACCTCTTTTGCCGGAAAAAGTCCGGAATTTCTGACAAACCCGGAGTATTTTATCATATTTAGCGGCCTTTGTCAATATTTTCGTGTATCGGCAACAACAAAACGGAATCCTTACGGGAAGGATTCCGTTGCTTGTTTATCCGGAGCGGTCAGAGGATTATTTCCATCTGGGTCTCCTTCACGAACATTCCGAGGTTTTCATAGAATTTCCGGGCAGTATCGTTGCCTTCCCAGACATTGAGGGTCATGTCGTAGCATCCGTTGTCCCGGGCGTACTGTTTTGCATAGTCAAAAAGCAGGTGTCCTATGTGTTCTCCCCTGCGGTTTTCGTCTACACAGAGGTCATCGATATAAAGTGTTTTGAAATCTTTCATGTTTGTTGAAAAAGGTTGGCTTTTTATCTGGCAGAAAACATATCCCTGCACCGTATCCGAGTCGTCCGCTGCGACAAAAACGGGAGTATTTCCGTTTGAGATTATTTCAAGATATTCCGGTACGGTATACTTGGTTTTTCCCGAAATGAAGATGTCCGGACGTATTGCTGCGTGAAGCTCATGCACCTGCTGCAGCAGCTGAATTATTCTTTCCGCATCTTTCGGCAGCGCTTTTCTTATTGTCATTGATGTATCCCCCTTATTATTCCTTCTGTCTGTTGCGGAAGTATCTGCGTTACTTCCATTCCGGAACGTACCAGCCGAACAGGGACTTGCCCTGATCAAGGGTGCGTATACGTTTTATTTCCTCCTCTGTGAGGACAAAATCGAGAATGTCAAGATTCTGAGCCATCCTTTTACTGTCCGACGATTTCGGAATAACGGGAATCCCGTTTTGTATAAGGTATCTCAGAGCTACCTGAGCCGAGGTTTTTCCGTGAGCTTCTCCGATTTCATTCAGTACGGGCTCCGAAAAAATATCTTTTCTGCCCTCCGTGAAAGAAGCCCAGGATTCCATTATCGTACCGTTGGTTTCAAGCAGTTTTTTCAGTTCAAGCTGAGGGAAGTAGACATGGCTTTCAACCTGATCCACCGCGGGGATTATCCCGCAGTCTCTGATAAAATCCAGATACCTGGGTGCATCGAAATTTGAAATGCCGATGGCTCTCGCTTTTCCTTCGGCATAAGCCTCCCGGAACGCCCGGTACATTTCAGGCGCCTGCTGATACGGTTCGTGTATCAGCAAAAGGTCAACATACTCCGTCTGCAGTGTTTTCAGGGATCTTTCTATACCTTCCTTCGCTTCCCTGTATCCGGCACAGGGACGGAAAAGTTTTGTGGTAATGAATATTTTTTCCCGTGGTATGCCGCTTTCTTTTACCGCCGCTCCCACAATATCCTCGTTGCCGTACATCTGCGCCGTATCTATAAGCCTGTAACCTGTTTTCAGCGCCTGCAGAACAGCGTCTTTACCCTTGTCCCCGCGAATATCCCATGTTCCGAAACCGACCATGGGCATTCTTACACCGTTATTGAGCGTTGTGTATTCCATTTCCATCAACCTCCTCTTCTCCTGAGACCTTGCTCTTTTGTTCATATTGCTCCAGTCTGCGGAGAATTTTTCTTTGGTTTTCCAGCACAAGGTCAAGCTTTTCGTGGATATCGTCCACAATCAGTTCGCTTTTGAGGTTTATCCTGTAGTCGTTTTCCGCCCGCCGGCGGTCCTTTGCCTCCTGCCGGTTCTGGCTCATCATTATCAGAGGCGCCTGGATTGCGGCAATGCAGGAAAGAACAAGATTCAGCAGAATAAACGGATAGCCGTCAAAGGCTCTTCCCGCCATGACAGCATTGACTATCATCCATGCCGCCATAATGCCGATAAAACTGAATATAAACGCCCAGCTGCCGGCGAAACCCGCTACTGCGTCTGCCGCCTTCTGACCGAAAGAAACCCGTGAATTTTCATTGGAATTCTCCGTGATCTCCGTTTTTGTAAGCTGCTTTATAAGCTCCTCATCCGTAAATTCCCGATCGGTTACGTCAAGAAGCTCTTTTATAATACGGCTGCGTTCTTTTTTCGGTCTCATATACCTATCCTTCCGGAAAACTGATCCCGGGCCGATCTTCCGCCCGGTTCTTTTACCTGATTATACTACACAAATTCCGGATTGTCAATAAACTGACAGACTTTGTTTTTAACGGATTCAATACCGTCCGCTGTGTGCCTGTTAAGAAAAACGCGTTACCCGGAAAGACCGGATCTGAAACCCTGATATATGATCCTGTCTCCGCCTTTCGGATGGCCCGGAAGGAAGCGGCTCCGGAAAACAAAAAGATTCCCGGCAGTGGTAAATGGCAAGAAAAAACATCTGCTGAGGGGCAGATGTTTTTTTTGAACATACGGGAGGTCAGTCCGAACAGAATAAATGTATTCCGAGTGCGGCGTTGAATCCCGTTGCCGCAAAAACGCTGAATCTTTCAACTATGCCGAAGTATTCCGCAGGGACGATTTTCATCCCCAGAGCCCCCACAAGTATCATTCCCAGCGCAATGCCGGCGCAAATACCGTAGGAGCGGCAACCTTTGTCTCTTATTCCGGCAATTATTATCATAACAAGTGAGGCAATAGACAGGGCTACCACCAGCACCGTGGCTGAAATGTGCATTTTATCCTGAAAAGTGCCCGCATAACCGCTGTCGCTCAGGGGAAACATCCGGAAACCCACGGCAGACACCCATTCCATCACGGCAAAGGTATATATTCCGGACCTCAGAAGCTTTGTTTTTTTACCCTGGATCCCCAGACAGACCATCATTACGCAAAGGACTTCGCACACATTGTACAGACTGCTCAGCTGATTCTAGAGTCCCAAGGAAGGCGCATTCGCGGCACTCAAATCGCTTACAGCCTGACTCATCCAGTCATACCCCGGATACGCCATGGGTGAAAACACCACTGCCGCAGTGTAGGAAAGGAGGCTTACAACCCCCAGCAATCCGCAGTAATTCAACAGCCTTTTTCTCCTTTTATTACTCCTTTACCGCATTTTCCCTGCAGAACCAGTCGAGATAATCATCCAGGTTTTTCTCCTGTATGCCGTTTTCCGGCTCCACCTGACTTTTATCCATTTCATAATCCATGATTCCGTGAACGGTCAGAGCAAAGCTCAAAGCGCTCATGTCCGCATTGCTGAAACGAAGTATTCCGTGGACAGCCATGGCGTAAAACAACTGTTTTGTTGCCCGTATCATTTTTTCCGTTTCTTCGGCGAGTATCTCTGCCGCCAGAGGTTGGAAGCACCTTTCGGAATAGAGAACTTTGTAAAATGTCAGCAGCTCCTTCTGCCGTGTCATCCGGAGATATCCGCCCACAACCTGCTTCAGGATCTCAAGGGCAGTTTTTCCGGAAAACAGAGTTCCGTAGTCCGTAAAATAGTCCCGGGAATCCTTCTTTGCCCTTTCCCGGAGAAAAACATACATTTCCCGGACAAGTTCTTCTTTTGATGCGAAATGATTGTACAGTGACGGTTTTTTTATCCCCAGCCTGTCCGCTATCATGTTCATTGAGACACCTGCCATCCCTCTTTGAGAAGCCAGCTCCAATGTCGCCATGATTATCTCTTCTTTTCTTCCTTCACCCATTAAGAGCCCTCTTTTTATTAATAAACTACCGACAAGAAGTATAAACACTTCCGTTCGGTAGCCATATTATACACCCGAAACGGTGAAATGTCAATAGTTTCGGAAAAATAAAAAGAAAACATTTTCCGGATTCCGGGATTGCGGAGAAATACGGGGGGATGGGGCTGGAAAGGTGACCATGCACAATAAAGCCTGAGCCCCGGACTGTACAGTCCGGGGCAAACCGTTTTACATATCGGATCCCAAAAGGATACTTTGCGGAGAGGGCATTACTTCCGGGCAATCTCTTCCCGGATGCGGGCGGTCACTTTTTCTATTTCGGAGTCCCCGATCCTGTTGCCGAGAAACAGTTCAGCCGCGTATTTTGCCTGAGCCACCAGCATCTGCAGTCCGTTGACGTTTTTAATGCCTTTTTCCTCCGCACAGGTAAGGAGCTTAGTGCGGTCGGGATTGTAAATAACGTCTATGACGGCAGAAAGATTTACGAAAATACCGAGATCTGCCGGGCAATTTTCAGTATTGGGGAACATTCCCACGGGAGTCGTATTTACAAGGATATCGGCATCTGCCGCCTGTTCAATCTTGTCATAGCCGATAAACTTAACTCCTTTTACGTCCTTGCCGGATGAATGACGGCTGACGGCGAGGATCTCGGATGCATTTCTGAGTCCGGCGACCGCCGCGACTGTTCTGAAGGTCCCTCCGGTACCGAGAATTAGGACCTTTTTCCCCTTAAGATCTATTCCGTTCCTGTCAAGGAGGTAGGAAAATCCCGCCACGTCCGTATTGAAACCGTAAAGTTTTCCGTTTCTGTTGACAATGCAGTTTACGCTCCCGACTTCAAGGGCCTGTTCACTCACGCTGTCGCAGAAAGGGATCACCGTTTCTTTATAGGGAATAGTGACATTTACCGCGGAAAAGTTCTTTTCCGTAAGGAATCTTTCCAGTTCCGCCTTTTCCACATCCAGAAGCTTATAATCATACGCTTTTCCCGTCAGCATTTCATGTACAGGTTTTGACCAGCTGTGTCCCAGAGGATGTCCAAGCAACCCGAAAAGCGGATTCGTAGCTGAAAGTTTTTGCTGATACTCACGGGATTTTTCTATTATACGACTGTATATATCTTCAAAATCAGATCTGTATTCCGAAGGTACGAGGGAAGAGTTTTTCTCAATTATCAGTTTTTCTCTCCCTGGATCGCAGACAGGAAGATCTTCAGATTTTTTTATATCCGAGACCTTTTGCACAAGGGTCATGCGTTTGGAGAAAAGGTCCGCCAGAGCCGCATCGACCGTATCAATATTTTTCCGCAGCCCTTCCAGGGTACCGTCTCCGGCAAAGGGGCGTTCTTCCTCCGAATGATAGGTCATTACATCCACAATGCGTCCGTTTTTAAGATAGACCCTCGGAACACGGGGGGATACGGCGCATATAAGTTCATACGGTATGGTCCCCGCCGCTGCCGCAAGCTCGTCTACCCGGGGTTCTCTCCCGAAAACCGTGACTTCATCGTCCTGCCGAACATCAAGCCCTGTTACGTCGAGCATGCACTGATCCATGCAGATACGTCCGATCTGCGGAACCTTCCGGTTTACGCTCCCTGCGATGAAAAACTCCGTATTTCCGGACAGGGTGCGGAAAAGACCGTCGGCGTAACCTACCGGGACCGTGGCTATCTTCATATCCTCCGGCGCGGTAAAAAGACGACCGTAACTGACGGTCTCCCCCTTACGGAGGGTATGAACGTGTGACACTACGGATTTAAGTTGCATGACCGGAATCAGTCCTATGTCTTTTCTGACCTCATCCGGATAAAGTCCGTAGAGAATAAGCCCGGGGCGGACCATATCAAGGTGCATTTCCGGATCGTTTATTATAGCGGCACTGTTGCAGATATGACGGAGGGCAAAGGTTAGTCCTTTCAACCGAAGTTTTTCCACCACAGAAGTGAATCGGGCGAACTGTGTCGTCGTGAAGTCTCCTGAAAGAGAGTCCGCTACAGCAAAGTGGGAAAAAATTCCGTTGAATTCAAGGCACGGATATTTTTCGTGTATCCTGGCTATGATTTCCGCGGAATTTTCCGCGTCGGAATCGCTGTACGCGGGGAATCCTATACGGTTCATGCCCGTATCTATCTTGATATGTACGGATATCTTTTTGCCGCAAGCGTTCAGTTTTTCGGCGATCCTCCCGGCATACTCCTCCGAGTATACCGTCTGGGTTATATCGTTGTCCGCAAGGAAAGGAATCTGTTCCGGATCGGAATAGCCGAGAATGAGGACCGGCTTACGGATCCCGGCACGGCGGAGCTGCATTGCCTCATCGGTATTGGATACGGCAAACCAGTCCGTCTGCGGTTCGAGTTCCGCGGCGATCCTTGTTGCCCCGTGACCGTACGCTCCCGCTTTTATTACGGACATTATTTTGCATCCGTCGGGAACACACGCCCTGATGTTGCGGAAATTATTGTCAAGGGCATCAAGATCTATTTCAACCCATGTTCTCTTTGCGGTACTGTTCATTGTATTTCTCCAAAAGTTATATCTACGTCAAACGACCGTACCTGTATGCGGGCCGTCTCTCCCGGCAGAAACGGGCAGTCGGGGCTGTTCAGTCTCCGCAGCAGAATCGACGGAAGATTAAAAAGGGAATCTTCTTCCACGGTACAGTCAAGGATAATGTTTTCAGTTTTCATTTTTCCGCTGCCATAGGTTACCGGAAGCGCAAGATTTCCGCCGGTGACGGTTATTTCTTTTTCCGAGACAACGGCGTTGAATATAAGTCCTGTCCGGTTGCAGTATGCCTTTGCCGTGGCGGTAAAGGTCTCAACGGAACGGGTCTCGGTTTTGTTTTTGTCACAGGAGCAGAATACTGTCAGTGTGACCAGAACGGTCAGTAAAACCGGAAAGAGCTTTTTCAAAGCCCATACCTCCTTACAGAGGCGAGTTCTTTTTCCTGAGTATCTGGGCCACAGTCATGGGAATGTCGGAGGGAAGAAGCCCGTATTCGGAAATGCCGTCACGGAGTATGTCCGCCGCTTTCCCGTGAAGCCAGACTCCGGTCACCGCGCTCTGCTCCGCCGTAAGTCCCTGCGCAAGGAGTGAAGCGATTATTCCCGCAAGGGTGTCTCCGCTTCCGCCTTTTGCGAGTCCCGGGTTTCCCGTTGTGTTGACAAAGACTTTTCCCTCCGGGGTCGCGATAAGAGTGTTGTGTCCTTTAAGGACCAGGACTACTCCGTTTTTTACCGCATAGTTGCGGGCAACGGTGAATCTGTCAGCTTCCACCTGCTCTGTCGTGATTCCGCACAGTCGGGCCATTTCCGCCGGATGAGGCGTCAGTATCAGGTTTTTATTCGCCTGTTGGAGTATATTCGGATGACGGGAAATGTATGTCAGGGCATCCGCATCCGCCACCGTCGGGAGTCCGAGTCCGAGGGCGTAGCGCACAAGTCCCGCCCTTTTCATTGAAAGCCCGCAACCCACAAGCACTGCCGTTGCTTTCGGGACCTTTGCGTATGTCGGGGTGAACACCGGCTCGGCAAGTGCGGTCTGGAGTATTCGCCTGACCGCAATGGGGGCAGAGATGTAAACCAACCCCGCTCCGGTCCGGAGGGCTGCCGTAGCGGCAAGTACCGGGGCGCCGGTCATATTTTTACTGCCGCAAAGCATCCGGAGGGCTCCGTATGAGCCTTTGTGAGTGTTTGCCCTGCGGACAGGAATATTTTTAAGCGCAAGGTTCTCTTCTACCGTGAAAAAACAAGGGTTCTGGGCTTCAAATGCTTCCCCGGGTATCCCTATATCGGCAACCTGCGTCTGTCCGCAGAAATCTTTTGCGGGGAAGAGAAAAAAGCAGGGTTTATATGCCGCAAAGGTTACGGTCCTCGTTGCCCGGAAGGCATAACTCTCCGCCGCTCCGGTGTCGCAAACGCATCCGGAGGGAATGTCACATGCGAGACGGAAGGCGTCCGAACTGTTTGCCAGACTGAGAGCCCGGGTTATTTTCCCGTCAGGTGTCTTTCCCTTCCGGAAGCCCGTGCCGAACAGGCAGTCAACGATAAGTTCCGCCTTTGCTATTATTTTTTCCGTTTCACCGTCAAGAGGTCTTGCGGCAATTCCCTTTTCCTCCGCTCTGCGTCTCATCTCGGCGCAGTCAGGGCTCATGGTTCCTTCTGCGGGGGCTATTACCGTGACCTTTTTCCCTTTTTCGGCAAGTATGGCTGCGAGAGCGTAACCGTCTCCTCCGTTGTTGCCGTTTCCGCAGAGGATAACGGCATCGCCCTCAAAATCCGGACAGCCCCGGAAAAGAGCCTGTGCTGCCCTGGACATAAGGGTCAGGGACGGGACGGAAAGGGCTCCGACGGTGTATGCATCAGCCTGCCGCATCTGTTCGGCAGAAAGAATCACGTCAGACATTTTCCGTACCCTGTTCTTCCTTCTTTTCTCCCCGTTTGCTGACGATCGCGGTTGCGCTTACCAGAGTTGATGTGTGACTGGTGGAAAGGTCTGAGCGGAGAGTCTGGTTCAATGTTTCCAGTCTCCCGTGAAATCTGATACAGGGTCTGCCGCTCTTTTTGCGGAGTATTTCTATTTCCGTGTAGGACGAAGGGCGGACCATTGAACATATTGCCTTTATGCAGGCTTTTTTCGCGCATATAAGTTCCGCAGCCACTGTCGCTTTTTTATCCCGGACACTTATAAAACTCTTTTCTTTTTCCGTGAAATACCGGTCGGAAAAGGTCGGGTTTCGCATAAGCTTCCGTACTTCGGATATTTCAAGCATTTCTGTACCGACGTAATACTTCATGAAGGTCTTCCTTTCCCCTTGCCAAATGTATCCAATGGGGATACCATTGGATACAAAGGTTATTTTCTGAGTTCAAAGCGCCGCTGCATGTCCGGAAGTATTTTTTCCCCGGGTTCAAATATCATGGCAACGGTGCCCAAGGTTTTATGTCTGAAAACGGCGTAATACGGTTTTGCGCCGGTGTTTGAACGGAAATCAAAACGTTTTTTCGCTCCGGAATTCTCGATTATGCTCTCCGCCTCCGGGGTATATTCCCCGAATCTGATGAAGTCCTCCGTCTTTACCGTGAGGATCCTCTTGCGCTCTTCTTTTGCGACAATTTTGTCCACATCCATCTCTCCGTTCAGGTAGATGTACTCGAACTCCACATTCAGCTTCCGGAAAAGTTTGAATCCGAAGTAGACCGTACCCATGAGGGCAAATATGGAAATCATTCTCAGCAGAGGGTTCGTCATACGCCACAGCAAGGAGAACAGGCCCCCCGCAACAACAACTGTCACAAGGAAGATGCCGGCCTGTGCCGCATACTCTTTAAACGTCTTTTTACGGGAATAAAGCTGTTCCACGAAGATCTCGTTTACCATTCCGTCCTCCGTCAGCTTTCCAGGTAGTGTCTGACCATGGTCGCCAGCAGTTCATCCCGGTCTATTTTCCGTATAAGGCTTCTCGCATTATTGTGTTTGGTTATATAAATTGGGTCTTCGGACAGGATGTAGCCCACTATCTGGTTTACCGGGTTTTCATATCCCTTTTCCACCAGCGCATTGTACACCGCGGTCATGATCTGCTTCATTTCTTCTTCACCCGAATTTTTCAGGGTGAAGGTTACGGTGCTGTTTCCGAAGTTATCCATAATTTCTCCTTCCGTTATTTGCGGAGAGTGATCCCCTCCGCCTCAAGCCCGCTCACGAGCTTGGTCATTATCTTTTCGATCTCGCTGTCCTGGAGAGTCCTGTCGGGGGCTCTGAGCGTCAGCGCGTAAGCTATGCTCTTGTGTCCCGTAAGTACCTGGGCTCCGGTGTAAACATCGAAGACGGAGATGCTTTCGAGTGTGGGACCCACCAGTGCTTTTATTTTCTTTTCCACATCGCCGGAATATACCTCCTGCTTGCAGATAAGTGCGATATCCCGGGTTACCGCGGGATATTTGGGCAGAGGCCTGTATGCCTTTTCCGGAGCACGGTGAGCGAAAAGCTTATCCGCGTCTATTTCCGCACAGAACACGTCTGTGTCGAAACCGTATCTTTCCGCCACGGTGGGATGTATCTGTCCGAACACACCCAGAGTTACTCCGTTGCAGAGTATATAGGCGGCTCTTCCGGGATGATATGTGTCCTTTCCGGTACAGGGAACGTATTCGCAGGGAAGAATGTTGAGATTTTCCGCTATCTTCTCCACAAACCCTTTCATTGTAAAGAAGTCTCCGCCGTCACCGTAGAATCCCAGGCACAGTATCTCCTTTTCCTCCGGAAGCTTCTTTTCGTCCGGGTTTTTCAGGTATATTTTCGCATTTTCATAAGCGTAAACCGAGGGAACGCGGAAACTGTTGTTGCGGGCAAGGACGTCCAGCATTCCAGGGAGTGCAGAGGTTCTCATGACGGAAGAATCTTCTCCCAGAGGATTGAGTATTTTCAGGCTGTTTCTGGCAGAATCGTTTTCCGGAAGCCCTATTTTGTCGTAGGCTTTGGGGCTGATGAAAGAATAGGTCATGATCTCAGTCAGACCCGCACCTCTGAGTATCCAGCCGAGTTTTTTCTCAAACTTCTGTCTTTCCGTATATCCGCCGGAGCGTATATCCGCCTTGAAGTTTTCCGAAGGAATGTTGTCATAGCCGTAGAAACGTGCTATTTCTTCGGAAATATCGTATTTGTTCTCAATATCGGAGCGGAAAGAGGGAACGGTAACCGTACCGTCGGAAACGGTGAAGCCCAGACGGGTAAGGATATCGGACATTTCCTCTTCGGAAACGTTGAGGCTGAGATAGCCGTTGATCCAGTCCTTTTCCAGGGGAATCTTCTTCACGGTTACGGTGGCGTTGTTTATATCTGTGACTTCAGCGATGACTTTGCCCGCGCCGAGCATTTCCACCAGCTGGCAAACTCTGTCAAGGGCTTCGGCGGTCATGGTGGGGTCGAGACCTTTTTCAAATCGGGAGGAGGACTCGGTCCTCATTCCGAGTTTTTTGGAGGTCTTTCTCACGGAGGGGCCGAAGAAATTTGCGGATTCGAAAACAACGGTAGTAGTGGTATCTTTTATCTCGCTGTTTTCGCCGCCCATAACACCCGCAAGGGCTATGGGTTTTACCGCATCGGCGATGACCAGCATATCCCCGGTGAGGGTGTGCTTCTGCCCGTCAAGGGTTACAAACTCTTCGCCTTCGGTGGCGTTTCTTACGTTTATTGTCTTTCCTTCCACGCAGGAGTAGTCAAAAGCGTGCATCGGCTGACCGTACTCAAGCATGACATAGTTTGTTATGTCAACGATGTTGTTTATTGCTCTTACACCGCTTGCGCGGAGCCGTTCGATGAGCCACAGCGGAGAGGGGGCGATCTTTACATCCGTTACGACCCTTGCGGTATATCTCGGGCAAAGTTCGGTGTTGCTTACGGAAATTCCGATGTAGTCTTTTATGCTTCCGGCACAGCCCTTTACTTCGGGCTTTTCAAGCCGGAGAGGCGCGCGGAAGGTGCATGCCGCTTCCCTTGCGATACCTCTCATGGAAAGGCAGTCGGGACGGTTCGTCACTATATCCGCGAAATAAACGTTGTCGTCAAGACCAAGCAGGTCACAGATATTCTGTCCGGGTGTGCCTTCACTGAGGATAAGCAGTCCGTCCTCCACCGCACCGGGGTAGTCGGAGACGGTGAGTCCGAGTTCAGCCACGGAACAGAACATGCCGCAGGATTCAACGCCGCGGAGCTTACCTTTTTTGATCTTTTCTCCTCCGGCAAGGACGGCTCCGTCCAGCGCTACGGGAACAAGGTCTCCTTCCTTCATGTTCTTTGCCGCGGTGACTATCTGTAAGGGTTCTGCGGCTCCGGTGTCCACCTTGCACACCACGAGCTTGTCCGCATCCGGGTGCTTTTCAATGGAAAGTATGCGGCAGACAACGACGTTCCTGACGGAGTCCGCCGCGTTTTCGTGACCGGTGACTTCGGTGCCGGTCATGCACATTTCATGTATGAATTTTTTCGGCTCCATATCCGGAAGATCCGCCATGGATCTGAGCCATTTATATGATACGTTCATTTCAGTTTACCCCCGGATCAAAAATTGTTGAGGAAGCGCATGTCGTTATCGTAGAACATACGGATGTCGTCCACGCCGTATTTGAGCATAGTAAGTCTCTCAAGACCCATTCCGAAGGCGTAACCGGAGTAAACTTCGGGATCTATTCCCAGATTTGCCAGAACCTTCGGGTTTACCATGCCCGCTCCGCCGATCTCTATCCAGCCCTCGCCCTTGCACATCTTGCAGCCCTTGCCTCCGCATTTGAAGCAGGAGATGCATATTTCGGCGGAAGGCTCGGTAAAGGGAAAATAATCCGGGCGGATACGGGTCTTTATGTCCTGACCGAAAAGCATCTTCGCTATAAGTTCAAGGGATCCTTTGAGGTGAGCCATGGTTATGCCCTTGTCCACCACAAGACCTTCGATTTGATGGAATATGGGAGAATGGGTAGCGTCAACCTCGTCTATACGGTAAACTCTTCCGGGAGAGATTATTCTTATCGGGGGTTTCTGTTTTTCCATGGTCCGTATCTGCACGGAGCTTGTCTGCGTACGCAGAAGCATTTCGGGGGAGAAATAGAAGGTATCCTGGGTGTCTCTTGCGGGATGATAAGGGGGAATATTCAAAGCCTCAAAGTTATAGTAATCGTATTCCACTTCGGGACCGGACACCACGGTAAAGCCCATGCTTATGAAGGCATCCTTCACCTCGTCCAGGACGATGCTGAGGGGATGCTGTTTCCCCGCCGGTCTTCCGGTACCGGGAAGGGTGACGTCTACCCTCTCCGCTTCGAGTTTTTTCCGGAGTTCCTTTGCGGAGATCTCGGCACGTTTCGCCTTTATCGCGTTCTCTATGTAAGAGCGGACCTCATTTGCCGCCTGTCCTATGACGGGGCGTTCCTCAGCCGAAAGCTTGCCCATCTGAGCAAGGACCGCGGTCAGCTCGCCCTTTTTGCCAAGAACTCTGACACGAAGCGCTTCCAGCTTTTCCGACACGTCAGCGCCGGAAAGTTCCGCTGCGGCATTTTGTCTTATGCTCTCAAGTTGTTCCTTTATGGTCATGATACTCCCTCTTCAAAATACAGGTAAATATAGGTAAGTCTATATCATATCATAGCACATTTTTTCCCTCCTTACAAGTATTTCCTCAAATATTTATAAAAAATTTACAATACCGTTATACCAGAGCGCAACACAGCAGCAGATTCTGAATCTTTCCGGGAACATGTTCGGATGCGTCCGAAAACAGAATCATGGGCGAGAATACTTTTTCCGACGCTTCGGACCATGCGCAGAAGGAGCCCGCCCCGTACTCAGCGTAAAGATCCTTCCGGGAGTACATATCGGAGACGGAGACTCCCATGCAACCCGCCGTCAGGCGGGCTTTTTTTGATCCCGGAAAGACGGAAAGGACGGTGTCGGGTCCGGAGCTGAGGACGCATACGATATCAGGTCTGACAGAGGCTGAAAAAAGGCGCAGTGACAGGCTTTCCCGTTCGCTTTCCGGGTACTCCCCCGCATAACCGGAGATCCCGGGAGCTGCGTTCCCGAGCTTCCTGGCATCGAGCCATCCTCCGTCAAAATTGTGCATAAGATCCACTCCCCGGGCGTTGGACTGCCATGCCGAAAAGTCGTCGCTCCCGCCGTTCATTCTTCTGCAGCGTGCCGCGAGAGGGTTTCCGTCCCCAACTCCGCTGAGACGCATGTGTCTTCCGTCCGGGTTGAGTTCGGGAATAACGTAGAGTCTTACGGATGAGAAAAGTTTGGGAATATTCAGTCCCGGAATCCCCTGATTCCGCCCCTGACCTGAGAATATGTCCACGGTTTTTTTCAGCAGTTCCGTTATCGCTCCGTCCCCGGCACGGATTCCTCCCACAAGCAGTACTTTTTTCTTTCCCAGCCCCGATCTCAGACAGGTTATGTCTCTTCCGAGCCAGGTCTTTCCTATTGAAAAAACGTCCGTTTCCCCCGTGAAACCGGGCGAGTTGTAAAAATTTTGCATATTGACCTCCAGATTTGCGGCTTTTGTAAGTATTTGTACAAAGTTGAATTAAAATTCTTGACAAAAAGCATATTTTATGTTATTATTGTATAAGTCGGACAAAGAAACAGTCTTGTCGCACGGTTACTGTTTTCACTTTATGAAAACGGAAAATAAAAAATACACGGAGCGGCAATACCCGTACCGGATCCTCCCTGTTGCGGTGCGGATCGTCTTTTTCCGGAAAATATATGGAATACGAGAGGAAGAATCGTAAAATGGGAAAGCAGAAAATATGCAAAGTTCCTTTCAGGGGTACTCCGGAGCAGGAAAAACAGCTCATGGACCTTATAGCTTCCAAGAAAGGAGTTCAGGGGGCTCTTATGCCCATAATGCAGGGCGCACAGGAAATTTACGGCTACTTGCCCATCGAAGTTCAGAAAATGATTGCCGACGGTCTTGATATTCCTCTGGAGGAAGTTTACGGCGTTGCCACGTTCTATGCGCAGTTTGCCCTCAATCCCAAGGGGCAGTACCGGGTTGCGATCTGTCTCGGAACGGCTTGCTACGTCAAGGGTTCCCAAGAGGTTTTTGACAAGGCAAGCGAGCTTCTCGGTATTGAAGCCGGAGGCATAACCGAAGACGGAAGATTCTCCCTTGACGCCACCCGCTGCATAGGCTGCTGCGGACTTGCGCCTGTTCTTACCGTCAATGACGACGTTTACGGAAAAGTAACCGCCGATCAGGTCCCGGATATACTTAAAAAATACGGTCTGTAAGTCATTTTCCGGAATGGCTTTGGATCGTATTTTACTGTCGGACGGTTCTGAGACCGGAAGGATGAAGGAACTGTCCCTAAATATTCTCGATGTTGCCCGGAATTCCGTCAATGCCGGAGCGGACCGGATCGGTCTTTATCTTACAGAAAACGGAAAGGGAAAACTGACGGTGAGGATAGTGGATAACGGGTGCGGAATGGATGGAGAAACGCTGAAAAACTGTGTCCGTCCCGGTTTTACCATCCGCGTGGGTTCTTCCGGACTCGGGCTTGCCCTGATGGCGGCGGAAAGTGCTTTGTGCGGCGGAAAAATGAAAGTTTTATCCCGGAAAGGGAAAGTTTTTCACGGTACCGCCGTGGAGGCATGTTTTGATATGACCTTTCCCAATGTTCTGCCTCTGGGAAAGATCGAACAGACTGTCCGGACTCTTGCTTTGGCGGAGACTCATCCACGGATCAGGTTTGTTTACCGTACCCCGGAAGAAACATTTACCTTCCGGTCGGAGGGCAGTTCCGGACATATCGGAAAAAAGACTGAAACGAAAATATAATCTCATAATCGGAGGTATTTTTTTAATGAAAAGCTTAGCGGATCTCGAAGCAATCAGAGAAAAAATGAAAGACGTGATAGCGATCCGGGAAGCGGGGAATCACGGAACCAGAATTGTTGTCGGCATGGGAACCTGCGGCATAGAGGCGGGCGCCCGGGATACTCTTCTGGAGTTTGTCAGACAGGTCCACGATCTGGGGCTTTCCGAAATGATAACCGTTACCCAGACGGGAAATATCGAAAAAACAGGGCTTGAGCCTGTTGTCGAGATCTACCGTCGCGGTGAAAAAAAGGTTCTTTACGTTCACATGACGCCGGATAAGGTCAGACGTGCCGTGGAAGAACTCAGCGCCGGCAGAATCGTGAAAGAATATACGGCTGAATAGGAGGAAAGGATAAATGATACGTTCACATGTATTGGTTTGCGGCGGTACCGGTTGTACTTCCTCCGGCAGCGTCAAGCTCAGACAGAAACTCGCCGAAGAGCTTAAAAGACAGGGACTTGAAGACGAGGTGGAGGTCGTTCAGACCGGATGCTTCGGACTTTGCGCCCTCGGTCCGATAATGATAGTTTATCCCGACGGTACGTTTTACAACAGTGTTACCGAGGATGAGATCCCCGAAATCGTGGAGGAGCATCTGCTGAAAGGCCGTCCCGTGGACAGAATGGTCTACAAGGACACCGGTACGGAGGAGTCCGGAAAAGTTGAGGAGGCTCTGTATTCCCTGAGCGAGACCCAGTTCTATAAAAAACAGCACCGTGTGGCTCTCCGCAACTGCGGCGTCATCGACCCCGAGCATATTGACGAGTACATCGCAAGGGACGGCTACAAAGCCCTCGGTAAAGTCCTTACGGAAATGACACCGGCACAGGTAATAGATACAATGAAAGCCTCTGGTCTGCGTGGCCGCGGCGGCGCCGGTTTCCCCACGGGAATGAAATGGGACTTCGCAAGCAAGTCCGTTTCCGATAAAAAATATGTATGTTGCAACGCCGACGAGGGTGACCCGGGCGCGTTCATGGACCGTTCCGTTCTTGAGGGCGACCCCCATGCGGTAATTGAAGCCATGGCCATTGCCGCCTACGCGATAGGCTCCGATCAGGGCTACGTTTATGTCAGAGCGGAGTACCCCATCGCCGTCAAAAGGCTGAGCATTGCCATTGATCAGGCCCGGGAATACGGTATTCTTGGCAAGAATATTTTCGGTACCGGATTCAACTTTGATGTGGATATCCGTCTCGGTGCCGGAGCATTTGTATGCGGCGAGGAAACCGCGCTCATGACTTCGATAGAGGGCAAGAGGGGCGAACCTCATGCCCGTCCTCCGTTCCCTGCGGTAAAAGGTCTGTTCCAGAAACCCACTATTCTCAACAATGTTGAGACCTATGCCAATATCCCTCAGATAATTCTCAACGGACCCGAATGGTTTGCTTCCATGGGCACCGAGAAGAGCAAGGGAACCAAAGTCTTCGCTCTGGGCGGAAAGATCAAACATACCGGACTTGTGGAAGTTCCCATGGGAACCACCCTCCGGACCATAATCGAGGAGATCGGCGGCGGAATCCCCAACGGGAAGAAATTCAAAGCGGCCCAGACCGGAGGTCCCTCCGGCGGATGTATCCCGGCTCAGCACCTGGACGTCCCCATAGATTATGACAACCTCATCGCTATCGGTTCCATGATGGGGTCCGGCGGACTTATAGTCATGGATGAAGATAACTGCATGGTGGATATCGCCAAGTTCTTCCTTGAGTTCACCGTGGACGAATCCTGCGGAAAATGCACTCCCTGCCGGGTAGGAACAAGAAGACTTCTTGAAATGCTTACAAAGGTCACCGAAGGCAAGGCGACTATGGAAGACCTCGATGAAATGGAAAAGCTCTGTCACTACATAAAGGACAACGCCCTCTGCGGCCTGGGACAGACGGCGCCCAACCCGGTTCTGTCTACTCTCCGTTATTTCAGAGATGAATACATATCCCACATCGTGGACAAAAAATGTCCCGCCGGCGTATGTAAAAAGCTCATTTCTTACAAGATTGTCAAGGACAGCTGTTTCGGATGCGGCATGTGCGCCAGAACATGTCCCGTGGGCGCAATATCCAAGAGCGACTATGTTGCTCCCGGAAAGAAACTCCCCGCGCTTGAAATCGATCCCTCCAAGTGTGTCAAATGCGGCGCTTGTATGGGAAGCTGTAAGTTCAAAGCCATAATCAGGGAATAAGAAGGAGAAAGCAAGCAATGGCCGATGTTAATCTTAAAATAAACGGCATGGACGTAACCGTGCCTGCCGGTTCCACCATACTTGAGGCGGCGGATTCCGTGGGAATAAAGATCCCTACGCTGTGCTACCTTAAGGATATCAATGCCATAGCCGCCTGCCGCATATGCGTGGTGGAGGTCAAAAAGGCAAGGACCCTTGTTGCCGCCTGCGTATATCCGGTGAATGAGGGCATGGAGGTTTTTACCAACACTCCCCGGGTCATAGAGTCAAGAAAAATGACTCTTGAGCTCATAATGTCCACCCATGACAGAAGATGTCTGTCATGTCCCAGAAGCACGAACTGCGAGCTTCAGGCTCTCTGCAAGGAATACGGAATAGAGGATGAAGCCAAATTCGACGGGGATAAACCGAAGTATGAGGTGGAGACCAGCAACCCGTATCTTGTAAGAAACAACAATAAATGTATCCTCTGCCGCCGCTGTTCTGCCGTATGCAGTGCCCTTCAGGGCGTGGGCGTTATCGGTGCCAACGAAAGAGGTTTTACCACAAATATAGGCTGTGCCTTCGACATGGAGCTTAAGGATTCCCCCTGCATCGCCTGCGGACAGTGCGTTGTCAACTGTCCCACCGGAGCTCTTGTTGAAAGAGACGATACCGCGGCGGTAATGGAGGCTCTTGCGGACCCCGAGAAGCACGTTGTCATAGCTCCCGCCCCCTCCGTCCGTGCCGGTCTCGGCGAAGAGTTCGGTATGCCGATAGGAACAAATGTTGAGGGCAAGATGGTTGCCGCTATGCGCCGTCTGGGCTTTGACGCCGTGGTGGACGTCGATGTAGCCGCAGATGTCACCATCATGGAGGAAGGAACGGAATTCATCAACCGTCTCAAGGAAAACGGACCCTTCCCGCTTATTACCTCCTGCTCCCCCGGATGGGTCAAGTACTGTGAGCACTATTTCCCGGAATTTATTCCCAATCTGTCCTCCGCAAAGTCTCCTCAGGGAATGTACGGTGCGCTGATGAAGAGCTATTACGCGGAAAAGAACGGAGTCGATCCGGCAAACATGGTTGTTGTCAGCGTTATGCCCTGTACCGCAAAGAAATTCGAACGTACCAGAGAACAGAACAAGGTTGACGGTATGGACGATATCGATATTTCCATCACTACCCGCGAACTTGCAAAGCTCATAAAAATGGCAGGGCTGAACTTTACCGAACTTCCCGACGAAGAGTTTGATCCCGTATTCGGCGGAGCTACCGGTGCCGGACATATTTTCGGCGCCACCGGCGGCGTTATGGAGGCGGCCCTCCGTACCGTTGCCGAGATCCTTGAAGGGAAAGAGCTTCCCGACGTGGAATTTAAGGAAGTAAGAGGTACGGAAGGTATAAAAGAGGCGACCTACAAAGTTGCAGGAACGGATGTCAGGATCGCCGTGGTCAGCGGCACTGCCAATGCCCGTAAACTGCTCAGAGATATCCGTGACGGTAAGGCTTTCTACCACTTTGTGGAGATAATGGCATGTCCCGGCGGATGCGTAAACGGCGGCGGTCAGCCCATTCACGACGCTTATACCAGAAGTCACGTTGATATCAAGACTCTCAGGGCAAAAGCCCTTTACGACGAGGATGAAGCCTGCGCTGTCCGGAAATCACATGAGAACCCCGTAGTCAGAAAGCTCTACGAGGAATATCTGGAAAAACCCGGAAGTCATAAGGCTCATAAACTGCTTCACACCACATACGTCGCCAGAGGAAAATAAACCGGAATTTCCAACAGCGGGGAGGACCACGGTTCTTCCCGCTGTGATTTTTTATTTATTTCAGTCCGGAAATATATGAAAAATTCCGCAAAGGGGCTTGACAAATCCGGGATTGAGTGATATAATCAGGGAAACCGAAGAGAAAAGCTGTGAAGGAAAGAGTACCCGGGATCGGACACAAAGCGAGGGGCGGACGGTGAGAGCGCCCTGTGTGAAGTTCCGGCGAAGACCATTCCGGAGCTGTGCCGCCGAAAACAGTAAGTGACACCGTATGCCTGCGTTAAAGGATAGGATTTGAAGGAATCCGAGTGAAATATCAAGGTGGAACCGTGTGTTTCTGAACGAGATGCACCCTTGAAGATACGGAATGACCGTGTCTTTGAGGGTGCTTTTTTATTTTGAAAAGGAGAAAAATATGAAGATCATTTATTCCGACGGAAGGGTCGATGAGTGCCCGAAGGAGCAGGAACTTCATGTGCTGCGTCACACCGCCGCGCATATACTTGCTCAGGCGGTAAAAAGACTCTATCCTTCCGCAATGTTTGCCTATGGTCCCGCGACCGAAAACGGATTTTATTATGATGTGGACCTGGGGGATGAAAAGCTGGATCAGGAGGATCTGCTGCGCATTGAGGAGCAGATGAGGAAGATCGTCAAAGAAAATCTTCCGATAACTCCCTTTACCCTGCCCCGGGACGAAGCTGTTTCGTTTATGGAATCACGGGGAGAAAAGTACAAGGTCGAGCATATTTCCGATCTGCCGGAGGATGCTGTAATATCCTTCTACAAACAGGGCGAGTATGTTGATATGTGCGTCGGTCCCCACCTTTGTTATACCAAAGCCCTGAAGGCGTTTAAAATAACCGCGCAGTCCGGTGCCTACTGGAAAAACGACAGCTCAAATAAAATGCTGACCCGTATAAAGGGAATAGCTTTTGCGTCCAAAGAGGAAATGGAGGATTACCTCAGACTCATGGAGGAGGCGGAACGCCGTGACCATCGCCGTATCGGCAGGGAAATGGAACTTTTCATGCTTTGCGACGAAGCCCCCGGTTTTCCCTTCTTTCTGCCTAACGGTATGATCCTGAAAAATGCTCTGACAGATTACTGGAGACAGATCCATCGCCGTGAAAACTATGTGGAAGTTTCCACCCCGATGATAATGAACCGTAAGCTCTGGGAAACCAGCGGCCACTGGGATCATTACAAGGATAATATGTATTCCACCGTCATTGACGACGAGACTTATTGCATAAAGCCCATGAACTGTCCCGGAGGCGTAATGGTTTACCGCAGCCGTCCCCATAGTTACCGTGAACTGCCTATGCGCGTTGCGGAACTTGGCGTTGTTCATCGTCATGAACTCAGGGGTGCTCTCCACGGTCTGTTCCGTGTCCGCTGTTTTACGCAGGATGATGCACATATATTCATGCGCCGGGAGCAGATAACCGATGAAATAGTCAACGTTGTGGGACTTATAAACGAAGTATACGGAAAGTTCGGTTTCAGGTATTTTGTGGAACTGTCTACCCGACCCGAAAACAGCATGGGCAGTGACGAGGATTGGCAGGCCGCCACGGACGGACTCAAATCTGCTCTGGAAAAGCTCGGTTTGCCCTATACCGTAAACGAGGGGGACGGAGCGTTTTACGGTCCCAAGATAGATTTCCACCTCAGGGACTGCATCGGCAGGACCTGGCAGTGCGGCACTATACAGCTGGATTTCCAGATGCCGCTCAATTTCGGCCTGGAATACGTTGACGAGAACGGACAGAAGCAGCGTCCGATAATGATCCATCGGGTCTGCTTCGGATCTATAGAGAGATTTATCGGAATCCTGACGGAGCATTATGCCGGAAAATTCCCCACCTGGCTTGCACCCGTTCAGGTAAAGGTCCTTCAGGTTTCGGAAAAGAGCTCGGATTATGCGCAACAGGTTTACAATAAACTCCGGGACGCCGGCGTGAGGGTAAAACTTGACAACCGTAACGAAAAAATAGGTTATATGATACGTGAAGCCCAGACCGTGGACAGAGTTCCCTACATGCTTGTCATCGGTCAGAAGGAAGCGGAGCAGGGAGCAGTCGGACTGCGCCGCAGGGACAGCACTGAAACGGAAACCGTAGCCCTGGATAAATTCATTTCCGACATTACGGAAGAAATCAGACAGAGACTCTGAAAAAATACCCGAAACAGGATAATACGTCCTTTTTCGGGTATTATTTTGTTGTTGCGTCAGTCTGCTGTGCCGGAATCCCTCTGTTGTGAATTTTCGGTAACAGGCTCGGTGGGCCGTGGGGTGTCTCCGGTGGCGTTGTCATCGGTTTTGATGTCAAGATCCCCGAGATTGTCCGCAAGTATATTCTCCGTAAGCACTATTCCGTCGGCAATCTCCGTGGTTTTATCGAACGCTACCAGATATGCGGTGTAGGTCATATTGTTAAGAGTCGCATCGGTGGTTCTGTTTTTGATCTTCAGGTACATAGTTCCCTGCTGAAGGTATGTTCCTTCTGCGGCGGTATCTGCGGAATTTCCGTTATTTATAATAAAAATACCGAGATTTTTCGCTGTAAAAAAGCTCTCGGTGAGAGTGTCTATCTGAGTGTTGCCGAGCTTCTGCATAACACTTTCATTCAGCGCATTATTGTCCAGATATGCCCGGAAATCGTCATAGGATTTTATAAGGGTGAATATCCACCGGTCCGTATTCAGTGCCTGACGAACCCCGGTAACGTCAATGTTTTCGATCCGGTAAACTTCTGCATCAAGGGGTGAAGCGGAAAACTGATTGAGAACAGTGAGTTTCTGTGCCGTTGCCTGGGCGGGAGCGGTTTCGGTTACGGTTCCTTTAACGGTGACCGAAACAGAGTCTCCCAGTGAAGGTACCAGATCGAAGGACGAGGCGACATTGAACAGATACTTCTCCTTCCCGTCGGAGTATATCATGAAGTTCGCCAATCCGTTGGGACCGGTGGTCGTGGTGCTGACGGTTCCCTCCACCGTCGAGGTGTTTTCCGTTCCGTCCGTTGGGGTCTCCGAAGGGACATCGGAGGGCTTTTCAGGCTGCTGGGTGCATCCGTATATAAGCGCGGCGACGAGCAGACATACCGCCAGCGCGGGTATAAGCGATAATAGTTTTTTCATTTTTCATTCCTTCCTCAATTTTTTGCATTTTACGACATTGTGTCGTTATATCTTTAATTTCTCCATATCAGCCGTGACTATTCTCCTCGGAAAACATTGCTTTGTCAACGAAAAAATGACAGCCGCCGGAGAAATTTTCCGGCGGACTCCGGTTTCGTTTTTTTGTATTTTTTTAATTTATCCGGTTACGGAACTATTGACAGATACAGTGAATCCTGCTATACTGATACTGAAATTTCCGGGAAGTTCCGATGAGGCTTACGGTCAAGGCACATTGCGAATTGTCTGCCGTGATCGGATCGCCGGCTGAAACTCTTCGCCGTTGTGTGTCACTTTCCCACGGGCTTATAAATCCGGATTTGTCGGAGGATCGGCATGGATTGGCTGAATGTTTTCGGACTGATCATTATTGCTGTAATAATGATACCGAATATAGTATTTGCAATAAAGAACAGAAACGGTTTCGAGAACAAGTGGAACAATAAAGGGATCGAGATCGCGGAACAAATAGGGAGATTCGGCTGTTTTGGCTTTATGGTGATCAATATTCCCGGAACATGGTTCGGCTGGTGGTCTGACCGAGTTTTTTCCGTATATCTTATTGTGAATACCGTATTGGTGATGCTTTACTGCCTGATCTGGATTATTTGTTTCAGAAAAAGCAGTATTTTCAGGGCTGTGGCGCTTTCCGTCATTCCTTCGGTTATTTTTCTTTTCAGCGGGATTATGAGCAGATCGGTACTGCTGATCCTTGCAGCAGCGGTATTGCGCCGAGTCATATTATTCTTTCCTATAAGAATGCGAAGTAATATTTCCGTGATCCGCCTTTTCAGGCATGAGCAGAGTACTGCTTTTTTGACAAGAAGAATACGGACGCGGAATGCCGGCTTGTTTCACTGATTTTCGTGCAAAAGTCTCTTTTTATATATCGTTAAACCGTTTTCATATAACAGAAAACACCGGCATGACCCTGATCGGTCATGCCGGTTGTTTTCTGACTGCCCCATGATACTGCCGGGGTAGTTTTTTGATATATTTATGTTTTTTAAATAACGCTCACTACTCTATGGGGCGGAAGTATTCCCCTTCGGTTCCGGTAACGTCCTCGATTATCTGTCTTAAGGGGTCGACTCCGGCTCCAGTCTCGGAGGAAAAGGCGATTGCGTCCACTCCGAATATCCCGGATAATGCAGAAATCCTTTCCGTAACCTGTTTGGCTGAAAGTTTGTCCGACTTTGTTGCCACGACGCAGAAAGGGGTATTCTGAGACATAAGGTAACGGAACATCTGCATATCATCCTTCGTCGGATCGTGGCGTATGTCCACAAGGAAAACTATAAGACGTTTATCTCTTTGCATCTTGAAATAGCTGTCCGTCAGTTTCCCCCATCCCGCCTGCTGACCTTTTGATCTCTGGGCGAAGCCGTATCCGGGCAGATCCACGAAATATATGGATCCGTCGATCTCAAAGTAATTGATAGCCTGAGTCTTTCCGGGCATGGAACTCACCCTCGCCATTTTTTTACGGTTCAGGAGCTTGTTTATCGCTGAACTTTTTCCCACATTGCTCTTGCCTACGAAAATTATCTCGGGGAGCGTCCGCAGGGTCAGGTTGCGGGTGTCAAAAATGCTTGAGAGAAACTCTACGTTATTATAGTTCGGGGTCATAGGGCTCCTTACTGCGCCAGTGCTACGGCGAGGACATCTTCAATGGTTTTTGCGCCCACAAAGGTCACGTTGTCTTTCACTACCTGCGCCACGTCGTATAGATCCGGCATATTGCTTTCCGGAATTATCACGGTCTTTATCCCGGCTTTGAAAGCCGCCATTGTTTTTTCTTTCAGTCCGCCGATGGGAAGAACTTTTCCGCTGAGGGTGAATTCCCCGGTCATTGCCACATCATTGCGTACCGGTTTTCCCGTAAGTTCACTGATAAGCGCCGTTGTCATCGTTATTCCCGCAGAGGGTCCGTCTTTTGGTATCGCTCCCTCGGGTGCGTGGATGTGAATATCCTTTTTCTTGTAGAACAGGTGATCTATACCGTAATCGTTCACCTTTGTACGTATGTAACTGACGGCGATCTTCGCGCTTTCCTTCATCACATTTCCTAGCGATCCGGTAAGCTCTATCTTTCCCGTGCCTTCCATCGCCCTGACCTCAATGGACATCATTTCTCCTCCGGCGGTGGTATAAGCCAGGCCGTTGACCGTTCCTACCGTGGGCTTGTCCATCAGGACTGTTCTTCTGCATTTCCGAGGGCCGATGTATCCCTCAATGTCAGAGGCTTTGACATTGATAGCCTTGCGTTCTCCGTCCGGCACGGAAAGCCATTTTTTCGCCACTTTACGGCAGACAGAGGCAACAGTTCTCTCAAGACCGCGGACTCCCGCTTCCATGGTATAATGGTCTATCATTTCCCTGAGGGCATCGTCGCGGAACTTAATCTTCTTTTGGTCGAGACCGTTGGCTTTTATCTGCTTGGGTACAAGAAAATTCTTTGCAATATGGAATTTTTCCTCAGGGGTGTAGCTTGTAAGCTCGATGAGGTCCATCCTGTTCAGCAACGGAGCAGGGATAGTGTCCGGATTGTTTGCCGTGGTTATAAACAGAACTTTGCTCAGGTCAAAGGGAACATCGATAAAATTGTCCCGGAAGCTTTTATTCTGTTCCGGGTCAAGAACCTCCAGAAGAGCGGATGCGGGGTCTCCCTTGTAATCCTGGGACAGTTTGTCCACTTCGTCAAGAAGCACGACCGGGTTGCAGACTTCGGCATCGATTATAGAGGAAATTATTTTTCCCGGCATTGAGCCTATATAGGTGCGCCGGTGTCCTCTGATTTCCGCTTCATCGTGCACACCGCCCAGGGAGACCCGGACGAATTTACGGTTCATAGCGTTGGCTACGGACATTGCTATAGAGGTTTTTCCTGTTCCCGGAGGGCCCGCAAGGCAGAGTATCTGGGCTTTGTTTACATCTTCGTCCGGAACGCCGTTATCAGCCCGCAGTTTCCTTACGGCAAGGATCTCAAGAATGCGTTCCTTTACCTTTTCGAGGCCGTAATGCTCGTCGTTCAGCACTTTTGCAGCTTTTTCCAGATCCAGGGTGTCTTCGGTATAAATACCCCAGGGAATATCAAGACAGGTGTCAAGATATGCCCTCAGAACAGAGGCATCCTGAGAACCGTAAGGCATCTTCATCAGTCTGGAAACGTCTTTGAAAAGCTTTTCCTTGACCTTTTCCGGTGCGCCGCATGAAGCTATCTTATCGTTATAAAGCTCATCTTCGTCATCGAAGGGTACTTCGGCCGCTTCCCCGAGTTCTTCCTGAATTGCACGAAGCTGTTCGCGAAGATAAAAGTCCTTCTGATTTTTGCGGAGACGGGAGTTTACCTCCGCGCTGATCCTCTTTTCCGCAGAGAGTATCTCGGTCTGTTCCCTCATGAGAGAGATCAGGCGCATCAGCCTTTCGTGAAGAGGGAAGATCTCAAGCAATTCCTGCTTGTCCTCCACCCGGAAAGGGATATTCTGGGCTATGTAATCCACCAGCTCATTTCCGTCGGAGATCAGGCTGACCGCGATGCGGGTCTCCTCGGGCATACGCTCAAAATTGTCTGCCATTTCGGAAAAGCTTTTCTGAGCCAGGTCCACAAGCGCAAGTCCGTCAAGGCTCTTTTCCGGCGGAAAGTCTCCGTCTTCAACCGGTTGCACGGTAACGGCATCAAAATGATCCGTTTTGATGACTTCTCCGCATACGGTTCCCCTGCAGACTGTTTCAAATGCCGCCCGGGTCACTTCGCCGGGGGCACAGGTTACCTGTTTTACATAAGCTATCGTTCCTACGGTGTAAAGATCCGATTCCGTTATTTTGTCTTCATCGGTAAGGTTTTTCTGGGCGACCAGAAAAACAAATTTGTCCTCTTTTGCGGCTTTGGTTGCGGCTTTTACCGATTTTTTCTCGGGTAGTTCGAGGTGAACGTATGCACCGGGAAAAGCCACTATGCCCTTGAGCACAATGACCGGAAGAACCGCGGCGTCTTCGCCGAAATTCCGTTTAAAATCTTTTTGTTTCGTCATTGGTTTTTCCTTGTGTTTATTTGTTGCTTACAGTTTTGTTTTCTTCCTGCGCGGAAGTTTTTTTCTTTCTTCTTATCAGCGGGCTTCCCTCTCCGTTGACACATTTTGCCGTCACCGTTACCGAAGATATCGTCTTATCTGAGGGAATATCAAACATCACCCTGGTCATGAATCCCTCAACGATGGATCTGAGCCCTCTCGCGCCCGTTCCTGTCTGGATCGCCTTATCTGCGATCGCTTCCACCGCTTCGGGTCTGAAAACAAGTTTCACTCCGTCCAGGGCAAGAAGATGCTGATACTGCTTTATAAGGGCGTTTTTCGGTTCCGTGAGAATCCGTACAAGGCTTTCTCTGTCAAGGGTGTCCACCGTGACAATAACTGGAATTCTTCCCACAAGTTCCGGTATAAGTCCGAATTTTACCAGGTCGTGCGCCTGGCACTGATTCAGATAAAAGCTTTCGGAAAGTTCCTTTTTGGGCTTCAGCTGTGCCCCGAAGCCTATTGCGGAACCTGCGGTACGTTTTTTTATCACATTATCCAGTCCGGAAAAAGCTCCGGCACAGATAAAGAGGATATTCCTGGTGTTAATCTGGATAAATTCCTGATTCGGGTGCTTTCTTCCTCCGTTCGGGGGAACATTCGCAACCGTGCCCTCAAGTATTTTCAGCAGAGCCTGCTGAACCCCTTCTCCCGAAACGTCTCTTGTTATTGAGGGATTTTCCGACTTGCGGGCGATCTTATCTATTTCATCGATGTAGATGATTCCTTTTTCGGCGGCCTGAACATCGAAATCCGCCGCCTGTATAAGCCGGAGAAGGATATTTTCCACGTCTTCGCCCACATATCCCGCTTCGGTCAGGGTCGTTGCGTCGGCGATAGCAAATGGAACGCCGAGAACTTTGGCGAGTACCTGCGCAAGCAATGTCTTACCCGAACCGGAGGGGCCGAGGAGCAGGACATTGCTTTTTGAAAGCTCCACGCCGTCATTTCCGCTGTCCTCATCAAGGATCCGCTTATAGTGGTTATAAACCGCAACGGAAAGGGCAATTTTCGCATTGTCCTGTCCGATGACATACTCGTCAAGAACAGCTTTGATTTCGGCGGGAGTTTTCATATTTTTTCTGATATCCGCCGTTTCAAGCGCCTGTTGCTGCTGATGAAAAGACTTCAGGTACTCCTCACAGGCATCAACACAGTCGCTGCATATATAAACTCCGGGAATCGCACCGGACAAAAGTATCCGCTCTCCGGCGGCTTCTGTCCTTCCGCAGAAGGAGCACTGGTGCAGTGCCGGTTTTTTATCGTTGTTATCAGCCATTTAAAGCTCCGTTCACTTATCTGCTGGTTATAACTTTGTCTATCAGACCGTATTCAAGGGCCTGAGCCGCGTTCATGAAGTTGTCTCTGTCGGTGTCTCTTTCGATAACCTCCAGGGGCTGACCGGTTCTTTCCGCCAGGATCTTGTTAAGGTTTGCCTTGGTGCGCAGCATCCAGTCGGTATGGATCTTCATATCGGATGCCTGACCCTGGAATCCTCCGAGAGGCTGGTGAATCATTATTTCACTGTTGGGAAGGGCCATACGCTTGCCCTTTGCTCCCGCAGTCAGCAGAAACGCACCCATACTTGCCGCAAGTCCGATGCAGATGGTGGAAACATCGCATTTGATAAACTGCATCGTGTCATATATAGCCATGCCGGCGGTTACAGAGCCTCCGGGGCTGTTGATATAAAGGCTTATATCTTTTTCGGGGTCAACGGCTTCAAGATAAAGAAGCTGTGCCACAACGAGATTTGCCGTAACATCGTTTACTTCGTCTGCCAGAAAAATGATCCGGTCGTTGAGCAGTCTGGAATAGATGTCGTAGGATCTTTCACCTCTGTTGGTCTGCTCTACTACCATGGGGACTAAACTCATAGTTAAACCTTCTTTCTGTTTTTTGTCGCTTTGACCTCCGCCGCGGTTTACCGAAACGGAGTGCGGAGGAGGTCAATCGTTTTTATTCTACTCGGAAAAATCCGGTTTTATTCCGATTTCTCAGAATTTTCCTTAGCCGCGGTCTTTTTGGTCGCAGTTTTCTTTGCGGCAGGTTTTTTAGCTGCGGGTTTCGCTTCTTCCTCTGCCTTTACCTCGCCGTCTTCCTTGGTTTCGGATTTCTTAGCCGCGGTTTTCTTTGCGGTGGTCTTCTTAGCCGCAGGCTTTTTCTTTGCTTCGGCATTTTCCTCTACCAGGGTCACTTCGGCGTTTGTCTTTACTATCTCAAAGGCCTTACGCTGAATGATATCTTCGGTAATGCCCTCGGTGATGTAATCGTTCTTGAGGTTTTCAATGTCCTTGATACCTCTTTCGGCGGCAATCTTGTTGTACTCTTCATCGATCTCAGCCTGATCAACAATGATTCCCTCGTTTTCCGCGATCTTTTCAAGAGCCAGACGGATCTTGACTTCCTTCACCGCGTTATCGCGGAACATTTCGCGCATGGATTTTTCATCCTGACCGGTGATCTTCATGTACTGGGCGATGTCGATTCCCTGCATCTGCATTCTGTATGCAAAGTTCTTCATCTGCATATCTATTTCGTTTTCGTACATGCAATCGGGAATATCGGCTTTGCACAGGTCTGCGATCGCTTCAAAAAGCTTGCCGGTCATTTCCGCCTCTGCGGCGTCCTGTTTGCGCTGTTCCATCTTTTTCGCAAGATCGGCTTTGAACTCCGCAAGAGTGTCAAATTCGCTTACGTCTTTGGCAAACTCATCATCGATTTCGGGAAGCTCTTCCTTCTTTATCTCATGGATCTTGCATTTGAATTCCGCATCTTTGCCCTTGAGATCCTCTGCGTGGTAATCCTCGGGGAATTTTACGAATACGGAGAAGTCCTCGCCGATCTTCTTGCCTACGATCTGATCTTCGAAACCGGGGATGAACTGACCGGAGCCGAGTCTGAGGGTGTATTTCTCCGCTTTGCCTCCGTCGAAGGCCTTGCCGTCAACATATCCGTCGAAATCAAATACCACGTCGTCGCCCTTTTCTGCGGCGCGGTCGTCGATATCGATCATTCTTGCCTGACGCTTTCTGTAGCTTTCAAGCTCCTTCTCTATATCCTCATCGGTAACGGATACGGTCTTCTTTTCTACTTTTACGCCTTTGTAGTTATCAACGGTAACCTCGGGTTTTACGGTAACGGTGACCTTGAATTTAACGCCGTTTTCGTCCACTCCGAGCAGTTCAACGTCGGCTCTGTCAACGGGTTTTATTCCGGATTCCTTGACAGCGGCTTCATAAGCGGTGGGGTAAACGTTGTTGATGGCATCATCCCAGAAAACTTCCTTGCCGTACATTTTCTCCACCATTTTGCGGGGAGCTTTTCCCTTACGGAAACCGGGAACGGACATTTTGCGGATGTTCTTTTTGTAGGATTCTTCTACAGCCGCTTCAAATTCTTCCGCCGAGACGGAGATCTCCAGAACAGCTGTATTTTTTTCGTTGCTGATGTTTTCCAACTTCATGTGGGTACACTCCTGATATTTATCAAATAGTTTTACATTGTAACGCATTATAGCATATTTTAGGTTTTTTTTCCATAGAAAACACTGTAATTTCAGAGAAAAATCGTCTTTATGTCAATTATGAGACCCGAACGGGATTAAAATCGGTAAAATCCCCCGCCGTCAGACAAAAAACGACACCGTCCCTTTCTCCGTTGACAGCCAGTTTATGGCTCGGCCCGTGCAGATGTCCGTAATAGCATCTTTTAATTCCGTATTCCCGGAGAATATTCATTATACTTTCGCATACCGTATCGGCAAAAACCGGGGGATAGTGAAGAAAAACGACTTTTTCGCCTTCTTTTGCCGAATCAAGGGATGCCCTGAGGCGGCCGCATTCCCTTGCGAGGACTTTTTCATCCTCCGGTTGACCGGGTTCCGTTATCCATCCCCTTGTTCCGCAGACGGCAATGCCGTCAACACAGTAGCTGTTGTTGTGAAGAAATGAGATTGAAGGAAAGGCTTCGGTCAGCTCTCTCATTTTTTTCATAGTGGTCCACCAGTAGTCGTGGTTTCCCTTGAGCAGTATCTTCCTTCCCGGCAGGGAATGGACGAACTCGAGGTCGTAGCGTAACTGCTGAAAAGTCATAGCCCAGCTCAGGTCTCCCCCGAGGACGATGGTGTCGTCTTCGTTCAGACACCAGTTGCGGCGGATTTTTTCTATGTGCCCCTCCCAGTTTGAGCCGAAAATATCCATTGGCTTATCCACTCCGGGAGCGAAGGCAAGATGAAGGTCCGCCAAAGTATAAAGAGCCGTGTTGCATCGCTCCTTTCGTTTATTTTTGTTATTGCTTTTGCCCGAAAAACCTGGAGGCATTTCCGCTGACGATCTTCTCCGCCAGGGTTTTGCCGAACTCATTTTCCAGAACGGCATACAGCACCGGTATATCCGAAACGTCATTGAATCCCGACGGCAGAGCGGATACTCCGTCCAGATCGCATCCGAGGCACAGACCGTTTTCTCCTCCCAGGTCGAGCATCTTCTGCGCATGGGGCAGCAGATCTTCGATCGAGGGAGATTCCCCTATTATGTTCGGATACAGGTTCAGTCCCACCAGTCCCCCGCGCTCAAAGATCAGCCGGAGCTGTTCATCGGTCAGATTCCGGGGATGGTCAAAAACGGAGCGCGCGTTGGAATGGGTTGCGATTATCGGCCCGGCAAAGGTGTCCGCAAGGTCAAAAAAACCTCTGTCCGAAAGATGGGAGCAATCCGGGTATATTCCCAGTTTTTCCAGCCTTTTTGCCGCATCTTTGCCTGTTTCGGTCAGCCCTTCGGAATTGTCGCAGAGTGCACCTGTCGCGAGGGCATTTCTTCCGTTCCAGACGAACCCGAAGATTTTTACTCCGTATTCCGCCAGAAGATCGAGATTTGCCGGATCCCCCTCGATGACGTTACCTCCTTCGGTGGAGAGCATAGGGGTAAGATTCCGGATCTGATCCGTTTCCTCCTTCAGATTCTCCGTAACCGCGCGGAAATAGTCCATACCGAGGTTTCTGTTTGCATCGTTTATAAAAACCGCAAAGAATTGGGTCATATGCTCAAAAACCGAAAGAGCCGGAGCATTTATATGTCCGGTCGGCTCAAGAAAACTGCTTCCGTCAGCATACATCTTCGTGGCGGTATCGCAGTGAAGGTCAAAGTATTGCAATTTCATTGTTCAATATCAAAAAATTCTCGTAATATCTGAATTTAACAGGTCTTAAACTGTCGTCGAAAAGGACCGAGGCCGCATCGAAACGGAATTTAAGCTCCTCCGGATCGATACCTTCCGCCCTCAGCTTCATGGTGTAAGCCCTGGCGGCGGTATACAAAGCTTCCGCTTTCCTGCGGTCAATACGCCATTCCGGCATTTTGTCCGCCGGATCCAGAATCTTTTCCGACTTCACTTCCACGAAAATGACAGTTCCGCCTTTAAGCGCAATAATGTCTATTTCGCCTCTTCTTGCGGCATAGTTCATTTCGAGAATGACTGCGCCGTTTTCTTTCATTCTCCGTGCAACATAGTTTTCGAAAACCGAACCTACGTCCCGTGAGCTTTCAGGACTGCAACTGTTGCAGGTGTTCATCGAGGTTCCTCAGAAATGTTTTTCTGTAAAAAGGCGCAACTCCGTGTTTTCCGATCAGGGTATAGTGCTCCTTTGTCGGATATCCCTTGTGGGACTGAAGGTCGTATTGGGGATACTCCTCCGCAAGCCGG
This sequence comes from uncultured Eubacteriales bacterium, assembly GCA_905207625.1. GTDB lineage: Bacteria > Bacillota > Clostridia > Oscillospirales > UBA644 > HGM12619. The sequence continues at coordinate 41,067 of CAJLLT010000006.1, read as the reverse complement.
CACATGTATCTGTCCCTTGACACCTTTGCCATAATGGATGCGGCGGCAATGTTGAGACTTTTTGAGTCCCCTTTAACCACGCATACGGTGTTGATATCTATCTTCGGCGATCTGTTCCCGTCCACAAGAATAATATCCGGGACCGGGGAAAGCTGCCGGACTGCCCTTTCCATTGCCAGGAATGTCGCGTTGAGGATATTGATCTCGTCAATTTCCCTGGGGGAAGCGAAGCCCACAGCCCAGGCGACAGCTTTTTCCGCAATCAGATCAAAAGCCCTGTCTCTCTGTGCCGGGGTCAGTTTTTTTGAATCCGTGACGCCCTCCAGGGCTATTCCTTCCGGGAGGATTACGGCACCGGCAACCACCGGACCGCAAAGACAGCCTCTTCCGGCTTCGTCAACGCCGCAGAAAAGTTGTTCCGGGGATGTGCGCAGGGAATTTTCTATTGCCCACATAAGCGCCGGATCTTTTGTCTTTTTCATGGTATCAGCCTCTCGGAGCCTGCTCTAGCGTGATTTTTCCTATTTTACATCCGCGGAATTCATCAAGAAGTACTGTTGCAGCTCTCTCGGTGTTTATCTCGCCGCCGCTGACTAGAAAACCGCGCTTTTTGCCGATGAGCTGAAGTGCCTCGAAATTGTCCTCGGGCAATTCTCCGTCGATTTTATATCTTGCTTTCAGCATATTCGGGTATGTATCACGGAGCTTTTCTATGAGTTTTACCGCAAGCCCTTCCGTGTCAAGTATTTCGTCCCTTATGGCTCCGGTGAGTGCCAGGAGGAGGGCTGCTTCCCTGTCATCCAGTTTCGGCCAGAGTATTCCTGGCATATCGAGCATATCGATCCCGTCGCCCACTCCGACCCATTGTTTTGTACGGGTCACGCCGGGACGATCCTCCGCTTTTGCAGCCTGCACGCCGCAGAGACTGTTTATCAGGGTGCTTTTCCCTACGTTCGGGATACCGAGAACCATTATTTTTATATGTCTGCCGGCCATTCCCCTGGCTATATTCTTTTCTATCCTGTCTTTATATGCTTCTTTTACGGCACTGACAAATGCGGGCTTCCCGCCCTTGTTTTTGCTGTTGAAAAGAAGGGCTTTGCACCCCGCACTTTCATAGTATTCAACCCATCGCCGGTTCTGTGCCGGGTCGGCAAGGTCGCTTTTGTTGAGTATGACTATACGGGGTTTGGAAGACCCCGCAAGGATACGGTCTATATCGGGATTTCTGGATGCGGACGGGATCCTTGCGTCCACGAGTTCCGCCGCCATATCAACGGTCTTCAGGTTTTCTTCGATGAGCCGTCTGGCTTTCGCCATATGCCCGGGGTACCAGTTTATATTCATCTTCAGTCTACCGTTCCGAATTTATTGAAGGGGTATACCCGGATCAGAAGCCGTCCCAGTATCCTGCGGCTGTCCACTATGCCTATATCCCGGCAGTCCTTGGACAGTATCCGGTTATCGCCCATAAGGAAAACATACCCTTCGGGAATGGTATAGGGGTATTCTATCGGCGCGCTTTTCTTTTCGGTATGACCGAGGTTGACTTTACTCAGATAGCTTTCATCAAGCTTTTCTCCGTCAATATAGACATAGCCGTCAATAATATCTATGGTCTGCCCGCCTACGGCTATGACACGCTTCACCCAGAGCTTGCTGTCGCCGGTGAACTTGGTGTCCGGCTGGAAAATAACGATATCCCCCTGCTTGGGAGTGTAGAAAAGTCCGGAAAAGACGTATCTTTCTCCGTTATTCAGATTCGGAACCATGGAAGGTCCGTCAACATACCCGATGCGGAAAATAAGGGTAAGGATAAGGAGCGCTGCCGCCATGGCAAAGACGATCGTATCCACTATCTCAAAAAACTGGGGGGTAAACTTTTTCTTGTCATCTTTTTCTTCCGGGAAAAGCAGAGGCTTCGCCTGGAGTTTTTTCCTCAGAGCGATTTCCGGAGATTCCTCCTGCTCAGGGACGTTTCCCTCTTCAGAGGATCGTGTCCTGCCGGAAATATCTTCAGAGTTTCCGGCGGATGCCGGTGCGGAAAGAGTATCATCAGCGGACTGATCCGCCGAAGTCCCCGATATATTCTCGATTTTTTCTTTGTTTTCCATACCTTCCGTTTTCCGTGTGGGAAAAAGCTCCTTTCCTCATATAAAACAAATGCGGTATTAGCCCTTTTATTTCGGACAATACCGCAAGTGCGATGCCCGTGGGCATCAATTATTCGCAATATGCAATAGGGAAAAGTTTCTGTTAAAACTTCTCCTTGACCTTTGCTGCCTTACCGACTCTGTCACGCAGATAATACAGCTTCGCACGACGGACGTGACCCTTGCGGATTACTTCCACTCCCGCAATGTTGGGGGAGTTTACGGGAAAGGTTCTTTCAACGCCTACGCCGTAAGCGACACGGCGGACGGTGACGGTTTCGGAAACGCCGCCATGCTTCTTTGCAATGACAGTGCCTTCGTAAGCCTGAATTCTTTCACGGGTTCCTTCTTTGATCTTGACGTTCACTCTTACGGTGTCGCCGATGTTGAAGGGCAGGGCTTCCGCTCTGAGCTGATCTTTGGTAAATTCGGCAATCTTATTGCTCATGTCTCGTTCCTCCTGAATAATATCAGTAAATTTGGACGTTCGTACCGAGAAAGCAGAGGACCGCCCGTCGTCTTATCAAAGAGCGACACGGTAATTATACCATATGTGTTGCCCTTTTTCAATAGGGAAAAATGAATAATTTATGAAAAAAACGTATTATTTCACCTTTTTATTCCTGTTTGCAGCACAGGTCGCACAGTGTTACGGCGTACAGTTCCGACAAAGAAAAAAGCTTTTCTTTGTCTATATATTCGTCCGCGGTATGTAACTTTCCGCCCTGCTCGGGATCGCTTTCGTCAATGGGTCCGAATGCCGCTCCGTTGCCGCCGAAGGCTTTCGCATACGTTACTCCCCGTTCACAAAGAAATCTCGCGGGACTTTTCATGACCTTTTCATAGCTTCGTGCCACGGACTGAATAAAGGGGCTTGTTTCGGGGATACAGGTGCCCGGCTCTGATTTTCCGTGAATGAATTCCGCTCCGTTTGCCTTTGCCAGATTTTCGATCTTTTCGCATACCCTGTCTACATCCACGGATATGGGCACTCTGCTGTCAAGGGTTATGCTGGCCCTTCCGTTTTCGTAATTTGCCATACCGCCGTTGACCGATATTTCCCCGGAAAGGTCGTCTTTGCAGTATATGCCCATCTCTTTTCCGTTCGTTTCGGAATAGTAGCGGTTGACAAAATCGATGTAGGCATCTCCGGATCCCGTTCCGGAAAGAATCTTTCCTGTAACACCGGTCAGGTCCGTTATTGCACTTCTGCCTTTATGGGGTACCGATCCGTGGGCGGAGACTCCGGTACAGCGGACGGTGACGGTCAGTCCGGATGTATCTACCGTCGGGGTTCTCAGGGTTTTGATTTCCCGGTCCAGAATTCCCATAACGGTGAAAAATGAAGCTTTATCCTCGCATTTCAGCACAACCTCGCATTTATCCGGTACGCAGTTGAATGCCCTTCCGCCGGAAAGCCGGACAACTCTGACCTTTCCCGAAACTGCCGGATGTTCAAACTCAAATGATCCGAAAATAACTCCGAGTTCGGCGTTGATTATGGGAAAACTGCTGTCGGGGGTCAGACCGAAATCCGGCTTGCCGAACTTCTCCACATACCATTTCAGGTCGGACATCCCTTTTTCTTCCTCACCGCCAAGGATAAGCCGAAGGTCGGCATCAGGGATTTTTCCCGCATTTTTCAGGGCTTTCAGCGCATACATCACCGCCACGGAGGGACCTTTGTCATCCAGGACACCCCTGCCGTACAGTTTGCCGTCTTTTTCCGTCATCTCAAAGGGCGGGGTTGACCATCCGTCACCTGCGGGAACCACGTCAAGGTGTCCGGCAACATATATTTTCGGACCTTTCCCCGTTCCGAACCTGATTTCGGAGCATCTGCCGAGATTTTTTGATTCAAATCCCCAGCCGGAGGCCAGATCGGCGGCGTACTGGAGCGCGTCGTTCACGTTCTTGCCGTAAGGGAGAGTTTCGCTGTCCGAAGGTTCGCTTACACTTGGTATCCGTATTATGTTTTCAAGATCGGCAAACATCGCCGATTTCTGTGATTCAAGATATTCTCTGAACATATAAAGATTTCAACCTCTCGTTACTCTGAGATAATCCTCGTATTTTCTGTTCCATTCCGCAGTATTTTCCGGTTTATATGTCTTGACCGCATCAAGAAGCCCGCGCGCCTGCTCCACATCTTTTATTTCTCCGCCGGCAATAAGCTGGACGGCGATATTTCCTATGGCAGTGGCTTCCACGGGTCCCGCCGTAACGGTTTTTCCCGTGGCATTGGCGGTGAAGCGGCAAAGGTTTTCATCCTTCACTCCTCCCCCTATTATATGGACGGTCTCAAGACTGTATCCCAGTATCTTTTCCAGGGATTCAATGTATGCCCTGTAAGTGAGCGCAAGGCTTTCGAGAATACACAGAGCGGTTTGCCCTTTTGTCTTCGGCAGCCTTTGTCCGGTGCGGCGCAGGTAGGCGTTTATCCGTTCCGGCATATCTCCGGGAGCGGAAAATTCATCGCTGACGGGGTCAATGTAAACGTCCGCCGAAAGCTCCGTTTCAAGCATTTTGTCTATGTCTTTAAAGGAGATGTTTTCCCCCTCGCGGATCCATTGCCTGCGTGTCTCCTGCAGCAGCCAGAGTCCGGAAATGTTCTTCAGAAATCTTATGGTACCGCCGTATCCGCCTTCGTTTGTAAAGGCTTCTTCGCAGCTTTCCCTGCTGAGCAGCGGGCGGTCAAGCTCCGCACCGAGAAGGGACCATGTGCCGCAGGAAATGTAGCAGCTTTTTTCATCTTTCTTTATGGGTGCCGCAACTATGGCACTGGCGGTGTCGTGGGAGGTTCCGGATATGATTTTTACCGGTCCTATTCCGAGTTCCTCCGCTATTTCAGGCAGAATCGTACCTCTCACTGTCCCAGGCATGACTATTTCCGGAAGAATGGATTCGTCGATGCCGAGTTTCGCAAGAAGTTCCCTGTCCCAATCCCTTTTTTCGGCATTGAGCATCTGTGAGGTGGAGGCTATGGTGTATTCAACGGAGATCTTTCCGGTAAGGAAATAGGCAAGAAGGTCAGGGGTAAACAGAAGGGTCTTAGCCCTTTTCAGAAGTTCCGGACGGTTCAGCGTCAGGGAGTAGAGCTGAAAAAGAGTATTTATTTTCATTGTTTCTATTCCCGTGCGGGCATACAGCTCTTCGTAGGGAATTTTTTCAAGAACTTTTTCAACCATTCCGTCTGTTCTGATATCCCTGTAATTTACCGGATTTTCAAGAAGCTTCCCGTTTTCGTCAAGAAGTCCGAAGTCAACTCCCCAGGTATCTATGGCGATGCTCGATATGTCTGCGTTTCCGGAGGCGACACATTTGGTTATTCCCTGTTTTATCTCAAAAAACAGCCTCAGTATATCCCAGTAAAATGTTCCGTGGACCATTACCGGATCATTGGAGAAGCGATGAATCTCCTCCAGGCTGAGTTTTCCGTTTTCATATATTCCGAGTATGGCTCTGCCGCTGGACGCACCGAAATCAAAGGCAAGAACTTTCATTTTTTATACCGGTCCTTTCCGTCTGTATGGGTATTTGTCTTTATGGGTCAATTATACCATTTTACCCCTTACTTGTCAAGGTTTTCCGGGTAAAAAAGAAAAGCTCCGTCCGGAAGGTACGGGACGGAGGTGCGGTTTCTCCGGAACAGTACCGGTTCCCCCGCCATAAAAACAAAAAAGAGATCTTCTTTCCGGAAGATCTCTTCGGTTTCTTCAATTCAGGCTCAGAGGCTCTCGACAATGTTTACAATGCAGACTATAACCATGAACAGTATGGAGAGACAAACGGTCGCTCTCTTGAGGATGATTTCCTTGGTCTGAGTCCTGTTCTTATTATAGTAACTTCCGAAATCTCCGGTAACGGCAGAGGAACTTGCAGATCTGTCGCCCTGAAGGGTGATTATGACGATGAGTGCCGCAGCACAGCAGAGAAGGACTATAGACAATATCAAAGTGATTGTATTCACGGTGAACCTCCGTTAAAGTGAATCTTTTTCATGTTCTTTAATTATAGCATACTTTTTGAAAAAAATCAACACTGAAATGAGATATTTTGTAAAAAAAAACGCAACTTTAGGGTGAATCGGGTGCTTTTTCAAGGATTATAAGGACTATCTCCGGCGGAATGAGGCGGAACGGAAGTCCGGAAAAACCCATGCCGACCGAGACAAAAAGTCTGGATGAGCCGTCTGCGGAGCAGTACAGTCCTTCGCTGTACGTAGGCAGAAAGATACGGCTGAAGTTGCCTTTTTTCAGACTTTCAACTGCCCCCGGACGGATAAGCCCCCCTACAAAGGGGATCCTTACGAAGCCTCCGTGGACGTGCCCCGAAAGCATCAGATCCGGACGGGAGGGAACCTGGTCGAAGAATTCCGGATCGTGCAGTATGTCTATGCTGAAAAGTCCCGGAGTGTGGATCGGGTATTCGTTGCCGCATCTGTACCAGTCCGTGCCCGAAACGGAAACGGAGTCCTTCCCCCGGCGGAGAATGACCTCGTCTGACCGGAGAAGGTGCACTCCCGTTGCTTTTATCTTTTCCGTATATTCCCGGTAATCCTCCGCAGTGTCGGGGGTCAGGTCGTGGTTTCCTTCTGCGAAAAAGACCTCGTATTCTCCGCAAAGAGATGTGAGGAATTTAAAGAATTCCCCGTCAAGTTTTCTTTTTGAATGGATGTCACCGCCGAGCATTACCGCATCCGGATGCAGCTGCCGGAGTTTTTCCGGAATTACGGAAAAATACCGGTCATGAAGGTCGGTAAGGAGAACTATCCTGTATCCGTCAAAGGCATCCGGCAGTTTTGAAGAGCGTATCCGGGTCTCCGTCACCCTTATGCGGCAGGATATGAACGCAACCGCCGCAATGACCGCGGCAATGGCGACGGCAATATAAAAAACAGTCAACGTCGGGTATTTTTCCTTCCTTGTTCGGTGCTGATAAAAGTGTAACATAATTTTTTAATTTTTTTGTGTCAGGAATTAAAATATCTTTACAAAGAACGATAATTGTTGTATAATATAGGCAGAAATATACCTAATAAAAGGAAGGCTCTGATGATCTACGGGTATCTGTCCGGATCGGTAAACCCCGGTTCCGCAGGTCAGTTCATATATACGTCGGCGGTCTGTGCCGTATGTGCGGTAATCGCCGTATTCCTGTATGAGTGCGGATTCCGTGCCGCAACCGGGAAGAGTCCGGAAAACAGTCTGTTGAGATCCGCTTTTTGCGGAAAGAATATATTCTGTATGGCTGTGACGGCGTTTTTCGGTTACTGCGGACTTACTCCCCGCCGGGACTCCGAAGGAATACCTTCGGGCTTTTTTTCATCGCTCGCGGGTCCGTTTTTCTGCCTTGTCGCCGGCGCGGTGTCCGCCGGGTTGTGGTATGGGGCGGGGGAATTGCTGTACAGTTCCGGAAACGAGTTGTTCGGGTATTTTTCGATTTTTTTCGGTTGTCTGGCGAAAACCTGCGGAGCGGTAGCGGTCTTCAATATCCTTCCTGTTCCCAATCTTGCCGGAGGGGATGCTTTGTCCTGTCTCATGTCCGGAAGACTTAGGGAGAAGTGGCTTGGCATAGACCGTGGAGTCACGTTTTTCATTTGCTGTCTGATTATAGTGCTGCTCTGGCGCAGCGGAAATGCGGAAGCAGTCAGAAGCGCCGTGGTGAGTCCGATTGTGTCTTTGCTGGAAAAGCTTTTTGCATGAAGGTTTGATTTGAAAGGGATATAGTAATGCTTTTTACACTGTACCGGGAATTAAGTCAGGGAAAGATTACCCTGACCCAGGCTCTTATATATCTGGTTTTTCTTGCTTTGGGAAGTATTCTTGCCACCGGGGTGCATGAATCCGGACATGCCTATGCCGCGCATCTTTGCGGTGATGACACTTCGAAATACCTCGGGCGGATATCGCTCAATCCTCTGAATCATATCGACCCCCTCGGTACTCTCTGCCTGCTGTTATTTGGCTTCGGCTGGGCAAAACCGGTCCTCATAAACCCTATCAATTTCCGCTCCCGGACAAAGGGCACGGTAATAGTAGCCCTGGCCGGTGTCTTCGCGAATTTTGTCCTCGGGTTCATTTCCTGCTCGATATATTTCATTATTGTCCTGTGCAAAAATACCGGAATGGTTGCCGTTGTCGCCGCGAGGTTCTTTCTTTTCCTCGCGCAACTCAACGTAGGTCTCATAGTCTTCAATCTTCTTCCCATCCCTCCCCTCGACGGGTCCAGGATAGTGGAAGTCCTTCTTCCTGCCGATGCGGCGTATAAGTATGCCCGTTTTTCCCGTTATTCATTTTTAGTCTTCGGGGTCTTTCTTGTCCTTTCCCGCTTTTTTGATCTGGATATCCTGAGCTGGATACTACAGGTTCCGAACGACCTTATTTTTGACGCTTACACGGAATTGTTCCAGAATATTCTTGATCTTTACGGAGGGCTCCGATGGTTGCTTCATCCGATGTGATCTCTCCGGCGGAACTTTCCTTCCGGCTTGAAACCTTTGAGGGGCCGCTTGATCTGCTGCTGTCGTTGATCGAAAAACACAAAATAGATATCTGCGATATCCGGATCTCCCTTCTTCTGGAACAGTACATGGCATACATGGATGCCGCGGCGGAAAACAATATTTCCCTTACGGCGGACTTTCTTGAAATGGCGGCGACATTGGTTTATATCAAATCCAGGTCCCTGCTTCCCCGGGATGAGGAGGAGCAGGAGGACCCGAAGCTTCTTCTGGAGCAGCGGTTGCAGGAATATGCCCGATGCAAGAAAGCTGCGGCGGAACTTTCGGAAAAGTGCCTGTTCGGAAAAATATTTTTCAGGGATCAGACTGATGATACCCTTCCCAAGGCGAAGCCTGAACTGAGCGAATACTGCGCGGACAGGGTCGCCGGAGCGTACAGGGAAGTCATACGCCGGATGAACGGTAAAAAACCCCTTTCTCCGAAGAATTTCGACGGTATTATAGGCACGCGCTTCATCTCGGTGGGCAGTAAGGTAATAAGCATACTCCGGATACTGGTTCGCAGAGCCAGGACCTCCTTCCGGGAAATATTCCGCAAGGGGTCGGACAGATCTGAGATAGTTGCCACATTTCTTGCGGTGCTTGAGCTTATAAGAGGCGGAAGAGTGGATGTAAGGGAAAATGACGGGGATGTCAGCCTGACGCTTGTGGACTCCAGACACAGATTCGGAAGGAACAGTACGGACAATGACGCTTGACGAAAATCTTTCTTTCAAAGGGGCTCTCAGAGCCATACTTTTTGCTTCCGGTCAACCGGTGCAGGTTCAGCGGTTGTCCGATTTTTTTGAAACGGATCCTGATACGGTGAAACAGAAGCTTGACGAAATAAAGCAGGATCTGGAGGACGGGGACAGCGGAGTAATGCTCTCGTGTACCCAGGATGGAACATACAGGCTTTGCACCAAGCCGGAGTACGGTCAGACTGTTTCGAATTATCTGAGCCAGCGGCGGACCCAGGCCATTTCAAACGCCGCCATGGAAGTTCTTGCGGTGGCGGCATACAACCAGCCTGCGACAAAAACATATATTTCTCAGGTCCGCGGTGTAAATTCCTCAGAAATAGTCGATAATCTTGTTGAAAAGGGACTGCTTGAAACGGCGGGAAGGCTGGATCTTCCCGGCAGACCGATGTCGTATCGGACTTCCGCAAAATTTCTTACCGTATTCGGGCTCGGATCTTTGGAACAGCTTCCGCAGATAGAGTCTTTCCTCGATCCTGCACCGGAGCCGGACAGTACGGCGCCGGAACAGGCAGACACGGGATTCTCCGGTTCCGGATCGGATACGGAAGAAACCGCAGACCCGGCGGACCCGGGAAAAGAGATCAACTGAAATGGACGTCTTTCTGACAATTCTTACCGTCATTGCATATGTCATCGGCGGAGCTGTGGCTGTGATTCTTGTTCTGATCGCGCTGCTGTGCTTTCTCCGGCTGGATGTGTGTGTATATGCCGATACCGGGACCGAACCCAAGGTCCGCCTTTCCGTGAGGGCAGGACCGGTTAAGGTGAGAATTTTTCCGAGGAAAAAGAAAACAGCGGAAAAAAAGCCGGACAGACAGTCCGGAAAACGCAATTCTTCCGGAAAAAAGAAGGAAAATAAGAAAATTCCGGTCGGTATAGGGGATATTCCCGCTTTTGTTGAGATGTTCCGGGACGAGGTCCTTTGCGGAGTATGGTTCCGGAGGCTTCACGGAGAGATTGCCGTGGGCGGAGACGCGGACGAAGCGGCTTTGAATTACGGCAGGATAAGTGCGGCGGTATTTCCCGTTCTCGGTGCGCTTGATTCCTCGGGAAAGATTGAAGACGGGAAGTTCAGCATATATCCGGACTTTACGGCACAGAAGACAAAGGCAAAGATATCTGCGGAACTGTCCGTGAGGGTTTTCAGGCTTATTAAAATGCTCATAAGAGCCGGTGTGTATATATTAAAGAAACGAGGTTGAATTCTTATGGAAAATCAGGCAAACCCGGTCAAGGGTGTAATGGAAACGGCTATACAGGGTATCAAGGATATGGTGGATGTGAACACCGTTATCGGAGATCCCATAAGAACCGACTCCGGGGCGACGATAATCCCCGTATCAAAGGTCGGCTTCGGATTTGCTTCGGGCGGGTCGGACTTTGCCACGAAAAACCAGAAAGACAACGCTTCCCCCTGTTTCGGCGGCGGAAGCGGCGCCGCAGTAACCGTTACCCCTGTGGCATTTCTTGTGGTTGACGCAGAAGGTCACGTTCAGCTCCTGAATCTCAATCAGACCCCTCTCGGCTCGCTGGATAAAGCTGTCGATATGGTTCCGGGAATAATCGAAAGCTTCAGAAAGAAAAAGACCTCAGAGGAATAATAAGTATCGCCGTATCCGGCGAAACAAAAAACGTTCGGTACGGATTCCACAGCGGAGCCGTACCGAACGTAACGGATTTTCAAAGATGGGTTTTATCTGTCCTGTTTCAAGCTCAGTCTTGGAGCAACACGTTTTATGAGTATCCAGCAGAGCACGGTGTATACCGGCGCGGACAGGAACATGGCACTTGCAAGCCTCGGGGTGAGATAGACCGTGTATGCCTTAGCCGGGTTAAGGGTCATGGTGAGCCAGAGGGAATTCAGGGCGGAAGATACGGCGGCGGTAAGGGCACAGAATGCCGCAAGTTTGAACTTCAGTCCGTCCGCCAGAGCCAGCGCCAGAGCCAGGGCAAAGGCAAAGAGGATCGGCGCCGCATAGGGCCAGATCCCGAAGGAAACGGAAACGTCAAGTCCCGTCAGTGCTTTGGGTACATAAATGAGCTGAGTCGCGGCGGTAATGCCGGCGGAAAGTGCGGCAAGAAGAGAAAAAACCGCAGCCCCGGAATTCTTTCCCGTACATATTTTCACGATTCCCGCAATTCCGAAAACAGCGGATGCCACAACTCCCAGGCAGAGCCACACCGTAACCGAATTGAGCCTTGCCGCGGTGTAACCCATTTCGGCGGCGGACCCGTCAAAGAGCGAAAGAAGGGAAACGAACGCCGCTTTGCTGTCCGGTGTTCCTATGGCGGCGGCTCCCAGGGTAAGATCATACGTTTTGTCCGCAAATTTCAGGTGCATCATGGGAAATATCAGAAAAAACGCCGGGACTGCCATGCTGACCCCGCACAGGATCTTCATGATGTTTCCGCCCCTGTTTCCGGTCTTTTGTATTTCCTGACCGTACAGTTCCTTTTTAAGAAAAATCCTTCCGAAAACTCCGGCAGAGGCTCCTGCAAGGGCTGTAGTCAGAGTGTAGCCCCAAAAATATGCACCCTGGGGAACCAGAAAGGCGCCCAGCAGATCCTGGACTGCGCCCACAAGCGCGCCCCAAACGGGACCGTAAAGGAACCCGGCAAAGAATATCGGGACATAACTTGCGTTGATGGAGAGGGTCTTCATCCCGAAAAGGGGAACCATTATCCCCAGATAACGGTCCAGGATGAAGCCGATGGCGGCAAGCACCGCACACGCGATAAGGGTCTTTGTGACGTTGTGTTTTTTTGTCTGCATGATTGATCACGCTCCTGTAAAAAATACAACAAAGCTCCGGAGTAAACCGGAGCATCCAAAGTCGAAATATCCGCCGTACAGGCGGGACATCAACAGCGGATGCGGAATCATACCGTAAGCCGAAGCTTTTCGTCTGTGGGCGACTTCCCATCTCACAGCACTTCACGGGGTAAACCCGAACGCATGAAACCTACTCTGTCTATGGACTCATAATAACACAGAAATATTTTCATTCAAGGTATAAAAACCGACTTTTTGATGAAGTTTCGCTTTCCGGGGATTCCGGAGAGGAGGTACGCGATGATCTGGATCTTATCGGGCTATGCCCTGGTTGTACTTGCGGCGGGTCTGATTTCCTTCAAACGAAACCGGACAAGTTCCGCCTACATAATAGCCGACAGAAAAGTGGACCATATTTCGTCCTTCATGTCCTCTGGGATTGTTTTTATTGCCGGCATAGCCGTCCTTACAATCCCGTCGCTTATGACCGAAAAAAACGGACTCCTCCGCGGCGGAGCTGCTGTGGCGGGTATGTGCGGCGCAGTCCTGTTGCAGTGGATATTTGTAAGCCGCCGTACGAGGATATATACCGAGGTTGCCTCGGACAGCCGGACCTTTCCCTCATATATGGAGAACCGGTTTCACGATAAGACCGGGACTCTCAGGGCTTTTACCGCCGCCGTGACAATGGTATTCTTCCTTCTTCTATCTTCCGCAATGCTCTCTCTGGCGGCAAGGATCATATCGGAAAGCCTGGGGCTGAACTATGTAGCCTGCCTGTTTTCTGCGGCACTTCTCTGCGGACTTTACCTTTTTCTCGGAGGATTTCCTTCGGATGTCAGGGCGGATACCGTTCGTTTTGTTTATGTCGTTATCGTGTCCGCCGTTATTGCGATACTGTCGGTGTACTCTGCTGTTACCAAGGGCGAAGTGTTCAAGTATGAGCTTACGGCTGCCGGTATAGGGCTTGAAGCCCCCGAAGTTTTCGGTATAACGGATCTGATGCCCGCTGTTACCATGGCTGCCGCAGTTTTCTTTATGCCGTACATTCCCATGCGTTCAGCCTGCCTCAGGCTCCGGAGGAATCCCAAGAGGTTCGGGCTGGAGTTCCTTCTTTTGATAATTCCGGTGCTTCTGGTGTGTCTTTCCGTGGGGGCATGGGCAAACCAAAGAGGGATAAGATCCGATATTCCCGAGACACTGTTCGTTTCCGTGGCGAATAATGCCTTTTATGACGTGCAAAGGCAGATTGCTGTGTTTTTATATATTTGCACCGCTCTCGCGGTGACCGACGCTGCTCTTCTGATCGCGTCCTCGGCATTTTCGGAGGATATTTATCCGAAGTTGTTCAATAAAGGGGCAACGGAACGGGAAAGGTTTTCTGTCAGCAGAATGTCAGTAATGCTCTTTACCGGACTTGCCCTGGCCTTCGCTGTCAATTTTGAATCCTCCCTGATCATACGTCCGGGTTTTGTCTGGACGGTGATCGCGGCAAGTTTCGGTCCCGTGTCAGTTTTTTCTCTTTACATGAAAAAGGCGACCTGGATCAGTGCTTTTGTGTCCATAGTCTCGGGGTTTGCCGCCGCAGTCTTCTTCAGTTGCATTCTAGGCTCAGGTCTGCCCTCCGGCAGTTTCGCCGAGCTTATCCCTTCTGTGGCGGTGTCCACCGCAGCCTTCTTCATTACATATGCCGTCAGCCCGAAAAAACCTTCGCCGGAAGTTCTTGATGAGTTCGGCAGAGTCCGGAAACTGATGAAAATGAAAGACGATTGATCTTGTGATTCACGTCCGCCGGCGGGTCTTCCGTAGCGGATGAAAGATAAACTGAAATAAAAGTGAGGAAACCGAAATGAAAATACTGTCCTGTGTTTTTCCCGTTAAACCGGGAAAACCTGCAATAAATGCGGAGAAGATGATACATATTACGGAGGAAAATCCGGCTGATATATATCTTTTCCCTGCCTACAGCCTTGTGGGGTCCACCTGCGGCGCACTTCTTGAATTCAAATTTTTCCAGGAAGAATGCGATAAAGCAGTGGACATGCTCTGCAAAGCTACCGAAGATAACGGCAAAATAATAGTGACTTCCGTACCGAAATACGAAAACATTGTTATCCGTAACGGAGATATTCTGAAAAATAACCGTTTTACCCTTGAAGGAAAGAAAGTTGCGGTATCCGAAACCGGTAATGAAAAGGGCGATGTGCTTCTCCTTCCCACCATAATGCCAGGCTATCCCTGCATACAGAATGATATAATAGAGTTCTGCGCAAAAGCTTCGGCTAATTATAAATGCGTTGTGGCCATGGCAAACGGCGGTTTCGGCGAGAGCGTTGCGGATAATGTATACAAGGGAATGTGCGGTATTTTCAGAAACGGAATAATTGTTGATTTCAAACCTCAGGATCTTCCCGAAACCATCATCTGCGCAGCCGAGGATACTAAGGAAAGCGGAATAATCTACACCCGAAACAAGGGCATTGACTATAAAATGCCTTATTACGGCAAAAATGAACCCAAACGGTGGCTCGGAGAACTTTTTAAACTCCAGACTCAGGCTCTTTATACCAGACTTGAGTCCTCAGGACTCAAAAAGGTCGCGGTAAACGTTTCCGGAGGACTGGACTCAACACTGGCTCTTCTGGTTGCGGAGTCCGCGATGAAAATGGCGGGATATCCAGCAAAAGACATTTACGCTCTCACTCTTCCCTGTTTCGGAACGGGAGAGAGGACAAAGGGCAATGCGGAGAAACTTATGGAACTTGTGGGTGCCACTGCGCAGAAAATAGATATAAAAGCCGCAGTAACAGCCCATCTGGAGGATATAGGACACAATGTAAAGGACGAAAATGTCGTTTTCGAAAATGCGCAGGCCCGGGAAAGGGCTCAGATCCTTATGGATGTCGCAAATATTCATAATGCCCTTGCCCTGGGTACCGGTGATATGTCTGAGGCGGCGCTGGGCTGGTGCACATACGGCGGAGATACGATGTGCCATTACAACGTAAATGCAACCGTACCGAAAACCGTGGTCCGGGAGGTCGTGAAGATGATAGCTGAAGAGAGAGGCGGACAGCTTGGCGACGTTCTCCGAGATATAGTCGATACTCCCATCAGCCCCGAACTGAAACAGGGTCAGGTGACGGAGGATATAGTCGGTCCGTATGAACTTCACGATTTCTTTATGTTTTACTTCGCAAAGTTCAAGAAGAACCGTGAGGAGATCCGCCAGTACGCGCTTGCCACATTCGACGAATATTCCGACGAGGAAATAGAAAAATGGCTTGACGTTTTCTTTACCCGTTTCAGCCGCAGTCAGTTCAAGCGTTCCTCTGCCCCCGAGGGAGCAAATCTTCTGGGTTTCACACTTCCGTACATACCCACTGAAATAAATCCTCAATTCTGATCCCGGAAGTACCGGAACAGGGAGATCTGATTTTTAACGTAGAGATTTCTGTGACAGACCTTATGCAGCAACAAGAGAAACGGAGCCCTTCGGTACACCTGCTTTATCTCAGGTGTACCGAAAGCGCGTTTCAAGGGTGAAAAAACTAATAACTGGTTGTCGGATGCGGATGAATTACAGTAAGTAATGGATGGCGCAAACGAAAAATATAGTATAAACACGGATATCCAGAAGAATATCGCAACACTTGCACAGAAACAATTTATCTGTGATTGCGAAATCATTCACATCAAATACAATATGTTGCTCTATCCGGGATCCACTCTACCGGAGCAGGCGCACTGTTTTATGGGCAAATGCGGCTTACTCCGGCTCACAGTTTTTAAAAACGTCGGCATGGTGCCGATTCTCAAACGATAAGAGTGGCTGCAAAGAATAAAAGCGATTGCTTCTCTCCGAAATCGGGGAGAAGCAATCGCTTTTTTACTTGGATTTTGTTTCTGACGCAATTATTCATCAAAAGCATCTCTCAGCATCGACCGACCTGGACGAAATTACGAGGAAATACAACGTCAATGGCGGTACTCAGGCGACGCCGCACATGGCAGGAAAGCTGTCGAGAGAATATAAAAAGCCGTCCTTTGGGAACGGCAAAACGGCTTTTTGTATCATGAAGCGACATACTTCACTACACAAAAATAACAATATATGCACCTATACTTTTCACGTACACACATCGTATGATACCACAAGGGAGCGGATTTGTCAATAGCAGATCGCGGATTATTGTGTCGTAAAACGAAAATTGCATCTGATTTTCTTTGAACTTGGGTGCTGTTTCCCGACATTTTCGATCGCCAAACGGCTTTTGTGCAAAATTCGTTGTCAATATGTTGTCAAAATATCGGAGGTTATAAAATGGCAAGAAAAGGAGAAAACATATTTAAGCGTAAGGACGGGAGGTGGGAAGCCCGCGTGCTTGAATATCATGAGAACGGTAGCAAGGCATACCGTTCTCTTTACGGCAAAAGCTATACAGAGGTGAAGGCGAAAAAAGAAGAGTATTACGGCGTGACCCGCCGATCCGCCGTGCCCGCAGCAAAGAAACTTACAACATTCGCATATCTGTCGGAAAGCTGGTTAAATGTGATTAAAGGAACTATCAAGGAATCTTCGTACACACGCTATTATCGCAATGTGCATAAGTACCTCGTTCCGGCAATCGGTAAGCACGCAATATCCGGAATCAACAGCACTCTTGTAGGGCGTATGAAGGACGAAATGCTGTCCTGCGGCGGAAAGCGCAGAAAAGGGTTATCCGAAAAGACAGTTTCAGACATTTTTTCCACGCTGAAAATGATTCTGCTTCATGCATCGGAGCAGGGGTATCCCGCCATGAATATAGCCTTTTTGCATAACCCGAGGAGGAAAAAGAAAGAGTCGGCTGTTATTCCGAGAGAAACGGTGGAAAGCTTAGAAGAAACACTGCTGAATTCCGCTGAAAACATCTGTCTTGGAATTCTGCTTACTTTGCATACAGGCATTCGCAACGGTGAACTCTGCGGTCTTCGTTGGGGTGATTTTAATTTCAGGTCATCTATTGTACAAATTCATCGCACGGTAGAGAGGATTGCAGACCTTAATCCCCTGACTGGACGAAAAACAAAGATAATCATCAGTGAACCGAAGACCGATACCTCTCGGCGTGAGATCCCTATTCCAAATGCACTGTGCCGCTATCTGAAAGAGTATCGTGGCAAGGACAGTCATTATCTTCTCACGGGAACGGACAAGCCCTCGGAACCTCATACATTATATACAAGATATAAAAGATTTCTGAAGAGAAACGGATTTGGGGAATATACATTCCATGCTTTGCGGCATACTTTCGCTACACGTGGTATTGAATCGGGATTTGACGCTAAATCCCTGTCCGAAATCCTTGGGCATTCGGATGTGACGACTACTCTTCGGTGCTACGTGCATCCTTCCATGGAACAGAAACGAAAGCAAATGGAGAACCTGTTTGACACAAAAATTCGTGGTCACAAATATGGTCTGTGAACACGAAAAAGTATTGATATAGCATAATATATTGGGCAAGTGATTTGAAGTATGTCGCTTCATGATACACTTGCTCTTTTTATGTTTTATTGGGTTTATTGGGGGTACTAAATGAGAATCGGTGCAGCCATCTATCAGCACACCGACGGACGGTGGGAGGCTCGGTACCGCAAAGGACGAAAGCCGGACGGCACATTCATTTACGGGTCTGTTTACGGGAAAACCTATGAAGAAGCCGAACAGAAACGGGCAGAATTACTCCGCAACCTTGCTGTGCAGGCCGAAAACTGCATATCCGAAGAGGCAGTCTTTATTTCCGGGATTAACAAAAGCATCCGTGATTTCTATGCCGTTGTACCGAGAGGAAGAACCTCTTTCCCCGAGCCTTTGTCGGACGAGGAAGTCAATGAACTGGTCTCGGTTATCGGTTCGTGCTATCCGGGGTTGCGGCTCGCCATTTGTCTCTCACTTTACATGGGGATAGCCAGTGAAGAGCTTGCCACACTAACGTGGTCTGATATTGATTGTGACGCTGGAACTCTACTCATCTCCCATGTCATGGTAGATGCCAAGCATATGCTCGGGACGGTTGTGCCTTGTGATAAGCGGGTGCTTCCTATCCCAAAGATTATAAATAACTTTGTCGACCTTTCGGCTGCTGTGCAAAAAGAAAAGGACAGCTACATACTTACCGCACGCGGCGGACGAATCAAAGCACTGCGCTCCGAGAAGCTTTTGTGGGCGAAAGCATTGACCGCATACGGCTACAATAAAAAGATTACGCCCGAGATACTCCGTGCGACCTTTATCCGCCGTTCATTTGAGAAGGGAATCAATTTTGAAACGGTTTCTTACTTTACCGGACTGACCGTTCCCGTTCTGCGGACAAAATACGGCCACTTGGCAAAGGCAAATCCCTCGCTTTTGGATTCGGTTTATGATTTCGCTGAATCCTCAGCTGTTGCGACGGCAAAGCAGATGAATCTGCTGATTCTCGGTGCCGGCAGCCACGGTCACGCCGTATACGAGATCGCAGATCGGCTCGGAATCTTTCAGAAAATATCGTTTCTGGACGATAGCATCACCGGAGACGGCATCGTCGGTCGGGTTGAGGATGTCCTGGATTACCGAAAGGAATACCCGATGTGCTTCGTTGCCATAGGCAACAACGAGCGGCGCAAGGAGCTTGCCGAGAAAGTCACCAAGGCGGGCTTTATCACTCCGCGGCTCATAAGCCCGGAAACTTCCGTTGCCCGTGGAATCAGCATCGGCCGGGGGACAATCATCATGCCCCAGGCGACTGTAAACACCGGAGCAAAAATCGGAGATTTCTGTATCATCGCAAGTAACTCCCTCATAGGATTCAACGCAACTGTAGAAGATTTCTCCCACTGCGACTGCGCCTCCGTGGTAATGAAAGACTGCACCGTTTCCACGCTGATGACCTTGGAGAGCGGGGAGATTGTGAAAGAAAAACAAGCGATAAGCTGAAAAAACTAATATTTACGTTAATGTTTCGATTCTTGGATTGTCTGAGATCGGCATCCGCTATCTTGACAATCAGTTTGACATGGCGGATGAGCTGTTCTACGGCAAAACTGACTCCTAAATGACGCTTTGGGGCCTTTGTCTGTGTAATTCTTGGGGCAGTGTGAAATTTGCAGAGAAAATTCTAAATAAAGAGATAAATGATATGACTTGCAGATTTGAAGATTTCTTAAAAATTACAAAAGGCGATTTTATCTGTAAAGTGAATGGGAAAAGAATCGCCAGAAGTGATGTGGATACAGAAATTTACCGGAATTACAGTGTTGTTTCCGTGGGAATAGAAAACGGCATACTTCTGATTGAATTGAAACCGTTCGAATCCGTAACGCCGAAATGCAACCCGGACGAAGCTTGGGTAAAAGAGCATAAAGCGCAGTTTGGCGGTGAGCCGAGTTTTTTTGATTGATAATTTGAAAGTTTAACGAAAGCATGAGGTAAAGGCAAAATGTCAGAACGTACAAGAATGATTCCGTTTTCCCCTCCCGATATTTCGGAGGCTGAAATAAACGAAGTTGCCGCGGCACTTCGTTCCGGTTGGATTACCACCGGACCGAGAACAAAAAAACTTGAAAAAGAGATTGCTGAATGGATCGGGACAGAAAAGTGCGTTTGCCTGAATTCGCAAACCGCCTGCGCAGAAATGGCGCTGCGCATACTTGGCGTTGGCAAAGGCGATGAGGTTATCGTACCAGCTTATACATATACGGCATCTGCCTCTGTTATCGATCACGTTGGCGCGAAAATAGTCATGATCGATTCGCGAAAAAACAGCCTTGAGATGGATTACGATGCCGTGGATTCCGCTATTACTGAAAGAACCAAGGCGATAATTCCCGTTGATCTTGGCGGTCTACCTTGCGATTATGACCGTATTTTTGAAATGGTTGAGCGCAAAAAAAATCTGTTCAGACCGTCCAACGAAATTCAGAAAGCAATTGGCAGGATTGCCATATGCGCCGACACCGCCCATGCTTTCGGAGCAAAGCGGCACGGGAAAATGGTCGGCAGCATTGCTGATTTCTCAAGTTTCAGTTTTCATGCCGTAAAGAACTTTACAACTGCCGAAGGCGGAGCGCTGACGTGGAGAAATATTAACGGTATCAGCAATGAAGATATTTATCATCAGTTGCAGTTACTCAGTCTGCACGGTCAGTCCAAAGATGCACTTGCTAAAACGAAGTTGGGTGCGTGGGAGTACGATATCGTCGGCACTTGGTATAAATGCAATATGACCGATGTGGCTGCGGCAATCGGACTTGCACAGTTTGAACGTTATCCCGGAATGCTTGCGAGAAGAAAAGAGATTATCGGCAGATACGATGCCGCGTTCAAGCCTCTCGGCGTGGAAACGCTCGACCATTACAATGCCGAACATGAATCCTCCGGACATCTTTACATAACCCGTGTTCCCGGAATTACACCGGAACAGCGAAACGAAATCATCATCAAAATGGCGGAACAGGGCGTTGCCTGCAATGTTCATTATAAGCCTCTGCCGATGCACACGGCATATAAAAAGCTGGGAATTGACATTGAGAATTACCCCAACGCTTACGCTCATTTTGCCAATGAGATTACGTTGCCGCTTCATACTTGCCTGACAGATGAGGATGTGGCGTATGTGATTGAAAAATATACCGAGATACTGAAAGAGTACATATAATTATGCTTTTGAAGAAATGGGAACAGCTCCCCCCCGAAATGCAGACTGAAGAAGTACGGAAGTATTATGACATTCTGAAAAAGAAGCAGGGCAGCTTGTTTTTCAAAAGAATGTTTGATATTGTGGTATCTTTTTTGATGTTGATTCTTCTCTCGCCGCTGTTTTTGATTTTGGCGATTGTTATAAAGCTGGACAGCAAAGGTTCGGTGTTCTACCGACAGGAACGAGTAACACAATATGGAAAACGTTTTCGTATACACAAATTCCGCACAATGGTACAAAACGCCGATAAAGGTTCACAGGTTACAGTTAGTAATGACAGCCGCATAACTCGCGTAGGGAAAGTTATTAGGGACTGCCGCTTGGACGAAATAGCACAGCTTATTGATGTGATTCAAGGAACGGTTACGCTCGTCGGCGTGCGCCCCGAAAGTACGAAATATATTGCCGCATATACTCCCGAAATGATGGCAACGCTTCTGCTTCCGGCAGGTGTAACAAGTCTCGCGAGTATTCTCTACAAGGATGAGGCGAGGCTCCTTGATACGGCAGATGATACGGACAAGGTGTACATAGAGAAGATTTTACCCGCAAAAATGTATTATAACCTTAAAAGTCTTGAATATTACAGCTTTTGGGGCGATATTCGGATTATGTTTATGACGGTGTTTGCAGTGTGCGGGAAGCAATATAAGGCAGAGCCTCTTATGATCGAGGAAGAAAAGGTTCAAAGCATTATGAACGTTAACAAATAATAGAAGGGAGGCGGTCTCACGTGGAGATCGTACCTGCGGTTTCCGTTATTATACCGATTTACAACGAAGCCGCTTACATTGAGCGGTGTGTGAATTCTCTTGTAAGGCAAACCTTCCCCCAAAAAAGGATAGAATGGCTTTTTATAGATGGAATGTCGTCCGACGATACTATTGAAAAACTAATGGCATTTTCTTCAAGCCTCAACCTACAGATTTTAAAAAACGAAAAACGTCTTGTCACCTATGCATTAAATATTGGCATACAGCATGCACAGGGAGATTATATCATACGTATGGATGCTCATGCGGAGTACCCTAAGAACTATATAGAAAAATGCGTTTATTATCTTGAACATACCGATGCGGATAATGTTGGGGGTACCGTGTTGACTGTGGGGAAAGGCTTTATCGGAGAAGCAAATGCGGAGATATTATCGTCGAAATTTGGCGTTGGCAATTCTGCGTTTCGGACCGGGTGCGAAAGCGGGTATGTTGACACCGTTCCGTTTGGTGCATTTCGCAGAGAAATCTTTGAAAAAATTGGTTTGTTTAATCCTGACCTGCCAAGAAGCGAGGACAATGATTTTAACAGCCGCATTCGCGCAAACGGTGGGAAGGTCTATATGGCAGCAGATATTAAAACGACTTATTATTGCCGCGATACCGTGAAAGGACTTTTGAAGCAGGCAGTAAAGAATGGGAACGCGTTATTTTTAACTCTGCGAAAAAATCCGAGCGCAATGAGGGTTCGGCACTATATCCCGTTTATATTTGTACTGTCTTTGCTTGTAGGTTCGCTTCTTGGTGTGTTTGTGCCGTTTATTCGGTGGGCGCTTGTGGCAGAAGGCGTCTTGTATGTGGGATTGGATATACTGTTTAGCTTGACGAACGGAAAAAAGAATCACTTTGTGTATAAGTTCTTTATATATCCTCTGTTTCATATTTCATATGGAATTGGCTCGTTTATCGGTCTTTTAAATATAAGATTGTACTAAGTGTTGAAGGAAGTTATGCTATGAAAAAATATAAAATCGGCTATACAACCGGTGTTTTCGATATGTTTCATATCGGGCATCTGAATATTCTCAAGCGGGCAAAGGAGCAATGCGACTATCTTATTGTCGGCGTTTCGACAGATGAGGTTGTCGAAACTTATAAACAAAAGCGCCCGGTGATTCCGTTTGAGGAAAGAATTGCGATTGTAGAGGCGATACGATATGTGGATAAAGTGGTGCCGCAAATTTCTATGGACAAAATGGAAGCGTATAATGCTTTGAAATTTGATGCTTTGTTTCACGGAAGCGACTGGAAGGGGAGCAACATGTACGAAAAAATTGTTGCCGATTTTGAAAAGGTCGGTGTGGATGTGGTGTTTTTGCCGCATACAGACGGAATCAGCTCCACAATCATCCGTGAGAAGGTTAATAAGTGAAAATGCGGATAGATGAGATCAAAAATCTTTCGGATCTCTGCACGGGATGTATGGCATGTGTTGATGCTTGCCCGAAACAGTGTATTCAGCCGGTAACCCGCTCAGACGGTTTTCGCTATGCCGAAATTTCGGATGCCGATTGCGTGTATTGCGGAAAATGTTTTGCAGTCTGTCCGATTGAAACCCATAGCAAAAACACCGGGGAAAGGCATTTGTATGCAGCTTATGCGCAAAATGACAAAACTCGAAACAATGGTTCCTCAGGCGGCGTGTTTGAATTGCTGGCAAGGCATTTTCTTTCCCAAGGATATGTCGTTTGCGGTGCGGCCTTTGACGGAACGGTGCTGCGTCACCGTATCATTCATTCCGTAGAAGAATTATTCCCCTTACTGAAATCCAAATATGTTCAGTCGGATACAACCGGGATATATCGGAAAATTCTCTCTTTGCTAAAAAATGGCAGACGATTGTTTTTCTGCGGAACACCTTGCCAAGTATCGGCACTGAAAAATTCTGTCCCCGAAAACTTGCAAGAGCGATTGGTCACGGCTGATATTATTTGCCATGGCGTGCCCTCACAAAAAACATTTGACCAGTATATTGGTACGCTGGAGGAGAAGAAAAAAGGAACAATCCGAAGTTTTTCTTTTCGCGTAAAGGATAATAAATACCGTCATGCACACGGGTTTTCTTATCGCATCGTAAAAGATGAGAAGGAAAAAAACGTTAACGGAATTTACCTGCAGTCATCTTACTATACCGCCTTTAAAAAGTATCTTTTCTTTCGGGAAAGTTGTTATAATTGTCGGTATGCGACGTTGGACCGTGTATCGGACATTACTCTCGGTGATTTCTGGGGAATTGAAAAATACCAATTTCCTGCGGATAGCGACAAAGGTGTATCAATGATTATTACCAATACAGTAATTGGTGAAAAGGCTTTTGAGGCTGTGGTTTCGGATACGGTTTATCGGGAGTTCCCCGTGGGGTATGGTGTGGAATCCAATTATTGCCTGACAAAAGCCACCTCAAAGCCGGAAATAAGAGATGCCGTTATAAAAAGTTTAAACACCGAGGGATATGAGGCGACAGCACAAGCGTATTTCGGTTGCACTGCTGTGGAAAAACTTTATACGTTGCTTCCGCCGGGGATTAGGGAGCTAAGAAAAAAATTGCGAAAGAGGTAGCGATGTTTAAGTACATGAGAGAGGAAACACCGGATGATTGGAAAATCAAACAGTTGCAGGATAAGATTTTGGAAATCGCGGTGTATGTGGATTCTTTTTGCGCGGAAAACGGAATTGACTACTGTTTGATGGGAGGCTCCGCTTTGGGAGCAATCCGTCACGGCGGATTTATTCCGTGGGATGATGATTTGGATTTCTTCATGACGCCTGACAACTACGAAAAATTTGCGCGTTTATTTGAGGTGAAAGGGGATAGTGACCGCTTTTTCCTTGAACCGTTTGGCGAAACCGACAGTATGGTCACTTTGGGCAAAGTGCGCGCAAAGAACACTACCTATGTTGAAGAAAGCTTGACGGATTACGACATTTCACATAATATTTATTTGGATATTTTTATTTTACACACCTGCCCGGATAATAAATTTCAACGGGTACATCAGTACATATGGGCAAAGTACATTGTTGCCAAAACACAGGCGCACAGGGATCTTACGCGGTATGGATTTGTTCTCCGCACGATTTTGCGTGTGTTGAAAATTTTACCTCGTCGATTTCTTATCCGTCACGCGCTCAAACAGGTTTATAAGTACAGGGATAAAAAAACTTCATTCTACTGCAATTATTTGGGAAAGGCAAAATACAAGCGCGGCACGTATAAACGGGAATGGTTTGACGGTACAAAGAAAGTTCCGTTTGAAACGGTTTCACTGAATGTTCCCATAGGAATTGAGGAGTTTTTGCGTGAACGATTCGGAGATTATATGAAAATTCCGGATTTGGCACAAATTCGTCGAGAGCAGCACGCCGCGCTTTGGGATACAGAAG
This sequence comes from uncultured Eubacteriales bacterium, assembly GCA_905207625.1. Classification (GTDB taxonomy): domain Bacteria; phylum Bacillota; class Clostridia; order Oscillospirales; family UBA644; genus HGM12619. The sequence continues at coordinate 15,995 of CAJLLT010000006.1, read as the reverse complement.
AGGATTATCGGGAATATCTGAAGGATACGCCGAAATATCCGAAAGAATATGTTTTGTAAGGATGATAAAAATGAGTCGCGTTCAGGTTTTGGTTGCTTGCATGGAACAAAAAGATGACTGCTTGTATCAGACGATGAATCTGCATACTGATGCAGTGCTTGCCAATCAGTGCGACACTTATGAGTACCGTGAATATAGGGAGTCGGACGGAAACCTTGTACAATTGGTATCCACAGACGATCGCGGAGTCGGTAAAAATCGAAATAAGGCTTTGTCTTTCGCAAGCGGAGAGTATCTATTGTGTTCGGATCAGGACATGATCTATGTCGACGGATATGCCGATATTGTGGAGAGCGCATTCCAAAAATGTCCACGCGCGGATATTATTGTATTCCGATTGGAATATCTGAACCGATTTACACCATCTAAAAAGGAGAAAGAAAAATTTCGTCGCGTACATCTTTGGAATTGTATGCGTTATGGCACGGCGCGAGTTGCTATGCGAAAGGGGGCTGTCGACAAGGCTTGTCTCTCTTTTTCCACTTTATATGGCGGAGGAGCACGGTTCAGTTCCGGGGAGGACTCCCTGTTTATTCGAGATGCGTTTCGCAAGGGGTTGAAGATGTACACCTGTCCAATTACAATTGCTCGGGTAAAGCAGGAAGAATCTTCTTGGTTCAAGGGCTACGATGATAAGTTTTTTATTGATAAGGGCGTGTTGCTTGCCAATGCGTTCCCGTTGATGAAAAATCTGTTTGTGTATTACTTTGCGTACGGTTTACGGAATGTTTCAAAGAATTACGATTTGAAAAAAATCTGCCGGCTGATGCGACAGGGTATCCGAGAGTTTAAGAAATTATGAGGGGCTATTATGCAGAGAATTATTGTTACGGCGGATGACTACGGAATGTGCGACGAGGTAGACCGCGCCATTGAAGCGGGAATTGAGAACGGGTTTATTACCACCACCAACGTGATGCTGAATATGCAAACGCTTTACGATGCAGCGGATCTTCGTACAAGATACTCGAGCCTTTCCGTGGGTATTCATTGGAATGTTACCACAGGAAAACCCGTCAGCGACCCCAAAACAGTTCCGTCTCTTGTAGATGAAAACGGCGCATTTTGGCCGATCGGCACTTTTAAAAAGAAATATCACAAGGGGGAAATTTTTTCTGCCGATCTTGAAAAAGAGTTGGAAGCGCAGTATTCGCTGTTTGAAAAGACTTGCGGAAAACCCGATTATTGGAACACACATGAAAACTCCTCCCTTGAAACAAGGGCTTACAAAATCTTTGAAAAGGTTGCGTTAAAGCACGAAATTCCGGCTACAAGGACATTTCAACGTGTCTATTACGACAAGCGCAGTCTGGGTTTCAAGCGTGCCCTCAGAGAATTTGCCGTAAAGAATTTTTTTGAGCTGTGGTTCAAAAAAATCCGCAGGACCTTCAAGATGCCGACGGCACGGGTAGTCAGCTTTGACAAAATCAGTAAAACCGAAGGAGACGTGCTTTTGAAAGCGTTGAAGAAAGACGGACGCGATCTTATAGAGGTGGTTTTCCATCCAGCAATTACGGCGGACAGCCCCTATTTTGGCAATATTTCCGCAGAACGGGTAAAAGAATATCAGTTTGTATCTTCACCCGATGTGCGTTTGAAATATGAAAAAGCCGGTTTTGCGTTTGTTGGATTTCGGGAAATTGTTGAAAATGAGAGGCAAAAATGAAAAATATTATATTTGTAATCAACAATCTTAATACCGGAGGCGTACAATGCAGTTTACTTAATTTAATTGGTGAAATTCATAGCAAATATAACATATCGGTTGTATGCTTTTATCACAGTGGGGTAAATTCTTTACCGGCAAATGTCAGGTTTATTGTCCCTCATTCCCCTTTTCACTATTTCGGGGTGGCTCAGGACGAGTTGAAAAAGAAACCGTTGCAATATGCGGCACGATCTATTTGGACCGTTTTTACTAAGTTGTTTGGTCGTTCCTTTGTTATACGGATGATGCTTCCGTTCCAAAAGAAACTCGGCGATTATGACTGCGCTATTTCTTATTTACATGAAGCACCGCAAAAAAGCTTTTACGGTGGGTGCAATGAGTTTGTTCTTAAAAAAATCAAGGCAAAAAAGAAAGTTACTTGGCTACATTGTGATTTTGAACTGTGTGGAGCTAACAGCGAAGCAAGCGAGAAAATATATCAACAGTTTGATGAAATTGTAGCCTGTTCGGAAGGCACAAAACGGGCATTTTTGCGCTGTATGCCGCAGTTTGAGAATAAGTGTGTGGCAATACGTAACTGCAATGATTATGAGAATATTCGCAGGCTGGCCGGGGATGGAATCCCATATGATAAATCAGAATTCAATATTGTAACGGTTGCCCGCCTTTCGAAAGAGAAAGGCATTGAGCGTGCAATTGAGGCAGTTAAGCGTTGTGTGAAAAAAGGCTATAAATTGCATTATCATATTGTTGGTTCGGGTGATCAGGCAGAGCATCTCAAAAAGCTTACCGGAGACTATGGATTAGAAAATGCGATAACATTTTACGGAAATCAAAATAATCCGTATCCGTACATGAAAAATGCCGATTTGTTCCTGCTTCCATCGTATCACGAGGCAGCACCAATGGTTTTTGACGAGGCGGCTTGTTTGGGAGTGCCTGTACTTGCAACAGAAACAACTTCTACTGATGAAATGATTACAGAGAGCGGCTCTGGATTTGTGTGTGAAAATTCGCAGAATGGTATTGCTGATGGGCTGATGAAAGTATTAAAGAACCCGGATAGCCTTGTAGAAATAAAAAAATCGTTGAATAATCGCCAATTTACAAATCAAGACAAAATAAATAAAGTGAGTGAAATTATAAATGGTCCGCACCTTTAATCGGAAACAAAAAAAGAGCATAAGTCTGCATCCAAATCGGAGACTGTTTTCGATTTGGTTTATTTCGCTTGTATGTATAGCTCTCGGTGTTGCTACGACTCCGTACCTGTCGGTTATCTCGTTTTTGCTGTTTTTTGCCGCCTTGCTGTTTTTACAAACGGAAGAAATTTTTGCATTGTTATTTGGATTGTTGCCATTTGCGAATATTTTCAAATTATCAACAACATCAATGAGTTTATTTACAATTTGCGAAATTGGTGCAGTGATATATTTGTTATTAAAAAAACAGCTAAAAGTATCACAATTTTTTATGTTGATGACTTTGACTGTTTACTTAATCATTTCTTCGTTAAACAACTTAAATTATTTGACAATTATTAAGGTGATTATTGGCCTTCTTTTAATTGGTTTTGCGGTGTCAACATTTACACAATATGGGCTAAAACAATCAGCACGCATATTGTCTCTCAGTACGATTGTAATGCTGCTTCTTTCCACCAATCAAAGATATCTTTCGTATGTTGAAAAATATTTTACTGACTTAGATTACTATATTGACTCTACCGGTCATGCAACAGATACGCTCAGAGTAAGTGGATTTTTTGGAGATCCGAACTACTGTGCGGTTTTAATTGTTTTGGTACTATCACTTCTTGGTGTCTTATATTACTATAAAGCAATTGGTACAGAGTTTTGGCTGCATGTTGCTTTTCTTGTTCCGCTAGGATTCTTGACATATAGCAAATCATATTTTTTGTGTATTGCTCTTTTTGTGATAATGCTTATATTATTTGTTCTCTTTCCCAAGCACAAGTGCTGGGCGTTGGTTTCACTTATCGGGATTGGGGTTGCAGTTTGGCTTGTAATAAAAGGGAGAATCAAGGCAATAAACATGATCCTTGCACGTTTCGCACAGGGAAATTTGACCACAGGCAGAACTGCGTTAAACCAAGTTTATCTGCAATACATTTATGATAATACAAAAGTGTTATTCTTTGGCGATGGAATATCAGTCGATCGATTTAGTGGAGCAAGTAATAATGTGCATTGCTTGTATATAGAAATCTTATACAAACTCGGCATTGTCGGGACAGGCTTGTATTTCGGAACACTTATTACTGCGTTATCGAAAGCGAAAAAGCAGACTGAGCGTCACTTTGTAAACTATTTACCACTTGTATTTTTCCTGTTGATGTTTAGCTTCTTAGCAGGTGTTGTTAATTATGCATTGCCGTTTTATATCATGATTGTAGCCTTGACTTTCAATTATACAAGCCTTGCTTCCGAAAAAAATGGGGAGGTTAAGCATGATTGACACCGAAAAGTGTATAGGATGTCAGGCTTGTGTTGAAATGTGCCCCATTCATGCAATTGATTTTTTGCGTGATTCATGGGGAGAAGGAAGGGCTTCTGTAGATGCCGACAGATGTATTAAATGCGGTTTTTGCGATCGGATATGTCCGGCTCTTAATGCAGAATTAAATGCGATTCCGCAAACTGTAAGTGCAGCTATTTCAAACAAGCACCGAAATACAGGTTCCTCGGGCGGCATTTTTTATGAAATAGCAAGTCGATTTATTCGTGACGGCGGTGTGGTCTACGGAGCTGCGTTTGACGAGAATCTGAAATTAATTCATCAACGCGCTACTACATACGAAGAACTGATGCCACTTTGCAAGAGCAAGTATATTCATAGTGATATGGCTGGGGTATACAGCAACATAAAAAGTGATTTGAAGAATGGTAAAAATGTTCTCTTTGTTGGAGCACCGTGTCAGGCGAGCGCAGTAAAAAACTTGTTTGCAAATCAATACAAATCACAACTTTATATTGCGGATTTTCTATGCCATGGTACGGGAACACAACTTGTTTTCAATGCCTGTATTCGTGAAGAAGAAAAAAGGTGTGGCGGACAAATTACAGATTTTTGCTTTCGTGCAAAAACGAGAAAGGCGGAGCACAGCTTTTCCTATACGATTGAATACGATGGAAAAAAGAAAACTATTTCAGGATATGATTTTGAATTTCCATATTACTATTCATTCCTTAAATATACGATTTTTAATGACGCATGCTATTCCTGCCCATATGCTCAGAATGCCCGTGTAGGAGATATTACTTTGGGCGATTTCTGGGGAATTAAGCACTATAATTCATCTTTAGATGACAGGGATGGTGTCTCAATGCTTGCGGTTAATTCTGAAAAAGGGAAATGGTTGTTTGGTTTGGCACAAGATTCCTGTATAACATACTCATACGACTTGAGCGTTGCCGCAAAACACAATCAGTCCTATTGTGAGCCGGAGTCTTATCCTGTAAAAAAACATGAATTGGTTGAAATATTGGAAAAAGACGGAGTATCGGCACTAGTGCATGCCATGTCTTGCACCGCGGTAAATAAGAATCTTCTATGGGCAAGAACGCCTGATATTATTAAAAGAATATATCGGAAAATGAAAGGTCGCATATGAAAGCTTTAACAATCAAAGAGGTTCAGGCTATGCAGCTTGAATTAATGAAAAAAATGCATAAATATCTCTCCGAAAAAGGTATCACATATTATATGATAGCGGGTAGTGTGCTTGGCTCGAAACGCCACGAAGGCTTTATCCCATGGGATGATGATATTGATATTGGAATGCTTCGCCCGGACTATGAAAGATTTTTGGACGAGTGCGGGGATTTTGATAGTGCATATGAAATTGTAAATTACCATAATCACAAGCATTGTGATACTTGCCTTACGAGAATCTATTTTCCAAATACAATTATTGACAACAAAAGCATTGCGAATACCAAGTTGGATAAACGGCTGTATTTTGATGTTTTTCCGCTTGATAACGCCCCAGACGATGAGAACGAACGTAACGAGTTGGAACGCAAAATTTTGAAAAAGAAACGGCAAATTTATTATGCCGATGTACGAAACACGAATAACTCGGCGTGGGTCCTCTTTTGCAAGAAAATATATTCTCTTATGTTTGCATTCCGGAGAGAAAAGCTTCTCTCCGACTGTGATAGGCTGATGCAATCTTATGCGGGCAAGGAAACAGGGTATATTTGCTCTATGTGCAGTCAGTATTCTTTTAAAAAACAGGCAATGCCGAGAACATATTATGGTACCCCTACATTGCATCGATTTGAGGATGCAGAGTTTTATGTGCCGGAGCGGACAGATGAATACTTAAAGCATCTATATGGTGCGGATTATATGGAAATTCCGCCGGAAAGCAAGCGCAGAAAGGGCTGCACAATTTATCGAACAGACAAGGAGTAGTGGTTCATGTCAAGCTTTTTGACAAAATGTAAGGTTTGGTATATCGCTCGGCGTGGATTTCATACCAACCGCCATTTGGTGATAATAGAATCAGATGATTGGGGCAGCATTCGAATGCCGTCGACTGAAGTGCTTCATAAGCTGCAAAAAAACGGAGATCATCCGGAGAGCGACGCGTTTTTGCGGAATGACTGCTTGGAAAGCGCAGCCGATCTTACCGCTTTATTTGAGGTTTTGACATCTATCAAAGATAAAAATGGAAGTCCTGCCGTTATGACGGCTAACTTTGCAATGGCAAATCCGGACTTTGACAAAATAGATCCGATAAACGGAGCCTATTTTTTTGAACCGTTTACTGACACCTATCAGCGCTATTATCCGGGGCAGGATGTGTTTTCCTGTGTTCAAGAGGGGATAAAGTCGTCTTGTTTTGTTCCGCAGCTTCATTGCAGAGAACACATGAATGTCAACCGCTGGATGAATGATTTGAAGCAGCAAAAAAACGATACTGTCTTTGCGTTCCAAAATCATATGATCGGAATAGGAGCCTCCTTTTCGCAAGAGAATCCGTTCGGTTACATGGATGCGTTCAACTCTAATTTTACATCGGTTGCTGAACTCTCAAACATTGTACACGAGGCGATGGAAATATTTGAAAATACATTTGACAAGAAAAGCGAAACATTTGTCGCTTCGTGCTTTGTTTGGGATGATTCATTAGAAGATTCACTTGCCCAAGTCGGAGTACGTGGCATACAAAGCGGGTGCTGGCAAAATGTTCCTGCGGGCATCGAAAACGGTAATGCTATGAAACGCCGACTGCGTTTCTTGGGGCAGAAAAACCGCATTGGACAAGTTTATACAGTTAGAAATTGCGCATACGAACCGGCATACCAACAAAACCCCACCAAAAGCGCAAAAGAGTGCTATTACCAAGTTATGAGAGCATTTCGGAACCGAAAGCCTGCAATTATCAACAGTCATCGGTTCAATTATATCGGTTCAATCAATCGAGAAAATGCGTGCGAGAATCTGAAAGGGTTATCATGGCTTCTTCACACGATTATCAAAAATGTTCCGGATGCAGAATTTATATCGACGCCAGAACTGCTTAGGATAATAGATCAGGAGACGCTATGAAGAACAAAGATAAAAAACAGGGACGTCTTATTACAAATATGGCGAGTTACGCAGTATTGCAAATCGTCAATATGTTGGTGGGACTTTTTTTGCCGCGCCTGTATCTTGCAGTATATGGCTCGGAAGTGAATGGGATTATTTCGACAGCAAATAGTTTTATTTCGTACTTTTCCTACCTTGAAGCCGGGATTGGGCTTACCCTGATACATTCGCTGTTTAAGCCGCTCGCCGAAAACAATGTTGAGCAGACAAATGGCATTCTTTCGTATTCTCAGAAGCAATATCGGCGTATCAGTGGAATTTATTTTATCCTTGTTGTTGCCCTTTCTCTGCTTTTCCCGATTATTTCCTCATCAGATGCGTTAAGCCGATGGGAGTTTGTATCACTTGTCTTTGTCATAGGGACATATGGGGCACTTGATTTTTTCACTATGGCAAAGTATCGTGTTTTGCTGACGGCGGATAGAAAAGAATATGTAATCTCAAATGCGTTTATTATTGCGCAGTTGCTTCGCTTTTGCTTTGTCTGGCTACTACTTCAATTTAACATAAGCGTTGTTTTTGTTAAAATTGTTCCGATATTGACTCTGTTGGTGCGGTCGTTGATATTGAGAATCTATATAAAACGGAATTATTCAAATGTGAATTACGATGCTCCGCCGACGCGCGATTTTTCTGTTACAAACGATCGATGGGATGCACTTCTCCTACAAATATCCATCAATACAAGTGTTTCACTTCCAACAATTATTATTTCACAGGTTCTTGGATTTAAGGAAGCAAATGTATATGCGGTATACAGTATGATCGCATCGACTATGATCTCGATTGTTTCTGCTTTGAGCTCGGGAGTTGCACCTAAAATGGGGCAAAATTTGTGCCGAGGAAAGGATGTTACCGAATCGTATAGAATATACGATTTTGCTGTTTCATTAATAATTTCAATTGTGTTTTCAACAATGGCAGTTATGGCAATTCCGTTCGTTAAATTGTACACAAATGTCGTTGATGATGTGAATTATATTTATCCAGTGTATGCGGTTTTGATATCTGTTTGGGCGGCTTTGTATTCTTGCCGCATTCCTATGACGGCAGTTGTCAATGCTGCGGGTATATACAGGGAAAACCGGGCTTCAAACATTGTGAATCTTGTATTTCAAGTCGTAGCTGGTATTGTGGGGGCACTTTTTTGGGGAATTAGCGGCGTACTTGTTGTTATGATTCTTGCTTCGATACAAAGAAATATTTGGTTTGCGTTTGTAAACAGTAGGTGCTTATTGCACAATGGTGTCAAGTCAAGTATTATTTTTCAATGTACAATTGCTTTGCTTATTGTAGCGAGTGGATGGCTTGCTAATGGGATAATGATTGAATTTGAATTCACCTTACTACTATGGGTTGTGATAGCTATAGCTGTTTTTGTGGCAGAAGTTTTGATTTGTTCAACCGCATTTTTAGCTGTAGATTATAATTCCGCAAAATTGGCGTTGAGATGGCTGAAACTTCGTTCTCCTCTTAAAAAGAAATAGGTATATGTAGAAGTTGAATTAGAATAAGCAAAATGATACAAGGAGAAACAAATATGAACATTGCAGTTGCCGGAACCGGTTACGTCGGTTTGTCAATATCGGTGCTTTTGGCACAGCATAATAAAGTAAAAGCGGTTGACATCATTCCGGAGAAGGTGGAATTGATTAACCAAAGAAAATCGCCCATACAGGACGATTATATAGAAAAATATCTTGCGGAAAAGAGCTTGATCTTGTGGCGACACTTGATGCGGAAAGCGCATACAAGGACGCAGATTTTGTCATTATTGCCGCTCCGACCAATTACGACAGCCAGAAGAATTTCTTTGATACCTCGGCAGTTGAATCGGTCATCAAGCTTGTTATGAAGTACAATCCGAATGCGGTTATGGTCATAAAGTCCACTATTCCTGTCGGATTTACGGCGGCGGTCAGAGAAAAGTATAACTGCAAAAATATCATTTTCAGTCCGGAATTTCTCCGCGAGTCAAAGGCTCTTTATGACAACCTTTATCCCAGCCGTATTATTGTCGGCACGGATATGGGCGACGAGAGACTTATCAAAGCTGCAAATGATTTTGCAAAGCTCTTGCAGGAGGGCGCAATCAAAGAGAACATTGACACCCTGATCATGGGATTCACCGAGGCAGAAGCAGTAAAGCTGTTCGCTAATACATATCTTGCGCTTCGTGTTTCCTATTTTAACGAACTTGACACCTATGCCGAAATGAAAGGACTTGACACAAAGCAAATCATTGACGGCGTGTGCCTTGATCCTCGGATCGGCAATCATTACAATAATCCTTCATTCGGTTACGGCGGCTATTGTCTGCCCAAAGATACAAAACAGCTCCTTGCCAACTATGCCGATGTGCCGGAAAACCTTATTGAGGCTATTGTGGAATCCAACCGGACGCGCAAAGACTTTATTGCCGACCGCGTACTTCGTATGGCAGGTTACTACGGCTATGAAGAAGATAACGCATATAGCAAAGCCAAGGAAACGCCTGTTACTATAGGCGTGTATCGGCTTACGATGAAATCCAATTCGGATAACTTCCGTCAGTCGTCCATTCAGGGGGTAATGAAGTGAATTAAAGCCAAAGGCGCAACGGTTATTATTTATGAGCCGACATTGAAGGACGGCGAAACATTCTTCGGTAGCGAGATCGTCAACGATCTTACAGAATTCAAGGAAAGGTGCAACGCTATTATCGCAAACCGCTATGACATCTGCCTTGACGATGTAACTGACAAGGTTTATACAAGAGATATCTTCAGACGGGGCTGAGTGTGTTGGCTGCAAGTAGTGATACGATGTACTCGGATATGAAAGAGACCTCGGGTGTACAGCCGCATTGCCCGTATCCGCCGCGGGATGCAAAGCGGATTCAAAAAGCTCGCACGATTTTAGGCTGTTCTACGGCAGAGGTGTTCTTTCGGAGCTCCGTTTCAGCATGATTGAAGATGAAAGAACTGGCTCTTCTGCAGATATTTTTAAGCCTCCGGAAATACAACTCCCGTCTCCGGCACTTCGGGGTAAGATGCCGCCGTATGCCGGAGCAGGTCACTGTGTCGGCCGTGCTCTGTGCACTGTTTTGTTTCGGGAATCGCAGTGCATGAATCTGACAAAATCAAAACGGAGAGCGGCATCGTGGACATCTGAAATTCGGCAGAAACAGAGCGTGAATTTGAGGGGGCAGGCGCAAGACAAGCATCCGGACAAGCAGGTAACTTGTGTCGCATAAAATGCCCATGCCGACACGAATTTCAAAGTGTCGGCATGGGCAAAAGCATAGTAACGATAACAAACTGTGCAGAAAAGCGCAACCGCATATGAAATGAAAACGGAAAGACAGTGCGGCAGAATATTATTCGTTGCACTATCTTCCCCGTGTAATGCCGGAAGGGCATCTGTTTTATCGCAGGTGCCCTTCGATACATTATCCGCATAGAATACAATGAAATCATGCTCTTTTGCGGAAGGTTTTACCGGCAGTGTTATGCCAGGGCCTCTCCGAGAGCTTTGCAGGCGGAAACGGCATCGTCATCGGGGGCTTCATTACATATTACGCAATCTGAGACGAGAGTGAATCCTTCGGACAGGCAGTTTTCCTCCCAGTTTCTCATCCATTCTCCGTCACCCCAGCCGTAAGAGCCGAAAAGTGCGATCTTTTTTTCTTTAAGATAGGGTTTGCAACCTTCAAACATGGGTTGAAATTCACTGTCTTCCAGTTCCTCTGAACCCATTGAGGGACAACCGAAGGCTATGGCATCAAAGTTCTTTACCATGTCCCCGGAGAACTCCGCGGCGGTGAAGACGCTTGTCTCCGCACCCTTTTGCTTAGCTCCGTCGGCAACAGCCTCAACCATTGCGGCGGTGTTTCCCGTGCCACTCCAGTATACTATTGCTACTTTATTCATTGTCAATACCAACCTTTCTTATTTACTGTCAGCCTACAAGAAGCCGATCCAGCGAGCGATGTTTTTTATATGCGTCACAATAAAGTCGGGTACATTTCCGGTAGGCGGCAAATTTTTTTTCAGCCGCATCCCTGTCTCCGTACACCTTCCATATTCCCACGCATTTTGCGTCCTTTGCCCCATGGGAAATGAATCCTTCCACATCTTCGGACGGATATCCGAGAAAAAGTCCTATTTCGTGCGGAAAATCTTTGTTTTCTGCCAACTGTCTGCGTAGCTTGACCAGGCATTTTTCAGAATCCGCACAGGGATAGTTTCTTTCGGAAAGGATCTGCTGTGCCGTCCCGTCCCGAAGATCCCGGTCGAGCCGGTCAGGTCTGTACATATACAGCAGAACCCTGTCCCTGTAAAATTTCAGGGGTATGAGCCGTATTCCGTGAGGAACAAGGGACCTGTTTATGATTCTGAGTCTCTCCGCCAGCTGTTTGTCATCATTTCTCGGGCAGGTAAAAAGGTTTCCGGTTTTCAGCCCCGCCATTGTGGGCGCACAGTATTCCACCACAAGGTTTTCAAACACGTTCCGCACCTCCTGCCGTATTTTCACTGAGAATGTTTCTGAGCGCTGACATGGAGCTTGAGTGACATCTGGCAATGGGAATATTCTTTTTCTTTGCCTGTCCGGCGGCAACATCCAGCATCTTATGGGACATTGTGTTTGTAAACAGAACCAGAAGATCAGGGGTTCCGATGTTCGTTATTCCACGGACAGTTTTTGTATATATTCTGGCGGAACATGAGTATTCCGCACAGATTTCCTCATATCTGCGGGCCATACATTCGTTACCGCCCACGATCACTACACTCATGGTTAAACCTCCGTATTTGGGTTAGCGTTTGCTAACCGTATGTCGAAAAATTACAGCTCTTTGCTGAGCTCAATGTAATTATATCCTGAAATTCTTATGTTTTCCACTCCGAAAAGAAAGAAAAACACTCCATTCGGACGGAATTTCCTCTGCCGGGGAAATCTTCTGGTTCCTGCCGTGTAATGTTTTCCGCGGAATAAAGAATACCGCCCCGAGCATTTAAGGCTGTCGGGGCGGCACTTTAACTTATGTGCTTCAGTGGCTTGGGGGAATATTTTCTTTTCTGTATTCAGAGGGGGTTACTCCCATAACATCGGAAAAAGCTTTTGCAAACTTTGAACTGTTATCGTAGCCGAATTTCCCGGCTACTTCCAGGACCGTGGCATTCCCGGACCGGAGCATGAGTCCGGCTGCCTGCATTTTCTGTTCTCTGATATAGGCGTAGACGGAATTTCCGTAAACGGCTCTGAAGCTGCTTTTCAGCTGAGTTTCCGAAATATGAAACATATCTGAAAGTTCTTCTATAGTGATCCGTTTATCCATATTTCCGGTAAGGTAACGGGCGATGTCCTTTGCAAGATCCGCCTGGGTCTTGGAAACGGACGTCGCATTCTTCTTTTCTTTTGACAGATCCAGACTGCTCAGAAAAAGCAGAAGTTCAAGTATTTTTACTTTGAGATATCCTTTCCGTATGTTTTCGGGAACGGAATACAACTCCGCAAAAATATGCCCTATTGATTCGTTTGATCTGGCAATGTACGCTTCCGGACCCGAACAGAACTTTTCCATAAGTTTTTCCGGGTTTACTTCCACATCTTCAAGAAAGCAGGATAAACAACCGGGAGTTTTGGCGGTATTGATGCGAACCGTTATTCCGTGGTAATGGCGCAGCGGAAAGTATGATCCGTATTCGATATCAGTCGGTTTTGCCACAGACATATCGCCCGGAGTCAGGTAAAAAAAACCGTTGCCGGAGTGGCACTCTATCCGTCCTTCCCTGCAGTGGCTGATTTCGAAAACAGTATCGGGAATTCCGGACTCGGGCAGGCACCCCTGAGCGTGTACGTCATTGTATATCAGGTTTATACCCGGGAATACGGTGTATTCGGTCATGACGATCTCTCCCGTTTCGTTGCAGATGCGGGAGATTTTGAAATCGTTGCCGGGAGTCCCGTTTTTCAATTTGTTTTCGCAGTTTTTCATGTTTATTCACCGTGAAACCGGGTTTCTGTGTTCCTCCGGATCAGTTTTGCGCACCGGAATAGTATACCACACCCTTTGCGGAGTCCACAGTAACTACCGCACCGGAGCGCAGTATCTTTGTTGCGTTTTCGGCTTCGATTATTACCGGAATATCAAGACTCAGACCTACAACCGCGGCGTGGGAGGTCTCGTTGCCCTGTTCGGTTATGATCGCCGAAGCCTTTTTCAGGTAGGGAAGCATCTGGTTGTTTGTATAGGGAACTACCAGAATATCTCCCGGGGAAAAGGTTTTCTTTACATCGTCGATGTCGTTGCAGACACAAAGACTTGCGCAGGTGGTTTTTTCGTTGAGACCTCTTCCGGTTACGAGAATATGTCCCGCCACATGGACCTTGAGCAGATTTGTTGTTCCGGATATTCCCAGAGGGACTCCGGCGGTGATGACCACAAGTTCTCCCTGATGTATGAATTTCTTCTCCAGGGCAGCGTCTACGGTATGTTCGAAAAGCTCATCGGTATTGTTTTCCTCCGCAATCAGCATGGGAGTCACTCCCCAGGAAAGGTTGAGCTGGCGGCAGACATGCGGCTCGGTGCTGCATCCTATTATGGGGCAGGCGGGCCGGTATTTTGAGATCATGCGGACTGTTTTCCCGGACTTTGAAACGGAAATTATTGCGGCGGCGCCCAGGTCATGGGCGGTTGTGCAGGTGGCGTGGGAAATCGCATTCGTTATATCCGGATTGAGGTTTATCTCTCTGTTCCGGAAGATCTTGACGTAATCGATATCCTGTTCTGTGCGGCGGGCGATCTTGTCCATGGTACGGACTGTTTCTACGGGGTAGAGACCGTTCGCTGTTTCTCCGGAAAGCATAATCGCACTTGTTCCGTCGTATATGGCATTTGCCACATCCGTAGCCTCGGCACGGGTGGGACGGGGGTTTTTTATCATGGAATCAAGCATCTGGGTTGCGGTAATGACCTGCTTGCCCGCATTATAAACCTTCCGGATTATTTTTTTCTGTATGGAGGGAACCTCCTCAAAGGGAATTTCCACGCCCATGTCGCCTCTGGCGACCATAATTCCGTCGGAGACTCCGATTATTTCATCGATATTTTCCACACCCCGGCGGTTTTCTATCTTTGCGATGATGTTTATTGTGTTGCAGTCAAGTTCCTTGAGAAGGGCTTTTATGTCTAGAATGTCTGCCGCGGAACGGACAAAAGACGCCGCAATGAAATCGAACCCGTTTTCGGCGGCGAAGGTTATGTCGGATCTGTCCTGAGCGCTCAGATAAGGCATGGAAAGGTCCGTGTTTGGTACATTTATGCTCTTTCTGTCCGAAACATACCCTCCGTTTTCCACGCGGCAGACGATGTCCTCTCCGCCTACCTTTATGACGGTAAGTTCGATAAGTCCGTCATCTATCAGTATGGTCGTTCCCTCCGAAACGTCTGACGGAAGCCCTTTGTAGGAAATTGACGCAACTTCCCTGTTGCAGTCCACGTCCCGGGTGGTAAGGGTGAAAAGTTGTCCCTTTTCCAAAAGGACCTTGCCGCCGGAAAACGTTTTCAGGCGGATTTCCGGTCCTTTGGTGTCAAGCATTGCCGCTACGGGAAGATCCAGCTCATCCCGGACCTGTTTCAGTATATCCAACGTCTGCAAATGGCTTTCGTGGGTTCCGTGAGAAAAATTGAAACGCGCCACGTCCATACCCGCAAGCATAAGTTCGCGGATCGTACCTATGTCGGAGGAGGCAGGGCCGAGGGTGCAGACGATCTTTGTCTTTCTTTGTGTGTTTGCGTATTCCATATGAAAGAATACTCCTTACTGATGTAAAATGCTGTCAATATGAATGGGCATAAAAATACCTGCAGGAATATAAGCCGAGTTCTGTAAGCCGCAAAGCGGCATGCAGTCATCTATCTCGAATTTACGTTACCGTAAATCTCCAGCTACCTTTGGGACGTGATGGGCGCACCGGGGGTATCCCCCTGTCCCGTATGCGGTATTGCTCCGAATAGGGTTTACACTGACGGGCGGCGTTACCGTCGCCCCGGTGGGCTCTTACCCCACCTTTTCACCGTTGCAGACGAATCTGCTGTTTTTTTCTGTTGCACTTTCCCGGAAGTTGCCTTCGGCGGACGTTATCCGTTATTCTGCCCATGGGAGCTCGGACTTTCCTCAGAAACGGCCTTTCGGCACTGTTCCCGCGACTGCGTTTCCTGCAGGTTTTTTATTCAGTTAGATCGGTGTTTGCCGCGCCCGGATAAGGCGGCCGTTACAGGCTGTCGCCCCATCTGTCGTTGGGATTGAAGTTCTTTTTCTTGGGGGGGTTGTATTTGCCCTGTTTGATAAGACGTTCGATCTTCTTGCCTCTGAAGAAGGGGATAAGGTTGGGCAGGGTGCAGAGGATCGCAAACGCCAGGATTCCGATACCCACAAAAACGGGAATAGCGGATTTGAACCAGACGAAGGAAAGAACGATCAGGAGTACCAGAAGGCCTGCCGCAACAGAAAGAATCATCATTGTGGACTGCTTCAGGGGTTCGCCGGGCTTAAGGTTGGAATAATCTTTTTCTTTTGCCATTTTCAGTTCCTCAGTTTCTCCGGCAGATTGAATTTATGTCGGGACAGCCGCCTTTCTGCCGGAAAAGGCGGTGTCG